>NZ_JBSVEM010000001.1:0-563272 GCF_056312285.1 Pseudoalteromonas sp. ABE4_541
TGGAAGCGTAGTGATACGTTAAGCTAACCAGTACTAATTACCCGTGAGGCTTAACCATACAACGCCAAAGTGGTTTTACGAACCAGAAGTTAGTATTACTGAAGTAGACAGTTTGAATTATCAGAATTTTTCCAGATTTTAGTTAATTGGTTCACAGAGGGTGAACGAATTGACGAACAGAATATGCTTGGTGACAATAGCGTTTTGGACCCACCTGACCCCATGCCGAACTCAGAAGTGAAACGAAACAGCGTCGATGATAGTGTGGCAGTTGCCATGTGAAAGTAGAACATCGCCAGGCACCTATTAAGAGAAAGCCCGATTCGAAAGAGTCGGGCTTTTTTGCGTTTAAGTCCCTTAGCAGCGGATAAACTAGCTCATTTCACCTTGCGCAAAGTAAACGCACTCGCTTCGCTCATAGTCGTTAATACTTAGCACTATAGCGCAAGGTGAAGTAAGCAACCTTCACTGTTGTCGAGAGACTCTCTCATTCTCTGAGCGTTTTATAAGTAGTCTCTCAGCGCTTTATAAACTGGCTCACTTCACCTTGCGTAAAAAGAGCGTTTCGCTTCGCTCAAGTCGTTAACCTTTTGTTCTAGCATCAAAGGCTAGCTGATGAGTTCAAATTCTTAGATGTTATGTGAGCCTTCTGTCGTAGCGATGTTTCGTATGCTGTTATGTGAAGGTCTATGCCAACTGACTCATTATAATAACTTGATGTAGTGTCCTACGACCTAACATACTAATATATAAGTTAAACAAAGAAAAAATTGAGCTATGAGAAAGAAATACTACAAAAATATATATCTTTAGTTGCAATTAGTGGGGTAATTGGTTTAGCCTAAATATGAATATTTTCATATCCAGACTGTGGATATGTAATTTAAATATTGAGAGTATGTAAATAGTTTGTGTTTAATGGATTAGGGACTAATGTTTGTATAGGAACTAGGGTTACACTCTCAGCTATGTGGGTAACGCCGATACTTATCGGTCGTGAGCCTTTAGTGTTGTTAAAAATTGATAAAAGGAGTAGATTGATGCGTAAGGTAATCGAAATTGATCAAGAACTTTCCCCTAAATTGTTGGAATATGTAAGAGGTGGCAGTGGTGGTGGCAATAATGGTGTTGAACCACCAAGAGAACAAAATACCACACCCGTTTGTTAACTTCAGGGGATATTTTAAGTAAAGTTGTTTTAAAAGGAACTTAAGTGAATGAAGTTTTAGTCCATATTGGATGGATATTAGTTTCAACGAAGGTCATCGTTTTGTTGTTATTCATATGGCTTGCGAATGACCCTTTCAGGTCGCTTATTTTTGGGCGGCCTAGTAAAGATGAAAATATACAATTCGAACATTCATACTTTATCTACATTTGTATGGCATTGATATTCCATTATGTAGGAACTGTCGTCGGTGATGTCATTCTTTCTCTTGAAATGGGCGTGCAGGCTAAAAGGCAAGTTTACTACATGTATTTTAGTATTCATGAAGCGCTCTTTATGGTCGCTGTGCTTCAATGGCATAATCTTAAGCGATGCGAGTTTGTTCGAATGACAACCTATGGATTTTATATTTCTTTCACAATAATGATGTTGTTTTTGTTTAGATATGTAGATCGCGTAATTTTCGATACAGATATCTTGAAAGGCATCCATAGTCCATTGATAATGTTATCTAACCTATTAATAACATTGATATTTATTTCTTACCCAGCGCTGCGACTATATCAACTAATCATGAGTAAGTTCTTTGACAAATTAAGGCAATAATATCGTTACTTACATACATTCCTTTTCAAGCGTTAGTAATACCTTTATGTGTGAAAAATAAAAATGAGCGAGGCCCACGTGTGAACCTGCTCATTGGGCTAGTAACTTGGTTGGAATTGGTTACGATGCATTGATGCCTTGTTGTACTTCAACTTCTTGGCCTGTTATTAAACGCTCGGCACCTCGAACAGCAATAGTATCGCCAATAGATAATGAACCTTCACTGACGGGTTTGATGGCGACAAACTTACCTTGACCTTTACCCACCTTAACGGGAATTTGTTCTGCTTTGTTGTCTGCATTGATCCGTACAACGTGCACGCCTTGTTTACGTAAAATGAGTGCATCACGGTTGACGAGTAGTTCGGGTTGATGGCTATTCAATGGTACAGTCACATCAACTAACTGACCCGCAGCCCAGCTATGACTACTTTGATTAGGTAATGTCGCCCTGACTTCAAATGACTGTGACCGAGGGTCGGTGGTTGGTATTACCGCAGTGATCGTTGTATCTGCTCGGTTCAACGCTCCCAGCGTGCCGGCCGAGATTGGTAAAGTCATGCCTGCTTTAATGTACTTTAAATATTTTACGGGAACGTATAAGCGGGCTTCTAGGTTATTGATATCAATTAGGCTGAGTAACTCGTCAGCTCTATTGACATCTTTTCCAGAGCGGCTGTAGCGTTCGCTGATCACACCAGCAAAAGGTGCTCGTAGGGTAGAGCGATTGAGTTTGTCAGCGATGACTTTCAATTCAATCTCAGCGAGTGAAATGTCTGATTGCGCTAAATCATGTTGTTGCTTTACTTTATCCACCTGACTTGCCGCGGCACTGCTCGTTTTTGCAAGTTGCGTAAGTCGAGCAAGCTCTTGTTTGTGAAATTGCAAATTAATCTTAGCTCGATTCAGCATTTCTTTTTGTCGAGCCTGCTCAAGTTCTAAAGGCAAGGTGTCTAAGCGAGCGAGAACTTCACCCTTGACGACGGTTTTCCCTGGTTCGGCTACATAAGTCAGTAGCCCGCCAACGCCAGCGGTTAGTTTTACATCTTGTTTTCCATACAAGGTGCCATGTACTGCGAATTCGCTTTGTAACGGCGAATTTGTAAGTTTTTCAACCGTCACTGGCGATTTTGCACGCGTTACTGGTGAGATAATGATACTCGAAGCCAGTAGTAAAGCACCAACACCGAGTGAACATGAATTGAATAGTTTTTTAGATAACAACATAGTAATTCTCTTATTGGTTGGCGACTAAGTTTAAAGCTGGTTTATCTGAATGAGGTACCTTTTCTGCACGAGGTGGCCGCTGCTTTCCAAGTTGTAATAGGCTAGGCATCAATACTAAGGTGAATATTGCACTGATTGCCATACCGCCAACAATTACAGTTGCAAGTCCCCGATATATTTCTGACCCTACGCCAGGCATCAGCATTAGCGGTAGCATACCGAACAGACTGGTTAGTGTGCTTAAATAAACTGGACGCGCGCGCATGAGCACTGCTTTATGTACAGCGGCGCTTCTAGTCATACCTTGGTTTTCACAATAGCGAGTCTGATCTACAAGCAAAATTGCATTGTTAACGACCAAGCCAAGTAAAATAATAAAGCCGATCATGGTCAGTAAATCTAATGATTGAAACGTAAATAGGTTTAGTATGAACAATGCCAATACGCCACCTGCAACGGCCAGAGGCATAACGAGTAGTACCAAGAAGCTGTCTTTAGCTGATTTAAATAGTGCAGTCATCAACAAGAACAAAATGAATAAAGCCAAGGCAAAGTTAATTGTCATTTCCTCAATTGCCGAATTCATCTTTTGTGCGTTGCCACCCAAAATAACACTTGCGTTTGCTGGAATGCTCTCACGCACTTTAGGCATAACATGTTGAGCCAACAGTGCCTGTGCTTCTTGAAGGCTCATTTTCGGTGGCGGAGTAACAACAACAGACACTGTGCGCTTGCCATTGACTCGGCGAAGTTGGGTTGGCCCAACTGTGCGCTCAAGCTGTGCAAGCTCTCCTAGTGTTTGAATACCTGCATTTGGGGTAACAAGAGGAAGTGCTTTGAGTTCTTCAGGGGTTTGCCAAGCATTCGCTCTTAGAATAACGTTCATACGCTCGTTACCGTTAAAGTACTCGTTAATAAACAATCCACCTGTAAATGCTTGCACAGCCTGTGCTACATCATTTCTGGTTAGGCCAGCTTGTGTGATCCGTCTATCATTTGGATGTAGGCGAAGCTCTGGTTCTGCCATATCGAGACTAGGTTGAGGCTGTGCTGTTGCATCTGGCATCGCTTCTTTTACTGCACTAAGCGCAGTTTTTGCTCCTGCGATCAAATCATCCATGTTTGGTCCAGTAAGATCAATGTTGATAGCTCGACCATCACCCCCATTCGACACTTGGATCATTGAACCTCGAAATAGAAAAACCTGAGTGTCGGGTAAATCTTGGAAGATCTCTTCACGGGCAACTTTCATTAATTCTTCGACTCGTTGAGGGTCATCTGAGTAAATAAAACCACCTGCATTTGCGCCAAACACATAAAAGTTGAAATCTTTAATTTTTGGCGTTTTCTCTCCAGTGTAATAGGGCATTAAGCGTTTTTTAACACGTAATGCAATTTCCTCTTCCATATAGTTGATGTTGCCACCGGGTGGTGTGTTTAAACTATAGAAAAAGCCGTCAGTGGGGGCCCTTGGCATGAAGTCAGTTTGAGGTAGCAGTGTAAGCGTTACAAGTACAGAGCCGCCAAGTAAAGACGCAATCCAAGTAAGTTGTTTAGTGCGATTATCGGTTAGCGACATCACAAACTGAGAGAGCTTAATCCAATAGGTTTTGTACGGGTCTTCGGTGTTGTCACTTTCTGGTAAATATTTGTTTGCAATGGGAATAATAGTCAGTGCACAAATTAAGGATGCGATAACCGCAATGGATAGTGTGAGTGCCAAATCAGAGAACAATTGCCCTTCAATACCCGCCATAAACATAATGGGTAAAAAGATAGCAACACTGGTCGCTGTTGAAGCAAACAAAGCACCCGCTACCTGAGTCGCGCCTTTTAATGCTGCTTTGCCATTAGCTAATCCTTCGGTTTTTAATCTGGCGATGTTTTCTTGCACAATAATTGCGGCATCTAGCACAAGCCCTACTGCAAATGCGAGACCCGCAAGTGACACTACATTCAAGCTTCGCTCGAAAACATTAAGCGCCAAAAATGCAACCATAAGTGAAACAGGGATCGTCGCTGCGATCATGAGTGTTGCTCGCATACCCCTAAAGAATAACCATAAAATCCCACAAGCCATTAATACACCAAGGCCTAGGTTACTTTTGACTAGTTGCAATGCGTTGCGAATATGTACAGAGGCATCGTAGCTTAATTCAATAGCAAGCCCTGCGTCTTTCAAAATTCCCGTGTTTAACTCATGAATTGCTTGGTTTAAGCCATCTAGTACAGCTACTGTATTTGAATCGTTGCTGCGCGAAATAGTAATGTAATAGGCAGGCTTACCATTGCGTAACGTCATAGAGCGTCTATCGGTGACGGTGTCAGCAACCGTTGCGACATCGCCCAAGTAAATAGGACGCTCACCCGAATAGCCCACCCGCATTTGTGTTAGGCTATCGACATCATATTTTCCTGTGAATCGCACGGTATACTGGCGACGCCCCACGTCGGCTAAACCACCAGACATATCGGTGGATGTTGAAATAGTGCGGCGGATTTGTCCTAAGCTAATGCCTAGTGCAGCTGCTTTGTGAGGATCAAATGTGACGCGCAACTCTCTTTGACGTTGACTATTTAGATTGACGCGAGACACGCCAGGTATTTTGGCAAGCCGAGGTTCTATAAAATCTTCAATTTGCTTTTGATAGTTTGCCATATCGAACTTTTCACTATCGAAATTGAGTGGCACCACGAGTAAACTTGCAGCTGTAGGACCTCCCGAGCCCGGTCCTCCGCCGCCACCCGCGGTTACAATAGGATCTGTTGCGTCCAATGGTAACGGTGGTGCTTGGTTTAGACTCGTTAATACATCTAGCATTGCTTGTTGCATATCGGCATCGACTGCAAAGGTCAACGAGATAAACCCATTGCCCTGATTTATTTGTGTATTGACCTCTAACGCGCCTGGCGTGTTTTTAACTGCATTTTCTAAAGGTTCAATGATCATAGATTCTATTTCTTCTGGTGCGGCCTGACGCCACCCTGAGAAAATAGTAATTTGCGGCTGCTCAATATCAGGAGTTAGCTGGATCGGCAATTTAAAAATGCTGATAGCACCAAACAGCATAATTAAAGTTAAGATCACTAATACACTCGCTGGGTTCTTAAGCGAACTTCGTGTTAGGTTCATGACAGTATCCAATGTTTACCCTTATCGCTCTAGTATTAAGCAAATCAGAATAATCCGCTAGAGCATAAAAAAACGCCTCCTTTGCAGAACGCGACAAATTCCCCAATATTTGGGATAAATTGCTGCCTAGCAACAATTTGTAACGATTTAGGATACTTTGTAATATCTTTTGAAGCAGAATTTACATAATTACGGCCTATTTGACTTTGCAACAAGGTGCTGTGTATGGAGGCCGCATGATGGCTGCCTCCGAAAGGGTTTTTAAGGTTGAATATCCACTTCGTTAAAAGTTGGATAATTTGACGGTTTGAAGCGATTAATGTTGTTTAAAAAGCGACTGTCTTTGACAGGTAGTGTTGCTGAACCGTAGTCATATTGATTGAGCTTATCGCGCAATGTTTGATTGCTAATGCCATCTCCTTGCATTTCATACCAGCTGATAATATTAGGTGTGACAAAGCGATTATAATCATTCTCTGCAACTTCATTTGTCTTAGCAAAACGCATGGCATGTGTCAGTATGCCATCTTTATGATAAACAATTTTCAAGTGGCCGTTTTCAAATGGTAATTCAGAGGCACTTTTTGTGTATAAGTCACCATGAGCGCTGTAACTACCGTGGGTTACAATGCCATCATGCGTCCAGACAGCCGCGTATTCCCAATCATGTCGATGTCCGCCGCCAAAATAAGGAAAGACTTGGTCTTTTTTGAAGTACAGCGCGTAAAAATGAGCACAAAATTGGCCTAACTCATTTTCATGACAGGCAAATCGGTGAACAGTATTTGAGGTTGTTAGGAATTGGCTGTCTCTGCAGCTGCCACCTAATGTGCCAGTTGTCTTGAGGCCAGAGTTTTGCTGACCGGTCCTACTAATCCCTGCACTTGGCAAACAGCCATCACCATCGAAGTCGAATACCGGCTCTGTGCCGTTGATAATAAAGTGAGGTGGTAGCGCTTCATCTAGCGCGGTAAAATCGTTTGCTAAAGATACGCTACAGTGGGTTGCTGTAGCAATAAGAAACATAAGTGAGTATTTTGTTGTCATGATGATGTTCTTTCATAGTTAAATTTAGAAGAGGTAGAGTAAACATCATTTGTGACTAAATTGAAATTAAAAAGTTAATTTTTGGTTTTTTGCTCTTCTTGCTTGGTGCGTCTTCTTTCAAAATCTTGGCGAACAATTTCTAGTGCGCAAAGTACATCTTCGGTAGATACTTCGTTCTGCTCTAACAAAAGAATTAAGTCTACCGCAAGTTTGACATGAGTAGGTGCATTTTCTAATGAGTTGCTCACTTCTGACCGGTTCCCTTTTTTGCCACTTGCGCCATGGCGACTTCTATTGCTGTTTCAACGCGCTTTTCCATTTGTTCTCTTTCTTGGCCCGGTAAGTAAAAAGCCATATCCACATCATTGCGAATATATCGAGCTGGCAATTGGTTAAGTACGGTACAACAAAAGTCGGCCATCACGTCATCATCGTATTTTTTATCTAAATTATGTTCAATAATTTTCTCTAGCACGATTTTTTCGTAGTAGTTATGTACATCATCATGTAGTTTCATGTTGCGCTTCCAAAGCAAGTGTTCCATATATACTTATACAATAATAGCTGGCTTATTTTGCAGAGCAATAAAAAACTGTTCATGTACATCAACAAGTTGAGCTAAATTGCGTTGGTATCCTCCGCCCATAGCTGCCATTAGAGGTATACCATTTTTAAAACAGTAATCGATGACTAATTGGTCTCTAGCAAGAACACCGTTAAGCGTTATATCGAACATGCCTAATTCGTCACCTTTGACAATATCTGCGCCAGCATTGTAAAGAATGATATCTGGTTGGTGGAGGCGACACACAAGCATGAGCGCTTGTTGTAGTGTTTCTAAATAATTTTTATCTTGGGTTTGCTTAGGGAGAGCGAAATCGTAATCAGATACGGCTTTCGTGCGAGGAAAGTTCTGTTCGCAGTGTATTGAGCAGGTAATGATATCATCTCGTGCTTGCAGCATTGTTGCTGTGCCATCTCCTTGATGCACATCACAATCAAAGATCACCACTTTATCTGCATGGCCCATTTCGATTAGCACACTGGCGGCAATTGCTAAGTCATTGAATATGCAAAACCCAGCTGCAAAGTCTTTATGGGCGTGATGGTAGCCGCCACTGATATTGACAGCGATACCATGTTTAACAGCGTATTTGGCTGCTTCTATGCTCGCACCGACTGAGTATAACGTTCTGTCAACTAAGTTTTCAGACCATGGAAAGCCCATCTTTCGTATGGCTTTTTTATCCATAAGGCCATGAACAAAGTCGTGTACATACCGCTCGTTATGACATAACAAAATAGATGCTATTGGCGCTTTATTTGGACATATAGTTGGTGGGAATACCGACTTTTCCTGGACTCTATTGTAAAGCAATTGGTATTTACCGATAGGGAATCTATGGTGTTGTGGTAATTCGAGTTGTGAATACAAAGGGTGATAAAAAATCATTAGCGGTTTTGTTGTTTTTCAACTTGCTGGATTTTTGTTTCCGTAGCGGAAATGGCTTTTCTGCATCTACCGAGGCGAGCGTGTAACGCCAATATTTCTTGATTAATTTGAGCGGCTTGCTCAGCATTTGCTTTATCCAATTGTTGTTTTCGGATCTCAATCATTTCCATCAAGCGTCGCTCAAATTCATGATTTTGAGACAGCTCTTGATATAACTCGTGTGAGCTTTGCATGATTTTTTGCACTGCTTTTTTGTATACCTTGTGCTTTTTATTAAACTGAACTTTGTTTTCTTTAGCCCACACAGGGGTGGATTTTAAAACTTTGATGATAGCTTCAATTTGGGCACCAATCTTTTGTACAGCAAAACTATACGCATGGCGTTTGTCTGATGGGGGTAAGTGTTTTATCTGTTGCTTAATTTCTTCAATATAATCGCTAAGCACAAGACTTTTTGTCGCAAAAACAGAGCGGTCAAAAAGGCTCGGTTGGGCTTGAATATAGCGATTTTTATCAAACCATTTCGCATCGTCGAATTGCTTCGCTTGTTCGCTTAGCTTTGCGACCTGTTGATGCAAACGTTCAAGCGCCTGACTCATGAAAAATAAGCCTCTACAATTAGCTTAATCGCCAACACAATGACCACTGTATTAAAAAACGGTTTGATTAACTTGTTGCCAAATTTAATTGCTGAGTGAGCACCAATCCAAGCGCCAATCATCAAAAATGCGCCCATTGATATACCAAGCAAAAAGTTCACATGACCTAGGGCTACAAAGGTAATGAGTGAGATAAAGTTAGAGACAAAGTTCATTGACCGGGCTAAGCCGCAGTTAAGCAATAAGCTCATTTTATATAGCAGGCTATTTGATGCAGTCCAAAAGGTACCTGCACCTGGTCCTGCCATGCCATCAAAAAAGCCGAGCGATAAGCCTTGTAGCCATTGTTTCGTTTTTAAGGCCGGCTCGTTTGTTGGTAATGAATGCGATTGGGTGGGACTTAACTTACCAAATAAGCTGTAACACGCGACACAAATAATGATGATAGGGAGTAATTTATTTAAAAATTCAACGCTCAAATAATCAACGATCAAAGTTCCCAGCAAAGCACCAAGGGCTGTTGCAACAATGGAAGCTGCCCAAAACGCAGGATCAAAAAGGCGCTTTCTATAGTAGGTGATGCTTGCCGTTAAAGAGCCAAAGCTCGCTGCTAGCTTATTGGTAGCCAGCGTTACATGAGGTGGTAAGCCCGCGGTAAGTAAAGCAGGGACGGTGAGCATGCCACCGCCACCGGCAATGGCATCAATAAAGCCAGCAGCAAGGGCAACTAGACAAAGTAGCCCCCATGTCATTGGATCAAGCGCAAGTTCAAACATTTAATAATCTATTTGTCGTTTAAAAGGTGGCAGTGTATCAAGCATGGCTTTGCCGTAACGTTTCGTTACTAAGCGCCTGTCTAATATAGTTATACGGCCGAGATCTGATTCTTTACGCAGCAGTCTACCACAGCTTTGTACTAATTTCTTCGCTGCATCGGGGACCGTGATTGATAAAAACGGATTACCTCCCTTACTTTGCACAAATTCAGCCTGTGCTTCTTCAATAGGGGAGGTGGGTACGGCGAAAGGAATTTTTGTAATGATTAAATTTTCAAGGTATACACCAGGTAAATCTAATCCTTCAGATAAGCTTTGCGTACCAAACAAGATGCTACCTTTACCATTATCGATGTTTTTCTTATGTTGGGTAAGCAGGCTATCGCGGGATTGCTCCCCTTGTACGAGTATCTGCCACTGTTTTTTTCTCAGTTGTTTTACGACATGGTCCATTTGCCAATAAGACGCAAATAACACCAAGTTTGCCTTTGTTTTCTCCAAATAGGCTGGCAAAATTTGCGCTAGATGATCACTAAATGCCTTATCGGTTGGGTCGATATCAGACACTGGTAAGTGTAAAGTGGCTTGCTTAGGGTAATCAAATGGCGAATTTGCTTTGATGAATTTAACCCCAGGTTCGTTAGCCAGCCCACTTTCTCTGGCAAAATGATCAAAGGTGCCTAGCGCACTTAAAGTTGCTGAGCACAATACTGCACCATCACACTCTTGCCAAAGTTTGTCTTTTAGGTAGTAACCAACCTCAATCGGGCAGTCACACAATAAATGATCATGGTGATGTTTATATTCAAGGCGCTTGATCCATCTTGCGTGTGGTGTGTGTTCACCTTTGTTTGCGTAGCTATACCAGAGCTTATGTAGCTGTTCCAAGCGATTGATATATTGTCCGCTTTCTGCCAAGAGGGGATCGGCTAAAAACGATTTTACATCACCGTCACTGACATCCAATGTAAGCGCGTCATGCATTTTATTGAGTGCACGTAAGACGTCTTGAGTGGCGTCGCTAATGTCTTTTGCCTTTGAAGTAAGTGATTCAGGCACAACTCCATGCTCAAAGCGAAATGTGTCTTCTTGGTTATAGGCAAAGTCAGCTTTATCTAGTATGTCACGGACTGCTTTTAAATCTTTAGCTGCATCATTAGCCGCATCATTGAGCTTAAAATTTTGACCAATCGCCTTTTGCGACACCATGGTTGCTGCCATTTTGCCACTGAATTTCATAAGCTTTTCTAACCACTCAATGGTGCCTTTTATTGTTGCAGCAGCGGATGAAAAGTCTCTAGTGATATGAGGTAGATGGTGAGCTTCGTCAATGACGTAAAATGTATCGCTGGGTTCAGGTAAGATCTTACCGCCACCCAATTCTAAATCTGCGAGTAATAGCGCATGATTTATCACTAAAACATCCATTTGCGCCATTTTTTGCCGCGCTAAGTGAAACGGACATAAATGGTGCGATTTCATCTGCCGCTGACAAGCATGCTTATCGCATGCTATCAAATTCCATACTTTGTCGGGGATAGTATCTGCCCAGCTATCTCGATCACCTTGCCAGCGTTTGTCTTGATATGCGCTATGCAATTCTCGTAAACACTTTTGCTCCATATCAGACAATGGTGAGGACAAGGTTGGTGTTATAGAAAGCTGCAGACTGTCTTCATTCAGTGCTGCATTGAGCTTTTGCACACATACATAACGTTGGCGCCCTTTGACTAAATCAAATTTAAAATCAAAGCCGCAATGGGTTTTAAAAAATGGCAATTCTTTATTAATTAACTGTTCTTGCAGCGCGACTGTAGCAGTTGAAATTACTAGCTTTTTCTTTTTAGCAAGCGCGGTAGGTAACGCACTTAGGCAGTACGCTAAAGATTTACCTGTTCCAGTACCAGCTTCAATAACGCATATTTTCTGCGTTTTGTGATATTCCCCTGCAAGGGTTTTTGCTATTTCGGCAACGAGATAGTTTTGACTGCTGCGATGGCGATAGCCGTCTAGGCTTTCAGCGATATTTTGATGGGTTTGCCGAATTGTTTTTTTGAGCGCGTCTGAAAGCATGCGGTTCGCCTAATAGATTCTTATATGTATATAATTACAGTACCGATGGCTATTTTAGATGGGTAAGCATTTTGGCACAAGCTGTGTATGAGGGCTTTATCTTATCCCGACAACAAACCAACGTCCAAGGACGTATGCAATTATGTTATTGGCTAAGTACCAACAAAGGAGCAGTAAAAGCGCTCGTTGAAGGGGAGCGACCGGTGTTTTTTGTTCGCACGAGTGAGTTGGAAAAAGTACAGGTACTTTTGGCTGGCGCACCCTGTGAGTATAAGACACTTGAAATGAAACACTTTGATAATAGCCCAATGACGGCTTGCTACTTTAAAAATGGGCAAGCATATCATCAAGCAAAATTGGCTTTGCAACATCAAATTCGAGTGTATGAAGACGATATTCGTCATTGTGACCGTTTCCTAATGGAGCGCTTTGTTCGTGGAGCTACGTGGGTAAAAGGTGATGAAGTTCGTCGCGATGGTTACATCGAGTTAAGCAATGCCCAACTGAAAGCAAATCGTCATTACACGCCGCATTTGACAGTACTGTCTTTGGACATCGAGTGTGATGCAAGTGGGGTCTTGTTTTCCGTTGGGCTTGTGAGTGAGCAGCAGTCGCACGTTATTATGATAGGTGAGCCTGTTACTGATGCGCCAAACTATATTGTTTGGGTTGAGGATGAGAGTGCATTATTACGAACTTTGATGGAAAAGGTTCAGCAATTTAACCCCGATGCGATTATTGGTTGGAACATCATTGAGTTCGACTTTGTCATTTTAGCTGAACGTGCTGAAGCTTTGGGCATTGAACTTGTCTTAGGCAAAGATCAGCAACCGCTTCATATGTACAAAGGCAATTATGTTCATATCTTGATAAGTGGCCGTGTGGTTATCGATGGTATCGATACGTTAAAAAATGCAACTTACCATTTTGATAGTTTCAGTCTAGCGCGTGTTTCAGAGCTGGTACTGGGTGAAACCAAGCTCATTGAACAAGATGACCGGCTAACGGAAATAGTCCGGCAGTTTCATGAAGATAAACTGACCTTAGCTGCTTATAACCTAAAAGATTGTGAGTTGGTACTCGCCATTTTTAATAAATTAAAGCTGATTGATTTTGCGATTGCCCGCAGTCGCTTAACTGGCTTGGAGCTTGAGAAAATGGGCGGCTCAGTAGCAGCGTTTACAAATTTATATCTTCCGCTGTTGCATCGTAGCGGTTATGTGGCGCCAAACTTGGCAGAGCATGGGTTTGATTTTGACAGCCCTGGTGGTTATGTCATGGATTCAAAACCGGGCCTATATAGAAATGTGGTCGTACTTGATTTTAAAAGCCTTTATCCATCTATTATTCGAACGTTTCGCATTGACCCATTAGGCTTAATTAAAGGGCTTGTATCACCCGATGAAGCAATCAAAGGCTTTAATAAAGGTTTTTTCTCTCGTGATGAACACCACCTACCCGAGTTAGTTGGTGAATTGGCGCAAGCACGGCAGCAGGCCAAGGTTTTGGGAGATCAGATGTTATCACAAGCGATCAAAATCATTATGAATAGTTTGTATGGCGTCCTAGGCTCAAAAGGATGTCGCTTTTATGACCCTAGACTTTCTAGTTCTATCACCTTACGTGGACATCAAATCATGCAGCAATCAAAACAGCTTATTGAGTCGTTAGGGCATGAAGTTATTTACGGAGATACGGACTCTACCTTTGTAAAACTTCCCGATGATTGGGATGAGAAACAATGTACGCGAACAGCAAATGAACTAGTGAATAAAGTTAATGAATTTTGGCAAGTGTGGTGCGGCGAAAAATATGACATCAGTAGTTATTTGGAGCTTGAATTTGAAACACTCTATCACCGTTTTTTTATGCCAACGATTCGAGGTCAAAGTGTAGGTTCAAAAAAACGCTATGTGGGCGAAACATTTGTTAACGGGGCAGCTCAGCTGGTGTTTAAAGGGATGGAAAGTGTGCGCAGCGACTGGACTGATATCGCTAAAGAATATCAACAAGATGTTATTAAAGCGATGTTTGCTGGGCAAGAATTATACAGCCTTACTAAAAGGTATATCGATAGAGTTTATTCAGGAGAAGTGGATGGTTTGTTGCTGTATTCGAAACGACTGGGTAAGGACATAGAAAATTATACAAAAAATATCCCGCCTCACGTCAAAGCTGCCAAGCATGCGTCGAAGAATAATGACGGTAAAAAGTATCGTAAAGGTAGTAAAATTAGGTACTACATAACCAAATCAGGCCCGCGTACATCGTTAGGTGGTGAGGAAATAGATTATGAACATTATGTTGACAAGCAAATATATCCGATCCTAATGATGATGCCTAATTACGAATCTGTGCTTTTTAAGTTAAAAAAACAAAGAGGTTTTTTGTTCTAAGATCATAATATCGTTTATTATTTGTATATAAAAAGTTGTACCTTGTTGGGGTAATTGACATAAATAAAACAATTTGCGGTTGACGCTTACGTCAATGCTTGTTTAATATTCACGGTAATTGTTGCGCGCTAGCAACTTTTCATAAGGGTTTAACCCATAAAAATTACAAGCTACTAACAAGTAGTCCAGGGAGATACAAATGTTAAATAATAAAGTTTCGAAAGCGGTACGCTTAGCTATCGCTTTTGGAGCAGCATCGACTGCTGCTTTCTCAGCTAATACATTCGCAGCAGAAGAAGGTGCTGAAGAAATCGAACGCGTTCAGGTTACTGGCTCACGCATCAAACGTACAGACCTTGAAACAACGGTTCCAATCACGACAATCGGTCGTGCTGACATCGAAGCTATCGGCGCACTAAACGTAGCTGACGTACTAAACCAGAGCCCAGTATCAATCGCGGGCGCTGACCAATCAAACAGCTCTTTCTCAAACTCAGGTGTTGGTCTAAACACGACTTCACTGCGTAACTTAGGTGAATCTCGTACACTTGTACTTGTAAACGGTCGTCGTTTCGTTTCTGGTCGTGCGCCTTCTTCAGGTTATGCGGTTGACTTGAACTCAATCCCAACAGCGATGATCGAGCGTATCGATATCCTTAAAAGCGCTTCATCAGCGATCTACGGTTCTGATGCGGTTGCAGGTGTAGTAAACATCATCTTACGTGAAGGTTTTGAAGGTGTTGAAGTAAATGCGCAAACTGGTATCTCAGGTGAGTCTGACCGTGAGAAGTACTCACTAAACATCACTGGTGGTAAGTCTTGGAACGATGGTAGCGTAACTGTTGCTTTAGGCTTCGATGATGATAAAGGTTTGAAATCATCTGACCGTGAATTCTCTAAGCTTGACCAAGCTATTTTGCTTAGACAAGATGCAGATGGTAATTTATTAAAAGACGAGAATGGCAACAACATCGAATACGTTGGTGAGATCTTCTCTTCTTACCCACCTCAAGGCCGTATCGGTGGTTTTAACTCAGATGGTACACCTTTCAGCTCAGATACAACTGACCGCTTCAACCGTGCGTCTTACCGTCAGCTAGTTACGCCAATTGAGCGTAAGTACATGGCGTTTAACTTCAAGCAATATGTAGCTGAAGACGTTCAGTTTTTTACAGAAGCGAACTGGAACTCATCAAAAACTAACAATTCAACGATTGAACCAACTCCATTCACGACTGATGACGTGTTCCTTCCAGAACGTGGTGGTTTAGGTGGTATTAAACTTGGTAACCCAATGGTACCACAGGGCTTACGTGATGCGCTTTTAGCTCAAAACCCGGACCTTACTTTAGAGGACAATATTCCTACGATGGTTCGTCGTATGGTTGAGTTCGGTGCGCGTTCTACAGACTTAGAGCGTGACACAGTACGTATCGCATCTGGTATCGACTGGGAAATCAATGATACTTGGGCTCTAAATGCTTATGTTTCTTGGGGTAAAACTGACCAGCGCCAACAAAACGGTGGTCAAGTGAACGTTGAGCGTGCAGCACAAGCTTTTGACGTAGTAATTAACCCTGAAACAGGTGCACTTCAGTGTCGTGACGACCTTGCTCGTTTACGTGGTTGTGTACCATTAAACCTATTTGGTGCGGGTTCTATTTCAGCTGAAGCGGTAGATTACGTAAAAGTGCCAGCTAAGGTACTAGGTCAAGTTGAGCAGTTAATCACTTCTGCATCATTAGTAGGTCAATTACCAATTGAACTACCTGGTGGTAACATTGGCGTGGCATTCGGTGTTGAACACCGTTTAGAAAAAGGTATGTACTTACCTGGTGACTTAGCACAAACTGGTGCTTCAAGTACTAACCGTTCACTACCTACTGACGGTAGCTTCACTTCTGACGACGTATACGCGGAAGCAATTTTACCAGTCCTAGATAACCTAGAGCTTGATTTAGCAGTGCGTTACAGCGATCACGAAATCGTAGGTGGCCAAACAACATGGAATGCTGGTATTCAGTATTCACCACTTGACAGCTTAAAACTACGTGCATCTGCTGCAACAGCTATTCGTACACCTAACATCGCTGACTTGTTCGGTGGTCGTGGTGAAACATTTAGCGGTGTAGCGGATCCTTGTGATGGCATTACAGCGACTTCTACAGGTAACGTAGCTGCAAACTGTCTATCAATCGCTGAAATTAGTGCTCGTGTTCAAGATCAAGGTGCATTCAACCTAACTCAAATTGAAAAGCAAAGCACAGGTGGTTTCATCGGTGGTAACGCGGACGTTAAAGAAGAGACGGCTGATACGTTAAGCTTAGGTGTTATCTGGCAGGCAACTGAAGAACTTTCTTTCACAATTGACTACTATGACATCAGTGTTGAAGATGCAATTACAACAACGAGCCGTACTACCGTTCTAAATCGTTGTTTCGACGTAGCACCAGGTTCATTTGATGCAACATGTGGTGGCGCAGCTCGTCGTGACCAAAATGGTGCATTAACAGGTGTTGATTCAGGTACCAGTAACGAAAACAACCTTGATACAAGCGGTTACGATATCGAAATTAACTACAAAACTGAAACAAGCTACGGTGAGTTCGGTGCTCAGTTAGTATGGAACCACATCAAAGAGTTTAACGAAACTGGTATCCTAAGCGGTGACGTTGTAGAGAAAAAAGGTGAAGTATTTACACCTGACAATCGTGCTAACTTAAACCTTACTTACGGCCTAGACGATTTGAATGTGTCATGGCGTATGCGCTACTGGGAAAGCTCTTACGACAGCTTGAATGAAGAAAACTTCAACTTTACTACTGGTGAAGCGTTAACAACATTCAACCGTTTCCCTTCAGTGGTTTACCACGATCTATCAGCTAACTATAACGTTTCTGATGATACACAAGTAAGCTTCACTGTTCGTAACCTAATGGACAAGCAGCCTCCAGTTGCTAACCAGAGTTCGGCAAATGGTGGTACTGGTATTAACACTGTATCAGAAGCATTTGACGTAACAGGCCGTTACTTCCAGTTAAGCTTAACAACGAAGTTCTAATTTAAAGTTAAGAACGAGTCAATATTGTAAGGCTCTATCGTAAGGTAGAGCCTTTTCTGTTAAAAATTTTAATTTTTTTATTGTTGCCTTTTTTGTTTGGTGTTTTGTTCCTGTTTACGGATCATTTCTTTTTTCTTCATCTTTCTTTTTCAAATAAATTTCCCTCTACGTTGTTTTGATTGACTTTCCTTGCTTTTTCTAGTGTTTTTATTGTTGTGATAATCGGGATTGTTTGGTGTCGATTTTATCTTTTTGATGTTTCGGTGGTATTGACCTGCTGTTAAATCGAAGCTTAGTATACTTCGCTGTATCTATATAGGAACTCATAGAAGTCGGTTAGATACAAACAATAAAATTATAAAAATCAAAACGCTGTTTTTGATTCAGGGAGATAAACCACATGTTAAATTCAAAAGTTTCTAAAGCGGTGCGCCTAGCCATCGCATTTGGAGCAGCATCTACGGCAGCTTTCACTGCAAATGTTTCAGCGGCTGAAGAAGGTGCTGATAAGGTAGAAAGAATCTCAGTTACAGGTTCACGTATCAAAAGAACTGACCTAGAGACAGCTGTACCAATTACGACTATTGGCAAAGCTGAAATTGGTGAAACTGGTGTACTAAATATTCAAGATATTCTTTCAAAATCTCCAGTTGCATTGACAGGTTCAGACCAGTCTACGAGTGCATTTACAACAACAACAGTAGGCTTGAATACGACTGAACTTCGTGGTTTGGGTGAAGAGCGTACACTTGTACTTGTTAACGGTCGCCGTTTTGTTTCGGGTACAATTCCTTCAGCTGGTTATGGTGTTGACCTTAACGCAATCCCTGCAAAATTAATCGAAAGAATTGATATTCTTAAAAGCGCTTCATCGGCTATCTATGGTTCTGACGCAGTAGCTGGTGTTGTAAACATCATTCTTCGTAACGATATTGAAGGTCTAGAAGTATCAGGTCAAACAGGTATTAGTGACGAAAGTGACCGTGAGAAGCATAGTATTAACTTAACTGGCGGTAAATCTTGGAATGGCGGTAACGCTTGGATTTCTGTTGGTTTTGACAAAGATAATGGTATCAAGTCGACTGATCGCGAATTTTCAGCGATCGATGCGTGGGCGACCGATGACGGCATTATCTACCTAGGCTCAAGTTACCCACCAGGTGCTCGTATTACTCACGAAGGTAAAGACGACGAAGGTAACAAAGTAACGAATGCTTTCAATGGTGACGGTTCAGACTTTGTTGGTGGTTTAGATGATTTAAACAACAACCGCTTTAACCGTGCTGCATACAGACAGTTGATCACTCCACTTGAGCGTAAATATGTTTCAGGTAGCTTGAATTTAGAAATTTCTGATAGCGTAACTATGTTCTCTGAATTCCAGTGGAACAATGCGAGCACGCAAGGTTCGACAATCGAGCCGTATGCACTTAAAGTGAATGACGCAATCTGGGCTAATGACCTAGGAAGTACATCAGGAATGAGCATTGACTCTCCACTTATCCCTGAGAAACTACGTAATAATCTTCAGGCATTAGGCGTAACTGATTTAAATCAGACAGAGTTTGTACGTCGTATGGTTGAATTTGGTCCGCGTGATACTAGTCTTGAGCGTGATACCACTCGTGTCGCAGTTGGTTTTGACTGGGATATCGATGGCAATTGGGTATTAAGCACCTATGGAACATACGGTCAAACGACTCAAACACAACAAAATGGTGGCCAAATTAACGTAGATCGTGCTGCTCAAGCTCTAAATGTTGAGTATGGCGAAGACGGTCAATTACGTTGTGTTGATGAATTATCACGCATTAGAGGCTGTGTACCGTTAAATCTATTTGGCGCGGGTACAATCACTGATGCTGCAGTTGATTACATTCGTTCTCCAGCAAAAGTATACGGTAAAGTAGAGCAGTCAGTTATTTCTAGTACTTTAGCTGGTGAATTACCACTCGAACTTAGCGGTGGTAACATTGGCTTTGCAGGTGGTGTTGAATACCGCTATGAAAGCGGTGTCGCTCAACCGGGTGACCTAGCTCAAACTGGTGCATCATCAACAAACAAAGCAGAAGCTACAAACGGTAGTTTCTCGACAGCTGATGTTTACGTTGAAGCGAGTCTACCTGTATTAGATAACCTACGTGTAGATTTGGCTGCGCGTCAAAGTGACCACTCTGTAACAGGTAACGCATTTACTTACAACGTTGGTGCCGAGTATCGCCCATTTGAAACACTAATGGTTCGAGCGTCATATGCAACAGCGGTACGTACACCAAACATTGCAGACCTTTATGGTGGTCGAGGTGAAACGTTTGCTGGTGTTACTGACCCTTGTAATAACCTAAAACTTGATGGTTCTGATGGTAAATCAGCCACTGTACGAGCAAATTGTTTGAAAGACCCTGCGGTAGCGGCTCGTCTTCAAGAGCAAGGTGAGTTTGTACTGACTTTACTTGAGCGTCAGACAACAGGCGGTTTCCAAGGCGGTAACCCTGAAGTTAAAGAAGAAACAGCTGAGACGATGAGCTTAGGCTTTGTATGGCAAGCAACGGATGAACTTTCGTTGACTGTGGATTATTTCGATATTGAAATCGAAGATGCTATCTCTATGATCTCGCGTACAACCGTACTAGAGCGTTGTTATGACGATGCTAATATGGTTGCAGGTTGTAATGGCCGTTATCTACGTGATGGTAAAGGTGCGCTTGTTGAAGCTAATACGGGTACATCTAATGAAGACCGTATCAAAACATCTGGTTTCGACGCTGATATTAACTACAAAGTTGAAACTGGCTACGGTATTTTCGGCGCTCAGCTTATTTACACTTACACTAAAGAATTCACTTCTACTAGCCAGTTAAACGGCAATGTGACTGATTCTTTGGGTGAAATTGAAACGCCAAAGAACAAAGCAAACATCAACTTAACTTATGAACTAGATGATTTGAACGTTCGTTGGAAGCTTCGTCATTGGGATTCGGTTGTTGATGATAACTCTGAAGAGCCATCTCTGCCATTATCATTTAACTCAATTGGTTCAGTAACTTATCACGATATTTCAGCTGGTTATAGTTTTGGTAACAATACCAAAGTTGTATTTGGTGTGAATAACGCATTTGATAAGAAGCCACCAATTCTACCTCAGAACTCTGTATACGGTTCAACAGGTATCAATACCAATACGCGTGCATATGATGTACAAGGTCGCGCTTATTATTTGAACTTTGAAACAAAGTTTTAATTGACTAAAGCTCAAGTTTGAAAAAAAGGCTACTCTTGTGAGTAGCCTTTTTATTATACGTTCCTTGCTAAAGTTAGTTGGCTAGAACCTATAACTCAAACCAACGGCTAAAGCTGTCACATCTAAGTCACCCATATCCATATATTGGAAACCGGCATTAAATGCCATGCCATTATCCCAATCATATTGCCAACCTGCTTCGGCAAATAGTCCTATACCGTCTTTGTCGACCAATACATTACTGTGACGAGATATTTCGTATTCATAAAACTGCCCGCCTAGCTTGCCATAAAAGTGACTATTTTCTGTGACTGGATAGTACCCTTTAGCTGCAACAACGAAGTTGCTATATTCGACTTTGTTCGCATTTAAATTGAAAAGTAACGCGTCATTGCGATCACATACAAATTTGTTTTTATTGATATCTTTACAATCCCAGTCATCAACTTCCTCTCCACCGTTTATGCCTACTTCTAACGCCCAAGTTGGGTCAAACTGATAGTTGTAGTAGAGATAAAGGGAGCCAACACCATCTCCATCTTGACTAGAGCTTTTGTAAGAAGCACTGCCACCCTGTAATTGAGCACCAACTCTATGTGTATCAAAAGATTCAGCGTTGCTTGCAAAACTGGCTACAGTCATGAGTACCATTGATATAAGTGAGCGCGTTTTCATAATAACAATTCCTATTTGATTAACTTGACGACAAGTTTAGGGCGCTTCAATGTGAGAGTCTGTGTGGCGTTTGTGAGGGGCTGTAATGAGAATGTCAGAAAATGTAAGTAGCTGTTGGTATGTATGAGGCAAAAGGTGTGGTGATGCCGTTTGTTAATTATGACTCAATAGCAGTTTGAGCATATCAAAGTGGATTGATTTACAAGCACTAAGACAAGGTAAAAAATAAACTAAATATTGCGCACAATTGCGTTGACTTGCTGGCTATATTTGGTACAAATAAAAGTAATTCATCTATTGAGTATTCTGTTTTTAATGAACACGCTAAATCGCAACGTCAATAATAACACATGGCAACTTTCGGTTGTCCTGCGTTGTTGCATGCGCTGCGGTTAATTACTTATCTAACCGCGATGATAAAAGCGGTTAGCCTCTCCAAATTCCCACTTTTATCGTCTATTTTGCAAGGATAAAGGGTATGCCTGTACAAGTATCGTACTTGTTTGTAATTTTGGTTTGGTCTACGACGCCGCTTGGGATCGTGTGGAGTAGCGCGACTATGTCGCCTACCGTGAGCGTATTGTTGCGGATGACAATTGCGCTTTTACTGGCAGGGTTAGTTGTTGCTGTGACAAATATCAGAGTCCCGTGGCATCGCCGTGCTTGCACATTATACCTATATTCAGCGCTGGGAATATTAGGTGGCATGTTAATGAGTTATTTGGCGGCAAGAACGGTGCCTTCCGGGGTTATTTCGCTGATCTTTGGTTTAGCTCCCATTTTGTCTGGGTTACTCGCGCAGAAGCTGCTAGGAGAAGCAAAATTTTCAGTCATTAAAGTCATATCACTTTGTGCAGCATTGGTTGGTCTGTATTTGATTTGTGCGTCGCAAATACAGCAGTTACAACTCGCTCCAATTGGCTTAGTGTATGTTTTTTTAGCTGTATGCAGTTTTAGCTTGAGTGGTGTGATGATCAAACGTGTAAAAATAGCGATTCACCCCATGGCAACGACTTTTGGGGCGCTGCTCTTTGTTACCCCAATGTTTGCGCTCGTTTGGTGGGCTTTTGACGGTACATTTGCCATAGAAAAATGGCAAGCGAAATCCTTATGGGCGACAGTATATTTGGGCGTTGTCGGCTCGTTACTTGGTTTCTTGGCCTATTTTCATGTATTACAAAAGTTGCCAGCAAGCACTGTAGCACTGACTACATTGATAACGCCAGGGTTTGCCGTTGCCCTTGGTGTTTTCCTTAACGGTGAGGTATTAACACATACCTTACTATTAGGTGCGATGATTATTATATTGAGCCTTGGCCTATTCCAATTTGGCGATAATGTAAAATGGGTAAAATCCAAAAGTAAGCCTCTAGGAAGCAATGACTGATGAACACACTTTATATAACGGGAGCGGGTGTAAGTGCACAAAGTGGCATTCCGACATTTCGTGGAGAAGATGGTTACTGGACCATAGGTAGTCGTAATTATACACCGCAACAAATGGCAACCAGAGCGATGTATCAAGACAATCCAGCAGAGTTTCTTTGCTGGTACTATCACCGTTTTGTGACATACAGAAACCATGGCCCGAATGAAGTCCATTACTGGTTAGCTGACAAATCGCTTATTACCCAAAACATTGATGGTTTGGATGGCAAAGCAGGCAATCGTGATTACATTTCTATTCATGGCAGAATAGACCAAGTGACTCTATTTCATGAGCAAGGTCAAAGTGTTGATCGAGTTAATGCGCCTTGGGATAAAATCGATGAAAGTCATTTAGCAGAATCACTATTGGACGCTTTTAAAATACCGCGTTCGGGCCCTCAGTTAAATCGGTCACTAAAACCCTATGTATTGCTTTTTGACGAATTTTATACTGAGTTGTATCAAATAAGCCGAGCGCAGAACATGATGATACAAGCCGAAAAAATAGTATTTATGGGCACATCATTCAGTGTGAATATTACCCAAATGGCACTTGAAATTGCGCAATATAATCAGATTGACATTGAGGTGGTTGACCCGAAGCCGACGCATATTCTTTATGATAAAGTGCGCTATCATGCGATGACGGCGCTAGATTACATTCGAGCGTAGGGCTTATTGCATCTTTTTGTGTTTTTGCAGCAGCCGATTTGGGATATTGAAAGCCTTTGCTTTGAACAAAGATCAGCCCCCCAAAGATCAATATGCCCTAGCCAAGTAATGCCAAAACATCTTGGCGCGAGCATTGAAACGCCGCGCTGATGAGTAAAATTCGATGACTATTTATGTCAAAGTGCTCAAAACTTGGGTTGCTCTTCAAGTGATTGCAAATGAGCATTAAGGTATCTGCTTGGGCACTCACTTGCTTAAGTTGTGCTTCTAATAGTGCCAGTGCTGCGGTTAATTCATGGTCTGGTAAAGGCTTTTCGCAAGTGTTAAAGGCGAGGTAGCATTCCATAGGAAGGAGCTTTTGCTCATTTTTGCATGCTAACGCTTTGGCTAAAGAATCATTGCGTTCAAACAGCAGTAGCGAACGTATATAATTGAATGGCGGTTGCACATTATGTTGTTGCTTGAATAAGCCATGTAATAATGTGTTTCCTTGCGCATTTTGCAAACAAAACCCTTCGCTGGCAGTTAATGCTGGCGTAAAAAAAGTGAGCTTTTCAATCGTGTTGATCGCTGCAATAAGTGGCTCTGGCATCGGTTTTTTTTCTAATAATGCGCAGGTTAAGTCTTGCAATACTTGATAGCTTTGCTCATTGGCACAGGCTTGTTGATATAAGTATTTTAGTTGGCCTATGTTTTCATTGGTGCTGCACTTTAAGTAAAAGTTACTCAAAGCGCCCATATCTTTGTGACGTAAAAGCTCGACAAATTGAGTCAGTGATTTTTGATTATCCATTTTATTCCATCAGCGAAATATGCTGGGTTAAGTTTAGAATAAATTGGTTAAAAAAGGGAAACTTATCCCTGATTAGTGGGTTCGCGCGTCAGTGCAAATAACAAAGCCACACCCTTCAAGTAATTTGAACCATTGAGCGACATTAGCAGCGCTAAGATATTTTGTTTTAAATTATCAAATTTGCAGATTCTTTCACTACACTTTAAGTTCTAGAAGTGAAAGAGAAGTGCGCATGTTTGACGACGATTCCATTCTATTTAGCTCCGAAGATGAACAAGAAGAAGTCATTTCACGTCCACCATGGAAAATTCTGATTGTTGATGATGAAGAAGATATTCACCAGATCTCAACCTTAGTACTTTCTCAAATGCAATATGATGGCAGAGGCGTGACTTTTTTACATGCTTATAGTGGTAAAGAGGCTGAAGAAATTATCGTGGAGCATGAGGACATTGCGCTTATTCTACTGGATGTCGTGATGGAAACCACACACGCAGGGTTAGAGTTTGCCAAATATGTGAGAGAAACGGCAAGAAATGCAAAGGTTCGTATTATTTTACGAACAGGTCAGCCTGGGATGGCGCCTGAATCAGAGATCACCCGTGACTATGATGTGAATGACTACAAAACAAAAACAGAGTTGACTAGCAGTAAGTTGAAGGCGGCCGTGATTGTGGCGCTAAGAACTTATCAGCATTTAGAAAAAACAGAGTGCGTGCAAATAGGCTTAGATAAAATCATACATTGCACAAATTCGTTATTAAGTGAGTCTGAGCTGGTTGAGTTTGAAATTAAGACTTTTCAATCATTAGCTGAAACCCTTCCTTTGAGCCAGCAATTTGAACCAAGCCCAGTCAGCATTTTTATCGCCGAGTTGGATGTGCATGAAGACAAGTTCAATGTGCAATTACCTGAGAATCAAGAGCTAGATATCCCTGAGAATATTTTAAAGACCTTTACAGCCAAGTACGAACCAACGTTTTTCCACAGCGCAATACTAGAGAATTTTGTCTTTTTATTTATTGGAGAAAAACAAAATGGAGTTCCTCTTTTTGCTGTGATGAAATACTTAAACAGAGTTGAGGAACAAGAAGAGTTATTGCTGCTGAACTTGGGTCAAAATATTGAGATAGCATGGCATAACGCACAGCTACAAGCACGGCTAAGTGATAGTAATATTGACCTTGAAAACCAAGTAGCAGAGCGGACCGAAGAGCTTAACAGTGCCCGAGAACGCGCAGAACAGGCTAATTTAGCGAAGAGTATGTTTTTGTCAAACATGAGCCATGAAATTCGTACGCCCCTCAATGCTATTTTAGGCTTTGCGCAATTGATGGAGCGTGCTAAAGATTTATCGCAAAATCATAAGCAGACCATGGATAAAATTATACGAGCGGGTAATCACTTACTCGATATTATTAATGATGTGCTCGATATTTCTAAAATCGAAGCGGGTTCGAGCAAGCTCAATTTGGTCGATTATGAACTGACATCTTTACTGGATGATTTAGGGTGCATGTTCAAGCTCAAATGTGAGCAAAAAAAGCTGAATTGGTGTTTAGAAAATAATGTGCATGGTAAAGTGGGGGTGAATGGTGACCAAGGTAAACTCAGGCAAGTGTTGATCAATTTGCTCGGTAATGCGGTGAAGTTTACGGACCAAGGGGAAATTAAACTGGTACTTGAACAAACGAGTGATACATGCTTTTGTTTTGAAGTCCATGATACGGGTCCTGGTATCTCTGAGCAGGAACTGGCTACTCTATTTACCAGCTTTACGCAGGGCAGTGCGGGGGCAGAAAAAGGCGGCACGGGCCTAGGCTTATGTATTTCAAGTAAACAAGTGGAGCTGATGGGAGGGGAACTGACAGTCACTTCTAAACTCGGTGCAGGAAGTTGCTTTAAATTTTGTTTGGAGTTACCTCAAGCCAATGTCGATATTGAAGAGTTTAAGCAGGCTCAGCCTACTCAGTTATCGTTAGTTCAAGGTAAGAAGTTACGTGCGTTATGCGTTGATGATGTGGCGTATAATCGCGAAATTTTAGGACAAACACTCTCGTCTTGTGGTATTGATGTAGACTATGCTGAGGACGGTCAGCAAGCCATTGATAAAATAAAAGAAAATCAGTTCGATATTGTCTTCTTAGACTTGCTAATGCCAGTAATGCGAGGTGATGAGGCTGTTGAGATCATCCGTAATGACTTGGCGCTAAAAGATCTAAAATGTGTCGCTATTTCTGCATTTAGTTTACATCATGAAGTGCAGCACTATTTGAGTATTGGTTTTGATCAGTTTATCGGAAAGCCCTATACCATTGCGCAAATTTTTGAGTCTCTAGTTTCATATTTCCCTAATCACTTTGAGAAAGAAACAGAGCTAGATGATGGGGAGCGGCAGGATAATGACAGCACTGAGTTCGATTTGAGTGAGTTTTCTTTACCGAGTGAACAGCTAGAACAGCTGAAATTAGCTGCGCAGATAAACAGCACTTCAAAGATTAAGCAAATTCTTGCACAAATAGAAGAGCAAAGGCCAAATAGTCAGCAACTTACACAATATTTGACTAACTTTATAAGTAGGTTCGATATGGCGGGGTTTAAAGCCGCACTTGATGAGGTGCAAGATGAACACTGATTTAGTCTCTTTAAAAAATCGCAAGATACTCATTGTTGATGACAAAGCTGAAAATTTAGAGTTATTAACCAGCTTTTTGGAAGCTGAAGGATATGAAGTTGCGTTTGCGACTTCGGGTAAAGAAGCTATCAACATTGCAACCATCTTTCTACCTCACCTTATTTTATTAGACGTGATGATGCCCGGTATTGACGGTTTTGAAACGTGTCGACGTTTAAAATCTTTGGACAAAGTAAAAGATGTGCCCGTTATTTTTGTTACTGGTAAAGCCGAACTAAGCGACATCGTTGAAGCGTTTAGTGTTGGCGCAGTGGATTACGTGACTAAGCCAATTAGACAAGAGGAATTGCTGGCGCGTGTTTCAACACACCTTCAATTACAAGCGTTAATCAACTTAAGAGATGAGCTTATCTCAACCTTACGTGACAAAACCCTTGAACTTGAAAAGCTCTCAAAACTCAAAGAGCAACAGCTCGAGAAATCTCAGCAATTTAATCACATTGGTGAAATGGTCGGTGAGTTGACTCATGAGCTCGGTACGCCATTGAGTGTGATCAGCACCGCGATCACCCATTTAGATGATAAGCAAAAACAGATTAATAAACTGGTCCAAGACCAGACTCTGGCAAAAGCAGAACTGCAGAACTTTATTGATAATGCGGCACAAAGCTATGATATTGTGCTTTCCAACCTCAATAACGCGATTCACTTAATAAACAGTTTCAAACACATTGTTGTCGGAGAGTTTAGTGGTGCGGTAACCGAGTGTAACTTGTCTGATTATTTACATGATATTAAGAAGGTATTACAACCAAAACTTAAGCGTTCTCGCCACAAAGTAAACATCACTTGCCCCGAACTTTTAAACGTAACGACGGATGCCGGTGCGATGTCGCAAATACTTATTAATCTAATCAATAACGCTTTAGTTCACGCGTTTGACGAGGATAGCGATGGCAGTATCGATATTGATGCACAGTTAAATGATGATACTGTACTACTCACAATAAAAGACAACGGCAAAGGTGTTGATGCGGATAAGCTCAGTAAAATTTTTGATAAATACTTTTCAACCCGTATTGGTAGTGGAGGCAGTGGGCTAGGTTTGTATATTGTAAAGAACTTAGTCGAAAATACTTTACAAGGCAGCATAAAAGTAACGAGCCAAATGGGTAAAGGCACTCGATTTGATATTTCATTTGCACAGCATATATCAAGTTCTAAATAAATCGTTGAGCTAGTTAAATAATTTGTCACACTTTGCCTGTTGTCAGATTATGTTGCTCGGGCATTATGTTCTTGGACCTTAAAACTAATCTGATCAAATATGTGTTATTTCGTTAATTTAGCACCGCCAACGGCGGAAGAATTTATCTCGTTGAGATCGTTAGTCGGTTGGGGTGAAACTGACTTAAGCATGGCAGGTCAAAGCCTAGCGCATAGCTTGTTTCATGTAACTGTCAGGAATAATGGTAAATTAGCAGGCATGGGCCGAGTGATTGGTGATGGCGGCTTATTTTTTTATATTCAAGATATTGTGGTGTCTCCTGCACATCAAGGAAAAGGGGTTGGTCATATGCTAATGACTGAGATTGAACGCTATATTGCATGCAACGCACGAGCTGGGTCTACCGTAGCGCTTTTATCTGCACAAGGGAAAGAGCCTTTTTACGCACGCTATGGTTATTTAGTGCGCTCGGGGAAGCCTCTTGGATTGGGTATGTGCAAGTTTTTGTAGAGGGTAATGGGCTTTTGGCTCGCGACTTTCTCTTAACCCTCCCGCTTTTTTGGCTCAGTTTTGTTTATCCTCTAGATAAAAATAACTTGCTGGTCAGCATCCCTATTTAATCATATAAATCGCGCTATACAACAGAAGTTGTTTGTTATGTGAGTGATGCTTTTTGTCACTGTCGATTTGTTTTAAGAATCAGGAATTGTCATGTTAAAAACTTTGATTGTGGTTGAATCAGAGCAGACCGCAGCTGAGTTTGCCTTAGCCAATGTGTTAAGTTTTGAACAATATTTACAAGACTACCCCAAGCGTGATGAGCCAAAGACACGCGTCATCAATTTATGTGATGCAGGCCAATATTTGAGCAAAGGTTACTATTGCTCATTGCTTGCAGAAGCCAGAAAACATGTTGTATTGCCAACGGTGAAAACGATTAATGCATTACGTACCGAGCACGTAGAATTGCCATTAACGCTCACTCAGAAAAACTGCTTGAGCAAGAAAGCCAATGGTTATTCTTTGGTCAGTCAACTCAGCCACAACTAGCGTCATTAGCAACTACGATATATAAGCGCTTTGCAGCACCATTGCTGCGTTTAAAGCTACTAACAGACAATCGTTTGCTGGTCGAGCAGGGGTCAATTACTGCGTTAGACGAGGGGCAAAAGCAAACACTGGTCAACACGGTTCAGGCGCTGAGCGAGTCAGCATGGAAGCGTTCGAGTAAGCAACAACACGCACGTTGGGAAATGGCTATTTTGGTTGACTCACAAGAGCCATCGCCACCAAGCGATGACGAAGCTATCGCTAAGTTTGTTAAAGCAGCACGAAAAAATGGTATTCATGCGCAAGTTAAAACGATTGAAACACTGGATGACATTAATCAATATGATGCTTTGTTTATTCGTCAAACGACAGCGATTGATCATGTGACATACCGGCTCGCTAGCAAAGCTGAAAGCGCCGGTGTGGTGGTGATGGATGATGCGACATCCATTTTGCGCTGCTGCAATAAAGTATATTTACATGATGCATTTAGTTATTCCAAAGTGCCGACACTTAAAACACAGGTGGTGAGTGACAGCGCAGAAACCACATTAGAGCAGTTGGAACAGTTGTTTAGTTATCCTATGGTGCTGAAAATGCCTGAAGGCTCATTCTCCCGTGGCGTTTATAAGGTGAAAGATAAAGGCCAACTAACAGAGCGATTAGAAGAGCTGCTTGCCGAAAGTGCGCTGGTGCTCGTGCAAGAGTATTTATACACTGACTTTGATTGGCGTGTTGGTGTTTTGAATGGACGAGCAATTTATGCGTGCCGTTATCATATGGCAAGAAATCACTGGCAAATTTACAACCATGATTCTAAACGCTTTAGCTCGGGAGGCTTTGAAACGTTGCCTACCTTTGAAGTGCCAAGAGCGGTACTCGCTGCGGCGTTAAAAGCTTGCAAAGTTGTGGGTAATGGCTTGTATGGCGTCGATATCAAAGAAGTAAATGGCAAGGCATATGTTATTGAAGTGAACGACAACCCGAGCATAGATCACAAAGTGGAAGATGCTTATTTAGGTAATGAATTGTACATGTTGATCATGGCTGAGTTTGTAAGACGCCTAGAAGCCAGAGGCAAAGATGAGTCTCAGTGACATCACGCTTCGCAGTGCCGCTTTGGCCGATTTGAACCAGCTGTTAAAGCTAGAGCAAAGCTGCTTTAGTAGTGACAGATTGAGCGCACGCAGTATGAAGCACTGGTTACAAGCCAAACATGCGCTGTTTGTTGTTGCCCTAAATGATGATGTGATCTGCGGCTATGGCTTAGTATGGTGTCTCAAAGGCACCCGCTTAGCGCGGCTTTATTCTTTGGCCGTACTTCCCGCTTTTCGCGGTCAAGGGTTAGCGCAGTTAATACTCGGTGAACTTGAAAACCGTACGCAACAAAAGGGTCGAGCCTATTTACGTTTAGAAGTGTCAGCGGTCAATCAAGCGGCGATCAATCTATATAAACATGGGTTATCAGGTCTTTGGTGCTTACAGCGACTATTACGGGGACGGCAGTGAAGCATTGCGTATGCAAAAGCGTGTAGCGCACTTTGATGGTAAAGGCGTTGTTTTGCCTGTGCCTTGGTATAAACAAACAACGGATTTTACATGCGGTCCGGCGGCACTGCTTATGGCGATGCACAGCTTGGATGAACGTATAGAGTTAGGCCAAGCTCATGAGTTGGCGCTTTGGCGCGCAGCAACGACTATTTTTATGACTAGTGGTCACGGTGGCTGCCACCCAATTGGTCTCGCATTATGTGCGATTAACCGTGGTTTTATGGCGCAAGTTTTCTTAACTCAGCTAACACCTCTTTTTTGGAAGGAGTGCGTAGTAAAAACAAAAAACAAGTAATGCACACAGTGCATGATGAGTTTGTTTCACAAGCCCGTGATTTAGGGTGTTTACTTAACGACAGGGCGCTGGAAATAGATCAGCTTCATGCACTGTTACAGGGCAATTATCGCGTACTAATTTTGATCAGCACCTATCGCCTTGATGGTAAAAAAGCACCGCATTGGGTGTGTGTGACAGCCATGGATGCCAACTGTGTGTACGTGCATGACCCTGATTTAGATGATGCTCAGCAGTCAATTGATTGTCAGCATGTCCCCATCGGTAAAGAAGAATTCGCTTAAATGGCGACATTTGGCACAAGCAGGTTACGCGCTGCGATTGCCATCAGCAATTAATATTCATACTTTTGTGCAACGGGTTGTATACCAACCTGTTGCATAACCGCACCCCACCAAAAACCAAAGTATGCTTGCGACAAGAGAAAAGGTGGTTGTTTGATGCCAAAACATGATACTTAACGGAATAGCAGCCAGCCCGCGTAGTAAACAAAGTAGAGCTAGAGTGAGTAAAGCTAGGCTCTGAAGTGGTAAACGGCGGATCAGTTTAGCGCCTGCAAGCGCATAGCATGCGCACAACACAAATAATGAAGAAATAAAAATAGTGGCAACGGGTGCTTGCCAAGTGCCAGCAATCGCCGACTTTACAATAAACTCCGGTGCAAGCTGTGCTCTAAAACACTGCTCGCCTAACCCTATACAGCTTAAATGTGCAATGGCCGTGAACACGGCCATTGCCGCGCAAAACAGCAAACTAAATCGAGAGACGGTTTGAGCTGTGCTCATAGACGGAACTTCCTTTTCATATTGTGTAATGGCTGACATCTGTTTATATTGCTTATCATATTGATAAAGAATAACTAAAACAATGACATCACAACATAGTCCAACCATTATTATCACTGGCGCCTCAAAAGGCGTGGGCGCTGCATGTGCGCATACTTTCGCCATAGCTTATCCCAAAGGCGTTAATTTGGTGCTGGTGGCAAGAAATTTAGCGCCATTGCAAGACATGCAAACACAACTATCACAATATTCATACTGTGAAATACTGCTAATAGAAGCCGATGTTGCAAGAACTGACGATTGTCAGAGGATAATTGCACAGACAGTTGAACGGTTTGGGCAAATCAATGTATTGGTGAATAATGCAGGTCTTCATCATCGTGGGCAGTTTAGTAAGCTCGATGCCAATCAGGTTGCTGCTATGATTGATGTGAACATGCGCGCGCCCATTTTGTTGACGTCATTGGCACATAATCATATGCCAAGATCAGAACAAAATGCCGTGGTGATGGTTGGCTCTTTGGCTGGGTTGACGCCGTTACAGGGGGCTGCGACTTACAGCGGTTCGAAGTCGGGATTGCGTGCCTTTACTTATGCGCTGCATGATGAGTTGAAAACGCATAGCATTAATGTTGCGGTGGTCTCCCCTGGTCCTATCGATACAGGGTTCATCATGGATGAAATTGATCAAGTGGAAGATATTGTCTATTCACAACCTATGAGCAGTGCGCAGCAAGTTGCCGATGCTGTGCTTAAATTAAGCCAATCAACCCAAGCTGAAATTACCATGCCGAGCATGAGTGGAAAATTGGCAACTCTGAGCTATTTATTCCCTCGTTTTAGGCGTTCGGTGCGCGGGCTTTTATATCGCATTGGTGCTAAAAACAAAGCAAAGTATCGTAAGCGCAACTCATCAAGTTAAATGTCACGGTCATTCTTCCATAAGCGCTGTAAGCCATGTTTGGAATAGTTTAATTCGCGACAATCTAGGTGAACTGGCGTTATGCAAAAAGCTGTAACGAACGCCTTGTTGACAGCTAATGTCGTAGGGTTGAACCAGTAACCCTTGTTGTAAGTAATGTTTTGCTTGCTTGGCAGAACCAAGAAAAACACCATGGCCCGTGAGTACGGCACCCAACGCAAAATCCATATTGCTAACTTCGAGCCACTGACCTTTGTCGACATCGCGCTTGATAGCAGCTTGTTCAAACCACAAATGCCAATAATCATTTTGTGCATAATAGATCAACGGACAATTGGCCATATTGGCCATGTTCTCAAGCCCTGCTTGCTGAGCAAATACGGGGGAACAAAGCGGCACTAGTTTGTCTTCTAAAATGACTTGTTGTTCCACGCCATCAAATGATGACTCTCCATAGCGAATGGCGATATCCACACTGCCATGTTTTACATCCTCTAAATTGGGAGAGACAAGCACGCGCACAGATATTTCCGGGTGCAATTGTGCAAACTTCCACATATTAGGGATCAAAACCATAGAAGCAAAAGATTGTGTGGTTGTCACCGTAAGGGGTCCCTCGACAGGCTCGCAGCTTACCTTGCGGATACTCTGTGCAATGCGCTCGAAATTGTCAGACAATGACTTTGACAATAACTTACCTTGTTGTGTCGGTAGCATGCTTCGACCATGTCGATAGAATAATTTGCAACCAAGATAGTCTTCTAGAATGCGAATTTGTTGGCTTACCGCAGCTTGTGTCACACATAGCTCTTTTGCCGCTTGGCTATAGCTATTATGTCTGGCTGCCGCTTCAACATAACGCAAGGCTGTAAAATGAGAGAGTTCTTTATACATAATTTAAACTTATAGAACTTGTTAGATTTTATCGTTCGAATTTGTCCGCTTATTCTCCAATAATGACATGCTTCTATATTATTTAAAAGTGAGTGATAGCATGTGTGTAGGTGTGAAAAGTAATAAAAATTATGTAGATAAAAATAAAAGTGTGAGGCAAAGCCGTTGGTTTAGGTTACAAATATTACTGTCTAAAAAGCTCAACCTTGCAGATGCTGTGAGGACTAAATAAAGATAAGATTATGTTTGTTTTGTGTCATTGAGGTTTGCTGATAGCTGTTCAAACTAAAATAATCGTTTGCTTTCACATTTGTTGCACTTTTGCTTGTCACTGTTTAGTTTCGGATCAAAGTCAGGTTTGGAGTCACCATGAACAAAGCGATGTTAAAATATACAACAGCATTAGCTGCGATAATGGGTGCGCTATATGTGTCAGCACCTTATGCAAAACCAAGAATGCAGCCACCGCCACATCAACCACCAGCACAGCAGCGCACGCCGTTAGATGATGAATTATCGGCACTGATTGAGTTAAACAATTTGAGTGGGCGAGTAGATGGGGCCAGAGAGCTACCTAAAATATCGGATCCTATTGCCCGATTAGGAATGCAACTATTCTTTAGTAAAGCACTCGGTGGAGAAAAGTCCGTTGCCTGTGCAAGTTGCCACGACCCTCGATTGGGTGGCGCTGATGGGTTATCTTTTCCCGTTGGCACGAATGCAGTGGATGAGAATGTTGTTGGTCCAAACCGACGTGCAGTGAATGATGAGATTAATATTCCGCGCAACTCCCCCACCATTTTTAATACGGGCTTTGCAAATAACGCGTTGTTTTGGGATGGCAGAGTGGAGCGAGTGACACTGACCGATGATCAAGGTAACGAAACGAGCTTTATCAGCACACCTGATTCAGGCTTTGGTGTACCAGATGAGTTAGCTGGTGATAGTTTAGTCAGCACGCTGTCACGTTTCCCTGTGACTTCAAAAGAAGAGATGCGTGGAGAAGCTTTTCCAGATGCAACGACCAATGAGCAAGTTAGAACACACCTTGCACAGCGCATAGGAGATTACGGCGTTGAAGCTGGTAGCCTTGCAACCAATGACTGGTTACAAGCGTTTCGCGACGCCTTTAACTCTCAAGCGGATGCCCCATCACTGATCACGTTTGATAACATTGCATTCGCCTTAGGGCAATACCAAGCCTCATTTGTGATGGTCAACACGGATTGGCATCGCTATGTGCGCGGAGACTTAAATGCTTTGAGTGAGCCGCAAAAGCAGGGCGCTAAGTTGTTTTTTACGCAAATTGCTGATGGCGGAGCAGGATGTGTAAACTGTCACAGTGGTGACCTTTTTACCAATGACGGCTTTTTTAATCTCGCCTTTCCTCAATATGGGGTTGGTAAGGATGAGACACACGCAGACATAGGCCGTGCAGCAATTGACCCTCAAGCACGTAACCAATTTGCATTTCGAGTTCCAAGTTTACTCAATATTGCTTTGACCGCGCCATATAGCCATTCGGGTGCTTACGAAAGTTTGGAGCAGGTGGTGAGCCACTATACAAATCCAGAGCAAACGGTTGAAGCGTTTTTTGAGCAAGGCGGGGCATGCGGCTTAAAGCAGTTTGCCGCAAGCGCTGAGTGTGAGACACTCAACATCAATGCGCGTCAAAACAGCGAAGCAGCTTTGAATTTATTGCGACAGTCTCCTTTTGTGGCTGCCAATTTAGATGTACAGCAGCAGCAAGATTTAGTGGCCTTTTTACACGCGCTAACAGACAAATGTGCTAAAGACCAACAATGCATTAGAAGGTGGGTGCCAAATCGTAGAACACCCGATCCGGATAACTTGCGTTTACGCACACCAAGACCAATAGGTGGATAGCCAAATATTATGAAAATGACCATTCGCGTCAAACTTTTGCTGATTATTTTAATAGCCAATACTGCTTTGGTGTTGGCTATATACCTTGCGAATAAACTTGCCTTTGAAAAAAGTTTCTCACAGTACATAGAAAATACTTCACGCGTGCAATTGCAAGAGGTGATCGCAAAGGTAGCCCAAGCTTACGATAAGCACCAGTCTTTTGATTGGGTGTATAAAGGTTCAGAAGATTGGGATAGTGTGGTTCGTTTCTACTATGGCTTATCAGGGCAAGAGCTGCCGCGTAGGCGTCCAGAATCAAGGCCTCCGCCAAGACGTCGGCATGAGCCAGGTCGAGATGGAGCGCGACCAATGCATCGACCACCTGAACGTCGAATGGACAATGGCACACGTGCTGAGCGGCCAAATCGGCGTCCGCCGCCACCGAGACGAAATGAAAACAAACGGCTTTTGCTCAAAGATGCCAATGGCAAGTTAGTAATGGGCAATGCACAAAATACCAAAAATACATTTTGGTTTCCGGTGTATAAAACGGACCACCTAGCTGAACCTAAACTTGAGCAAGTGATTGCTTATTTGGGTGTAGAAGGTAGTGGCTTGATCCGAAATGAATTTGATACGCTTTTTGCTAAACAGCAACAGCAGCAATTTATATTGATTGCATTAATTGCATTGTTAGTCACAGTGATATTGGCTGTTCCTTTTAGTAAGTATTTAGTTAGCCCCATCGTACTACTGCGGCGCAATGCGAAGGTATTAGCACAAGGTAACTATGATGCCCATGTTGAAATTCACAGCAAGGATGAACTGGGCTTACTGGCACGTGATATGAACCGTTTGGCTGATACGTTGGCACATAACCAAAGTGCGAGACAGCAATGGATTGCCGATATTTCGCATGAATTACGCACGCCAATTGCAGTCATCAGAGCCGAAATTGAAGGCATGATAGATGGTGTGATTGCGACGGAGCCTGAACAATTGTTGTCATTGCATGAAGAGATCCAACGTTTAACGCGATTGGTTGATGATTTACATCAATTGTCATTATCTGACAAAGGTGCGCTAACCTACAATATGGACAAACATAATCTATACGATTTGCTTTCTAGAACGTTTGCCAAAAGTCGTCATGTGATAGATGCAAAGCACTTAGCATTTTCACTGCAGTGTAACGAAGCATTAGAAATCGAATGTGACGAACAAAGGCTAGGGCAGTTGTTTGATAATCTCTTACAAAATACGCTGCGATACACTGACTCAACAGAGCAATTGCCCGGCACATTGGACGTTAAGGTATTTCAATACAATGGAAAAACAACGATTTGCTGGCAAGACAGCGCTCCTGGGGTGCCACCGGATCAACTAGATAAATTATTTGATAGGTTGTATCGCGTAGAAGGCGCACGGAGTCGACTCTCTGGTGGTTCAGGATTAGGCTTGGCAATATGCCAAAGTATCGTACAGGCACATAACGGAGAAATAAAAGCGCGCTTGAGTGAACTCGGCGGTGTCGCTATTATGATTGAACTGAGACATTAAATGGACAGCTTGTGTGTCAAACAAACATATTTTGATCGTAGAAGACGAGCCAAAACTTGCTGATATTTTGAGTAAGTACTTGGCTCAAGCCGAATACACATCGCATATTGTGCACGATGGTGCCGACGCAGAGCCGGCTTTTAAAAGCCAACAACCCGCACTTATTTTATTAGATTTGATGCTGCCGAATGTAGATGGCATTGAAATATGCAAGCGCATCCGTGCTTATTCAAATGTGCCCATTGTGATGATCACCGCTAAAGTGGAAGAGGTTGATAGACTACTTGGCCTTGAAATTGGTGCGGATGATTATATTTGCAAGCCATATAGCCCTAAAGAAGTGGTCGCACGCGTCAAAGCAATTTTAAGACGTGTTGCCTTGAATGAACAAGGGCAAACGACCGAAGCGGAAAGCAAGCTAAAACTAGACGAAGAAACCTTGTTTGCTTCATTTTTGAGTGAACGGGTATCGTTAACTCATGTTGAGTTTATGCTGTTAAAAGCGATGTATGGGCACCCAGGACGTATCTATAGCCGCGATTCTCTGATGGACCACATCTATGAAGATAATCATATTGTGAGTGATAGAACCATCGACAGTCACATTAAAAAGATTCGCAAAAAGCTTCATGGCATTGCGCCTGAGCATGAATTTATCCATTCCATTTATGGTGCAGGTTATAAATTTGAAGCGCAAAATGGCTAGTGCTCAAGGAGCCTATGAGTTAAGCGGCTCCTTGTAACTGTTGTTTTTGAGCTATGTATTGTTGAGCAATGTCTGAGCATAAATTGTCCGATATTGGGTTTTGTTGATTGTTCGCTCTAACTAAAACCACATCTGTTATGGGTAAACTGGGTAGTGATTGGTCGTCCAAAATAGATAAGTCACCGATGCTTAATTTGCCCATTGCACCAATTGCTAAGCCACTTCTGACTATGCCCCTAAGTGCACTGGCACTGCCACTACAAGCGACTATTTTATAAGCACGGCTTTGCTTATGTAACCCTTCAATAGCAGCTTGATGAAAACGACAATCTCGTTGAAAAATCCCAATAGGTAGCGGTGAGTTAGCGACTAATGACGCACTGGGGTTGTGTACCCATACACCGGGGGTTGATTCCAGTAAATAGCCCTCTTCAGAGTCGGACGAACGGGTGATCACCGCCAAATCTAAGTGACCACTATCTAACATGATTTTTACGCGGTTGCTCGGTGTGCAAGTAATTTGCAAATCGAGATTTTTCCATTGCTGGTGGAGGAGGTCGATTAAAATGGGTAGCACCGATTCGGCATAGTCGTCTGGGCAGCCAAGCCGCACTAGGGTGCTTGGTTTGGCGGCATTCATCTGTTGCAACGTGTCATCATGCAGTTGCACGAGCTGCTTGGCATAGCGTGCAAAAATTTGTCCATCTAAAGATAAACTCAGTGTTCTACCTTGTTTTTTAAACAACGACTTGCCCAAGTCTTGCTCTAGTTTTTTCATTTGCATGCTGATGGCAGACTGCGTACGACTTACCTGTTTTGCGGCGCGTGTAAAGCTGCCTGTTTCAACAAATGCTAAAAAACTTCTTAGTGCGTCTATGTCCATTTTTCCACCTAAACCTATCAATAATGCTGATAGGTTATATCAAAATTATCCGTTAGTCATGATTGATTTAATGCGCTCTAATAAACAAAAAAAAACATTGAAGGGTTATAAAATGCAGCTATATATAGGTAATAAGAATTATTCTACATGGTCGCTAAGAGCTTGGTTAATGCTTGAAAAAAATGGCATTTACTTTGATGAAATCAAACTACCTCTTGATACAGAAGCGTTTTATGAGGGGTTGAAAGGTGTAACTCCTAGTCTAAAGGTACCCACTTTAGTCGATGAAAATACCCATGTATGGGATTCGCTGGCTATTTGTGAATACATCAACGATGCTTATTTGTCAGGTGGTGCATGGCCACAAAACTCGGCAATGAAAGCCAAGGCGCGAGCAGTGGCGTGTGAGATGCATTCTGGATTTTCAGCATTACGTAGCGAAATGCCGATGAACATTCGTGCCAAACGTCGTTTAACTATCTCTGAAGCATGCCAAAAAGATATTGCGCGCATTGAGCAAATTTGGACAGAGCAAATGAGTCAATTTACGGATGAAGGTGGTTGGTTATTCGGTCAGTGGTCCATCGCGGATGCCATGTTTGCGCCAGTGGTATTGCGATTTAAAACCTATGGTATTGAGTTAAATGACCAAGCACAGGTATATATGAACAAAGTTTTAGGTTGCCCCGTACTTGCAAAATGGATAAATGAGGCGTTACTTGAAACTGAAATAGTCGCAATTGATGAAGCGGGTGAAGAGATAGCATAAGATGAAAACAATTGGTTTGCTTGGTGGTATGAGCTGGGAGTCGACAGCCACATACTACCGATTGATTAATGAGGGAGTTAAAGCGCACTTAGGTGGCTTGAACTCAGCTAATATACTTCTGCATAGTGTTAATTTTGCACAGATTGAAGCATTGCAACGCAGCGCAAATTGGGAAACGTGTGGCAAAGTATTAGGGGAGGCTGCGAAAGGGTTAGAAGTAGCGGGTGCAGACTGTATAGTGATCTGTACTAACACCATGCACAAGGTGGTTGATGCAATAGCACAGTTCACTACTTTGCCTATTTTACATGTTGCAGATGTGGTTGCATTGGCCTTAAAGGCACAAGGCGTATCTTGTGCGGCATTGCTCGGCACACGCTTTACCATGCAAGAGTCGTTTTACATAGACCGCCTACAAAGTCATGGTGTCAATATCATTGTGCCACCACAAGAGGAGCAGGTGCAGATAGATGAGGTGATTTACCAAGAACTATGTTTGGGTGTCATTAATATTGAATCAAAGAAAACTTATTTGCATGTAATTAAGGGATTGCAGAGCCGAGGTGCACAGGGGGTTATTTTGGGGTGCACTGAAATTGGGCTGCTCATCGGTGAGCAGGATAGTGACTTGGCCTTATATGATACAACCTATCTTCATGCGCAAGCGGCTGTAAAATATGCTTTATGTTTGTGATGAGCCTCGGTCTGAATTATTGCGATTCTGCGAGTTTACACTATACCTATAACTAGCAGATTTACTTGCAGGCTACGCTTACAATGAAGGTTAACTTTGGTTTTGGCTGTATGCTTTGCTGCTTTGCAGCCAGCATCCCATCTTATGCCCAATCACCAGATGAATTATTTGACTTAACGTTGGATGACCTACTAAACCTCTCAGTAACCTCGGGATCTGATAGAGCTGAAAAACTCAAAGATACACCTGCTTCAATTCAAGTGATCACCCAAGCGCAAATTCAACAGCGTGGCTACACCAATATCAATGAAGTGCTCGCTGATATGTCGGGCTTTGATGTATACGTCGCTAATAGTCCTGATCACGTTACTTTCTATCAAAGAGGATACCGTACCCCGAGTGTTCAGCGTTCGCTTATCATGGTCAATGGCATTATTAATAATCATTTGTGGAGCCATGATTTTCCGGCTAATCGACAGATCCCACTAACAGGGGTAGAGCGAATTGAAGTGTTATCAGGGCCAGCTGGAGCAGTCTATGGGCCGAATGCTTTTTTGGGTATCGTCAATATCATTACCAAGAAAGGCAAGTCTTTAGATAAGGATGACCATGAATTAGTTTTACAAGCGCAGCTGGCAGATTTTGATTCGAAAGGGCTTGATTTTAGCTTGCTTGGGAAGCGAGGTCTTTGGAGTTATTGGATATCGGCCAAAGCATTTGAGAGTGATGGTCCAGAGATTGAGGATATGGCCACATGGGGGTTTGTCAACGAACAATATCTATCGGATGAGCGGTTTTGGGGACCTGTGTTAAAGCATGGGCAAAATGGCGTGTCTTATGGTGAGTATATCTCAAAAGACAGAGAGAGCTCGGTATTTGGTGAAGTGAGTTATGACAGCTTAACCTTGGGGCTTAATCATTGGATCACACATAATGGTTACGGAGTGCAGTTTAGTTTTGACAGAGGTCAACCAAATGCTACCTGGAGTCGTAAAACAACTATGTTTTATCTTGAGCATGACCATCAATGGCAAGACAACTTGCAAGTTAAGAGCTTTTTAAGCTTCCGTAAAGAGAAACGTTATGGAGATTGGGCAGAAGCGAGCCCCGATCCTCAAAGTGAGCGTTCTAGCTTGTCTTATGTGACAATTTCTGATTGGAATTCAGAAAGTTCATCATGGAAAGCCCGTCAAGACTATGAATATCATTACTCAGACTCTGTGCTTTTTTCTGTTGGTTTAAAGTATGAACGAAAAGAGTTGACTAAGGCTTATGAAATTTGTGGCTATTGGGCATCTGCATTTTGTTCTTTGGAGAGGGATGATAAGCTTGGCCCATATGGTCTGGGTAAAGGTGTTTACTATTCAACAGATGAAAATATGCCTGTGATATTGGGGCAACTAGGTGATATGCCAGATTCCAATCTGATAGATACGACGGACCGAGGGGCTTATATTCGAGGAACATTAAAAAAAGAAAGCTGGTCTGTCAGTGGTGCAATACGTTGGGACAATAATTCTATCTACGGCACTTTTGTTAAGCCAAGGTTTGCGGCTACCTATGATTACAATGAAAGCAATACGCTTAAAGCCATATATGCGACTGCATTTCAGGAACCACCTCCAATACAGCTATATGGCGGTTGGAATGGGCGTAATGCAAACCCTGACTTGTTGCCTGAAGAGGTGCAAGACTTGTCGCTTATTTGGATGTATCAAAGTGGTGCTTGGTTCAGTGATTTATCTGTTTATTACAGTAAATATAAAAACGTAATTAAAGAAGAAGCTGATAACGCCGGAGAGCGAGACGTCAAAGGCCTAGAGTGGCGCCTAAAGCATGAGATGGATAATCATTGGTTTGATGCGCCACAAATTAGCAGTTACCTCAATTATAGCTACACGGACGTCACTAGTTATATTTATTATGACCACCAAAGTGCGCGCTGGATAGGTAAGGGCAGCGCCGCATGTGAACAGGATGAAAGTTTGTGTGACGACTACCGCGTGCCGCTGGGAGATATCTCACCTCATAAGCTGAATTTAGGGGTGAATTTACCACTTAGTGAGCAATGGAGCATCAATACAAGGTTGAACTATGTATCGTCAAAACATTTCTATTTACGTAATCCATTAAGAGATGAAGGTATTAAATTAGGTGATTCTCTCACCACAAATTTGAGTGTTGTGTGGCAATCGGAAAAATTACGAGTTCATTTCAAAGTAAAAAACTTGTTTGATAATCAGATTTATCATCCCGGAGTTGGCCCTGCAAATTCTGGTAGTAGTTTTACTGACTCTGATGGCAATTTGTTACGCTCAAAAGGGTTTTATAATTCGATATTACCTCAGGTAGGCCGAAATTGGGAATTGGGAATAACGGCCTCTTTTTAAAAGGGAGGTGGGTTAATTTGGCACAATCACAGACAAGCTTTGTGATCTAATTTCAATATTGAGCTTGTTTGCTTGGTCTATTTCACCATCAATACAGTAGTGAAACGGTTCAGAAGCGATTATTTCAACAGACTTACCTTGTACGTGGTTGATGTTAAATTGCTCAGGTTGGTGCGATAAAGTAGAGCTCAGTAGCTCAGCGAGGCTGAGCAGTTTTTTACTGGTATCATTGTGATATTTCAGCATGGTAATATCGAATAGCCCATCTTGCCAATTAGGTGCCCCTCCTCCTTGTGCTAATATTGTCGTCACAGGTGCAGCGTTAGCAATCGCTAAACTCGAACTAGAGATGTGTTGTACTTCTTGATTATCTACACACATTTGTATGTCTAATGGGTTGCTATCTAGCAGTGCTTCCATAAACCCTTGAATATAAGCTAATTGTCCGTGTTGATTCTTTAGATTGCGATCTGCGTGACTGATCATTTTCTCTTCAATGCCCAAAGCAACAACAAGTAATGCTGTTTTACCATTGCATTCAAGTGTGTCCATGGGAGCTGCGTTATGTTCGATCAATGCATTGCATGCGCAGTTGAAAGGGTCAACTTTGCTGGTAAGGCCAAATAATACGTGTGCCATAGCGTTCGCTGTCCCCATCGGCAAAATGGCGAGCGTATGTTGGGTATTTTTAATAGCAGCAGCGACCTGAGCAACAGTCCCATCTCCTCCGCAAGCAACAAAGGTGTGTGGGCTATCTGGGGCGATGGATTGGACTAAATCACATGCATTAGTATTTTCTTCGGTAAAGTAGCAGTTGAGTGCATAGTGCTGCGTAAGTATTCCGAGCACATGATTACCGTAGTAAGCCCATTTTCCGCCACCAGAAACGGGGTTAATAATTAGGCTTAATGTTTGTGGGCGATGTTCTTTGATGTATTTGCTTAAAGAGAGGAGGCGTTTTAGTTGCTTTTTGTTCAACCGTGCAGTGGTACGAATGGACTGTACCTTTTCTATAATTTCTCGCTCACTCTTACAGGGTTCACTGGCCAAAAGGTATGCGCACAACATGAAAAATGAGCGACCCCGACCGAGTGCACAGTGTATGACGACTTTATTATTTAACTGGTGCTGAACTTTGATCCAATTAATTGCATGTTGAAGCTGTGTTTCGTTTGGGGAGTAGTGGTCTAAAACGGGAATATTTAAATAATGTAGGTGCTCTTGTTCCGCCGACCAATTTAATCCATCAAACTCAGCCGTTACATCCAAAATTGCAGTTACCCCTTGTGCTTCAAGTGCCTCAACATCGGATGGAAAAAGCCGACAAGCAAGAAATAAGTTGGGTGTGATCTGCTGAATCGCGGGCACTTTATCGTTGTGGCGAACTATTGCGTTATAGACTTGCGCTCCGAGTAAATACGGGAGGAGCAATAACTTGATCCAAAGTGGAATGGCACCTGTGGTGGATTTTCGAAATAAACTCGGAGAATTTGAAGCATACGCAATAAAAACGCACAACAGGGATATGCTGAGCCAGATAGAAGGAATTAAGTACCAGGTGCTGATGCTGAGCCAAACCAGTGCAAAGCTACATGTGAGTGCAAAAAAGTAATATTTAGTCATTTTCATTGGCTTACCGCCTCTTTAGTTTTTTTGCCTTTATTGATGTATATATCTTTTCTCTTTAATACGTTAACAAAATTCGATGGGCTTGCCTATTTTTGTATCTATAAGCACCATTACTGTGACTCAAACCAAAATATCTTGCCAAACCCACTGATGGACTGACACATATGGACCCCAAAATTCAAGTATGGAAGTCGCTCAAGTCTATGTATTCAATGGCGAGGATAGTGATTCGCGCACTATCAGGATCATTAGGTTGCTTAAATCTAGCTGCGTGAGCGCGCATTTTGGGTGCTGTGTGAGATTCTTCGTGTGCTGGGCCAGAATACTGATAAAGAGAGTTAGGGCATTTTGTTCAGTGCAATAAAAATGCACTGACGAGCCAAAAGAGGAGTCGAGCATTGAGGCCCAATACGTTGATAAAAAAGCTGTTTTACAGTTGTGCAAAAGCTGTTCGGCGTCAAATAGGGTTTGTTCTCGCATGATTTATGAGGCGCCTACAAAGTCCTTTAGCTAAAAGTTAGCACAGAAAGTTGTTGAGTCTGCGCTGTTGTGCCATGTTTAAGGTGGTTTTGCAGTTTTTCATTGTTCAGTTATTTGATATTTAAATTACTTTTAAAGTTTTTATTCTAATTATTGGACTTGTGTGAAATATTAACCTTATGAATTTGCTATTGGGAGTGTGCAGATCGCACTGAAAGTTGAATGTTCAAAAAGCTGTCTATCAAACAAAAAATTATTTTGGGGTTTTCTAGCCTAGGAATATTGCTCTTACTGGCTAGTGGATTGGCTTATACATCCCTGACACAAATTAACCTTGCTAACACAGAAGTAAAAAGTGTGGCAGTGCCTATCTTGAAAACTGCCAATGGGTTGCAGTTAAAGCAAAGTGCGTTGAGCAAATTAATCTCTAAAGTATTCAGTGAAAATGATCCCGCGCAATTACGTAAAATCGAACAACGGTTTAATACACAGCAGCAAGCTTATCAAAAACAATTAGCAGAACTGACAACGCTTACAACAAGCAAACAACAATTTATAGGGCCCTTAGACAACATCATTGCTGTTAGTAAAGACATTGAGCAACATGCTCGAACGCTTTTGGCTGCCAAGTTAAGCGTGACGGAACAGGTGGAAAAAACGAAGCAATCGGTTGAACAGTTTGAGAAAATAAGGGTTTTAGCCAGTGACGCGATGCTTAATTTGGAGTTGATCGAGACGACCAATCAGCGACAGCTTGCAGAAGTGGCCGGCACTGGCGTGCGTATTGACGATATGATGTATACTCTCAGTGACAATGTCAAAGTGGTAAATCAGTTAAATGCACAAGAGCTCAAAGCACAGCATGAAGATGTACGTTTTTTACTCGCCAACATTCAAGACAACTTTCAATTTTTAAAACGCCAGTCACAGGGCTTGGATGCCAGTGAGTTATTGAGTGAATTCACAACTCAAGTAGAGAAAATGAGCAAGTTGCTAGATCAACCAGGCACCTTATATCAAAGTGCACAGTTGAAGCTGAGTTCAATGGATGCATCTAAATCAGCTTATCAACGTGCAGAGAAAGCCACTGAACAAGTGCAGAATGCGCTGCGAGAGTTGCAACAAGCGTCAGATGAGCAATTTAGCTATTATCAAGATATTGCAGAGCAAAAAATTTTACAAGCGAAGCGAACCACGCTTATTCTTGCACTGTTCTTCATTAGTTTGGCAGTCTTTATCGCGATATCAACCAGTCGAGCGATGCTAGGTCCTTTGGCGGCGGTAAACAAAATGCTTGGGTATTTAGCAAAGGGTGATTTTTCCCGTGATATGAAAAAGCGTAGCAACGATGAGTTTGGCATGCTGATTGATAATATTAACCAAGTAAGGGATAGTCTAAAGGTTTTACTGGAAGACATTAATCACAAGGTGCATGAGTTAGAAAATATGTCCGATTCTACTCAGCAACGTAGCCAGTTGCTTGCGCAAAATGCTCAGCGCCAATTACAGCGTATTGACAGCGCGGCGGGGCTAGCATCGGAAATAGCAATTAGTGCTCAGCAAGTGAGTGAAGAGTCTGCGACCACACTTGAAAGCATCAAAGAAGCAGAGCTGCAAGGGTTGAACGCCAACCAAATCGCCAACAGTAATAGGCAAAGCATGTTGTCGCTTAATAGTAAAATGGCAGATGCGGTGGCGATTATGGATAAGCTCACAGGACATAGTGAAAGCATAGAAACGATATTGGACACCATTTTATCTATTGCAGAGCAAACCAATTTGTTGGCGCTCAATGCTGCGATTGAAGCCGCGAGAGCTGGAGAGCAAGGGAGAGGGTTTGCTGTGGTTGCTGATGAAGTTAGAACGCTCGCTGCGCGAACGCAAGCATCTACCAATGAGATAAGTGCCATGATCGATGCTTTACAGCAAGATACTAAACTGGCCAATAGCGCGATTTTGGAAGGGCAAAGCGGCACGCACACTTGCGCGCAAAGAAGTGAATCACTCTCAGAAGCTATCGCGCAAATAGAACAAGTGTTGGTACAGGTGAGTAGTTTGAGCACGCGAGCGAGTGGTGCAGCACATGAACAGGTTGAGCATTGTCAACAGATTGAAAGTGTGATGTCTCAGGCGCAACAAACCGCCCAAGACAACGCCAATGAAATGCAACACATGGCGCAAGCAAGCGAGTCGCTTAGTCGATTTGCAAACTCGCTCACTGAATTGGTTAAACGCTTCAAGCTATAGCGGCAACGGATGAAAGTATTTGCCTACACTCGCTTAGCTTCATAAAGTGGGGTACTGGGTAGTCAGGATGCGCTTCTTTGAGCGCAGACTGCGCTAAGCTGTCTATATCTTCCGGTTTTAATTCATTAAACTTGGTTTGTATATTCATACTATTTAGCAGCTGTTCGATATGCTCCAACAAATCTTGTGCTTGCCTCTCAATAGGATAGTCTAGCGAAGTTAAACGGCACTCTTGTGCGATGAGCGCTAAGGTTTTGTTGATCCTATCACCATACCAACGCAATACGGGCATAAGCAATACCGCATTAGAAAGGCCATGTGCAGTGCCATAACTGGCACTGAGCTGATGTGAGATAGCATGAATGTAACCGACTGAAGTGCGAGTAAACGCTTGTCCAGCATAGAATGAAGCGAGTAATAGCTGCTCTCTGGCTTCTAAATCGTTGCCACCTTTATACGCCTTGGGCAGATATGTAAATATCAAATCACAGGCATTGAGTGCGCGTTCTTTACTAAATTTCATGCAATTAATACTGAGCAAGGCTTCAATCGCGTGTGTTAGCGCGTCAATTGCTGTTGTGGCGGTTAAGTGTGGTGGTAAAGTCACCGTAAGGGCTGGTAGCAGTACAGCATGCTGCGGGACAAGCGCAAAATCAGTTGCAGCGTACTTAAGTTGTGCTTTTGGGTCATTGACCACTGCTGCGACGGTTGTTTCTGCACCTGTGCCTGCGGTTGTTGGTATGGCAATATTGGGTGGCAAGCGCCTTAATACTTTAAATAATCCCTTAAACGATGATACCGCTTTATTAGGCCTGACAACTTTAGCACCAATCAGTTTGGCACAATCCATTACTGATCCGCCTCCAATAGCAATGAGCGCTTGGCACTGATTTTGTGTGTAAGCATCAAAACCCATTTCAACGTTTTCTATGCTTGGGTTGGCGTGAACTTGATCATAAATAACAGGCTGTATATGTGATTGAGTCATATGCTCTAATAGCGAGGGAAAGTCAGCCAAGCCATGTATGGTTTTATCCGTTACTACGAGTACTTTACTGTTGTTAGGCAGTTTTAAAGCTTGAATAGCTTGATTGAGTGCTTGCTCACCACGGTATAGTGTTGGTTTAGGCACATCAACCAGTACAACAATACATTTTAAAATAAAGTGATAGCAGCGATAAAGTAGGGTCATGTTTATGCTCGTTTTTTGCACGTAACAAAAACTGTAGCATAGAGGCGATTTATCACCTAGTTGTAAAAGAGAGAAGGTAAAAAATAACAAAGCCGCTAAAAAGCGGCTTTGTTGAGACTAGCTATTAGGCTGTAAAGCTAACAGGGCGTCTTTCTTTACGCTCACCATCACGGCGAGGTGGACGCTTACCTTCATTACGTGGGTCTTTAAAGCTGCGCTTTCTTTCACCACGTCCTTCGGAGTTGCCCGCTTGATCAGCTGGGTGTGCACTCTTAGTTAGCTTCATAGGACGCTTACAGATAAATACGTTCTGGAAGTGTGATAATACTTCAGCAGGCATATTCTGTGGTAGCTGAACCGTACTGTGTTCATTGAACAAACGGATGTCACCAATGAACTTGCTTGAGATATCAGCTTCGTTAGCAATCGCACCTACGATGTTTTTAACTTGAACACCGTGATCACGACCCACTTCGATACGATAAGTATCCATTGGGCCTTGTGAACTGTTGCGAGGACCACGTTCTGAGCGCTCTTTGCCGCGACGTTCGCCACGCTCTGAACGACCACGGCCGTCACGGCGGTCATCACGTTCACGACGTTCACGTTGGAACTTGATCTCTTCAACCTTTAACGGAGACTGTTGCTGAGCTAAACAAAGCAATGCACCCGCTAAATCCTCAGTCGTTAGCTCAAGCTTTTGTGCTAAGTCTTTGGCAACTTCATTAAAGAACGCAATATCTTTGTGTTCAAGCGATGTTGCTAATTTAGCCTGTAATGCGCTAATACGCTTTGCTTCAACTGTTTTTGCAGACGGTAACTCTACTTCTGCAATTTCAGATTTAGTATGACGCATGATGTTGCGCAGTAAATAGCGCTCATTGTGCTTTACGAACAAGATAGCTTTACCTGAACGACCAGCACGACCTGTACGGCCGATACGGTGAACATACGCTTCACAGTCTTGTGGAATGTCGTAGTTGATAACTAAGCTTAAACGATCAACGTCTAGACCACGTGCAGCAACGTCAGTTGCAATAACGATGTCTAGTAAGCCGTTTTTCAAACGCTCTACTGTGCGCTCACGTGCTTGCTGGTTCATATCACCATTAAGCGGAGCCGCAGAAAAACCTTCATGCTCTAGTAGCTCAGCAAGTTGTACAGTATCGTTACGAGTACGAACGAATACGATAGCGCCATCGTAATCTTCGGCTTCTAAAAAGCGAACAATTGCTTTGTTTTTGTGAACATTCGCACGCCAGAACACTTGTTCAACTGTTGAAACAGTCGAGTTGCGTGCTGAAATATGCACTTGTTCAGCATTGTCTAAGTACTTCGCACAAATAGACTGGATCTGCTTAGGCATAGTTGCTGAGAATAAACATGTTTGTTTATCTTCAGGGGTTTTTTCCATGATGCTTTCAACATCATCGATAAAGCCCATACGTAGCATTTCATCTGCTTCATCTAGCACAAGTGCGCTTAGGTTAGACAAATCAATAGTTTTACGATTGATATGGTCAATTAAACGGCCCGGTGTCGCAACAATGATCTGTGCTCCACGGCGCAATGCGCTTAACTGGATGCCATAGCTTTGTCCGCCATAAAGGGCAAGTACTTCTACACCTTTGGTGTATTTAGCATATTGTTCAAATGCTTCTGCCACCTGGATGGCAAGTTCACGAGTTGGTGTTAACACCAAAATTTGTGGCTGCTTAGTAGCCGGGTCAATATTGTTCAATAATGGTAAAGCAAATGCTGCTGTTTTACCTGTACCCGTCTGCGCTAGTCCCAGTACGTCCTTTCTTTCTAGCAATAACGGTATACATTGAGCTTGGATCTCAGATGGTGTCTTGTATCCTTGCTCTTCGACTGCTTTTAAAATTGCAGGAGAAAGATCTAAAGATTCAAACGTGACTGGTTCTGACATTAATGCGCCTCAACGAATTTAAAGAGGCGCGCATTGTATAGGAAAAGCGGATCAAATGCTTGTACTAATTAGAACTAATTTATATGTGGTTGAAGTTGTGTGTTTTTTAACCAGCCCTAAAATGGGTATTTAACAACATATTTACTCAGTTGCTATCATTGCACGTATTTTAAGCGTCACGAGTTTGCTAACTATACAACTCTAAATTTTCTTTTGCGTAAGCTTCAAATTCGGTAAAGCCACCAATATGGTTTTGATCAATGAACACTTGCGGTACAGTTGGACAAGGTTTTCCAGCCGACTTTTCTAGATCGGCCTTACTAACACCTTCCTTAATAATGTCAACGTAACGGTAGTTAAAATCATCACGCTGGTTAGTTAAACGCTCAGCGACTTCTTTAGCACGAACACAGTAGGGGCAACCCTCACGACCGAATATAACTGTAAACATAAAAACACCTCTTAAATTGAACTGTGTATAGTGTAGAAGAAATAAGCTTAAAAAAAAGTGATTAAAAACGATTGTCTCAATCGGAAATTTGGATTGCCTAAAACGATATTTAAGTGTTTCATACTACACAGCTAAAATACCTCCTAAGAGAATGTTGTGGCGAGTTTTTTTTAGTCACAAACTTTTACAGTAGTTTATTCGTTCAACTTTATATTTTATGAGTAAACGCGTATCGTACTGCTTTTTAAAATTTTGAAAGGCATAGCAATGCTCAGATTATTAATACTAATTACAGTTTGTGTTAGTTTACTTGCGGGGTGTAACAGCACAACTCGAGTAAAGCCTAACATGGTTTCAAATAAAAAGTACAAGGTAAATAAAGACGTTGTTTTGCCTTTGCAAACTAAGGTTGCGGTATATGTCCCTACAGGTAAGCTCAAGAGTGAGTTTTTTGCGGTTGGTCGTATTCATAAGCCAGGTAAGGCACTGACGGAAGCGACTCAGTCTATTTTCAAAAACTACTTTAGTGAATTTAATTGGTTTGCAAGTGAACAAGACGCTCAGTACATATTTAAACTTGATCCAAATTGGGATTTTGAAGCCGGTGACCTAAAAGTAACTTTGAATTACGAGGTGTTTTCATCAGATGGAAAGTCTTTGTTCAAAGGTGAAATTGTAGAGACGAGTGGGTATAACTATCTAAATAGTGACGCTGGTTTTTATAATTCAGCATATAAATCAATGCTTGCGGTTCTATCACGCTTTGCTAATAAACATGCGAGCGAAGTGCCGAACATGCCCTTTGCGTCTTTAATTAACTTTGATTTAAACAAGCTCATTGGTGAAAAACCGATTAGTACAGGGACAGGTTTTTATATCAACAATGAGGGGGATTTGCTTACGGCTGCCCATGTTTTGAGAAGCTGCTTAGTTACCAAGATAAAAGTTGGTGGAGAATATAAGGCGGTTAAAGCGGATGCAAGCAGCACCTTATTAGACTTAGCAGTGATTAAATCAGGAAAGGAAAGCTCGAGCTATTTGCAGTTACCAACAAAGAATGCATTAGAGTTAGGTGAGAAGCTCACGTCAGTTAGCTATCCATTAGAAGGGTTACTAGAATCTTCACCAAATATGACATTTGGCAATATCACATCGGTCAAAGGGCTAACAGGCTCTAAGTCTACTTATCAGTTTAGTGCGCCTGTGCAACCAGGTTCGAGTGGTGGCCCTCTGGTGTCAGACCATAATGAACTTTTGGGAGTAACAACGAGTTCACTCAATACTAAAAGCTTAATTGAAAAAGGCGTGATACCGCAAAATGTGAATTTTGCGACAAAACCAGAAATGATTAAAAAATTTCTGACAAAGCACAACATTCCGTTTAAGCAAGGAAAAAGAAACGATATTGCAGCCACAAAGCTTGCTTTAGAATCAACAACATCAATTGCATGTTACCAATAAAGGAACTTAATTGTGAAAAAAGTACTTATTTTGTCAATTATGGCGTTTCTAATGCTGACTAGTCTGCAAGCGAAAGCTTCTCTGGTATTACCACCGGCACAGTTCATCAACATCGTAGATGATTTTCTGACAGACGAACTTAAAACACACGCTATGTTTGCTGATATTTCAGATGAGCTGCCTGGTAGTCCGATAAAAGTGGTTGCTTATTTAGAACAAGACACAACTTCAGGCGGTGCGGCGGCGGAAGCAACCTCTATTATTTTGTCAGCGAGCACGTTAGGCATCTTGCCTGTAGTGAGTAATAAAGACTTAAAGCTATCTTATAGAATACTTGTTAATGGAACGCTTCTTACGGAATATCGATTCATTAAAAATGTGACAGACTCAGATAATATCTGGTTAGCGCAGCATAATAGAAAGCTAGACAAAGACATAGTCGAGTGGGTTAAGTCTACGATCCCTGAGGTGATCAGTCAGTTTAATAATGACGATAAAATTAAAGCTTTATTAGACGAATATAACTTCTATTTTGATTAACCTTGTTATATAGAAAGTAAAATGGGGTCTTAGTGCCCCAACTTACGTTCTGTAAACCGTTTTAATTAAATGATAGCCGAACTTGGTTTTTACTGGACCATGTACTTCAAACAAAGGTTTTTTAAATACCACATCATCAAATGCCTTAACCATATCGCCTTTGTTAAACTCGCCTAAATCCCCACCTCGCTTTTTAGATGGACAAATAGAATGTTGCTTGGCGAGTTTATTAAAGTCACCGCCTTTTGCTAATTTTGCTTTGATGTCTAAACACTCTTTTTCGGTTTTAACCAATATATGGTATGCACACGCTTTAGGCATGATGGCTCCTGAAATTGATTTGAATGGCGGGATCATGAAGGGCTTGGTTACAAAACACAAGCCCTTAGGGGAAGTTGCTAATAAATTTTATGCTTAAAAGGTCACACTAAAGCCGATAGATGGGCGCATTTCAAAATCGTCCTCTTCTTCTTTAATGTATAAATCATCAACGGATTTAACCTTTTTGTAGTCCAAATCAATGTAGCTAACATTTTTTTGTCCATACGCGTTCATAAGTTCAAGTATTAACTTACCATCCAACCCAAATAGCTGAGTTTTACGCTCAAAGCGAATATCGAGTCTATGATACATGTCATGACGTTTTGAGAATGGGTCGCCGTACACAGGTAAAAAGTGATTCACATAGTCAGGATTTTCCTTAACGCCAACGATAGGTGTATATGCTTGACCACTGCGTGCTGTAAAGTTAAAGCCACCTTCCCACCGTTCATTAATCTCATAGTGGAATACGGCATTAAAAACCAAAGGCGTATCGGCATAATAGTCACGAGTTACATTAGCTCTATTGTCTGTTCGTTCACTTTTGGCATAACTTAGCGCAACCCAACCATACCAGTTGTCGGTTTTATTTTTGCTGAGTAATAAATCAACCCCGTAAGCTTTACCTTCAACTTGGTTGCTGTATAGCAGGTGCGCGTCTGCTGCATTAGAGTCGATCGCTAATGGTAGGTCATCCATAGTTTTATAGTAACCCTCAATTGACCATGACCACTCATTTTCAAGTTGTTGTTCAAATCCAAGTGTAAAGTGATCGGAGGTTTGAGACTTTAACTTTGGGTTACCCACTTTAGGAATTATGTAGTCTACGTCCTGCATACGATTGTACTGACCATATTTAGCGGTAATCGTACTGTCGTCGCTCAGATAATAATTGAAGGCTAAACGCGGTGACGTAAAATTTTCGTCGGTATAGTCATTATGCTGTAGTTGTACACCGAACTCTGATTGTAATTTGTCAGTGATTTGCCAAACATGCGTTAAGCCGACAAAGCCTGAATCAATGGCAATTTGTTGCTTACCATTAATGCGTTCACCTTTTTTCAAATCACAGTCAGGATCAAGTTCAGTACACAAGTACTGGAAGGTGTCGTATTTGAAGGTGGTTTCATTATCAAAATAAGCAAAATCGGTAATGAGTCGATGCGTTTGGTTAATGCGATAATTCAGTTGTGCTTTATAGCTGTATTGCTTTTCTTCTTCTTGTTCAAAGTAACCAGAAGTCAAGGTTGCTTTTTTGCCATATTCAAGTCGCCCAGAGTGATCCAGTGCACCCACGCCGACTCTCAAGTGGTAGTCTTTGCTGTAGTGGTCCCACAGTATACTTTGGCTGTTAAATTCGCGAATAAATCGAGCATCACCTTGAAACTCAGGTGTCTTTTTCGCAAGTTCAGCACGTTCATTAAATCCTGCCGCGGCTGAATCTTCAGCGCCGGTAAAGTTAAAGGTGAGCGTATTATTGTTGTCTATGTCCCACAACCATTTACCTTGGTAGTCATGGTCATCAGGTGCGTCATTGACGACGATGCCGTTCTTCTCACCATCATCATCTTCTAACTCTTCACCTTCAGAGAAAAATAACGGTAGGGTGCTTTTGCGCGCCGAAAAATAGAAAGCGGTGTTTTCGGTTGCTTGCCCTTCAACAAACACCCCTGCATTAAACATCGTAAAGTCTAATGTTGTAGCAATTGGCTGATATTTAGGATTACGTAGAGTGACATCGAACACAGCTCCCGTGGCGTTGCTGTAGGCGGCACCGTAACCAGCCGAGTAAAGTTGAAAGTCTTGTATGATATGGCGGTTAAATATTGAACTGCCAAAGTCATGGAAAATATAGCCAGCAGGCATAAAGTCAACTTCAAAAATATTATCACTAGGTGAAGACCCTCGCACGGCCGGTTCGCTCATTGAACCTCCTGCGGCTACAACACCGGGTAGGGCATAAACGGCACGTAAAGGGTCGCCCATTGCACCAGGCATTTCAATGAGCTTTTCAGTGTCTTCGGTAATTGAGCTGGTGATACTGCTACGCTTGTAGTGAACTTCGATATGTTCCATATTTTTTGGCTTATCTTCAGCGTGTGCCGCTAATGCAATACACATCATAATGGGCGATAGCGAAAAAGCACGTTTTTGAGTACGAGAGAGCATTGTTTGTTTCCTGCAATGAGTTCATTGATGACAGCAAGAAGTTTACTTTGCTTACTTGTAGAAGTGTTTTAGGTTTGGGTAATAAAGTGTGCGGTAAAACCTACAAATAATTACATTCGCAGACGCAAACCAATTTCGCTGGAGTAACCCATATCACGCGCAATAATATTGCTATTTTCGTCAATAATATAATAGCTAGGGTAGGCACTCACACGGTAGTTTGCGCCAATGTTATGATTACCGAGTAAAATGGGCATAGATAAGTTCAGATCTGCTACAAAATTTTGTATTTGTGCCTCACCTTCATAATCTAGTGCGATGGCGACGGCATTTATTTGTTCTTGTTCGTACAGCTTATTGAGGTTGGGCATGCTGTAACGACAAACTGTACACCACGGTGCAAAAAAATAGACAATGACTTTTTGTCCTCTAAATGAAGATAAGCTTATACGCTCACCACTGTTTAATTGCTGCAGCGAAAAGTAGGGGGCTGGATGGTTTCCAGTGGTATCTAGCATCTCTCTTTGCTGGTAGTTGCTTACGAGCAAAAATACAACGACGACGATGGCGACTTGTATAAACGCTTTTATCATCTGCCTTACGTAATTGAACGAGGTTGTGGTGAGTTTACAATGAACAGTCTGTGAGAGAAAGATGTGTGCGACGCACACATCTAAAAAGTAAGTTAGCCCAAATAACGCTTAGCTTTTTGCGGCTTAATTTTGGTGAGATCAACTAACACTAAGCCATCGATACAATTATTAAAGTCTGGATCGATGCTAAAACATAGGAAGTTAGCGCCATCATCTTCACAAATTTCTGTATATTGTTTAAATAGAGTGGGTACTTGTGCACCAAGGTTGGCCAGTACATGTTTTAGCTCGGCAAAATCTTCTTTTATGTCGTTACCATGAAACAGTGCTTTATATTGTTCAAGTTGTTGATTTGTTAGCTTAAACTCGTTCTTTGGCTCGGCATGTTCAGGCAAACGAGAAAAGTAGTGTTGATAATGGTAGACCAACATGGCCTTTGCTTCATCAGGTAAGCTGTTAGATAGACTTACCGCGCCAAATAAATATCGGTGTTCAGGATAGCGTTTAACGAAAGCACCAATGCCATACCAAAGATAATCTAAGCTCTTTCTACCCCAGTACTTCGGTTGAACAAAGCTTCTACCTAACTCCAGTCCTTGTTCGAAATAGGGCTGCATTTTGTCGCTATAGTTAAACAGGCTATCGGTATAAAGTCCTTGTTGTCCATAGTCTTCAATAACTCGTTTGGCACTGGCCATACGATATGCGCCAACCAACTCTAGCTGACGCGGGTCCCAAAGTACGAGGTGATGATAATGCATGTCGTATTTGTCAATGTCGCGACGTTTACCACTGCCTTCACCGACCGCGCGAAAAGCAATTTCACGCAACCGACCTAGTTCTCTAAAAATAACTGAACTGCCTTGATACTGATATAAATAAATTTGCATGCCATCTTGGGTCTCCCCTAATAATTCACACTCCTCCAGCGCTCTTTTTAGCTCTTTTTTACATTCAGGCACGGCGATAGGCGTTTGTGTTTTTAGAGGCAGCGTTTTTTTCGTGCTTAATCTATAGAGTTGCTTACGGATCAAGCCGACAATTTCTTTATCTTTTAAGTTTTCGATTAAGTAAGACTCAGGTGGAATGCTGGCACCAATCTCAAACTCAAGTGACTTTTGTCTTTGTTTAAACATTTCTTTGACCAACAACAGGCTGGCTAGTGGTTTGTAGATCATAGATGTGCCATAAAACAATGGACTATTTTTGGCTTTAATATAAATAGGCAAAATAGGACTATTGGCCTTTTTAGCCATGCGCAAAAAGCCTGAATTCCATTTGCAATCTTTGATGCCAGTAGGACTTAATCGCGACACTTCTCCTGCGGGAAAAATAAGCAGTGCACCTTCATTTTTTAAGTGCGTTTGGATATTGGCAAGCTCTTGCTTGCGGCTAGTGCCAGACAAATTATCTACTGGAAGCAATAAAGAGTGCATGGGTGTTAAAGACATCAGCATGCGATTAGCAACCACTTTGAGGTCGGGGCGAACTTTGTTGATCACCCGAATAAGAGCAAGCGCATCTAAGGAACCAATCGGATGATTGGCAACAATGACAACACTCCCTTCACTTGGTATATGTTCAATTTGTTTTGGTTTGTAACGCGCGTCGAAGTCTAGTTCATCTAAAACTTGCTCTACAAATTCAATGCCCTGCAAGTGAGGGTAGGCATCGGCGAATGCGACAAACTCTTGTTCATGCAATAAGTAGCCTAAACCTTTTTTAACTAACCCTTTGACCTTTGGAGAATTTTCTAATTGAGGTAAGTTCGCTTCGATCACTTTATCGACACTGATCATAAAACTGTCCTATTGGATATGATTAACATTAGACTAAAAATATCCCGTGACAAGAATGTTGCAGTTGGTGGTCATTTGTATGACATTCTCTGTAATTAGAAGTCTCGGAGTTTTATATAGGATTTTGTTTTCTGATTAGTTTAATATAGTAATATTAAATAGTTATGGAGACATCACCATGTCCTTTCTCGTTTGTGTTACCGGAAGAGATAATACGAAGTTACTCTCAGAACTAAAAAGTCGCTTGGGCGACGAAGAAGTATACGAGTGGCCAAATTGTCCTGATCTTGAGCGCATTCAGTTTGTTCTGGCTTGGAATGCGCCTGATGCACTTTGGGCAAAGCTGCCTAACTTGCAAGTTGTACAATCATATGGTGCGGGTGTGGATGCGATTGCTATGCATTTGTTGCCTGAGCATGTTCGGGTTACGCGTGTTATTGATAGTGCGCTTGCGGACGACATGGCTGAATATGTGCTGGGTCAGGTGTTGGCACATAAGTTACGTATAAAATCATATTATTCTCAGCAAGCAAAGCAAGTTTGGAAACCTCGCAGAGCAAAGCAAGGCAAAAAAGTCGGTATTATGGGGTTAGGGGAGCTTGGTCTAAAAGTTGCCCATCGTTTAAATGATAATGGCTTTGAGGTGTATGGCTGGAGTGCATCATCGAAACAAATTGACAATGTTTCCTGTTTTTCTGGGCCTTCAGAAATAGCCTCGTTTCTAAACGAGTTAGATTATTTAGTTTGCTTATTGCCGTTAACCGAGCACACCAAGGGTATTTTGAATAAATCGCTTTTTGAAAAGCTACCTAGCTCGAGTGTGGTTATTAATGTTGCTCGTGGCCAGCACCTCAATGAGCAAGATTTGATCTGGGCACTCGATAATCAAGAAATTGCAGGCGCTAGTTTAGATGTTTTTGAGCAAGAGCCTCTTCCTAATGAACATCCATTTTGGCGTTATCCAGCAATAACAATTACACCTCATTGTGCAGCTCTCACGAGTATTTCGACAGTCTGTGAGCAAATTGCTCACAATTATTTCGCTTTACTTAATAACAAACCGCTAAACTGCGAAGTAAATCGAAGCAAGGGGTATTAAGTTGTTTTTGATGGAAACAGCTTTTAAATAGAGATATATTATATAATTCAAGGTTTTATTGTGCTTTTTTGATGTGAGTAATTTGTACCTGTTGAGTAATGAAAATGTCACGGTGTGTTCATCATCCTGTATATAAAAACACCTTGTTCGTTCACCGAATATTCAGTAGATTAGTAAAAAATAATAAAAACAGGAGGCTATAATGAAAAGCAGGCAGAGTGGTGTGAAGTTGTCGTTGGTACTTTTTTCGGTTATTTTGTTAGGAGTATCGGCATGGTTTACAAAGGCCCAAGCAACTGAATTGCCAGAGCCTTCAAAAGTAGTGATATCACAAGCTAGCGCTTAGCATGTAGCTCTCTATTCTCTATTTTTTTATCTTCACTTTTTTTCAACAACACATAGGTTGACGCGCTGCCACCATGGCAGCTTAGTGCACTGTGAAATGCAAGCACTTGTGGCATTTCTTGCAGCCACTTATTGGTGTAGCTTTTTAGGATTGCAGGGAAAGGTTTACTTTTAAGCCCAATGCCGTGGCGCACTAAAAGCACTCTTATATTGCGTTGTTGGCAATCCATCACAAAGTCAAATAAGGCCTTTCTGGCTTCATAAAAAGAACGCCCATGCAAATCTAATGTCGCATCTATTTGGTATTTGCCTAGACGTAAATTTTTGTACACTCCTTCCTGTACACCTGATTTTTTGTAAGTTAGTAGATCATGAGGGTCTAACAGCTCTACATATTCTGTGGACAAGAAGTTGGGATCAAAATCAATTTCTTTTTCTGCGGCACGACGCTTTTCTAACTGCGCAATTGTTGGGGAATGTTTTAAACGAGATAACTCCACTTGGTTTGTGTGTGCCAGTGGGGTGACATCTCCCATGGATGCTAAAAATAGCTCTTCATCGGTCATAGCCATACTTCACCTGTAAAGCAACTGAGAGTATGGCTGAGATTTTAGCTTAGTCTAACGCCTATGACTACTAGCTAAGTTCAAGATGGCCAAATGTATATACTTTAAATAGATAAAAAGTATTAATTAGAATAAGGCTTAGGTTAGATACCACGCTAGTATTAACAAGATCGAAACTGAATGATAAAAACAGTAAGCTACACGCCGTGAACGCGGCAGTGCGCAAAAGTGTTATTTGATTGATAAAAAAGGCACCTAAGCCTAAAGCTAGCAATATAATATTGATGAGCCAATCGAACTCGTTGAGCATGGTCTGTATGGGTTTCCATTGTTGATTAAAGGAGCGCCATTATGGTGATCATTTGACCATGCTTCAAGCGAGTATTTTTATAATTTTCAGATTAGTTTTTTTAATCCAAAATCAGCTTTTTAAGGGCGGAAAGAAAGCCACTTTGCTCGATGATTTGATACTTCTGGCAGCTATCTGGATTGTTTTCATCCACACACAGATATAAGGTATTGCGTTCAAGTGCTGGTCTAGGGTGCAGATTAGAGTCAAATAAAACTGGGTCGAAGCCTAAAGCCCCACTCCAATAGACGCTTTGTGAAACAAGTCCAAGTTTCTCGTATGTAATAAGTTGAGGTTTTGGAAAAATAACCGCTGCGAGTGTTAGTATGCTAAGCGCAATCCATTTTATGGGTAGCTTTTTTGTGCCAGATTGTTGCTGTGTTACATCGTTTCTTGGCTGCTCTTTTGCTTTTTCAATCGTTAGGTTCGCTTTATGCGGTGTTCGCGCAATGCGTGCTTTATGTTTGCCCTGAACTTGGCCTAGTAACGCTTGTTTTTTGTTTTTTTTCTGTTTATTTGGATTGTTTGCCATACCTAGATGTAGCCTTTTAGTTGCAGCACTCTATAATAGATCTATCATTATCAATGATAACGTATTTTTTATTCGCAGCCTAATGGGAAAGGATTATGGATCAGCAAATCTCAATATTAATCGTCGATGATGTGGGGACCGTGAGAAGCTTTTTGCATCAAACTCTCATGCATTTGGGCATAGACCGAGTAAAAGAAGCCTCGACGGTGAGGCAGTGCATCACAGCGTGTGAAGAGCAACATTTTGATATCGTATTTTTAGACATCGAACTGCCTGATGGTGATGGTAAGGAAATTATCTCTCAATTAAACGAAATTAATCCAGAGTTAAATGTTGTGATGGTGTCGGCTCACTCTACAGTGGAAAATGTCAAAGATGCGATTGAGTTAGGGGCAAAGGGGTTTGTGGTTAAGCCTTTTTCACCAAAAAAGATTGCGGCCATGTTGAAGAAGTTTTATCCAGAGTTAGAGATAAGCTAAATAATCCGTCAAATTTTAGATATAAAAAAACCGACTTGCGTCGGTTTTTTCATTCAAAAACAAATTATAGTGCTTTAATTTTAGCAGCTAAACGGCTCTTATGGCGAGCAGCTTTGTTTTTGTGGATAAGACCTTTAGTTGCGTAACGGTCTAGGATCGGTGTTGCAACAGCGAATGCTTGAGTTGCAGCTTCTTTGTCACCAGCTTCAATTGCAGCTACTACTTTTTTGAAGTAAGTACGCATCATTGAACGACGGCTTGCGTTGTGCTGGCGGCGTTTTTCGCTAGTAATAGCGCGTTTTTTTGCAGACTTGATGTTAGCCAAGGTTTGCTCCTAACAATCTTAAAATAAGCTTAATTTAAAGGCCGAGGAATATGCCCGTTTTAATCGCAAAAGTCAATATAATTTGACGAATGCGGCCTTTGTTTCTTTATCATGGTAGCCTGATCACACTAAAACCTCGGCAAAAATGCACTTGGCATTTAGTAATTGCAGGCATTTGAATCACACCAATACCAAAGAAACTCCCCGGTTGCTGCGATTAATGGCGCGTATTGTAACAAACCTTACATCGTTCACATAGTGTTAGGTTAAGAATTTTTATACTTACATGGTGCTTAGATAAATGTTTTGCCTGTTTTTCGCCATCCTATGGCATAATTGTCGGGTTTGAATCATAAGGAGAAAAGGGTGGCCAAAGGGTTATTTAAGTCTGGCATGATAGTAAGTGCTATGACGATGATCTCGCGTATTATGGGGCTAGTTCGCGATGCAGTTGTCGCAAATTTGCTCGGTGCGGGGTTAGCTGCGGATGTGTTCTTATTCGCTAATCGAATTCCAAACTTTTTACGCCGCTTATTCGCCGAAGGCGCTTTTGCTCAAGCGTTTGTTCCTGTGTTGTCGGAGATAAAAGAAAAGCACGGAGATGACAAAGTTCGCATTTTTGTAGGGCAAGCAGCGGGTACACTGGGTACTATTTTGTTGTGTGTGACTTTTCTCGGGGTGATTGGTTCACCTGTGATTGCGGCCTTATTTGGCACTGGCTGGTTTATTGACTGGTGGCAAGGCGGTGAAAACGCCCATAAGTTTGTGTTAGCCAGTGGTTTGTTAAAGCTGACTTTTCCATATTTATTTTTTATCAGTTTAGTGGCACTAAGTGGTGCCATCTTGAATGTTTATAACCGCTTTGCGGTTGCGGCATTTACGCCCGTCTTGTTAAACATATCCATTATTAGTTGCGCAATATTCTTGCACGATAAATTTGATGTAAGTGCTTACGCACTTGCTGTGGGGGTTTTTTTGGGGGGAGTTGTTCAGCTTGCTTTCCAATTGCCTTTTTTATACCGCCTAGGCATGCTGCAAAAGCCACAGTTTGCTTGGCGTTCCGATGAGGTTACAAAAGTTAGAAAGCTAATGTTACCCGCTATGTTCGGTGTCTCTATTAGTCAGATTAATTTGTTACTAGATACGATCATCGCATCATTGCTTGTAACTGGCTCTATTGCCTGGCTTTACTACTCTGATCGACTGATTGAGTTTCCGCTAGGCCTCTTTGGTATTGGTATCGCGACGGTCATTTTGCCTGCACTTTCGAAACTACATGCGGGGGATAAACTGGATGATTTTCAAAAAACCTTAGATTGGGGCGTACGCTTCGTTCTTTTCTTAGGATTTCCTGCCATGTTTGGGTTGATGGTCATCAGTCCGCTCATTATTTCTGTGTTGTTTGACCACGGCGCGTTTTCGAGTGGAGAAGTCGATCACGTTCAAGCGGTGAGCTATGGCGTGGCGGCATACTCGGTGGGGCTTGTCAGTTTTATGCTGATCAAAGTATTGGCACCAGGCTTTTATGCCCGTCAAGACACCAAAACACCAGTAAAAATTGGTATTGTCACGCTCGTTTTAAATATGCTCTTCAACATTATATTGGCCCCATTCATCGGTTACTTGGGATTAGCTTTGGCTACATCCTTATCGGCAAGCTGTAACGCATTTTTGCTTTATCGCCAACTCAGTCACAGTGATGTGTACCATATTTCAAAGTTTACTTGGCTATTTGCACTCAAATGCGTTGCTTCGGCCATGTTGATGGCATTAAGTGTGCGGTATGTTGCGATGTTATATGCTTGGCAAGCGTGGCCTTTGATGCAACAAATCACCTTGTTATGCGCTTTGTTGGCTTTGGCGGCTATCTGTTATTTTGGTTTAATGTGGATTTTTGGTGTTCGACTTTCAACGATTAAAGATGTCCGTGAAACACCGTGACAGCTATAGGTAATCATAATGCTTAAATGCTTACAAAGATTCACAGGCCCTAGATGTTCGCATTTTTGAGCAACTTGGGTATAATCGCTCACTTTCAACGATTGCACTATTTAAGGCATTGAAACTATGCAGCTGATCAGAGGTATCCATAACATTCGGCCACATCACTTTGGTTGTGTGTTAACTATCGGTAACTTTGATGGTGTGCATCTGGGCCATGTCGAGGTTCTTAAAGGGCTTCAACACGATGCTAAGCAATATGGGTTGCCTAGTACAGTGATGTTATTTGAGCCGCAACCTCAAGAATTCTTTGCAAAAGAAAAAGCGCCAGCTCGTTTGACTCGATTACGTGACAAGCTTGCTTTGTTGGCAAAACTAGGTATTGATCGCGTGATTTGCGTTAGCTTTAATGGCAAGTTTGCTAGTCAAGAGGCTGAAAGCTTTATTGAGCAAGTTTTAGTGAAAAAACTGGGAGTTAAAGCACTGACAGTTGGCGACGATTTCCGTTTTGGTAAAGGTCGCAAAGGCGATTTCGATATGCTTAAGCGCCTTGGTGATATTCATAATATGCATGTGAAGAGCACTGCGAGCTTTCGTAGAGATGATCACCGAGTAAGCAGTACACTGATAAGACAAGCTCTTGCTGACGGAGAGCTCAATAAGGCCCATGAAATGCTGGGCCATACCTATGCAATTTCTGGGCGTGTTATACATGGTTGGAAAAAAGGCCGGGAATTAGGCTTTCGCACGGCAAATATTGCACTTAAACGGCAAGTAAACCCAGTAAAAGGGGTATATGCGGTTAGGGTGACGCTGGATGGTAAACAATATGAAGGCGTTGCTAATGTCGGGAATAAACCGACCTTGAATGGTACAAAAGCCCTGCTTGAAGTACATTTATTTAATTTTAACCAAGATGTCTACGGACATTTTATGCAAGTGGAGCTAATTCAAAAGCTTCGCAATGAACAAAAATTCGATACATTGGAACAGCTTACAGCGCAGATCGCTCAAGATGTTGCCGCTGCAAAACAATGTTTTAATTTTAAGTAGGCGATACGGAAACTAGGATAAATGAGCGACTACAAACATACTTTGAATCTACCGGAAACTGAGTTTCCAATGCGCGGAAACTTAGCGCAACGCGAACCAAAAATGCTGAAAGCTTGGTATGAAAAAGACTTATATGGTCGAATTCGTGACGCGAAAAAAGGTAAGAAGCCATTTATTTTGCACGATGGCCCTCCATACGCAAATGGTGATATTCACTTAGGTCACTCAGTTAACAAGATCCTAAAAGACATTATTGTTAAGTCTAAAACATTGTCTGATTTTGACGCGCCTTACGTGCCAGGTTGGGACTGTCACGGTCTGCCTATCGAGCTTCAAGTTGAGAAAAAAGTAGGTAAACCGGGCCATAAAGTTTCTGCGGCGGAGTTCCGTGAAAAGTGCCGTGCTTACGCTGCCAAACAAGTAGATGGTCAAAAAGCTGACTTCAAGCGTTTGGGTGTACTAGGTGATTGGGATAAGCCTTATTTGACCATGAACTTTGACTTTGAAGCGAATGCAATTCGTGTATTAGGTCGCATTATCGAGAATGGTCACCTTCATAAAGGTGCTAAACCTGTTCATTGGTGTACCGATTGTGGTTCAGCATTGGCTGAAGCAGAAGTAGAATACCAAGATAAACAATCTCCAGCGATCGATGTACGTTTTGACTTTGTCGATCAAGACGCGGTGGTCAAAGCGTTTGAATTGGCAGAGGGTCATGAAGGTAAGGGTGGAGTATGTACTGTTATCTGGACAACAACACCTTGGACTTTACCAGCTAACCGCGCAGTGGCGATGAACGAGCGCTTAGAGTACGCACTAGTTCAAGTGGAAGACGAAGGTAAAGAGCAGCGTATCGTACTGGGTTCTGAGCTAGTTAAAGATGCAATGGACCGTTTTGGCTTCAATCATTATCACGTACTTGGCTATGTAAAAGGCCAAGCGCTTGAGAACTTGCGAGTAGCACACCCATTCTTAGATTTTGATGTACCTGTTATCTTAGGGGATCACGTAACAACCGATTCAGGTACCGGTATCGTTCATACGGCACCAGGACACGGTCCAGAGGATTTCTCCGCGGGTCTTTCATACGGTTTAGAAGTTGCTAACCCCGTAGGTGCAAACGGTGTGTTCTTACCTGATACGCCTATCTTTGCTGGTCAACACGTATTTAAAGCAAATGCTAGCATTGTAGAGCTGTTGGCAGAAAAAGGTGTGTTGATGCACCACCATGCGCTTCAGCACAGCTATCCACATTGTTGGCGCCATAAAACTCCCATTATTTTCCGTGCAACACCGCAGTGGTTTGTGAGCATGGACCAAGCCAACTTACGTAAAGACTCACTCGCCGAAATCGGTAAAACACAGTGGATCCCTGAATGGGGCGAGAACCGTATCGCAAACATGGTAGAAGGCCGCCCAGATTGGTGTATTTCTCGTCAGCGTACATGGGGTGTTCCAATTGCGCTATTTGTTGATAAAGATACTGGCGCACTTCACCCGAATACCAACGAGCTCATTGAGCAAGTTGCTAAGTTGGTTGAAGAAAAAGGAATTCAAGCATGGTATGACCTTGAGCCTGCAACGTTACTAGGAGAAGACGCCGAGCAGTTCGTTAAAGTACAAGACACGCTAGATGTATGGTTCGACTCGGGTGTAACACACGCTTGTGTTGTGGATGCACGAGAAGAGTTAACCGGCCCTGCGGATCTTTACCTTGAAGGCTCAGACCAGCACCGTGGTTGGTTTATGTCGTCAATGATGACATCGGTGGCGATTAATGGTCATGCGCCTTACCGTCAGGTATTAACACACGGTTTCACCGTAGATGAAAATGGCCGTAAGATGTCAAAGTCTTTAGGCAATGTTATTTCACCGCAAAACGTGATGAATAAATTAGGTGCCGACATCTTGCGCTTATGGGTTGCATCTACGGATTACACCGCGGAAATGACAGTCTCTGACGAAATTTTTAAGCGCTCAGCAGATCGTTACCGTCGTATCCGTAACACCAGCCGTTACTTGCTAGCAAACTTAAGTGGTTTTAATCCTGCGACTGATCTCGTTGCTGTTGAAGACATGGTTGAGCTGGATCGTTGGATTGTGGCGAGTGCCGCTGCATTGCAAACAGAGATCATTAATGCCTACGACAACTATCAAATGTTAGTTGTAACGCAAAAGCTGATGAACTTCTGTACAGGTGAGCTTGGTTCATTCTACTTAGACGTGATCAAAGACCGTCAATACACCGCGAAGAGCGACAGTCATGCTCGTCGTTCATGTCAGTCTGCGCTTTATCACATTGCTGAAGCAATGACGCGTTGGATGGCACCAATTATGAGTTTCACGGCACAAGAGATCTGGGAAGTTCTTCCGGGTGAGCGTGGCGAGTTTGTATTTACCGATGTATGGTATGCAGGTCTTGAAAATGTCACTGAAGGTAAACTTAACAACGAATACTGGCAGAACCTACTAGAAGTACGTGATGAAGTGAACCGTGTGCTAGAGAGTGCGCGTAAAGAAGAGCTGATCGGTGCAACTTTACAAGCAGAAGTCACGTTATACACAGGCGGTGATTTAGCTGAGTCATTGCAGAAAATTGGTGATGAGCTGCGCTTTGTACTATTAACGTCGAAAGCGACTGTTGAGGTTGTAAATGCAAAACCAGCAGATGCAATCGCAACTGAAATTGATGGTTTGTACATTGCAATCAAAGCAACAGAAGCTGCCAAATGTGAGCGTTGTTGGCACTATTGCGAAGATGTGGGCCAGCACCAAGAACATGCTGAATTGTGTGGACGTTGTGTTAGCAACGTTGAGGGTGACGGCGAAGAGCGCCAGTTCGCATAGGAGCAACGAGTGACTAACACAACGCAAAAAAGTGGTTTAGTCTGGTTGTGGCTGAGTCTGCTGCTTTTTGCAGTAGACTACATAACCAAAGCCGTTGTTGTTGAAAATATGGATCTTTATGAATCAATAAAGATCCTGCCATTTTTCAATTTTACCTACATGCATAATTATGGCGCCGCATTTAGCTTTTTAAGTGAAGCCGGTGGTTGGCAGCGTTGGTTTTTAAGTGCCATTGCAGTTGCTATTAGTGTGTTACTGCTATTTTGGTTGAAGAAATTACCTGCCCGTAGCTGGGTTTTGTGTTCAGCATATTCTATGGTGCTTGCGGGCGCTTTAGGCAATTTGATCGATCGCTTGATCCATGGCTATGTCATCGACTTTTTACACTTTTACTATCAAAATTGGCATTACCCAGCATTCAATGTTGCAGATATGGCGATTGTAGGTGGCGCAGGATTGTTAATTTTTGACGCTTTTACTGGCGATAAAGCACAGGAGAAAAAGGCATGAGTGAACAAGTGATTGGCCCACAATCAGAAGTTGTGTTTCACTTTTCTATCAAACTAGAAGATGGCTCGGCGGCAGATTCGACGAAAGTTCACAACAAGCCTGCTAAGCTCTTTATGGGAGATGGCAGCCTGACTGAAAATTTTGAAAAGTGCTTGTTGGGTTTAAAAGCGGGTGATAGTAAATCGTTTGATTTGCAGCCAGAAGACGCGTTTGGTCAGCCGAATCCAGATAATATTTATTATGTGGATCGTAGTAAGTTTGGTACTGATGCACCGGCTCAAGTTGGTAGTATTATTGCTTTTACCCAACCCGATGGTACTGAATTACCTGGCTTAATTCGTGAAGTTGCGGGCGATTCTGTTACGGTTGACTTTAACCACCCATTGGCGGGTCAACCCGTTACCTTTGAAGTGGATATTTTAGAGGTGAAGAACTAATGGACATTTTACTTGCTAACCCTCGTGGCTTTTGTGCTGGTGTAGATAGAGCGATCAGTATTGTTGAGCGCGCGCTCGATATTTTTGAAAAGCCTATTTATGTGCGTCATGAAGTTGTACACAACAAATATGTTGTAAATGGACTACGTGATCGGGGGGCCGTGTTTGTTGAAGAGCTGCATCAAGTACCCGATGACAGTATTGTTATCTTCAGTGCTCACGGCGTGTCTCAGCAAGTACGTCAAGAGGCTAAACGTAGAGAGCTTAAGGTGTTTGATGCGACATGCCCATTAGTGACAAAAGTACATATGGAAGTGACGCGTGCTAGTCGAAAGGGGACAGAGTGTGTACTGATTGGTCATCATGGTCACCCGGAAGTTGAAGGCACGATGGGGCAATACGACAACCCTGAAGGTGGTATTTATTTAGTTGAAACCCCTGAAGATGTTGAGAAGTTGCAAGTAAAAGATGCTGACAACTTATTTTATTGTAGCCAAACAACACTATCGGTGGATGACACGGCGGATGTTATTGATGCGTTGCGTGAGAAGTTTCCAAACATTCACGGCCCACGTAAAGATGATATTTGTTATGCCACACAAAACCGCCAAGATGCGGTAAGAGATTTGGCAGATAAAGTGGATGTGTTATTAGTTGTAGGTGCAAAGAACAGTTCAAATTCAAATCGACTTAGAGAACTTGCTGATAAAATGGGCACGAAAGCATACTTAATTGATGATGCACAAGGTGTTGACCCACAATGGGTTCACAACGTGGAGTCAGTTGGTGTGACTGCTGGTGCATCTGCGCCTGAGGTATTAGTTCAGCAAGTTGTAAACCGCCTAAAAGAATTGGGTGGTAACACGGTTGTTGAAAACCCGGGTGAAGAAGAAAATGTGGTATTTGCCGTTCCGGTTGAACTGCGTTAAGACTTTTAGCTTTGATGTTAAAGTCTAGCAATTTAACTTCACAGCTTATTCCTACGATTATTACCCATCGAGGCGTACTAGCCATGCTAGTCGCCTCTCAAATTCTCGCTTCAATTTTGGCTCTAGCGCCTTTTAGTTATGATGATTTTTGGGTGCGACTGGGCATTTTCAGTTTGTTTATTCATTGTGTGAGCGTGTTGGGGTTTAGCATCTTATATGCCTTACGCCACTTAGTTTCACGTTGTAGCTTGTTTTTTCAAGTATTTATAATTATTGCTATTTTTCAGTGTATGACCGCAGGGCTAAGTGCTTTGATTCAATATTTGCCAAGCCCTCAGGCAAGTATATTTGAGTGGTCATTTGTGTTGAAGAATATGGCGATTTGTTTCTTAATGTCGCTGTTGTTTATTCATTCAATGAGCATCTTTTTAGATAAACTACAAACCACCAAGACGTTATCAAGAATTGAGCTGGAGGCCCTGAGCGCGCGTATCCGCCCTCATTTTTTGTATAACAGTCTAAATACGATTGCTGAGCTGACGCAGGGGGATAAAAATGATGCGGAACAAGCCGTGTTGTCACTCGCTCAATTGTGTAAAGCGGCTATGCGCACGAGTGAGTTGACGACTTTAAGGGCAGAGCTCGATCTTGCACGTCAGTATATTGACTTAGAGCGTTGGCGATATGTGCAGCGACTAGATGTTCGGTGGTATTTGCCCAAGCATATTCCTGAAGTCACTTTGCCTGTGCTGAGTGTTCAACCTTTGTTAGAAAATGCCATAGTTTATGGGGTGGAATCACACAGCAATGTGACACGCATTGACATAGATTTATTAGAAACAAAGACTCAGGTTGTGCTTAGGATCAGCAATCAATACTCGCAAGAAAAAGTAAATCAGTACAGCGGAGAGGGGATTGCCCAAGATAATATTAAAGCGCGACTAGCGTTGCATTTTGGTAGTCGAGCCAGGTTCGATACAGAGCAAACCTGTGAAACCTATACTGCCATATTAACCTTTTTGAAGGAGTCTACCTGATGAAGTATATGGTCGTAGATGATGAGCCCCTAGCTCGTCAACGCATAAAACGGCTTATGGGTGGTATTGCGGGCACTGAATGTATCGCTGAAGAGTCTAGTGCAGAACAAGTTTTGGCTTTGATTGAAAGGTACCAGCCGCAGCTCTTACTGCTTGATATCAATATGCCTGGAATGAATGGTCTTGAACTCGCTCAGAGCATTAGTTTATTGGCCAAACCACCTAAAGTGGTTTTTGTTACGGCACACTCAGAGTATGCATTAGACGCATTTTCGGTTTTTGCTAGTGGCTACCTTGTCAAACCTATTACGCTTGAGCAGTTACAAAAAGTGGTGACGCATCTTTTCCCCCCACGGTTAAAGTATTTGCTGGGAGGTCAAACGAGGTGGGTTGAAGTTGAGCATATTTTAGTGGCCAAGGCGAATGAGAAATACACCACCTTGTTCACTGGTCAAGAAGAGATTATTTTAGAAACCAGCTTAAAGGGGCTGTTGGCGCAATACCCTGAGCATTTTGTGCAAGTGCATCGTAATACCTTAGTTAAGCGCGCTGCAATTTTTGAGCTACACAACACAACGCAAGGGTATTGGGTGTCTGTTGTTGGCTTTCCAGACGAAATTGCTGTTAGTCGTCGTGCGTGGCAGCAGTTGCAATCCTTAGGTTAACCGTTTATCGGCAAAAGTAACCGTTAATTCCTTTCTTTCTTGTAAGTTGACGCTCACTTTATACAATAAAGTGAGGTTATTTATATTTTATTGAACATGTCATTTAAACATTCAAAACAAGCAGGCTTTACGCTTTTAGAAGTGCTGATTGCTTTTATGGTACTTAGTTTTGGTTTGTTAGGGGCTGTGGCCCTTCAAGCAAAAGCGAAACAAGCAAGCCTTGATGCGATGCAACGCTCAGCTGCGATAGCGTTAGCGAACGACATAATTCAGCGTTTGAGAGTTAATGACACCTTGCAATTATCGGCTCATTACAAAGTTGTATTTAACAGTCAAACCACCCTTAACCCAGTCAACCGATGCTTCAGCGGCCAGTGTGATGCTGCCAGTATTGCCGCAATGGATATAGAGCACTGGCGTCAAGCAATACGCGCTAGAGAAAATACAGGTGCATTGGACAATACCACAGTTTGTATTACGCCTTCGCCAGTTGGGGGTACACGTAATCGTGGGTATAACGTTGAAGTCGTTGTGGCTTGGCAAGGCAAACAAGCGATGAAAGCAAGCGTCGATAATCAGTCGATTAGTTGTGGAGAAAAAAACAATAAGCGCCGTTTGGTGGTTTTAAATAGCTATATCTTGGTGCGAGGGTGATGATGGTTAGTCGTGGTTTTTCAATCGTTGAATTATTAATTGCGATGTTTATTGGCGTGCTGATCTTAGCAGGGGTCGGTGTAACTTATGTGAGTATGAAGACCACCACACGGGATACTTTGGCAATTGGGGAAATGCAAGAGGCGGGGAGGCTGACTCTATCAATTCTACAGCGTGATATTGAACAAGTCGGATTTTGGGGAACATTTTATGAAGAAGGATTCAACGACGACAATGTTGCCATGGGCGGTGGAGTAAAAAGTCCAAGGGGAGATTGCTATGGAGGCATAAACAATGGCAGTTTTCCTGATACGAGTCCTGCGAACTTTCGCTCCATATATGCCAGTGTGGTGACAGATAGCAGTGCGCTCAATTGTGTATCTAATGCAAAGAAGAACACCGATGCAATTCAACTCAAGTTTTTAGAAGGTAAGCAGTTAGCAAGTGTAAACAATATGCAAAATAATCGCTATTACTTTGTAGCCGATCAAGAGCGTGCTTTGTTCACTACAAAAACCAATGGTTTTTCTCTACCAACTGTAAATTCAACGCTTTGGCCATATAGTCATCATGTTTATTACATATCACAGCAGGATATTACACTTAGGAACCAAAAGTTATCAATTCCGGTTTTGATGCGTAGGCGGCTGACAGTCAATGGCGGTATGATCAGTGAAACCGTGATGGAGGGGGTTGAAGACTTACGTTTTGTTTTTGGTCTAGATACGGATGGCGACAACCGAGTGGATACTTATCGTAGTACTCAAGACATGAGTGCATCCGATTGGGAGCGTTTACATGGTATTTTGACTGTCCAAATTTTTATTCTAGTTAGAGCATTAGAGCCTGACTCAGATTTAGCTCGCAGCAATAACACATTTATTTTGGGTTCAGATCCAGATAAGCGCGTGCATACCTTTAATGACAATTTCAGAAGAACCGTCTTTTCAACCACAGTAAGACTTAACAATATGGGAAGTATCGTATGGCGTTTGTAAATAACCAGCGAGGTGTGGTGCTGATCAGTGCGATGTTAATGATCGTCGCGGTGAGTGCGATTGCTGTAACCCTAATGAGTTCTAGCAGTGTTGACTTAAAAATTTCCAATGCCGTTCAAGAGCGTGAAGAGGCGGAAAATTTGTTGATGGGTGAAGTTCAAAGAGCGGTTGCGACACAAACCGCATTGGGTGGCAATAGTTTATTTACACGTAGCCGTCAGCAGCTAGAACTAGGAAATAACACATTCAAAGGACAAAATGGTGCAGTGAACACAGTTACTAGCTTGAATAAGGGGCCAATGGAGATTAATTGTCCACGCTCTTATGCCTTTACAGCGGGGATAACCTGCAATATGACGCAACTCGAAACCACGATTACTTATGGCGCTAAGTCTCAGCATACGATTACTGTCGTGACTGGAATAGGACAAGAAATGCTCAGTGTGAAGGAGGGACGTTAAGACATGAAGTGGTGCTTATTATTACTGATTGCATTTACGTCACATTTAGTGTGTGCGGATGATATTGAGCTGTATATCAAACAAGATGTTGCCATAAAACAAACCCCCAAAGTTATGGTGATATTTGATACCTCTGGCAGCATGGCTTTTTCTAGCACCAATGGTAATAACTGTGGTTATGACTATGTCAGAGGACGTTATTACTTATGTCCAGATAACCGGTTAGGTGTAGCTAAACAGGCTATTACTGACTTGATTAACGGTAATCCAGACATTGATTTTGGTTTAATGCGCTTTAATCAGGATCAGGGGGGATACATTTTGGCGGGACTAGGAGCGAGTAACTATGCGCTTAGATACCAAATTAGTGCATTAGAGGCGATAGGCTCTACGCCGTTGACGGAATCGTTGTGGGAGGCATATGAGTACCTTTCAGGCGGCAACGTTGGTTATGGTTATGGTGTGCCTTGGCAATACCGAGATACCAGTGTAGAGCGAGGTAATCGCTATATTTCACCGTTTCAGGCTGTGGCGAATAACCCAGATATTTGTGCCAGTTCAGCCAGTATTATTATGATCACTGATGGTGAGCCATCCGCGGATGATGGTAGCAATTACAACATCGCAAATCTTTATTATAGTACGTTTGCCAAATCGGCGGAAAAGCTACACGATAGCTATCTACCCGCACTTGCTGAGATCATTGCCGGCAAAAAAGATCTCTACCCGCAAAGCCAAGTTTTAGAAGACAAAGGCCGAGTATATACAATTGGCTTTGGCACTGATGTAAGTCAAAAAGGCACTGAGGTGCTACAGAAAGCCGCGCAATTGGGCAAAGGGATTTATACCCAAGCAAATACACCTAATGAATTGACCGATGCGCTTAAAAAGCAATTGGATGTGATACGTCAGGTGAATGACAGTTTTTCGGCACCTTCGGTTGCGACCAGTAGCTCAGATCAAACCCGCAGTGGGGAAGCATTGTATTACACAATGTTTCACCCTGAACCCCATACCAGGTGGCAAGGCAACTTGAAAAAACTGAAGTTTTCTAACAATAAAGTGGTTGATATGGGTGGTGCGGCTGCATTAGACGAGAAAGGGTTGATAGCTGCAAGTGCGACTACATTTTGGTCTGAAAGTGGTTCGCAAGATGGCAACAATATTCAACGAGGTGGGGTGAACTACCAATTGCAAAAGCAGCGAAATCGTACCATTTACTCTGATTATGGCAATGGGTCGTTGCGACCATTTACTGTGCCTGAAGGGAGAAGGCAATACGGTAATTTGCGCCGTTTCGCAGGTGCGTTAGGTGTCTACAAAAACGAAGTTAAAAACACCATCAATTGGCTATATGGCTGGGATGTTGATGACGACGATAGAGATGGTGTTTGGCGAGAGCGCAGGCTTGACATATTTGGCGATCCTTTGCATTCAAAACCCGTGACTATGGATTACGGTAATGGTGATATTCGCGTTATTGTTGGCACCAATGCTGGGTTACTGCACATGTTTAAAGACAAAGGCAATACTGTTGAAGAGAGTTGGGCGTTTATTCCTGAATCCTTGTTTAAAGTGATTTATAACACGCGAGTTAAAAAACCAGACACTAAGCTATACGGCATGGATGGGCCGTTGACAGTTTATTTTCATGATGTAGACCAAAATGGCAAAGTCAACGGCGATGATGAAGTTTGGTTGTTTGCGGGGATGCGCCGAGGGGGGAATCGTTACTATGCGTTTGATATTACAGACCCTGATAACCCTGAGATGATGTGGGGCAAGCCCTTGGGGGGCGGCTCAGGCACTTTTGAAGAGTTAAATCAAAGTTGGTCAAAGCCCGAAGTGACTTATATCGAAAACCGAGGTAAATCTCCCGTGCTTATTTTTGGGGCGGGTTACGATACGAATAAAGATAATGGGAGCAGTGTAGATGGTAAAGGCCGGGGTATTTTTATTATTGATGCTCAAACAGGTAGTCTTGTTTGGTCTTTAACCCCAAAAAATGGCTTTAAAGGTAAGCATAGTGTCCCCGGTGATGTTGCAATGTTGGACTCAAATTATGATGGCTATACTGATAGACTCTACTTTGCCGATACAGGTGGAGATGTTTGGCGGGTGGACATGCCAGGTGCGAACCCAACTGACAATGATAAAAAATGGACGCATTTTAAGCTTGCTCAGCTTGGCCAGCCCGGAGGTACTGGGGATAGGCGGTTTTTCTACAAGCCCGCAGTTGCAAGAACTTACTTCAGTAAAGTTACAGTGACCTCGACTTCTGATGGTAATGTAAAAACGCGTAAAGACACACCTTATGAAGCCGTGATGCTTGGTTCTGGAAATCGTTCTAGACCATTATCAACAGGCACAAAAGATTATTTAGTGATGATAAGAGATGAGCATACTGTGACGCAGTCTTTTCAAACAAACGTGCCATCAACAATTCAACTCAATGAGCTGATGGATATAACCCAAGATCCATTTGCCGCAGAACTAGATAATGTGCGAGGTTTTACGGATGTAGAGGCGCAGTTGGGGCAATTTAAAGGTTGGAAATATGCACTATCAGGCAATGAAAAATCGCTGGCAGCTCCGACGGTTGCAGGTGGAATTGCCTATTTTACATCGTACACCCCCCCCAGCGAAGTGAGCCGTTGCAAAGCATCAACGGGTACGGGTAATTTATACGCCTTTCATTTGCACTACGGAACCCAAGTGTATGATGAACTGAGATTTGAGACGACTCATACTGTACCGGATACACCGAAAGTGTACTTTAATTGTGAAAAAGCACAGGGGCAAAATGATTGCGAAACCGTGGTACGTATGGTTGGTCCAGCAATAAAAACAGAACAGGATAAATCACCGGGGAATGGTCCTTCAACGGGTACTCCGTGGACACCTTCCGAGTTACTTGATTCAGTGCCAGTCGTGATCAACGGCAAAATATCCTTAACTCGTCCTCAGGTTGATTTTGGTTTAACAACAAGACAAATGTACATATACAAAAAAGAGCTTAATGATGAAAAATGATTGCACTAAGGGGCAAGGTTTTACGCTATTGGAGCTGCTCGTGGTTTTGGCGATTGTGGGTATTGTTTCGACTTTTGCATACCCAAGTTATCAAGATCACCTTGCGCGCGCAGCGCGTTCAGAGGCGATGACTTTGCTGCTTGATGCAGCAAACCGTCAGGAGCAGTATTTTGTTGATAACCGAAAATACGCAAATGTATTGGAAGATATCGGTGTGCCAGAGAAAACGCCCAATGGCTACTATGCTATTTCAGTGACCAGCAAAGACAATGAGTTTGAGATAGTGGCCAGTGCCGTATCGGGTCCGGTAGCGGGCGATAAAAAATGCACGTCACTCAAAGTGAATCACCTTGGTCAAAAGCTGAGTTCTGGTAGTGCAACCAATGAGCAATGCTGGCAACGCTAGGTTGGAGTTAATTAACCTTGAATCAAGTTATAGCGGGCACTTATCTGTGTCTCGGATCCTTGCTCTACCAGAGTTGCTTACGCTCATCTCCAAACCCGAAGCTTCTCCTTCATGTTCAGGTAAACAGTAAACAAAAGTACCATTGGTGAAGCCTTTTATCGCACCTGTATAATTGAACACAACCGCTCGACGAGGATAAGCGAGTTTATCTTGCTTAGGGATCGCATCGATTTCGAGCAGCAGTGTATCGTCTTTGTCTAGCACGTTTGGCTCTTTGCGGTCGACAAACACAGAAATGGACTCGTGCCAATGGTTATCAACACAACGATTATGCTCTAAATGACAAACGGTTGTTTGGGCCCCTGTAGAAAGCGCTCTGACTCTGGCAAATACCAATGCCCGTTTAATTTGCTTCAAGCCATGTTCGGGGCGGTGCTCAGAAAAAATTTCACCATAGCTTGAAAGTGCTAGAGTCAATAAAGTCGATAGTATAGCTAGTACCACCAATTGCTCAAATAAAGAGAGTCCAGCCTGATAGGGCCGGTTGCATTTGTCCATCCTTGGCGCTCGCAATCAAATTGATATGCATTAAAACCTAGTCTAAGGGGTTTTTAAATGCAATGTAGGCAGGTAAAAGTTTATCTGCAGCTCAAGCTCGAAATGCCATTGAATAGCGCATTACCCGATAAAGTCACTGAGAGTGCTTGATTCTGAGCTGTATTGCCTTTTGGACAGTATATGAAGGTGCCAATGGGGGATGTCATTTGGCCACTCCCTTCAAAACGAATTACGCCTGATGCGAAGTATAAGGCGTCACCTTCTATAATGGGATCGATAACTCGTAGCAAGGTTTCGCTGCTTTGTTCAAATTTTCCATTATTGTTTAGATCGTTAAATACTGCGATAGCGGAGCTTGACCAATTGCCATTGCAGGCTAAGTCATTCCCGTTTACTCGAGATGCATCGACAGGACAGGCAATAACGATACTGTCACTGGCAACCGCTTTTGCTCTTGCAAAACTAATACTTTTTTTTAGCTCAAGTAAATGGGCCTCAGCACGCTCAGAACCAATTAAATCTCTATTGCCATAAAAAGCGATTGCAGCCAAAACTGCTAAAATTGCTAGGGTCGTAAGCAATTCAAGCAGAGTAAAGCCACTCGTTTTTATTTGTGGTGTTCTCATTATGAACAACTGGTCTTACTTTAATTTTGTTCATTATCGCGTGGATTTTACCGCCAAAGCAATGACTTTGTTTGCTAACGTTTTTAGGATTGATTAAAATCGACGCACGACCACAGGAAATGATAGAGCCATGAAAAAAATAGAAGCCATTATTAAACCGTTTAAATTAGACGATGTAAGAGAAGCATTATCAGATATTGGTATAACCGGTATGACTGTTTGTGAAGTAAAAGGGTTTGGTCGCCAAAAAGGCCACACAGAGCTGTATCGTGGTGCTGAGTATATGGTTGATTTTTTACCGAAGGTAAAACTCGACATTGTGCTCGCAGATGAAGATGTGGATCGTGCAATTGATGTTATTTTAAAAACGGCTCAAACAGGAAAAATCGGTGATGGTAAGATCTTTGTCACGGAAGTAGAGCGTGTTGTTCGTATTCGTACGGGTGAAGAAGACGAAGAAGCAATTTAAACGAGCGTTAATATTTTCTTCAACGTTCAAATACAAAAAGCCCCACTTTTAAAGTGGGGCTTTTTGTTAGCTTTTATTTAGTGATTAACACTAAACTGTCAGCTTATCGCTTGTTTAGCTTTAATGTTTGACGAGCATGTTCGCTTAAGTCGTTTAATCCCAATTTGTCATAGCTTTTTACCATGATTTCAAGTGCATTGTTCAAATAGCTGCTTTGAGAGTAATGTTCAACGACATATTTGCCACGATTGGCTGCGGCTAAATAAGCTTCACGCTCAAAGTAATATTGGGCAACTTTCAGTTCATAGCGTGCCATTTTATTGAGCAGCCACACTAAGCGCTTTTTCGCTTCAGGTACATAAGCGCTATCAGGGTAGTTCTTAACTAAGGTTGACAAGTCCTGAAATGCTACACGAGTTCGGTTAGCATCTCTGTCTGCTCTATCTACACCAAAATAATCTTGAAAAGCATTTTCATCTGCTTTGATGTTCACCAGACCTCGCATGTAATACATGTAATCTAAATTTTTGTGGTTTGGATTCAAGCGAATAAAGCGGTCAATTTGCGCTAACGCTTGTTCGGTATTACCTGTTTGGTAATAAGCAAACACTAAATCCATTTGTACTTGGCGAGAATAAGGGCCAAAAGGGTATCGAGAGTTGATGGCGCCTAGTAGCTCGATTGCGCGAGCATAGAGGCCGGAGTCTAGTGTTTGTTTGGCATCGTCATAAAGCGCTTGTGCTGATTTATTTGGTACGCGTTCTATTTCATCTTGTTCTGGCGCTGAAGAGCAGGCCGCTAAGCCCAAAAATGAGGCGCTTACTACAATGGCAAAGGCGCGCTTCCCTAAGTTTTTTATCATTTTATTTTACTACCTTTGTTGTCTTCGGCTAGGCCAAGTCGGTAAAACCGAGTAAACTATGCATTTATGCGATTCTAACCCAGTCGAGCACAGCTTGCACTGGTAAATTAGGTAAAGTTACAGATGTCAGAGCAAATTTCCCTTCAAGCTGAAGTCCCCACCGAATTAGGCGGTAAACGTCTAGACCAAATTTTGGCGCAATTGTTCCCCGATTTTTCACGTTCAAGAATAAAAACTTGGATTTTAGACGATAAAGTAACCGTTGACGGTGAAGTGCTAAACACGCCTCGTGAAAAATTACTAGGTGGAGAGGTGGTCGCAGTTGAAACGCAGATTGAAGCACCCAGAGAGTATGAAGCGCAGGATATTGCTTTAGATATTGTTTATGAAGACGATGATATTTTGGTGATCAATAAACCTATGGGGTTGGTTGTTCATCCAGGCGCTGGTAACCCGGATGGCACAGTGCTTAACGCATTATTGCACCACCACCCAGATATCATCAATGTGCCACGAGCTGGTATTGTGCACCGCCTTGATAAAGACACTACGGGTTTGATGGTGGTGGCTAAAACCATTCAAGCACAAACGCATTTAGTTAAAAACTTACAAGCGCGTGAAAACTTTACCCGTGAATATGAAGCGATTTGTAATGGCACAATGACAGCTGGCGGCATGGTTGAAAAACCAATCGGACGCCACGCCACCAAACGTACTCATATGGCCATTCATGAAATGGGTAAACCAGCAATAACGCATTACCGTGTTGCCGAAAAGTTCAGAGCGCATACGCGATTACGTTTGCGTCTGGAGACCGGCCGCACGCACCAAATTCGTGTTCATATGGCGTATTTGAATCATCCATTGATTGGCGACCAGCTATATGGTGGACGACCGCGTCCTCCGCGTAACGCAACACCAGAGCTTTTTGCCCAGCTGAGAGATTTTAAACGTCAAGCGCTACATGCAATTAAGTTGAGCATTGCTCATCCAATTACGGGTGAAATGATGACTTGGGAAGCGCCAGTGCCTGAAGATATGCAAATTTTGACACAAGCACTGCGAGAAGATACTAAGATCAACCCAGATCTTTCTCTATAACTGTTCCGGTTATGTTGCTTCCTGATTGGCCAATACAGCATTTAGTTGGCGGCTTATCCACAACCCGTAACGGCGGTTTTTCTCAATCGCCGTTTGATAGCCTCAATCTTGGTTATCATGTGGGTGATAATAAGCAACGTGTTGATGCCAATCAGCAGCAGCTGCTGCGGTTTTTACCCAGACCAGCACAGTGGTTAGAGCAAGTACATGGTGCAAACGTTTTAGAAGTGACCCAGTATCAGGGCACCACACCATGGCCTAAGGCAGACGCCCAATACACGCGTTTAAAACAGATGCCATTGGCCATAATGACCGCGGATTGTTTACCTATTCTTTTGTCTGATTATAAAGGTAATGAGGTTGCTGCTATCCATGGTGGTTGGCGGCCATTAGCACAAGGTATCATCAACAACACTCTGCAGCGTTTTTTATCCCCCAATGAGCACGTATACGCGTGGTTAGGTCCGGCTATCGGTCCAACTCAATTTGAAGTGGGTGAGGAAGTAAGGCAGCAATTTTGTGCGCTCAATGCTGAGCATAAGAATGACTTCATGTTACAAGCAAATAGTAAGTATCTTGCTGATATTTTTGCTATTGCACGCAGGCAACTCAATGTACTTGGAATAAAGCATATCTTTGGTGGCACACATTGTACAGTCACTGAGCAAGCGCAGTTTTTCTCGTATCGTAGAGACGGCCAAACGGGGCGGATGGCCTCTCTGATCTGGCGCAAATAATTAAACTTTGTAAACTTTTTCTACTTGAACATTCGACTTGTCATACCCATTAATTAACTAGTAATCGTTTTTAATAGGTAGATACCCATGCGTTTAGATAGATTTACCAGCAAATTTCAGTCTGCGCTGTCGGATGCGCAGTCATTGGCTCTTGGCCGTGATCATCAATTTATCGAGCCCGTCCACTTAATGTATGCACTGTTACAACAAAATGGTTCTAGCGTACGAGCTTTGTTTGCGCAAGCAGGTGTCAGTGCCGATGAGCTGAACAGTAAATTATCTCAAGCCATAGAAAAAATATTTAAAGTTGAGGGGGCTGGTGGCGATGTGCAGTTGTCAAATAACCTCGTTTCCTTGATTAACTTGTGCGACAAATATGCGCAAAAACGCAAAGATCAGTATATTTCGAGTGAACTGTTTGTGTTTGCTGCCTGTGAAGATAAAGGTCCACTTGGCGATATTTTCAAATCACTGCATATCACTCAACCTAAAATAGAAGCGGCTATTAAAGCCATTCGTGGTGGGCAAAAAGTGGATAGCCCAAATGCGGAAGACACGCGTCAATCACTGGAAAAATTCACGATAGATTTAACTGAGCGTGCCGAGCAAGGTAAGCTGGACCCCGTTATCGGCCGTGATGACGAAATACGTCGTACAATTCAGGTGTTACAGCGTAGAACTAAGAATAATCCAGTGTTAATTGGTGAGCCAGGTGTTGGTAAAACGGCGATTGTGGAAGGCCTCGCGCAGCGTATTGTCAATGGTGAAGTACCCGAGGGGCTTAAGAACAAGCGCGTATTATCTCTTGATTTGGGTGCACTTGTTGCCGGTGCTAAGTATCGAGGGGAATTTGAAGAGCGTTTGAAGTCTGTTCTCAATGAATTAGCGAAAGAAGAAGGTCAAGTTATCTTATTCATTGATGAAATTCACACTATGGTTGGCGCGGGTAAAACCGATGGCGCGATGGATGCTGGTAATATGCTCAAACCGGCTTTAGCACGCGGCGAGTTACACTGTGTGGGGGCCACCACGTTAGATGAATATCGTCAGTACATTGAAAAAGATGCTGCGCTAGAACGACGTTTCCAAAAAGTATTTGTTAGCGAGCCAAGCGTGGAAGATACCATTGCTATTTTGCGAGGTTTGAAAGAGCGTTATGAACTGCATCACTCGGTGGATATTACCGATCCGGCAATCGTAGCGGCTGCAAACTTATCGCATCGTTACATCAGTGACAGACAGTTGCCTGATAAAGCTATTGACCTGATTGACGAAGCGGGTAGCTCTATTCGCTTACAGATAGACTCAAAACCTGAGCAGTTGGATAAACTGGAACGCCGAATCATCCAACTTAAATTGGAAGACAATGCGCTGGCGAAAGAAAAAGATGAAGCCAGCCAAAAGCGTCGTACAGAAATGCAGTCGCTAATTACAGAGCTTGAAAGTGAATACAAAGAACTGGATGAAGTTTGGAATGCAGAAAAAGCGTCACTTCAAGGCACGCAAGTTATTAAGGCGGAGCTCGAACAAGCACGTTTAGATTTAGACGTGGCACGTCGAGCCAGTGATTTGCAGCGCATGTCAGAGCTTCAATATGGCCGCATACCAGAGCTAGAGCGCAAGCTTGACCTAGCCTCACAAGCCGAAATGCAGGAAATGAGCTTGCTCAAAAACCAAGTAGGTGAAGATGAAATTGCTGAAATTTTATCTCGCTGGACTGGTATTCCGGTGGCCAAGATGCTCCAGGGTGAGCGTGAAAAGCTACTGCAAATGGAAGATGAATTACATAAAAAAGTGATTGGCCAAGATGAAGCGGTTAATGCTGTTGCCAATGCAATCCGTCGTTCGCGTGCCGGGCTTGCCGATCCTAACCGTCCAATCGGTTCATTCTTGTTCTTGGGTCCTACAGGGGTTGGTAAAACGGAGCTAACAAAAGCGCTGGCGCATTTTATGTTTGATACGGAAGATGCAATGGTGCGCATTGATATGTCAGAGTTCATGGAGAAGCACTCGGTTGCACGTTTAGTGGGGGCACCTCCCGGCTATGTTGGCTACGAAGAAGGGGGGTATTTAACCGAAGCGGTTCGTAGACGCCCATACTCAGTCGTACTGCTTGATGAAGTAGAAAAGGCGCATCCAGATGTGTTCAATATTTTGCTGCAAGTGTTGGATGATGGCCGTTTAACGGATGGTCAAGGTCGCACCGTTGATTTCAAGAACACGGTCATCATTATGACCTCTAATTTGGGTTCTGACATTATTCAAGAACAAGCGGGTAGTAATGATTACGCAGCCCTTAAAGAGCGTGTGATGGGCGTACTCGCCACGCAATTTAGGCCTGAGTTTATCAATCGAATTGACGAGACTGTGGTATTCCATCCTCTGATTAATGAGCATATCAAGCAAATCGCTAGCATCCAACTAGACAAACTTGAATCACGCTTGAGAGATAAAGGGTATCAGTTTGAGTTAACCCCTGCGGCATTAGACAAAATAGCAGCGAATGGATTTGATCCCGTATTTGGTGCACGACCCCTCAAACGAGCTGTGCAGCAATACATTGAAAACCCTCTGGCTCAGCGTTTATTGTCAGGTGAGTTTGTCAGTGGTGATACGATTACTGTTGATGTACAAAACGACGATATTGTATTTGTAAAATAAACCGTTAGTGAAGCTCAGGCTAAATAAGGCCTGAGCTTTTTGCCTTTTACAGCTTCCTTTTTACCTTGTGCCTAAGCCATTTTTCTATATTTATTGTTTTGTTATACTGAAAAATGCGTATAATCACCTGCTCAAATAAACAGCGACTTTAGCTGCAACCACTTTACGCGGTGTCAGCGTGGTGCTTCTAAACCTAAAGGTCATTGCTTTATTTGTATTTTCTCAATTTTAGAGAAGTAAGCCATTGACTACACCTACCAAAAATAATGATAAAAACGGTTAAGCGCAATAATGGTGTTCACACCCCTTGGTTGTGAATATGGTTCTGTGTGCTACAACTAAACAACTGGGGTGTTGAGTCTCTATGGGGTTATTCTTGAAGTTTTATAAGCGGAGCGTTCGATGCAAGATGTGAGTTTTTTGGTTGTTGATGACTGTCAGTTAGTACGGAACTTAGTGCGTAATACCCTAGAAAATAGATTGGGCGCAGATACAGTTTATACGGCAACTAATGGAAATGAAGCATTGGAGCTTCTCAGTGTTCGAGAAATCGATATCATAATTGCAGATTGGCAGATGCCAAAGATGGATGGTGCCCAGTTACTTCGTACAGTTCGACAATCGGACAAAATGAAAAAAATACCTTTCATCATGATGAGTTCTTTAGGAGATAAAGAGCATGTGCTTAGTGCTATTCAAAATGGTGTATCACAATATGTGGTCAAACCATTTAGCGCAGAAAAGCTTGAAGATGCCATTCAGAAGTCTTGGAACAGTGCAAACCGTCGAGGTGCCGTGAGGCTCGCTGGTATGCCGGAGCATCGAGTGAGAGTGCAAACCAGCAACAGAAAGCTGGCAGGCTCGGTGAAAAACATCAGTCATACCGGTATGTTGATTGAATTACCCTATAGCTGTGATTTAAATCTATTTAATAACTATGCGATTGAGCTCGACATTTTTGATTTAAACAAAGAAGGTAATATGCTAATTGAGCCTATTTATGGGATGCCTGTGCGTTTGAGTGCAGTCGATACTAAATTGGGTTCAGCTAAAGTTTGCCAAATGGGTATTAAGTTTAATAACGACATGTTGCATGAAGCGGTTAAAGTAAAGTTGTCGTATTTACTCGAAAGTTTGGGCGACAGTGTTAACGAATTAATTCAAGATAATTAACCTCAGAAGAGGTTAATTAGGCTATTGAATGCTCATCAATAGCCTAAAATTATGTGCTACTTCGCAATTAAGCTTTAAAAGTTAGCAGCATGCCAGAGATTTTGTTGGCACTTTCAACTAATTTTGCAGCGTCTTCAGCCACTTTATAACTCAGTGCTAGGTTTTCATCCCCGTGCCCACTAATATCACTTATATTACCGTTGATCTCCATACTTACAACCTGTTGCTGCTCTGCTGCAGCGGATATCTCTTGCGCCGATTGTGCAATATCACTGATCTGCGAAAAAATGCTTTCTAACGCTAATTGGCTTTGCTGGCTCGCTTGCGCACAAGAGTCTGCACGGTCTTTGGTGTTTTGCATCACTTCTGACCAACTAAATAACGTATCTTGAATTTCCTTGATTGAGGTGTAGATATGGCTGGTGGCATTTTGTGTTCTAGATGAAAGGGCGCGTACTTCATCAGCAACAACTGCAAATCCTCGGCCATGCTCACCGGCTCTTGCCGCCTCGATGGCAGCGTTGAGTGCCAACAAGTTAGTTTGTTCGGCAATGCCTTCAATTTCCGTCATGACTTTACCAATTTTGTCGGCTTCGTCGGCCAAAGAAGAAGCAGTTTGAGCCGCTTCATCCACTTGTTCAGCGAGCGTATTCACCATGTTGGCGTTATCTGCCATGGAAGATTTGATTTCATCACAATGCTGTTGTGTTATCTCTACTTTGCCAGCTGTTTCAGCGGTATTGTCGGAGATTTCACCTATAGTGCTGCTCATCTGCGACATAGCTGTTGCAATTGAATTTAAACGTTGGCTCTGTGCTTGAATGCCAGCTTCTGTTTGGCTAGATTTACTATCAAGTCCTGCGGCAATGTCTTTGAAAGTGAACGTTGCATCTTTCATGCGACCGAGTACGGTACGAAGTTTTGCTTGCAGCATACCTTGATTGTATTGCGCGACGCTAAACGAAGCGTGCCCGTTGTAGACATAACGTGATACTGAATCAAATTGTGCCTGCTGTGTTTTTAGCTCTGCCGGTGTATTGATGAGTTCATCGTAGTTGATAGCAATTAATGAGATAAAAACAAAAAATAACAGCAAGGCAGCCACAATACTAACCGACCAACCAATTGTGGCACATGATACAAGCACCAATATTGCACTGAGTGCTCTTCGCAGTGTATGTTGCTCACTCCAATGCCAAATGCGTTTACCTTGATTGACGGCATCATACAGCGCTTGTGCTCTTTGCTTTAACTCATTGCTCGGTCTAACACGCACCGATTGATAGCCTGTGAGCTGGCCATGTTCGAAAATAGGTGTAACGAATGCATCAACCCAGTAATACTTGCCGTCCTTACAGCGGTTTTTCACAACGCCTCGCCATGAATGTCCAGCCTTGAGTTTATCCCAGAGTTCTTTAAATGCGGCTTTAGGCATGTCTGGGTGGCGCACGATGTTATGGTTTTTGCCAACTAATTCTTCACGAGAAAAGCCTGAGATTGCGCAAAAAGCGTCGTTCGCATATGTTGTTACGCCTCTTAAGTCGGTAGTAGAGACGAGTTGTTGAGAGTCATCGAATGTGACCTCCTCATTGATGGTTGTTTGCCCACGACGCATTGTGTTCTCCTAAACAGGCTTCGAGCTAGTAAACAAGTGCTCGACTTAATCACTTACGAATTATCGATTTGAGAATTAGATGTTGCTTAATTGTGTTAGATTATAGCTAGTTATCAAGTTGGAGAACAGAGCGACCTGTTATGAGTAAAACAAAACGAGTTTATGGCATTACAGATTTTGGCGATGCGGCACAGATTAGCAGTGTGGAGCACAAAATGGGTAACTTAGAAAGTGGTCATGTAAGGGTCGACCTGTGTGCGACGAGTGTGAACCCGATCGATATTAAAACTAGAATGGGGTTGGGGTTTGTTGCGAGTCAAAAGCCAGATGAGCAGTTTATGGGTCTTGGCTATGATCTTTATGGTCAGGTGTGCGAAGTTGCCGCCGATGTGCCACACATTAAGCTAGGTGATTGGGTCATTGGGATGGTTGGTTTTGCGCTTAACCCCGGGTGTTATGCTCAGCAAGTTGATGTTAGTCACAAGGAAATAATTGTTTTAGATAAGAAAGAAAATCCAGAAATTGCAGGTCTTTGTTTGAGCGGTTTAACTGCACTGCAAGCTTTAAAGCTATTACCCATTTTGCCACAGCAACCTTTGTATATTAACGCCGCGACGGGCGGTGTTGGCCATTTGGCATTACAACTGGCGCTTATGCAAGGTAGGCAAGTGGTTGCTGTAACACATCGAGCGCAGCATACAATGTTTCAATCTGTCGGGGTTAAAACATTGGATTATGATGCATTTTACAGTGAGGCCAGAGTAGGGCAATTACTTGATTTAGTGGGTGGAGAAAATGCAATTAATTTGCTTGCTAATCTAGAGCCGGGTAGTGCTGTGGTGACTGTGCCTACGATTACTCAAGAGCAAGTCTGTGATTTTGCTAAAAGTCGCAGTATTGATTGCCAGAAAATGGTTGTACACGCCAGTGGCGCTGATCTCACTCAATTGTATCATGCGTATAGAAGTGGCAAACTAACCATTCACGTAAGTGAAAAATTCATGCTAAATGATATCTGTGCAGCGCACCGCTTTATGGAAAATGGGGAACACAGTGGAAAAGTTATTATACTGACTTGAGTTTGCTTATCCGTGCCCCCATAACGTTTGGCAATGCCTAATTTGGCCGAGGATATTTTTTTGATAACAACAGAACTACAAACAAGACTCGCGGCGTTGTCTATGCCAGAGCACAAGTATGCCATTAAAGGTATTAAACGAGGGATTGAACGTGAAGCGTTACGCATAAACCCAAATGGTAAAATTGCTCAAACACCTCATCCCCAAAACGCAGGTCATCCGTTAACACACGGAAGCATCACAACTGATTTTTCAGAGTCGTTACTTGAGTTTATAACGCCTGTAAGTGAAGACTCACAAGAGACACTTGCTCAGTTGAGCGACTTGCAAAAGTTTACGCTTTCTCAAATGGGTGATGAACTGCTGTGGCCAATGAGCATGCCTTGTTTCATTAACGATCAAGAAGATATTGCGTTAGCCCAATTTGGTAATTCGAACATTGGCAAGATGAAAACCCTGTATCGTGAAGGTTTAAAAAACCGCTATGGTAGTATGATGCAAGCCATCGCTGGTGTGCACTTTAATATTTCTTTTCCAGATAGCTTATGGCAAAGCCTAAAAGCATTAGAAGGTAATAAGCAGTCGCTGCAAGATTTTATTTCTGACAAGTATTTGGGCCTGATCCGCAATTTTAAGCGTGAATTATGGATATTGAGCTATTTGTTTGGTGCATCACCGGCTTTGTGTCCCTCTTTTTTACAAGGTAAAGAAAGTAAGTTGCCATTTGAAAAGCTCGCTAATGGTATTATTTATCTTGAGCATGGCACCGCGCTTCGTTTGGGTGACCTTGGTTACACTAACAGTGCGCAATCGTCGTTGAAGGTTATGTACAACAGCTTAGATGAGTACATTGTAGGGCTGCGAGAAGCAATTCGTTGTCATTCTGATTTGTATGGTGATTTGGATGATTACACCAGTGATGCACCTAAGCAGTTGAACAAAAATATTCTGCAAATTGAAAATGAGTTTTACTCGCCAGTAAGGCCAAAGCGCAATGCGCATAGTGGCGAGCCTCCGACGCATGCGTTGGAACGTGGAGGCATTGAATACATTGAGATCCGTGCATTGGATGTTAATCCGTTCTCAGAAACAGGCATTAACCTCGAGCAAGTTAACTTCCTAGATGTATTTTTGACGTATTGCTTACTGAAACCTTCGCCTGAAATGGACTGGCAAGAGCAAAAACTGACTCAGGTGAATCTTCGCACTGTTGTTAATCAAGGTAGAGATCCCAATGTTGAACTTAGCAAAGAGGGTCAAAATCAGAAACTGACGCACTGGGCGAAGCAGATATTTGCTGATCTTATGGAAGTGGCAAAATGGATGGATGAGGCCAATAACTCAGATAAGTATACCACTACTATTAGTGAGTTAAGCGGCTGGGTAGAACAGCCTGAATTGACCTACTCAGGACGTTTGATTGAAGCGCTTAAAACAACTCAGCAAAGCGGTGATATACTTGCTTTAGACTTAGCGCAACAATATAAATTGGCATCTCAGCAACGAGAGTTTCAGGCTTATGATGAAAGCAAGTTGCGTGGTTCGGTAGCTGAATCAAAACAAAAAGCCAAAGAAATTGAACAAAGTGATTCTTTGAGCTTTGTAGCATTCTTAGATGATTACTTTGCTAAAGCGTAGGTAAAAAAAAGCGCAGCTTAAGAGGCTGCGCAAATAAATTTCAGGGATGAAACAATGCTAAACTGCTGCATTCATAAGTTAAGACTCGCACTATTTAGAAAAGTTCAATGGGTTCGAAAAAAAATGCGAAAATTTATTATTTTATTTCCAGTGTTACTTGTTTTAACTGGTTGTGCAACTGCCCCACCTTCGCAACCTAATGATATTTGTAAAATTTTCCAAGAAAAAGAAGATTGGTATTATGATGCAAGGGATGCTCAAGATAAATGGGGGTCACCCAAGCATGTGCTGATGGCGATGATGTTTCAAGAAAGTTCTTTTAAGCATGATGCAGCCCCACCCATGGAGTATTTTTTGTGGGTTATCCCCATAGGTCGAGCGAGCTCTGCATATGGCTATTCTCAAGCTAAAACGCCGACATGGAGTGACTATATTCGTGAAACTGGCAATTCAGGCGCAGACAGGGATGACTTTGAAGATGCTATCGATTTTATGGCATGGTTTGTTTATAAAACGCATAAAATCAATGGGGTGTCCAAGTGGGATGCCTATGCGCAGTATCTTAACTATCACGAGGGTTGGGGAGGATATAAGCGCGGTACCTATCGTAAGAAAAAATGGTTGATGTCGGTTGCTAATAAGGTCAAACATCGTGCTAGCCGATATGGTGCACAGTTAAAGCGTTGTGAAGATGATTTAGATAAAAACTGGTTTGAACGTTTGTTTAGTTAACTTAGATTTTGGAGGTAATGTGTTTTGTTGCCTCCCTCACACTCTTTCACGTCATTATTAGAATACTGCTGCTACGCTTTACACTGTATTGCATCAACGATTAGTAAAGTATTTAAATACACAGCTTTCTAGTCCAAAGGGTTGACAACTTCATGACTATTGAGAAGCATCGCTGAACAATAGGTCCTAAGAATCAAGTAAATCTAGGAACTTGAAATTCACATTATGCCCAAAATGAAAAAGGAAGCGCTTTACGAGCGTTTAACCAACGTTGAAGACGCCCGAGCTTGTGAAGCAATTGCAGATGATGCCTGTAAAAATGTGCCAAGTAATTTTATATTTATGTTGGTTAGTCAGATATTGAGCAAATTTGCCGATGCTTTGTTAAACCCAAAAGTGACTTTACCTTGGTTAATGCAAGGGCTTGGTGTACCAAGTGCATTTGTTGCTTGGTTGGTGCCCATTAGGGAGTCTGGCTCGTTATTACCTCAGTTGGCTATCGCCAGTTATATCCGCAAGCTGGCTAAACGTAAATGGATATGGGTGAGTGGCGCATTGGTACAAGCGCTCTGTATTGTATGGATGCTCATAATATCATTGAACTTGAGTGGCGCTGCGGCCGGAGCTGCTTTGATAGCCGTATTGTGTTTGTTTAGCATGGCCAGAGGCTTTTGCTCGGTTGCAGCAAAAGATATACTTGGTAAAGTGATTCCTAAAGGGGATAGAGGTAATTTAAGCGGCTTAGCTGCAAGTATTACTGGCTTTGCAACGCTAGTTTTTGCTTTTACCCTGTGGTTATTGCCCGAACGATATCAAAGCCAAGCGGCTATGATTGCCTTAGGTATGAGTGCACTTATGTGGATGTTTTCTGCGCTTTGTTACAGCATGATTATTGAGCATAAGGGAGCGACTCAAGGGGGAAAAAATGGCCTTTACCATGCGCTCAGCAAGCTGAAGATCCTCTATCAAGATAGGGCTTTTGCTCACTTTGTGTTGACTAGGGCGTTGTTACTCTGCTCTGCGTTGAGCGCGCCATTTTATATTGTGCTGGCCAGTAATACTTTGTTAGATATTCCTTTATTAGCATTGTTTATGGCCATGTCTGGTTTAGCTAGTTTTGTATCAGCCCCATTTTGGGGGCGTCTCAGTGATTTATCCAGTAAACATGTCCTTATGTTGAGCGCCTTTTTAGTTGTCGCAAACGGTATTATGGTATTTTTAGTAAGTACGTGGCAAAGCGCTTGGCTGAAAAGCGTTTGGTTTTTACCCTGTATGTATTTCTTGCTTAGTGTTGCGCATCAAGGTGCGCGTTTGGGGCGAAAAACCTATTTGGTCAATATGGCTGAAGGGGCCTTACGAACGGATTACGTGTCAGTCAGTAATACCGTGATAGGCGGCTTGCTGTTAATCTTGGGAAGCTTGGGTCTATTAACTACTTGGCTATCCATCTCAGAATTGATTTTAGTGTATAGTTTATTGGGGTTATTTGGGGCAGTCAGTGCGGCATTTTTAAAGTCGGTTGAGTGAGTAAAGCCAGTGCTTTCGGCCAGTTATTTTCAAATAAAAAGAAAAGAGTAAGGTTATGTTGAAAAAAGTACTTCTAGTTTTACTGATAATTGTTGCTGCACCTTTTATTATCGCACTGTTTGTTGCTGATAGTTATCACGTAGAACGTCATGTGGTTATAAAGCGCCCGGTCGAACCGGTGTTTTCATATATTAAATTACTAAAAAATCAGGATAACTATAGCTCTTGGGGTCAAATGGACCCAAATATGCAAAAAGAGTATCGTGGTGAAGATGGCCAAGTCGGATTTGTATCAGCATGGCGTAGTGACAATCCAGAAGTAGGTATGGGTGAGCAGGAGATCATCAAAGTTGTTGAAAATAATCGAATTGACTACGAACTTCGTTTTTTAGAGCCTTTTCAGTCTACTAGTCCTGCTTTTATGAGCACAGAAACCGTGCCAATTGGAACAAAAGTGACGTGGGGATTCGATGGAGAAATGAAATATCCCATGAACTTAATGTTATTACTGATGGATTTTGAACAAGTGATAGGTGAAGACTTACAGGTTGGTTTGGACAATTTAAAAGAAATACTTGAGCAGGCAGAGAAGGTTTAAACAGGTATAAAAAAACCGCTTGCGCGGTTTTTTTATCGGTCACTTCCTAGTGTGGTTTTAAACCACACCGCGTGGCAAGCGACAATCGTGATCTTTGCCTGCAAGCTCTGCAATCCAGAACTCTTCAGCTGTGTAACCCTCAGCGTTTTCTTTAATTACTTTAAAAGAGGCTTTTTTCGCTGTTTTAGTGGGGGCTGCTTTGGTTGTTTTTGCTTTTTTAGCAGTCGCCGCTTTGGCTGGAGCGGCTTTAGGAGAATCGCTAGGGGTTGCAGAACCAGAAGTTAGCTCTTCAGTTAATGCTGCTACTTCCGCAAGGCGCATGTTTTTTCCACCATCAATGCTATACCAGCCAGGCTTGGTAGTAATTTCAGGTTTCTTGCCGTGGGCAGCTTCGTAAGCAGCTTCAAAAGCGCTTAATACTTCAGTTTTATCTAGTTTACTCATCGTAGATCCTAGTCGTTTTATACGCGGATACGCGGGATTAAGATTTAAAGAGTATTTATACTCAAATTTGCACGATTTTTCAATTTTTTAAGGTTTTTGCTTCCATTTTTGGCTTATAAACGCCAAAATTTGCGAATAATTAAGACAAAATACTGTTAATTTCATGAAGCGTTCAGAATTTACACACATTCTTACTGAGTTATTAAAACCCGATTCGATCCGTGACTTTGCCCCAAATGGCTTGCAAGTTGAAGGCTCGGATGAAGTGAAAAGAATAGTAACAGGCGTGACTGCAAGTCAGGCATTAATTGATGCTGCGGTTGAAATACAAGCTGATACCATTTTGGTTCACCATGGGTACTTTTGGAAAGGTGAAGCGCAAGTAATAACTGGTATGAAAAAGCGCAGGATTGCTAAGCTGTTAGCCAATGATATTAATTTGTATGGTTACCACTTGCCACTGGATATTCACCCTAAACTTGGTAACAATGCACAGTTAGCTCAATTACTGGACATAGAACTGCTTGGCGGGCTTGAACCAAGCCCAACCAGCGTTCCTGTGCATGGTAAGCTGGTATCACCTATGTCAGTCGAGATGTTTGCTGAAAAAATAGCCACTGTGTTAAATCGCAAACCACTGGTCAACAGTGTGCGTAACGAACCAATAGAAACCATAGCTTGGTGCACTGGTGGTGGGCAAGGTTATATTGACATGGCTGCAAGTCAGGGCATTGACGCTTACCTAACGGGTGAGGCATCCGAGCAAACAATCCACAGCTCGAATGAGCAAGGTATAGACTTCTTTGCTGCAGGCCATCACGCTACTGAGCGCTATGGTATCAAAGCGTTAGGGGAGTACTTAGCTGAGCATTATGATCTTGATGTTACGTTTATCGATATAGATAATCCAGTTTAAATACTCAGAGGCGCTATAGCGCCTCTGGGTCTATCCAGCGTCTTAAACTTATCCAAGCTTTACCCAGTACCTCATAATAGTGCGATGTGACCGCATTTAATGTTGATGATTGAGCAATCAGTTGTTTGTATGATACTTGGCTTTTAAAATTAAAAAATTGCGTTGGTGCCGCTATCGTATCAATACCCTGTGCCTCAAATAAATCTTTGGCTCTGCTCATATGGGCGGCAGAGGTGACCAATGCAACTTGCCTATCGACCAAAATAGGCGCCAATAATTTTGCTTCGTCTTTAGTATCTAAGGCATTTGGGTTGGTACGAATGCGTGAAGCTGTAATGCCCAGGCTAATAGCCGTTCTTTTCATGAGTACGGCACTGGATTGCCCAGAAACAATGAGCTCAGCACTTTTATAGTGATGTGATAAGCGCACACCTTCAGTTAATCTAGACAGTGCGCAACCACCAAGTTGCGCATTGGCATGTAATCGAGCGTTGGGGTATACGTCACAGCCAAGTACGACTATTTTGTCAACACGCTTATGTTTTTGGGTATTAAATGTACTTAATTGAGACTCAATAGGAGTGATCATAAGATCAGCAACGTAGGGGGTGCTGATAAACCACAAGCTCAAGAGGCATAGCCAAGCAAGGCCATATGATTTTTTATTGGCCCTACTTATATAAAACAAGCAACCAGCGAGAATGATGAGCAGCAGTGGTAAAGGCATAAGTACACTGCCCAGCAGCTTTTTAAAAACAAACATAATAAACCCAATCAAAAAGATTGGGTTTAGTGTAGTAAAATTGTTCTTAAAATAATAGCTTAGCGGTTATTGTTCTGTTTGCAGGTATTTAAAAAGTGGCGATAGACTGGGTTGTCTTTCATATTCTTTTTCATGGCTAGATACATAGGGCGAGTTAAGCCTAATGCACCTAACGGGATTGACTTAATAAGTCCCTGACTCTCATAGGGTGTAACCAACCAGTCAGGTAAAGCTGCAACACCCATACCAGCACTCACTAACTGGAATATAAGCAAACCTTGATCAACGGTTTTTAGCGTGCCGTCGAAACGGGCGTTTTGAATAAAATGTTTGAAAATGTCCTGACGTTCTTTTGGAATCGGGTAGGAAATAATCGTTTCGTCTTTCAAGTCGAGAGCTGTGACATAGGCTTTTTTAGCCAATTCGTGATCAGGCGCTACTATCAACTTTAACTTGAAGTCGAACAAATGCGCATACTCTAGCTTATCTTGTTCCCTCAAGTCTGAAGTCAGCACTAAATCTAACTCCTCTTCAAGTAGATCGGGAATAGCGTCGTAGCTAAAGCCACGTTCATAGTCGACTTTGATATCAGGCCAGAAGTTATTGAATTCCTTTATCGTTGGCAATAGCCAGTGAAAGCAGGCGTGACATTCTACGCTTAATCTCAATTGAGATATTGGCTGATTTAGACTTTCTTTCAAGCGACATTTTGTTGCTTCGACTCTTGGCAAGATATCGTTTGCTAGTTCAAGTAACAGCATACCTTGAGGTGTGAAGCGCACTGGCTGCGTTTTTCTTTCAAACAACTGGCAATCAAGTTTGTTTTCCAAGTCTTTAATTTGATGTGACAAAGCCGATTGAGTTAAGAATAACTCACGTGCAGTATTAACAAGTGACCCAGTATCTTTTAATGTTGCGATGGTTTTCAGGTGCTTTATGTCTATCATCTTTAATAAATCTCATTATTAGCTTGAGTTAAACTCAGATTGCTTACCCTGAACTTCTTTCATTACCGTATAGTAACGTCTAGACGTCTGCAAAACCAGCAATCGATGATTAGTTTTTAACAAAATCACTATAACACTATTTTTGACAGCGTTGTCATTTTTTATTTAACTTTTTTGCAAAAAATACAAATTAATTTTATTCATCTTATTCTGCTGGGGGTGAATAGTTGTACAAATTTCATAGAGACTTGCCTGTTTTTCTACTTGTTGGAGCCGTTGCTCTGCAAAAGGCTGTTTTACTGTTCAAATCTAAATGAACGTATTTGGTGTGTTCAAAGCCCATATCGATGGGCCTTGACCTAACTCTGATGCTTTATATCGATAATGTCATTTCGGTGTTACTGATCAAAAACTCCATGGCTTGACGTGCAGGGAGCGGCTTTGAGACCATAAAACCTTGACCAAACTGACACCCTTTTCGTTTTAGCAGTGCCCACTGTTTTGGGTTTTCAATACCCTCGGCAACTACTTTCAATTCAAGCGATTGTGCTAGAGACAAGATAGTGTCTATGAGCGGGTTTTCTTTGTTTGTTAGTTGATCAACAAAACTTTTATCGAGTTTTAATACATGAATGGGTAGTTGATGCAGGTAACCAAGTGCTGAATAACCTGTACCAAAGTCATCTAAGTAAAGTTTAACACCAAGAGGTTCTAATCCTTGGATTATCTTAGTGGCCAGTTTGAGGTTCTCAATTAGCCCAGACTCTGTTATTTCGATACATAGGGCGCCATTGGGCAGTTGATAATCAATGTATAGCTGCTGCATGTAAGTCACAAAATCGAGGCTGGCAAAATGACGAGATGACACGTTGACCGTAATTTTTGTCATCGGATAGCCCGACAACCTCCAAGTTTGTAATTGTTTTGCGGCCAAGCGCAATAAATACAAATCAAGCTCTATAATTTGCCCTGTTTGTTCAGCAATAGGAATAAACTCATTGGGGGGGACCAGACCATTTTTGGGGTGGTGCCACCTTACGAGCGCTTCGAAACTGACGATGTGTGGATCGCTCAATGAGAAGATCGGTTGAAAAAATAGCTCAAATTCATCATTTTTAATGCCATGTTGTAGGTCGTTTTCAATATCGGCTCGTTGTTTTAGTTTGCGGCGCATGGCGTTATTAAAATAACAAACTTGTCCTCGCCCGCGAGACTTGGCTTCATACATGGCAGCGTCAGCTTGTTGTAAGAGGGTTATTGCATTATCAGTTGCGTCGCCAGTAAAAGCGACACCAATGCTACTTGACGCCTGTAACACGTGACCATCTATGTGCAGAGGTTTAGAAATAGCCTCGTTAATACGTTCAAGTGCGAGAGCAACTTGCTCTTTGTCTTTGACATTTTCGATGAAAATTGCAAACTCGTCACCGCCTAATCGAGCGAATGTATCAGTGCGTCTAATACAGGCATTGATCAAGTTAACGATAGCAATTAAAAACTTATCACCAACATCGTGTCCGAGTGCGTCATTAATACTCTTAAAGCGGTCAAAATCTAGGTAAAGTAAGCAATGCTGTGTATCGTCTTCTGTGCGCTCTAACGACAAAATAGCATGTTTGATCCGTTCTAAGAGTAAATAGCGGTTAGCTAATCCTGTTAGCTCATCATGCAGCGCACGATGCTCCAGAGCTTGGCGAGAAAGCTGCCTATCAATGGCCATGCTCACTTGTCTACTGATGTAGGTTAGAATCGATAAGTGCTGATGATTAAAAGCCCGGTCTTGGGTGTAGCTTTGGATCACGATGACACCTTGAAATTGGTCGTTAACCGCAAAAGGTACGCCTAACCATGATTTGGGCGAGCGTCCCACCATTTGGAAATGACCAAGCTCAATATGATGTTCAAACTCTCTACTATTACATAGTAGGGGTTTACCTGAAGTGAGAGTAAAGTAAGAAGCGGTATGTTTGATCTGTGCTTTGGTGACACGCTGATGGGCGTTACATTTTACTTTGCCCTCAATTAAGTAATCAATTTCAAGAATATCGCTATATCTATCATATAAGCCGATAAAAAAGTTCTCTGCGGGTAATTGACTGTTGATGATCTGATAAAGTTCGTCGTAAAAAGCTTCCAAGTCAAGCGATCGGTAAGTGATATTGGCTATTTTTAACAGACACTTTTCAAGTTGTTGCGCTTTATTTAGCTGTTCAATTGTGGTTGTTAGACTATTGAGCGTACGTACTTGGTTTATTTTGGCACTGAGTAAGTGCGCAACGGTTGAAAGTATCTGCAAATGGGCGTCTGTAAAGTAATCTCTTTGTGGGTGTTCACAATCGATCACGCCGATTAATTTGTTTTCGTAAACCAAAGGCACGCATAACTCCGAAAGAGCAGGGCGGCTATCTGCAATATACATAGGCTCAACAGATACATCACCTGAAACAAAAGCCTGCTGCGTTCTGGCCACGTGTCCCGTGATCCCTTGTTCGATCGGAATTTTTGTTTGCGCAACTTTATAATCACTACTCTGCTGGGCAACGCCCATACTGGCAACGATTTCCAAAAAATTTGTTTGTTCATCAGCAAGGTAAATAACACAGTCGACAAATCCAAGGCGACATACAACTTGTGCGGTAACATAATCAAATAATTCATCTAGTTGGGTTATCTGTAATAAAGAAGATGAAAATTGATTGATGATGCTAAGCTGCTCGGTTTTTGATTCTAGTTTGTTATTGGGAAGCATTCACATCACTCTTAAAAACGACTATCGACAATTTAACGTACTTATAAATGAAACGACACATTAATTGTGCAAAAAGAGCATTAAATTAACGAAAATTGGTATTTTCAGCCTGCAACAGGCGTAAAAACTTTACTCTGCATAGCGAACTGCCTATGATCGGGCAAATTCAGCCGAGGAAAATAGCAATGACAAGTACCGTAAACACCCTCACTATCACTCGCCCTGATGACTGGCATGTGCACTTGCGTGATGGCGCAACGCTTAAAGACACCGTTAGAGATATTAGTCGTTATATGGGGCGTGCTATTATCATGCCCAACCTAGTTCCGCCAGCGACTTGTACCGAGACGGCTCTTTCTTACAGAGAGCGTATCCTAGCGGCACAGCCACAAGGCAACTTTGAGCCGTTAATGGTCCTGTATCTCACAGATAATACAACTCCTGAAGAAATCAAAAAAGCCAAAGCGAGTGGGCATATCGTTGCAGCAAAACTCTATCCCGCGGGGGCGACAACCAACTCAGATTCGGGTGTAACGGATATTGAGAATATCTTCCCTGTCTTAGCGGCAATGGAAGAAGTTGGTATGTTGCTGCTTGTTCACGGTGAGGTGACTGACTCGGCAATTGATATTTTTGATAGAGAAAAAGTCTTTATTGAGACCAAGCTAGCTAAAATAGTTGATGCATTTCCTAATTTAAAGGTTGTGCTTGAACATATCACCACAAAAGATGCTGTTGAATTTGTCAAACAGGCGTCATCCAATGTGGCTGCAACCATTACTGCGCATCACTTACTTTACAATCGAAACCACATGTTAGCTGGTGGAATACGCCCTCATTATTATTGTTTACCTATTTTAAAACGTAATATTCATCAGCAGGCGTTAATTGAAGCTGCAACTAGCGGTAGCAAAAAGTTTTTCTTAGGCACGGATTCTGCGCCGCATGCGAAAGATAAAAAAGAAGCTGCATGTGGTTGTGCAGGTGCGTATACAGCACATGCGGCTTTAGAGTTATATGCAGAAGCTTTTGAAGAAGCGGGGGCTTTGGATAAGCTCGAGGGGTTTGCAAGCCATTTTGGCCCTGATTTCTACGGTTTACCTCGAAATACGGATACGGTGACACTACAAAAGTCACCTTGGACAGTGCCTGAGAGCTATCCTTTAGGTGATAGTCAGGTAGTGCCGATTAAAGCTGGTGCCGAAATTGACTGGAAAGTCATATAGTAAGCACAATATGCCAGAGAAAAAGCGCCTTTTTGGGCGCTTTTTTAATTCTTAAACATGATTTTATTATTAAATTTGTGCACAGTTTGTACCGTACTTCATTTTATATGTTAGGCTAAATAGGCTTTGAGTTTTTGCTGTTCTATGGATGTAAGAGTTGCGGTAAGGAAATATGGTTAACTGAGCGATATCGTGAGGTTAGCTCTCGAATGGTATTTTTTGCTGTATTTATTATTCCGACATGTTGCGGCGCAAGCTCAGGGAGGCAGCCGTTTAGGCGAATGTTAAATTGATCTGACTTACAGGAATAATAGGTATGTCTAATTCTAAAACAGGTAAAGTAAAGTTTTTCAACGAATCAAAAGGCTTTGGCTTTATTGAACAAGAAAATGGCCCAGATGTGTTTGTACATTTTAGTGCTATTTCAGGTGACGGTTTCCGCACCTTAACCGACGGTCAAGCTGTATCTTTCGAGGTTAAGCAAGGTAAAAAAGGCCCTGAAGCTGAAAACGTAGTGGCTATTTAACTACCATATTTGCCTGAGGAGTAACGCCCGTTGCTCCTATTTTAATCATTCACTTCACTTTATACCCTGAAATTTTCTAATATTATTTGATTTACTAGGTTTATATGTAAAAATATAGTAATCGGAATATATAAACTAAATTCTTTTTATATCTGATAGGATATACCTAATTTGGGTATTTTAACTCTAATAATTTAAGAGAATTATCAATGCGTGAAATTAAATCTTTTATCAAGTCTGCAAGTTTTAGTGAGCTAGAAAAAGCTGCTGAGTTAATCAATGAAGCTATCGAATCTCAGCGTGAACAGCAGCAAGTAAAAGAGGAAGTATTGGCACTGATCAAGGAAAAAGGTTTAACACTTGAAGATCTTGTTGGCGGCGCTCAGGTTGATAAACGCGCAAAAGTAAAGCCAAAGTATAGAATTGAAAAAGATGGTGAAGTATTTGAGTGGACTGGTCGTGGTAAAACACCTAAAGCATTTGTTGGTGTGAACTTGGATGATTATACCATTTAAAGACTCGATGTAGTTTTAAACTCTATATAAGGCCCTATATGGGCCTTTAATCGTTCTAACCCGTATAATATTAGCATTTCTGTATTAGAGTGAGTATTTTGTATCTATACACTCCGTTCTTATCAGCAAGAAGCTGTACATAATACCATCACACATTTCAAAGTGAGTAATGATCCCGCAGTCATTGTTTTACCGACCGGTGCGGGTAAGAGCTTGGTGATTGCCGAACTGGCGCGCTTGGCAAAGCATAAAATCTTAGTGTTAGCACATGTGAAAGAGCTTGTTGAGCAAAACGCACAAAAGTATGAAAGCTTTGGTCTAAGTGCGAGTATATTTTCAGCGGGATTAAAACAGAAATCGTTTTCACAGCAAGTTACTTTTGCGAGTGTACAATCGGTTGTAAGAAACTTAGAAAAACTAAATAGCTATTATTCACTTGTTATTATAGATGAGTGCCATCGCGTTGATGGTGATGAAAACAGTCAATATGGCAAGATCATCAGCAAGCTCAAGCAGCATAATCCAGCATTAAAAGTATTGGGCTTGACGGCAACCCCGTATCGATTGGGCATGGGGTGGATATATCACTCCCATTACCATGGCTTTGTCAGAGGCACGAATAATAGCCCTTTCAAGCGTTGTATTTATGAATTGCCCTTACGGTATATGATAAAAAATGGTTATTTAACTGCACCAAAAGAGATTGACCCGGCAATCAGTAATTATGACTTTTCAGCGTTAAAAACGGATTGTTTTGGTAGTTATTCTGAAACAGACATGAATAAGTTGCTATCTGCGCAAACCCGAGCAACTAAGAGCATTGTTTCGCATATTATTTCGCAAAGTGAAAATAGACAAGGTGTTATGATATTCGCAGCAACAGTGTTACATGCTAAAGAAATCTATGATTATTTATCAAACGATAATGTTGCATTAATTACAGGTGAAACAAAAGCTGGTGTTCGTGACGATATAATCAATGAGTTTAAGCAAAAAAATATAAAGTATTTGGTGAATGTGTCTGTATTAACAACAGGTTTTGATGCACCTCATGTTGATTTTATAGCAATTTTACGCCCAACAGAGTCGGTGAGCTTATACCAACAAATTGTTGGGAGAGGACTTCGCTTGAGTAAAAATAAATCGGAATGCTTGGTGATTGACTACGCAGGCAATGATTTTGACTTGTTTTCACCTGAAGTGGGCAGCAAAAAGCCAAATAGCGATAGTGAACCTGTGCAGGTCATGTGTCCTGGCTGTGGGTTTGCGAATATATTTTGGGGCAAAACCAATGAGCAGGGTCAAGTAATTGAGCATTATGGCCGACGTTGTCAAGGCTTGCTGGGGGAGGTACCTGAACAGCAGCAATGTGACTATCGTTTTCGCTTTAAAGAATGCGATGCCTGTGGCGCAGAAAACGATATCGCGGCCAGACAGTGTGCCCAGTGCCGAGCGGTGATGGCGGATCCTGATGATAAATTACGAGCAGCATTAAACCTAAAAAACGCTATGGTGTTACGTTGTAGCGGTATGAGTGCAGAGCCCCTAAAAAACGCACTCGTTAAAGTAACGTATTATGATGAAGACGGTGCGAGCTGCTCTGAGGTATATGATTTTGACAATGCAAAGAGTCGGTTTGTATTTAATCGCGATTTTGCGAAAAGGCTTAAAGGAAGAGAGCATCTGGTTGAGTGGCAAACAGCCGAACAAGTTTGTGCTTCGGTACATGACTTACTAGCGCCGGATTTTGTGATTGCAAAACAACACAAGCAATATGGTTGGCAAGTACATGAAAAAATATTTGATTATGAGGGACATTACCGTGTCGCAGATAAGTCTTAGAGCCCTTTAGGGCTCTAAGGGTAACCCTTTGGGCTGCGTCATTCGGTCATTTTTCTACGTTTCCGCCTGACTCACATAGAATAACTATGCGATGCGGGCTCAGCCTTGTCAAAACACCCGAATGACTGCGGTAAAAACATACAGGAAAGTTCAACATGCCCTAGCAACCTGGTGCTATTCTTGTGTCATTATTCCCCAGCCATCACCGTAACCTTCATGGCTATTAGCAATACTTTCTAGATACTGTTCAGTTTGACTTAATAACTGGTGTTCAGGAACCATTTTTATTGATGTGACAACTTCCCAAACACCAGTATCTTTACACTGCTGCAGTTCAGTTTCAGGGGCAAGTTCATCTTCACCAATGGCGTTAATAAAAGACTCAGCTTGTTGCTTTTGCTCAAATAGAATAAAAAAGTCAACGGTATGGAATTGGGTAAGATCAATGCCAGCATCAGCCATTTCGGCTAATAGCTGGCCATTATCATCATCAGGGAATTGCATAATTTGGTCCAAATAACTCAATTGCCTCTATTGTCGGTTATTCAGCAATAAATAAAAAGAGGTCAGCATTAAATTTAGTGCTCGATTGCATAGGGATTGTTCATAGGGCGTTATGGTGGCCTGTGATATGCTATTTTGCAATTTAAACAAAAGGAAGCTATTTGGGTGTGTAAGCCACTAGTTTTATTATGGGTGTTTTTGGCGACCTTTCCTGTTGCTCAAGTTCAGGCGCAATCAAAGTGGCAGCTTGAGCATATCAATATTTTGGGTATCGATAGCGAACTAAAAGCCAATGCAGAAGGAACATTACTTGCCTACACCGGGCAAACATTTGATGACCAACTGCAAGAGCAAATCGAAGAAGACTTGCAACAGGCTTTACAAGCACTTGGTTACTATCATAGCCAAACTATTTTTGACGCCAACGCACAAAACAACACGCTGGTAATTAACGTTGTGCCAGGAGAGCCATTACAGTGGCAAAATATTTTGTTGAAACTAAGCGGGCCTGCCGAGGAAGATGTTTGGCTTGTAAACATGGCCAGTGAGTTACCAATTAAAGTGGGTGATACGCTCAATCATGCGAATTATAGTCAAGCTAAAGCCAGTGTTGAAGGGCGGTTACTTGAGAGAGGCTACTTCGACTTTAAATGGCTACGTCATGAACTGAGGGTAAACAAATCAGAGCGCAACGCTCAGGTAGTTTGGCATATTGACAGTGGTGAGCGCTACCGTTTTGGCGTAATAACAGTAGACGACAGTACGAAGGCCCAAAAGTATATTCGTTCTTTAGCAACTTTCAAAGTTGGAGAGCCATATAACAGTGAGGCTCTATCGCAATATACATTGTCTTTAAATAACACGCCTTATTTCCTATCCGCTAAAGTTTTTCCACAGCTGAAAGAGCGGGCAAATGGTATTTTGCCCATTAAAGTCGAAGCCATAGATAAGCCTGCTCATAGCTTTGAAGTGGGTGGTGGTTACAGCACAGATCTGGGTGCAAAAGCACGCTTAAAGTGGGCTAAACCTTGGTTAACTGAAGACGGTCATTTTGTTGAAAGTAATTTGTCTTTGTCCGAGCGCCGACAGGATATTATGGCAAGTTACACCATTCCTGTATCAGATCCTAACAATGATGTATGGCGTATGCTTGCAGGCTACCAAATCAACGATGACCTGCAACAAGGCATCAATAGTAAAATTTGGAATGTTCAGGTGCAACGTCAGTGGTTGACGAGTGACAACTGGGTGAGGACCCTTTTTTTGAAGCGAGAGCATGAAGAAACCGAGCAAGATGGTGATCCCTTTAAATCGGAAATGTTGCTTCCCGGTATTAGTTATGCCAAGAAACAGAGCAAAGGGGGAGCCACGCCTTATTGGGCAAACGAACGTTTAATTTCAGTTGAAGCAGCCAGTGACTCGTTAATTTCTTCGACATCGTTACTTAAAGTGCGATGGAATAATGCTTGGTTACGCAATTACTATGAAAAACACTATCTGATAAGTCGGGTTAACCTAGGCGCTATCGTTGTGGATGATATTCATAGCGTGCCTTTTAATATGCGTTTTTTTGCTGGTGGCGACCAAAGTATCCGAGGTTTTTCATATCGTTCAATTGGCCCAAAAGAAGAGGATAAAGAAGTGGGGGGCAAGTATTTAGTAACGGGGTCTGTTGAATATAATTATCAATTTGCACCCAAGTGGCGCGCTGCTTTATTTGTTGACGGCGGCACTGCAACTAATGATTTTTCTGAGAAGTGGTCAGTGGGGGCTGGTTTTGGTTTTCGCTATATCACACCAGTTGGGCCTGTTCGGTTAGATCACGCGTGGGGCTTAAGTAAAGAAAGCAGAAGTACAAGGTTAAGTATTGTCATAGGGCCTGAGATTTAATGTCGATTTTCAATATACGCAATTTTAAAAAATGCTTAGCTGGGGTTGGTATGCTTGTGGCTGTGCTGTTTTGTTTGTTGGCCACGGCTCCAGGCCATCAATTGTTAATTCGTAGCGCGCATTTTTGGGTAACAGATTTATCGATAAATTTAGAAAAAGGGCGTTTGTTATCGGGGGCACCTTTTGATATTGACTATAAAAGTGATCACCTAGCTCTCCAAGCACAGCAATTAGCTATATCGCTAGAGTGGTTTACATGTTCTACCCTATGTCTTGACATCTCAGCACAAACTCTGGAATTAGCAATTGATAACCAGCGTTCACCGCAAACACATCAAGCGCTTGGCAACATAGAGAATGAACCCGAAGAGGGTGGGCTCGAAGCGCCGTTTAATATCGGTATCAAAACTTTGCTGATTAACCATGGCAATTTGATATTGCCTCAGCAACAAGTTGCAATAAAGCAATTGAACATGGCAGTTTATTGGCAAGGGACGGATGTGCAAATACCGCACCTAACTATGCAAAATGTGGATATAGTACAAAAGGTTAATGAAGATACTTCACCACCAACCATGCCAACAGAGCTGCCGGTCATCGACGTGACAATACCACCTTTACCGCTCACGCTTCGTTTAGATAGGTTGCAAGTATCTCAGCTTGCTTTCCTGCAAGAAGGCAAAACGACACAAGTCACTGATATTGAGCTGCAAGCGATTGTGGCTCAAGCAGGCTTGCAATGGAAAGGGCTACGCGCTCGGTATCAGCAAGCTAGTTTGAATGCGTATGGTTCGTTGGATTGGGCTAAGACATTGCATGTTAACGCTTCGAGTGAATTGAGCACAGGCACAGAGCACTTAACATTGGAAGTTTCAGGCACATTGTCTGATCTGATTATCCATGCAAGCAACCAAGGAACGTACGCCTCAGATATTCAAGCCCAGATTGATTTCACGCAAATCAATTGGCCGTTTGAACTGTCAATGAGCGCGATGAATTGGACTTTGCATGACTTGATTGATGAACCCCTAGCTCAACTGTCGTTAAACAAAGCCTCGCTTCAAGCGACGGGTAACGCGAATGACTATGCACTGAATATCAAACTTGATGGCACTACGCGCAACAACAAGGCGTTCGACATCAATGCAAAGGTTGCTGGCGGTTTAACGCAAGTGCAATTAAATGAAGGTCGCTTGCAATGGGACCAGACCGACTCCACGTTGCAAGCAAGCTTAGACTGGCAAAATACGCTCATAGGAGAAGTCAAAGCCGATATAGCGCCATTACCATTGAGCGAATTTATTTCTGATCTTCCTAACAGTCAGTTAGCAGCACAATTAGATACACGTTTTGAGTTAAAAAATGAAAATTGGCAGTTGCAGGTTGATGGTTTGGCAATCAAAGGTAGTTTGTATAACAGGCCATTTTACGCAAATGTTAACTTGACGCTCGACCAAGATTTTCATGGGCAACTCAATACCCTGAAAGTTCGATATGGAGACAGTCTTCTTGGGCTTGAAGGCAAGTTGCATCAGCATTTAGCATTAACAGGCATGATGGAGATACATCATCAGAAAGATCCATTGTTTGCCGCTGATTTAGATCTATCATCAACGTTTGAGATAACGGGCTCCCATAGAAGTCCAAAAGTGCAACTACAAGGACAACTGACACGATTTATCAATGAGCAATTATCGGTGGCTAGTGCAAAGTTCGATGTGAGCACTGATAGTGAGATAAATTGGCAAACAAATGCTGCAATTCAAGCACAGATGGTGCGCACACAGGGATTGACGCTTGATGCGGCTAACTTTGGGTTGCAAGGAGACTTGGCAAAGCATCGATTTGAACTTAATACTCAAGGCGACGTCAATGCATCGATAAGCGCAATAGGTGGTCTACTTAATAGTCAATGGCTTGGTAAAATCAACGCTGCGACAGCCAGTTACAAGAACCAAAATTTGGTATTACAAAACGCGGGTGACCTTCAACTCTCATCTGAACACGTGACGTTGGCGCAGCAGTGTTGGCAGGTTTCACACAGTGAGATGTGTTTTGCCGCTGAGCATGATCTGCTGACGAGCAAAGGGTCTAGCCAAGTGACCATCAAACAGCTTGTGCTCAATGATTTAAATGCTTGGTTTGAAGACGTATTACAACTGGATGGATTGGCGCATGGTGATGTCGCGCTTGCATGGCATGATGGAAAGCTAAGCCAAGCAGACGGGCAGCTGAAAATGCAGCAAGTGAAGGTGTATACCCATAGTGATGAACAGCTACACACGCTGCCTATTGAAGCGTTGTCGACTCAATTGAATAGTAATAATCAGCACGCACAAGTGCAATGGCAAATGAACTCTTCCATCTTGGGGCGAATGGATGGGCAATTTCAATTGCCTTTAGTTGATGATAAGAGCTTGTCCCCGACAGCAAATCTTAATATTGTGCATATGTCATTGTCTCCATTAGCACCCATTCTAAGCAAAAGTTTCAAACAACCAGTTAAACTTGACGGGGATGTCAGCGGTAAGCTGTCTCTTTGGGGGTCGCGAGAGCAACCACAGTTAAGTGGTAATATTCATGTCGATGACATCCATCTTGCCAGCGAGTTGTCACCAATCTCATTGCAAAACTCGTCATTGATCATGACACTTAATGATAAGGCTGCATCGTTGCATGGAGTACTTCAGGCACAACAGGGCGGAAAGCTATCTTTAGATGGCAGTGTTAATTGGCAAAGTGGCTTGAGTGCGCGTATTGACGCTCAAGGAGATGACTTTTTCATTGCGCCAAAAGCTGGTGTGGAATTAACACTCTCACCTGATCTGCATTTCGAGTTTAGGCAAAACAAGGCCGCGCTAACGGGTCAAGTTACCGTGCCTTATGGTCGAATTGAAGTAGAAGAGCTGCCTGCAAATGTTGTACAGATATCGGAGGATCAAATTATTGTTGATGAGCCGGTTACTAGACAAACACACTCACCTGTTCCCTACAGCATTGATATTGATGTGCAAGTTGGTGATGACTTTAGAATCAAAACCTTCGGACTCGATAGTTACATTACAGGTCAGCTGGACATCAGTAAGTATCCCGCCAGCCCTTTGTTAGCTAGTGGTGAATTACTGTTACAGGAAGGGCGCTACAGAGCTTTTGGTCAAGACTTACTTATCAAAACAGGGCAAATTGGCTTTAATGGTGCACTGGATAAGCCTTATTTGAATGTGCGTGCGATTCGTAATCCTGAAGTGACGGCGGATGGTGTGGAGGCTGGTATAGAATTAAGCGGTAGTATTGACGCGCCGAAATTTGCGATTTATTCGGTGCCTGTTATGGATCAATCCCAGTCTTTGGCTTATTTGCTCAATGGAGAGCCTTTAGGGGAAGGGGAGAGTTCAAATGATGCGATTCTTACCCAGTTATTGCTCTCAAAAGGCCTAGGTCGTAGCGAAGGATTAGTGTCGAAAACGGGCGAGAAGTTTGGTTTTAAAGATGTTACTTTAGGTGCTCGAGGTAGTGGCGATGCCACAAAAGTTGAGGTGTCGGGATATTTGACACCCAGTGTACAGGTGAGCTATCGAGTTGGTGTATTTGAACCATTGAATGAAATTGCGGTTCGATACCGCGTATTCTCAAAACTCTATATTGAAGCAACCAGTGGTTTGTACGACAGCATTGATTTACTGTACAAATTTGATTGGGACCCAGAAAAGCAGTAGGACATTAAACAGAACGTTAAGAAGGAGCATCAAATGAAATCTTGCAAACTTATGCTTGTTTGCACACTATCAATGTGTTCAAGCCTTGCGCTTGCACAACCAGATAAAGCGCCACAGGAAGTTATTGAACAAGCGCCTGCTACTGCTTGGCGCCAGATCGATAATAATAATATATTAAAAATACAGCTCCCTACTGGGGCGACCTACGTAGAATTGGATCCATTGCTTGCACCTCGGCAGGTCAATAACATTAAACTGTTGGCGCGTTCCAAGTTTTATGACGGCTTAAGTATGTATCGCTTTGTGGAAAATTTTGTCGCTCAAGGGGGCGATGAAAGTGGTAAAAAATCGCTTAAATATGGCAAGCGGCACATAAAAGCAGAGTTGAGCTTAAAAAGTGATACCCCCATTAATATTACTGTGGTGGATACAAACGATGGTTACGCACCTCGCACTGGGTTTTTGAATGGCTTTGCCGTCGCGCAAAATGAAGAGGGTACAGAAACTTGGCAAGTGCACTGCACTGGTGCTGTTGGTATGTCTCGTGAAGATGGCCTGGATACCGGCGGTACGGACTTTTATATCACATTAACGCCGCAACGCTATCTCGATAAAAATACCACGGTATTTGGTCGAGTGTTATCTGGCATGGAGCATGTGCAAAGGTTACAGCGACAAGCAAGTGAAGGAGTGCCTTTTAACCTAATAAGCTCTGTACGAGTACTTGCTGATATTTCGGAGCAAGATAAAACCCGTTTTAAAGTGTTAGATACAGCGCATCCTTCTTTTAAAGCGCTAGTGGCGTCACGAAAAAACCGACCTGAGTCTTGGTTTGTTGCAACGCCAAACTATGCAGATGTATGCGCTTTACCAGTGCCAGTGCGTTACTGACGATTTGTTCTGATCTGATAAGGTGTATTATCTTGGTGGCTTGAGCGATAAGGGTTAATGTCTAAGCCACCTCTTCTTGTGTATCGTGCGTATACTTCTAGTTGCTCCAATCCAAACGTATTCATCAGCTCGCAATAGATGCGTTCCACACACTGCTCATGAAACTCATTGTGACTGCGAAATGAGATCAAGTAACGTAATAGCGACTCGTGACATATGGGTTTGCCAGTATATGAGATAACAATGCTTGCCCAGTCAGGTTGAGATGTTATCAAGCAATTTGATTTCAATAAGTGGCTATGCAACACCTCAGAAACAACGGCTTGTTCATTAACACTTTTCAAAATGTTGGCTGTAGGGCTGTAAACATCAATCACTATATCCAGATCATCGATGCACTTACCTGGCATTGCAGTAAAAGGGATACACGCGTAGTCATCAGCAGTAAATAGTGTAACGGTCACGTTGGTATTTGCGGCAGTCGAAAGGTCTTTTGTCAGAGTCTCTTGAACGGCCTCTTTGCTTGCAAATTTACTTTGATTAAAGCTGTTTAAGTAAAGCTTAAATGACTTAGACTCTATGATGTGTGAGCTTTGGCAAGGAAAAACAAATGTTGCCACTGCAACTTGTGGCTTACCTTTTTCATTTAGCCAAGATAGCTCATAACCCGTCCAAGTGTCTTCGCCTTTGAATGGGAGCGCGGTTTCATCAACTGCAATTTGATCTCGATTGAGCTTACGTGCAATAGGGTGCAGTATAGTGGCATCATATTCAGATGCGTACTCTGTTGATTTACCTAAAACGGATGCTTTTAATTCGGGGGCATTTGTGTAGTCTGTCATGTTTCACCAATTGTGGTTACAATGGCTGCATTATAACGGATCAGACAGCAGTTGGCAGTATGGTAATAGACCAGATTTTATCGCAACTACACGCAGATTATGCGGCAAACTATCAACAACAGCATGGCACTTTGCCATGCATGTATTATGACGCTCAGTGGCCAAGCCCATGTGAGGTGGGCGCGCCAATTAATGATGAGCACATTCAATGGCAGGCAGTTGCTCAGCCGTCAGACAATCACTTGCAAACGCTAGCAAATGCTTTGGGATGTCACTTTTCTAAAGAACTTGATAGTTATTACAGCAGTTTTTTTGCGGGTAATATTGTTGGCAATATCGATGGTCATCAAATTGAGTTGTTGCAAGCTTGGAATCAGGATGACTATGAGCGATTACAGCAAAACATAACAGGTCATGTATTGATGAAACGCAAGTTAAAGCAGCCAGAAACGATATTCATTGGCTTGACTGAGCAAGATGATTTGTTGATCACGGTAGAGCTCGATACTGGCTATGTTTGTTTGGAATATGTAGGAAAGCCAACACATCATGTATTGGCTTCAAGCTTGTCAGAGTTTTTGCAAAAGATCAGCGTTTAACGCTGATCTTAGTTTATGTTGTTATTGAAAATCCCAAGACAGATTGGATACTAACTCACACTTGTCACAGCGAAAGTCAAAGATACCAAACCAAGGTTCTTCTAAAGCCCACTCTCCATTACAACTTGGACATTTGCGTTGTTTCTCGGCTTCTAAACTTTCTCCACCAACTCGATAGATATAGTAATAAACCGGCTTTTTGGTTAAATATCGAATTCGTTTCGAGAGATCCATACCACGCCTAAATAAGTCACTCTCGATACTAGAGATCTCCTCGAGAGCTGCAAACTCACAACGTGTTGCGCCATTAATTTGAATTTGGTCACACGCTTGCCAATCTTCTTGCCACTTAATTAATGCTTTAAAGTCGCCATTGGCAATCGCCGGAATTTTATAAAGAGGTACAGGTTGAAAGTCATCGCCGCAGTAAAGAGGGCTACATGTATGTACATACGTGGTGTACAAAATATAACTCGAAGGTGCATCACACTGATCGGCTCCATTAGCATGAATATCTTGTCCTATCACTTTGACTTTTGGTGTCAACAAGCCAGCCTTTTGTAATTGATCAATGGCGTGTTTTACGAATGGACTGTGATTGAGCGGGTGCAATGCATCTTCTAATGGGCACATGACACGCGTAATAAAATAGCCGTCTTTCAATACTGTAGGGAATTCATCACCAATGATCTGACCGTTAAAACGTAATGCGTTAACGACCCTGTTTATTGCTACTTCGGCAATATCAAGTGTTGTGTCTTGGTAACAATCAAAGGTTAAATCAACAACGAACATGTTAGTCCTTTTCTAGTAATTGTAATAAGCGATCAAGTTTTTGCTCAATACGGTCGAGCTGGCTTAGTTGTTCATTGCTTTGAACAGGTTTTTCTTCTAAGGGGGCCTGGATAATTGTTGGGTCGTTTTTGTAGGCACTCAGACCTGCTATTACTATCGGCATAGGAACGGGCTCACTCAAACGAGCTTTAGTGAGCGCAACACTTGGGGTTTTGCCCTCAGTTACTAACGTTGCAATTGCTCTTTGAACTGCAGGATGCATGCGCTTTACTCCAAACAAATAAAGCGCATGTTATCATAGCTAAGATACTTAGCGTAGCATGGCATCAAGCTCGTCTATTAATTCACACCAGTCCGCATCTTCGCGTAGTGACTCCTCAATAAAGTGGCGCTGCCCGTCATTCCAAAATGGAGCTTCAGCCAACAGCATATCATCCGCTAAGTGATGCTTGTTAATAAACTGCGCAATCTGCTCTTTTGAATTTTCCAGCCCCAATTGCGCGAACAAGGTAGCAAGGTTGTGCTTGCTGGTATCCATAAGTTACTCCGTTAGTTGCCTAAAAATCACACTGTAACTATAGTAGACAGAGCATTTAACAACAATTCGTCGGCCCTAAAAACAACAACATAAGGGAAAAGTATGCGCGTTCTAGAACAACAAAACTTATTGGTAAAATATCTATCACCAGAGGATATGAGAGTTGCAGCTAGCCTGTTATATCAGGCTTATCATGATGATGATGTGATGAGAAATGTGCTGTCTGCGAAAGATGATGGCAGCTATGAAGTAAAGTTGAGAGCTTTGATCCGTGAAGAACTTTCAAGTTTTGGTCAAGGATGTCAGCCTATGATTGGTTTATTTGAAGGTGAAAACTTATATGCGGTTGCTTGTGTTTTAGAGTCTGAAACTGAACTGCAAGCGACGCGTTACTGGCATTGGCGCTTGAGATTGATGCTTAGTGCAGGGTACCTGCAAACACAACAATTAATAGACAAAGAAAATACAATACGGGCGGCACTTGAAGAGTATGGCCATTATTACTTTTTGGCGTTCATTGCGGTGGACCCCCATGTTCAAGGGCAAGGCCTAGGTCATTATTTATTGGCTGGATTGGACGATTTGACTTTGAGCAATGAAACAGTTGCCGGTATGGCTGTTTTCATTACTCAAACTGCGCAAAAAGCCTTCTTTTTAGGTCATGGATATCAGGTGATAAAGCAACTTAGCTTTGAAAAAGTGACTGGAGAGCTCTTATTCAAACCTCGTAGTGCTGACAGAATGGAAGAATGAGTGTGCGACTTTTCCTACAGGAATGTAGGTAAAGGTGTTTTGTTGTATGGTTAAATGGTATTGATCTTCATTTAACCTTTTGTTTTAAAGTGAATTTGTTTTTATTGCTATTTTTTTTCAAGTATTAAATTGAGTTTATTCACTTTCCCAAATACTGCATTGGAGTAGACTGATTGTTGTCAGGAAGACAAAAGGAAGTAGGAACTCCAAGGACATGGGGTAATTGGCTGGATGGCCAACTGAGATGGAGCGAGAGAAAGGAGCAAGGATTGGTTTAGGAGCTCACAGGAAGTGAGGACATGCTGGGATGTATGTACAAGGAAGAATGGATTGACACATGATGTGTCTTTAGGGAGCGCTTAGGAAGAGCGAAGTGGAGGCCAGGTTGGCAAGTGGATGGTCACATGGAGTGGCATTGGAAGAAGGCATGGAAGGTGATCGGGTGTGACTGGGATGTATACCCGTTCAGGGGATGATGAAAAAGGTGGCGTTTCGCACCGGGCAGGGATAACCCATCATGGATGTAGTCAGAACTAGGCGCGACATAGGTTGCGCCTTAGTTTTTTCTGGCTTACTAAATTTGGTTAGGATTGCGAAAAGACTTGTTCAAGTAATTTCAACTGACCAGTTTGAGCGTTGACTTCGCATTGAATACCGAGCGGCAATATGATTTGAGGATCTGTGTGTCCAAAGTCTAAATTGGCGACAATTGTAAGCCTATCGTTTAAAAACTCTTCTCTTACAACGTTCAATATAGCGGCTTCTAACTCTAACTGTTCGTCAATATTGTAGTCTCTGGGTCGGCCTATCAATAATGCATGTAACTTTTCGAATACGCCCATAATCCCATAATTACGAAGCCAATAACGTACATAGTCAATAGATGGCTTTTCTTGGGATGTTTCTAAGAAAAACACTTTACCGTACCAAAAGTCGGGCTTAGGCCAATACTCCGTGCCTTTGAGCATTTCCAGTACTTCAATGCAGCCGCCGAATAGTTGACCAGCAACAGGTTCAAAACCTTGTAGTGTCTGTGGTCCACGACTTTCAATTAAAGGGTTGAGCTTGCCTGTATTTTTGATATCCGCCCATGCAGGGTAACCGTGACTGACATGTTTGAATGTGGGTAACAGCCTACTTGGTGGGTTATTAAAGAAAAAGTCTCGAATGTAAGCTTGGTACCCATCTTCGCTGTTGTGCAACTGCGCAAAGCCTGCCATCACAGAGGGTCCGTTGAATGTAACAATGCCTGCTTGATTTAACGTACTTGTCAAAGCGCTCGTGTCTGAGTATCCCATAAAAAGCTTGGGGTTTTGTGATATTGCTTCCAGGTCTAAGTACTTTATTATTCTAGATGAATCTGACCCGCCAATAGATGCGATAATTCCGTCAATTTCATTGTCAGAAAATGCGTCATTTATATCCTGTGCCCGTTGCTTGGGGTTATGAAATAGTGTGTTCGCATCCATTGTAGCACTTGGATATTCACGGATATTAAAGCCAAGTGCTTTTAAGTTATTGAGCCCTAGTTGGTAAATGTGAGGAAAGACAGAGGGCCCGCCCCATGAGGGAGAAACAATCGCGAGTGTACTGTTTTCACTCAGAGATGGTGGTTTTTTCATAGCTAAATATCCTTTATAAGCAACGAGCCTTGAGAATATCTAGCTGTATGTTATTTGGCAACAAATAGTTATACGATACGGTGTGGGGGAATATCAGTTTTCACTAGCTGGCTATTCTCAAGATACAAAGTGCCATGATATACACTTTGTCCATCGGAGCTAAATTCAAAATCAAATTGGCTTTTTATGCCGGGTTTACCATTTTTGAGTATTCCCAGACGGCGTTTTTGACATGCCACACTGAGGAGCTGTACTTGCAGCTTTTCAGCTTGATACTGTGCATGTTCTTTAGCTGCTTCAGCAGCCTGTCTGCTTGTCCAAAATATGGATATTGCAGCACCGAATAAAATAAAAAGCCAGAGAGTTGCCATTTATGAAAATAACCTTCCAATCGCGCGTGATAATGTTTCACTGCGGTTTTCTGCCCGTAGAATAGCTAATACATGTGGGCGCAAGTTTGGAATTGCAACTAAGTCTGCGAAAATACTAGCAAATAAATTTTCAATTTGGGTGTTATGCGCAACACAGTCTAAAAACTTAAATAGCCTCTGGGCGTCTGAGAGTGTTTCCCAACAACGCCCAGCGAGCGTAAGTAGAATGTCTGCTTCATTGTTGTATTGACTATCTAGCAGTGCATCAACAGCTTGCTCAACAAGCCCTTTTGCCTTGCTGCCAGATAGTGCTCGAAGGTGGCATATCAGTTCGCCGAGCTGCTGTTCTTCAATAGCGACGGTGATTGCTTTTTGTAACTGCTCAGAAAAGCTGGTGTCGATGGCAACATGTTCCAACATGGCACTTAAGGGCTGCTTAACTTCGAGCGGGAGGTCGTTCCACACTTGCGCGAGATTTTGGCTATTTTGGCCATGGTCTAAGCGAAATGCGAAATCAGCTATGCCTTGAACAGCCATGCTTTGCCAAGCATCATGAGGTAGTTTATTTGCGAAGTATAGTTCGCAGTATTCGTAATATTGCGATGCCGGGCGCTTGAGTTCGCATTTTAATAGGGCATTAAATGCCGCAAGCTTGTTCGCATTAGGTGTAAATACGTAAGGGTTGTTGTCTAATTTTCCTTCAGCTTGTTCACCCGTCAGTTGCGTTCCCAGTGCTTCCAACACCATACTGGCAAAATGATCTCGGCTTGCCACTACGAGCTTGCTTTGTTCATCCAATGGAAATTTTAAAAACCATACATAGGGATCAAGGGTGGCTTGGTTATCCCAAAATTGAATGGCTAATAGTGCATGCCCCCCTAGAGGATAAGGGTAAGGAGCTTGAGTGCTTTCAATCTGAGCAAATAGCGTTTTGTCTATTTTGGTGATCCTACGGCCAATGTCATACACACGCCATTGTGTACCTGCAGTACTTAAAAGTTCGCCTAACGTTGAAATTTGCGCTGTCATTTGTCACTCACTTTGTTCTTTAGGGGTGAGATTATACCTATAAATGTGTGAGGTGATAAGCAAGCTATGGGTTCCTCGTGGAGGATTGGGTATAATTAGTCAAAATTCCCGATTTTGAGTAATCATTTTGGACATTAAGTTATATGAGCATATGAGTTTGCTGTTGCGCGAGCTTGAGCAAGTGCTCAAAGCATCCTTATTGTGGCAATTAGAGCCAATCAATGAACAACTATTAGCGTCAACGCAGCCGTTTTGTTGCGACACGTTACAATTTGAACAATGGCTTCAGTTTGTTTTCATACCTAAATTAACAGAGCTTGTGACACATCAGCTGTCATTACCAACGAGCATTGCATTGGCCCCTATGGCGGAAGTGACCTTGAGTACCCATGCACATTTCCCTCAAATTCATACGGTGCTTGTACGTATTGATCAGAGTCTCTCACAGGGTAAACCATGCTAGAAATCATATATCAAGATGAAAACTATGTTGCGATCAATAAGCCATCGGGTTTGTTGGTACACCGTTCCTTTTTAGACAAAAGAGAAACGCAATTTGCTATGCAAATGCTGCGTGACCAGCTTGGCCAACATGTATTTCCTGTCCACCGTCTAGATAGACCTACTTCAGGTGTGTTGTTGTTTGCGCTTAGCTCAGAAGCCGCTCGCGACATGAACCAAGTATTCATTGATGGCAATATTGAAAAACGTTACTTGGCTTTGGTACGTGGCTTTGCACCTGAGTCTGTTTTTCTTGACAAACCACTTAAAGAAGAATTAGACAAGATCGCAGATAAGTTTGCGGATCAAGATAAAGCGCCACAAGAAGCACAAACCCAGTTTAATTGCTTACATCAAGCGAGTTTACCTATCCCATTTGGTAAGTATCCAAGCATTCGCTATAGCCTGGTGGAGTGCTTTCCTAAAACGGGTAGGAAGCATCAGATACGCCGCCATTTAAAGCATTTAAATCACCCAATCATTGGAGATGTGAATCATGGTGATAACAAACATAATCATTTCTTTTATGAGCACTTTGCTTTGCAACGATTAATGTTGTTTGCGTCTTCGCTTAAATTTGTTCATCCTTACACTAAACAACCAATTATCATTAAAGCTAAACTAGGTGAAGAGATGCTAACCATCTGTGAGCGACTAGGTTGGCCTAATACCGAAAAGGATTATGAATAATGGCGTCTGTATCAATTTTTGTAGGAAGCGTGTATGGCAACGCTGAAAATTTGGCTGCCGAGATAAAATTAGCGCATGAGAAAAGTGGCCATAAAGCCAGCGTATACACTGAAGCAACGTTGGAGCAACTTACACAAGCCGACACGATTTTGTTTGTGTCGTCCACAACAGGGTCGGGTGACATCCCTGATAATTTACTGCCTTTGTTTTTGCAGATGCAAAGCCAGTTCCCTATGTTAACGGGCAAAAAAGTGGGGGTAATCGCACTTGGAGATAGTAGTTATGGTGAAACGTTTTGTGGCGCAGGTCGACAAATTGATGCACTTGTCCAGGAGTTGAATGCTTCTTTGCCACTTGAGCGGTTAGATGTGGATGCATGTGAGCATTTTGAGCCGTGGGAGCCCGTTCAGCCGTGGCTAGAACGCTGGATTGCGCAGCTATAAAAAAAGCGCCTAATGGCGCTTTTTTTATGAGCTTTTTACATCTACCTTAAGTTTCAATTTTTGACCTGGGTAGAGGTATTTTTGCCCAGCTAAGTCGTTCCATTTAATGATCTCATTGATCGTCAGGTTAAACTTAGACGCGATGCGTGCGAGTGAGTCACCGCGTCGTACTTTGTAGGTAATTGTACGATTTGTTAAGTTACTGGCGACTTGCTTAGTTTGTTCTTGCTGATAAATAGTCAGTTTTTGGCCAAGACGCAAAATAGCGTTAGTTTTCAGTTTATTCCAGCGAGCTAACTGCTTGATGGTGACATCATATTCACGGCTAATATCCCATAAAGTATCACCATTGGTTACGGTGTGAGTTTTCTTGCTCTGCTGTGTTTTCGCGATAGCAGAGCGTACACTAGTGGGTAAATGCTCACTTTTTAATTCGCCGTCACTCAGAGGGACGAGGAGTTGTTGACCAATTTGGATAATATGTGAATCAAGTTTATTTAACGATTTGATGGCACTTGCGCTGGTTGAAAACTTTGCCGCAATCACAGAGAGAGTATCACCTTTCTTAACCGCGTAATGTTGCCATTTTAAGCGTTCTTTCTCTGGTGTATTAGCAAGCTTATCCTTGAATGCGTCCACTTTATCAGCGGGGAGCAACAAAGTGTGTGGGCCCTTAGGATCGGTAGCCCAGCGGTTAAAGGCTGGGTTTAAACGATATAGTTCAGTGAGCGATATATCCGCCATATCTGCAGCTAATGCCAAATCAATTTGAGAGCCGATATCAACCGACTCTACAACTTGTGCGTTAATTATTTTGTTCCAGCGGACTTTAAATTCATCTTGGCGTTTCAGCAAGTCTGATAACGCTAGCAATTTGGGTACGTAAGCAGTTGTTTCGCGTGGCAAATCGAGAGACCAAAAATCAGTGGGTAAGTGCTTTTTTCTGTTCTTACGAATTGCTTTAAGTAAGCGGCCTTCGCCTGAATTATAGGCTGCAATGGCATTTAACCAGTCGCCTTCCAAGGTTTTATGTAAATAGCTCAGGTAATCAAGTGCTGCACGAGTTGATTGTACAATATCGCGCCTTCCGTCATACCACCAATTTTGCTTTAAATTAAACCGCTCTCCAGTTTGTGGCATAAACTGCCAAATACCCGAGGCGCTTCTATGTGAGTAGCCAAAGGGATCAAAGGCGCTTTCAACAATGGGTAATAACGCAATTTCGATAGGCATTTGGCGCTTTTCAACTTCTTCAACGATAAAATACAGATAAGGCTCGGCGCGCTTGGCAATACGATCTAAATAGGCTTGATGACGTTGATAATAGTTTCGTTCAGCAACAACAGGCCTGTTCTGGGGGACGTCAATGGAGAGTTGGTAACGAATTCGCTCCCATACATCATCAAATACCGGCGGAGGTTCATCCGCTTCTATAGGCTCTTGGATAGCACTAAGTAGTGTATCGCTGATCTCGGCGGGGCTTGCTCTATTGAGAAGCTTCGCGGTGTCTTCTTCTAGATTGTCTTTTTCGGATAGCGTTTGACAGCCGCTTGTAAGCAGCGTCATCAAAACAATAGAAACCGGCAATTTATTCATAAGTAATTTTCTGATTCTCGAGCAAAAACCCGCCAATACTACCTGTAACACCGGTAGATTTAAAGTGGCGTATGTAACCTAGAGGTTAAAATTCGTCTTTCCAAGCCCTCAACGCGGCAAAAACTTGCCAAGGTGCATTTATTTCATTATTTAGGTGTTTTGGTAAATTTTCAATGATATGACTTTGCTTTGTTCGTAGAAAAGGATTAATTGTACGCTCTTTTCCAATACTACTAGGTAGAGTTGGTTGGTGCGCATTTCTTTGAGCTGTTACCCATGTTTGATAATTTTTGATGTTTTCATTGTGTGGCTCAACGGCACAAGCAAAAGCAAGGTTGGCGCTTGTGTATTCGTGAGTACAGTAAACAAGTGTGTCATCGGGCAAATTTGACAACTTTTCGAGTGATTGCCACATTTGCTTGGCGCTGCCTTCAAATAAGCGGCCGCAGCCTGCGCTAAACAGCGTGTCACCGCAAAAACACATTTTCTTATTAACATAACATATATGGTCTAGTGTATGGCCAGGCGTTTCGAATACATCGAATGTAAGATCAAATACCTCAAGTGTATCACCTGTTTGCATAGGATGTGTAATTCCTTGAAACTTTGAGTCACGCGGGCCGTATACCGTAAGGGACGGGTAGTGAGTCTTCAATACTTCGATACCATCAGTATGGTCCCAATGATGATGAGTAACCAAAATACCCATAAGTGTTGCGCCGTGCGCTTTTAGATAGGTTTGAACTGGCTCTGATTGGCCAGGGTCGACAACCCAAACTTGTCGGCGTTCAGTGTGACGAATTGCCCAAATATAGTTATCGGTGAATGCTTTTATTGGCTCTACTTGCACCATTAGTCATAGCTCTATAAAGTGAGTGTTAGCATAAGTATAACGAGCGTATTTGATGAAACCAGCCCTAAGTTTTCAACAAGGCCCAAAACCTCTTGAGTGGCAAGACTTTCCCCATGGTGATTATTTGAGAGTTGGGATTGAGCGGAAAATAGATAAATGGTTACCGCGAATGTTTGGTTATCATATGCTAAAACTGGGCAGCTTAAGCGGTCAGATCAACACATCCAAGAGCACCATTAAGCACCAAGTGTGTGTAGCACCATTTGCGCAAAGTCACGTGGGGGTCGTAGCAGAAATAGATGAACTGCCATTTTCTGAGCATAGTGTGGATGCTTGCATATTGAGCCAAAGTTTGGAGTATCACTCAGATCCTCACCACATTTTACGAGAAGCACACAGAACACTTATTCCTGGTGGATACATAGTGATCACGGGTTTTAATCCCATCAGTTTGTGTGGCTTGGCTAATTTATTGCCATTTAGCAAAGAAAAGTTACCTTGGTCAGGTCGCTTTTTTACACCATCGCGTGTGAAAGACTGGCTCGATTTACTTGGTTTTGAGATTTTGGCAGATGAACGCTTTATACACGCGTCTCTAGCGCGTGGCAGTCGTTTATCACGGTTCGCGCCTTGGCGGCGTTTTTGCCGCCAATATTTAAAACCGATGGGAAGCTGCTATATGATAGTTGCCCGAAAACGCGTGACACCGTTGACCCCCATTAAACCAAAGTGGCATGCTAGACCAAAATGGGCGCCAGCAGTGAAAAATGCGCGTTTATCGCAAAGCTGTCAAGGGAAGATTAACGCTGATAACCCTCATCAGTCAGCAAGTGACTAGATGACGCAGCTTCACGGGCTAGGTCATCAACCAGTTCATTATATTTGTTACCACTATGACCCTTTACCCAACGCCATTCAACAGTATGTTGCTGGCAAGCTGCATCCAATCGCTGCCATAGGTCAACGTTTTTTACAGGCGCTTTAGATGCTGTTTTCCAGTTACGTTTTTTCCAATTTTCTAGCCATGACTCGATGCCTTGTTTAACGTATTGGCTATCGGTATACAGGATCACGTTACATGGTCGTTTAAGAGTTTCAAGCGCAACGATGGCTGCAAGCATTTCCATGCGGTTGTTTGTCGTCAGCTCGTACCCTTGTGCTAATTGCTTTTCATGGCCCTGATAACACATGTATACCCCATAGCCGCCGGGCCCAGGATTACCTAGGCAAGAGCCATCGGTATAAATCTCTACTGTTTTTTGCACGAATAGACCTGTTTTTATGTAGAATGTAACTAATAGTGGTTAACCATAACAAAGTTGAGCTTCATACGATATGTTAAAAAGACAAATAGTCCTAGATACTGAAACAACGGGTATCGACCCAAAAGCGGGGCATAGGATCATTGAAATTGGTTGTGTAGAGCTAATAAACCGTCGGTTAACCGGCAATAACTTTCATGTTTATATAAATCCTCAACGAGAGATTGAAGAAGAAGCTATCGATGTTCACGGTATAACCAACGAATTCTTGCGAGATAAGCCCTTGTTTAATCAAATAGCGCAAGAATTTTTTGACTACATCAAAGGCGCTGAATTGGTGATCCACAATGCGCCGTTCGACGTCGGCTTTATGGACCATGAATTTGCCATGTTAAATCAGGGCTATCCAACCACACATGAGTATTGTCAAGTGCTAGATACCCTAGTCATGGCGCGCGATTTGCATCCAGGACAAAAGAACAACCTAGATGCATTGTGTCGCCGTTATGACATAGATAACTCAAAACGAACATTACACGGCGCATTACTGGATTCCGAGATCCTCGCAGATGTATATCTGGGCATGACTGGTGGTCAGGTTAAACTTAACCTAGCTAACGGTAGTGATAGCAGTGAACAAAATGACAGTAGTGCCATTCGTCGACTCAACGCTGATAGGCCTGCATTGAAGGTTGTCAGGGCTACAAGCGACGAACTTCAAGCTCATCAAGAAAGGCTTTTGGTAGTTAATAAAGGCGGCAACACATTGTGGCAACAATAATGAGGTAGTATATGAAGCGGTTATGGCTTTTGATGTTGATGATATCAAGCATTGCGGTAGCTTTGCCGTCAGTGACCATTTTAGAGCGCGACGGTAAAACAAATGAAGTGCCACTGCTAGATAACCGTTTTCGCATTGACCATAAGGTTGATAAAATCTCGCTGTTATTTTTTAGGAAAACAGGCTCACCAGCGGTCGTTCTGGTGCAACCAGATGGCAGTAAAATATACTCTACCCATGCACTTCGTGATGAAACCTTACAGTGGTATGACGAACCCAGCTTCGACTTAATCGTATTGACTAATCCAACCCCTGGACCTTGGCAAGTGATAGGCAATATCCAAAAAGGTAGCCGCGTTATGGTGGTAGGAGACATTGAACTTAATATGGAGCCATTGCCTGCACTTATATTTCAAGGTGAGACCCTTAAAGTAACGGGGCGGGTGACCAATGATGGTCAGCCTATTGAAATTGGCTATTTTCGTGATGTTGTATCTTTAGTTGTCGACTTCGTTAGTACCAACAATGATAACTACGATAATTTTGGCGCGGGCACACAAAGTGTGACCGAGTTCAAAGATGATGGGCGTGAGTTTGATGAGCGGCCAATGGACGGTATTTTCACCGGTGAATTCAGACTTTCTTTTCCTGCTGGAGAATGGCGACCGGAATTTCACATTGAAACGCCACTAATTAAACGTAAAGTGGTTGGTAAACCAATCCTTGTTGCGCGGCCACCGTTTGAATATGAGCTGACGTTATCAGATAACGAAGAGTTTGATCACGAGTTATTGTTTAAAATAGACAATCAAGTGGTCAAGCCTGATACAGTGATCTTTCAAGGTAAAATCTTTTATCCAAATGGTGAACAATTACCATTTACCCTAAATCCAGAAACACGTTTATACCGGAAGCTACCCATCAAGAATTATGATTGGGGGCGTTACAGTGTTGAAATTTCTGCGTTTGGTGAAAATATCAATGGTCGAGAATTTATGGCAACTTTGCCTATGTTTAAATTTGAAATAGAACGACCTATAGAAAAAGTCCCAGAGTTAGCACAACCAGTCCCTACGATTTTGTTACCTGAGCCAGAGCCAGAACCAGAAGTTAATACAACTTTAGTGGTGAGTGTGATTGTTACTGGGAACATGTTAGTGCTATTTGTCGGTTGGTTAGCGTTTCGCGTTTTTGTTCAAAACAAGCCAATTAGCATAAAACTGCCATTACCTTCGTCTCTTTTTAAGAAAAAGCAGTCTGAGCCAGAAAAAGAAACATCGGAGAAAAAACAAAACTCCGATGAAAGTGGTTCAAAAAATGACAAATCAGGTGATATTTTGAACCTTTCGATGTCAGATGACTAAAAAAGCGGGTTATTTTCAAAAAAACTGTTGACTCTCATGGGGTCGATTCGTATTATTCACGCCGCTGTCAGGGAGCAGCTTGATAGCAAGAATAATGCGGAGTGGTAGTTCAGTTGGTTAGAATACCGGCCTGTCACGCCGGGGGTCGCGGGTTCGAGTCCCGTCCACTCCGCCAATTATTCAACAATTTGTAAGTAGCGCTGGAGTGGTAGTTCAGTTGGTTAGAATACCGGCCTGTCACGCCGGGGGTCGCGGGTTCGAGTCCCGTCCACTCCGCCAAATCTTACAACGCCGAAAGGCACGCTTTTCCTTTGTGGAGTGGTAGTTCAGTTGGTTAGAATACCGGCCTGTCACGCCGGGGGTCGCGGGTTCGAGTCCCGTCCACTCCGCCAATAGGAAAGCAGCAGATTAAAACACCGTGGAGTGGTAGTTCAGTTGGTTAGAATACCGGCCTGTCACGCCGGGGGTCGCGGGTTCGAGTCCCGTCTACTCCGCCAACGTTTTAGTCGCCCTTATTTGCTCAGCGGAGTGGTAGTTCAGTTGGTTAGAATACCGGCCTGTCACGCCGGGGGTCGCGGGTTCGAGTCCCGTCCACTCCGCCAACGCAAATAACAATTATGATATCTCTGCGGAGTGGTAGTTCAGTTGGTTAGAATACCGGCCTGTCACGCCGGGGGTCGCGGGTTCGAGTCCCGTCCACTCCGCCATTTGATATCAAAGAGGATGCTCTATAAACACATACCACTGCGGAGTGGTAGTTCAGTTGGTTAGAATACCGGCCTGTCACGCCGGGGGTCGCGGGTTCGAGTCCCGTCCACTCCGCCATTTATTAGAAATTCATCTCGATTAAATTCTTTTTTATTCTTTACAGTAATTTCTACACTCGTTTAATGACGCTTTTATTCTCTCCAGATTACATAATTTGTAACTAATCAACATATATATAAATCCTCCCTAAATGATAGACTTAAAAAAACAGGGAGTTTTTATGATAGAAGTTGTACACCTTCATAAGCAGTTTGCAAATAAGCAAATTTTTCACGAATACAACAATAAATTTCCAAATGCTAAGACGTGTGTCTTGGGTGAGAATGGCGTTGGAAAAACGACACTATTTACTCTGATCGCTGGCCTTGATCCCTATTTTTCGGGGCGAATTTTACTTGCCGGCAAGCATGTTAAGAGTTTGCAAGAACGTGTCGCGCTTGCCTCAGATAAAATACCATTCCCAGAGTTTTTGACTGCACAACAAATTTTGGCCATGACAGGGAGTGCTTGGCAATGTGAGTTGCCATTGACACTTGCTGAGGAATTCGGTTTTAGCGCATTTTTGGAGACCCGAGTTAGTGACTTATCGTCAGGCAATTATAAAAAGCTACAATTGCTGAATGCGATAATGAGAGGCACTGAGTACCTCATTTTAGATGAGCCGAGTGCGGCGCTGGACCAACATGGCGTTGATACCATCTGTCAGTGGTTAGGTGAGTTTAATGGGCATGTTCTAATAAGTAGCCATGAGCCGCAACCATTTTTAAATATTGGGTTTGTTTCTCAGCCGCTATTTAACCAGTAGCGGGTGCACAATATGAATTACTTTACCTATCGTATTCATGCCTATCGATATGCGCTCAGAGACCTTGTAAGGCAGATACAACAGTTTGCTTTGATGATCTCTACCTTGTTCTATATTTTTCTACCAGGCCTTATAGGGGCGTTGTTTTTTGGTCTTGGCAGAATTGTCGAAAGTGACTCTGAACAAGTATCCAATAAGGTTATTTGGGGCTATCTACTCATACAAACTTTATTGCTTAATGTATTAAAACCCATTGTACTGGACATGCCACACAGGGCTTTTCATTTGACACTTCTATCCAGCCGGATAAAGCAGTTTCTCTGTGATGTTGGGTTACTGCTATGTAGTCATGTGCTACTGTGGATGTCGTTTGTGTTAGCGATGGCAATAGGCATAGATAAGTTACCTCAAGCACCTCACTTTGTGCTGTTTATTACAACTCAAGTAAGTTGTTCGATTGCGCTACTGTATCGTCCACAGGCACTTATTTACACGTTGATAGGTGCGCTGGCTTTACATGCTTTGGCTTTACCTTCCACTGTGTATTTGGGCATCATTAATTTACTCTTGCTGACTGCTTGTGCAATTAAACCATTCAAGTTTCGTTTTTTGCCTAAACAGGTAACCATTTGGCAGTTTTGGTTATTATATGGTTTGGAGAATATCTGGTCTTTGATTTGGCGATTTTCTGTGAGTTTTTTATTCATTTGGGGGGCCGTAATTATAGCCCAAGAAAGGCCTGAGCTGTTACATTGGTATACACCAATGATCGTTGCCATCGCACTTTTGTTGTGGGGCACATTGTGCATAAAAACATCGACTTACCTAAGAGAGCATCGCTTATTTTGGCTAAGCATAAAACAGTTTGAGTATGCATTTATTACTCAGCATACTGTAATATTCGCCTTGTTCTTCATCACTTGGTGTATTTCTATTTTAATGCTGGGGGCTGATAGATATATGTTAGGTGTGCTTTTTTTAGCACCTATGATCCAATGGTGTGCTGTTCGCAAAGCCAAGCATTTGGCAGTTTGTTGGGCAGCCCTCATTATGAGCGTATATCTGGTTAAAATTCTCTTGTAACATCAATCCGCGTAACTAAGAGGTCTATTTTGAGGCCAGTAAACTTTGTCGGTAGCATTTCCTCGTTCTGCTATTTATTGTAAATAAGAAATTTTTAAAGCAGCTAGCGTTAGGTTTAACCCCTCAAAAATAAGTAAGTGTTATTGCGGGGGATAAGATCAAAAAAGCCAGCGAAGACCGCTGGCTTTGACTCATTTTATGAACTTAAAGTCGTTATGCTGCGCTTGCACCTTTCGCTTTTGGCTTAACAGCTTGACCCGCAGTGAGTTCACTAGGGTCAAAATCATCAACGTTTATAACTGCTAGGCGCTTCGCTTCTACAGCGCTGAGCTTAGCTGCTTCATCTTCATTTAAGATACCAGCCTCAAGGCCCATAGCTGCAACTTTGTCTAGTTGCAAGAATGGTAGCTTTTCACCTTTTGCACGGCATACTTTGTCAAATAAAGGCTCAACTTCAAGAATATCACGCAACGTTTGTTCTTGTTTACCTAAGATATTTAATGGTTCATCTTTTAGGTAAATGTGTGCAGCCAAGCGCTCACGCGACTCATTTGGCGTTTGTAGTAAGTGTGCAAGTTTGTGCTCAAGCTCATCGGTAGGCTTACGTACAGGACGGCCGAACGGGAACAATACTACTTTAAGCAAACCTCTGAGAGCTGCAGAAGGCATATTGTTGATCAAATCTGCCAGTGCTCGTTGGCACAAATACAAGTGTTCTTGACAGCTCCACTGTACAAACGGTAGGTCTTCTTTTTTACGACCTTCATCGTTGTAGCGCTTAAGCGTTGCAGACACTAAATATAGGTAGCTTAGCAAGTCACCTAAACGGGCTGAGATACGCTCTTTACGTTTGAGTGAACCACCAAATACTGCCATACAAATGTCAGACATTAATGCAAGAGACGCACTATAACGGCTTGCATTTCTGTAGAACTCAGCCGTTTCATCGTTGTAAGGTACTTTAGTAAAGCGTGCACCAGTTAGTGCCAACCACTTAGTTCTAACAAGGTTAGAAATCGTGAAGCCAACGTGGCCCATTAACGATTTATCGAAGCTCTCTAGTGCAGCTTGCTTGTCTTCCATACTGACCGCATTGAGTTCAGACAGCACGAATGGGTGACAGCGGATCGCACCTTGACCATAAATAATCATATTACGTGTCAGGATGTTTGCACCTTCAACCGTAATTGCAATTGGTGCGCCTTGGTAACCACGACCTAGATAGTTGTTAGGGCCTAAACAAATACCTTTACCGCCATGAATATCCATTGCATGCATCGTAGACGCGCGCATTTGCTCGGTTAAGTGATACTTCAGAATAGCGGAGACAACAGATGGCTTTTCACCCATGTCAACGGCACCTGTAGACATGCTCACAGCGGCGTCTGTGCTGTAGGCGTAACCACCCAGCTTAGCTAATGACTCTTCGATACCTTCCATTTTACCAATAGGTAACTTGAACTGGCGGCGGATACGGCTGTATGCACCACTGGCAAGCGCCAATGATTTAATACCACCTGTAGAGTTTGAAGGTAGTGTGATAACGCGTCCAACTGACAAGCACTCAACAAGCATACGCCAGCCTTGACCTGCCATTTTCGGGCCGCCGATGATGTAATCAATTGGTACGAAAATGTCTTCCCCTTGTGTCGGTCCATTTTGGAATGGCACGTTAAGAGGGAAGTGGCGACGACCAATTTTTACTCCAGGGGTGTTTGTTGGGATAAGCGCACAGGTGATCCCAGGCTCTTTGTTATCACCAAGCAATCCATCAGGGTCACGTAGTTTGAATGCTAAACCAAGTACCGTCGCAACTGGTGCTAAAGTGATATATCGCTTATTCCAAGTTAAACGAATACCTAGAGTTTCTTGGCCTTCCCATTCACCTTTACAGACGATACCAAAATCAGGGATAGCTGATGCATCTGAACCTGCTTCTGGAGAGGTTAATGCAAAGCAAGGGATCTCATCACCTTTTGCTAAGCGTGGTAAATAGTGATCTTTTTGCTCTTGAGTACCATAGTGCTGAAGTAATTCGCCTGGACCTAATGAGTTAGGTACGCCTACGATTGAAGAAAGCAAGGTTGATTTACTTGTTAGCTTTTGTAATACACATGACTGAGCATAAGCAGAAAACTCAAGTCCACCGTATTGTTTTTTAATGATCATGGCAAAGAACTTATTGTCTTTTAAGTATTGCCATACATCTTGAGGTAAGTCTGTTAGCTCATGCGTTGCTTTCCAATCATCAAGCATGGCACATACAGTTTCCACTGGACCGTCTAAAAACGCTTGTTCTTCAATTGTTAAACGAGACTGTGGAAATTGATGTAACTTTTTCCAGTCAGGGTTACCGCAAAATAGGTCTGCTTCCCACCAAGTAGTACCAGCATCAATTGCTGACTTTTCGGTTTCCGACATGGTTGGCGTTACTTTTTTAAATGCTTTAAATAACGGCGCAACAATGTACTGCTGACGGATATTAGTAAGAGATAAAGGCACAGTAACGGCTAAGAAAATTAGCCAAGACAATGCACCGAAGGCGCCAAATAAGGTGCCCACAAGTAAGGTTGCTGCTGCAACACCAACTGAGGTGTTCCAGCTAGCTCTGTGATAGCAAGCGATGCTAAGTAGTGCTATCAGAGCAAGAGTGAATATGAGAGTCATGTTGTTCTTCCTTATAAGAGGTCTGACCACCTAGGCTAGACTAGCTCCATAAGGCGATCATTTCAAGAGAAAAAACGATTCATTTACTTTAGTTAACTATGCGTAATTTAGCGTACTCATACGAGAGGTGCGTATTTTACTAAAAAGCGGGATTGTAGCGGCTAATTGCCAGTCGCAATTTTAACCAAACATAATGTTGGAGATTTGCACGCCAGGGTCTATGTTTTTACTGGGACCGCATTTTAAGGAAGGAGCCTTGAATGATTAGTTCAATTGTTGTTATGTCTATCTCATTGTTAGCCACATGGATGTCAGTCAATATTTATACACCAGCTGTATTTTTCAATCTTTTTTGCTGTTTGATAAGTGCTTGGTATGGCTATCACGCGCAAGTTCAAACCGCCTTAGCTTTGGCATTTTTCAATGTATTTGCTGTCGTTATGAGCCCGCTGTTGGTACTGCCAGAGCAAAAAACGGCAACACTCACGGTATTACTTCTTTTGCTAGTGATGTTTGTGTGCATTGGAGTTGGGGTGCAAAAAATGAAAAAGCGCCACTAGGGCGTGTTCATAAAGTCTAATTGCTAGGCAAACTCGCATTCTGACCTAGCTTAGGTATACAATATCGGTCCCGTGAAAAGTTTGGAATGTTAAATGAAGATCCTCGCAGATCAAAATATGCCTTTAGTAGAAGAGTTTTTTTCTGAATTAGGTGAAGTGAGGCGTTTTGATGGGCGCAACTTACAGGCATCGTCACTTAACGATATAGATGTGTTACTGATCCGCTCAGTGACAAAAATAAATGAAGAAATGTTAGCACATGCTAACAAGCTTCAATTCATCGGCACTGCGACGATTGGTATCGATCATGTTGATAAGCCGTTACTTGAACAACGAAACATTGGCTTTGCTAATGCTCCTGGGTGTAATGCTATTGCTGTTGCTGAGTATGTTATCAGCGCGCTTTATGCCTATGCACAGGAAACGGATACTAGCTTAGTAGGCAAGACATTGGGCATTGTTGGCGTGGGTAATATTGGCCAGTGTTTACGTGAAAAACTGGCCAGCATCGGATTAAAACTACTGTTATGTGATCCAATTCGGTACGAAAAAGGCTCCTTGGATGAGCATGTGCAGATTGATGAATTGCTATCGAGTGCAGACATAGTGACATTTCATGTTCCGTTAATAAAAGACGGCCCATATAAAACACACCACTTACTCAATTCAGATAAGTTAACTTTGTTGAAAAAAGGGGCGCTTGTTATTAATGCAAGTCGTGGGGATGTAATAGATAATAAAGCATTACTAAGCGCATTAAAGAACGGTCAACAGTTGGAGTTAGTACTCGATGTGTGGGAAAACGAACCCAATATTTGCACTGAACTTTTAGATTTTGCTCGCTTCGCAAGTGTGCACATCGCAGGACATACCCAAGAGGGTAAAGCCCGAGGCACGCAAATGCTTTACGAGGGCTTATGCCAGCGTTTAGGTATAGCAACTACTAAAAAACTAGAAGATTTTTTACCCGTACCTGCGTTGACTAAATGTAAAACTGAAAGCACGTTGGTTGAGCAAGATTTAGGTCGTCTAGTGCATTTAGTTTACGATATTCGCCGAGATGATGGGCTTATGCGTGCTAACTTGCAAAGCCATGGCTTTGACAGTTTACGCAAAACCTACCCACCAAGACGAGAGTTCAATACCTTAAGTGTTGAAAACTTGAGTCAGCATGGTGAGTTACTGGCGAAGCTAGGATTTAATGTAATTGAAAAGAATGAGGCAAGTAATGTCGCAAAAATTTAATGTGGCTGTGTTGGGCGCAACGGGTTTAGTTGGCCGACAAATTATTGAAACTTTGGCAGAACGCAAGTTTCCAGTGGATCAGCTTTTCGCTCTTGCGAGTAGTCGCAGTGCGGGCGAAGAAATTGACTTTCGTGGTGAAAAAATTGAAGTAATCGATGTTGAAAAGTTCGATTTCAGTCAAGCACATATTAGTTTGTTTTCTGCAGGTGGTAGTGTGTCAGAAAAGTATGCGCCAATTGCTGCTGAAGCAGGGTGTGTAGTGATTGATAATACCTCACAATTTAGGTATGAATTTGATGTGCCTCTGGTTGTTCCAGAAGTGAACAAAGAGAGTCTTGCAGATTTTAGAAATCGCAACATTATTGCCAACCCAAATTGTTCGACTATCCAAATGTTGGTTGCATTAAAGCCAATTTATGATGCGTATGGCATTGATAGGATAAATGTATCTACGTACCAAGCTGTCTCTGGCGCAGGGAAAGAAGCTGTGGACGAGTTGGCTAAGCAAACTGCAAATTTAATGAATGCACGCCCGATGGATAACCAAGTATTTCCTAAGCAAATGGCATTTAATGTGATCCCGCAAATAGATGCATTCCAAGATAACGGGTACACCAAAGAAGAAATGAAAATGGTATGGGAAACCCATAAAATTTTGGGCGATAGTAGCGTAATGGTTAATCCTACAGCAGTGCGTGTTCCAGTATTTTTTGGTCATGCTGAAGCGGTTCATTTAGAAACACGTATGCCTTATGATATTGAACATATCAAGCAACTACTGGCTGAAGCGCCAGGTGTTGAACTGATAGAAGATGAGCATGATTATCCAACGCCTGTGAGTGACGCAAGTGGTAACGATACAGTTTATGTAGGTCGTTTACGCCAAGATATTTCCCATCCATTAGGTTTAAACCTTTGGATTGTCTCGGATAATACGCGAAAGGGCGCAGCCACGAATAGCGTTCAAATTGCCGAAGAACTTATCGAAAACTATCTGTAACAGAAATAGCAAAGTGCTGCAATGCGGCAGCATTTTGCCTCTATAAATGTAAAACTGCCAATGGTTTGGCATGCCTTTACTTACCCCTGTGCCTTACTCTGCCTTTAATTTATTATAAGCATGTTAATTTTCAAAGCGTTGCAATGGATATTCGACGTTATCTGGTTTATAGTTTGAACTTGGAATAGAGCTTGCAGTAGCAATCATTAGCAACATTTTGATGTTTAGCAAAAAATAATGTTGAACATAGTACTGAAAGGACCAACATGCGCGGTTTTGTCGTTTTTTGTATCTTTGTCTCTACATTGATCACTTTACCTGTTAACAGTCTTGAAGAGCCTCAAATAAAAGGGCCAAAAGGAGTTGATTACGGGCTGCAAGGGAGATCGATAGGGCCAATTAAGTCATCAGATACCTTATGGCGTATTGCCCAAAAAGTAAGACCTGACGAGTCGGTTACCATTTATCAGGTAATGAGCGCGCTTTACCACAAAAACCCTCAAGCATTCCTAGATAAAAATCTTAATCATATGCGTGATGGTGCCTATTTAAAAATTCCAACAATGGGCGAGATCCGCAAAGAAAATCCGACATTGGCAAAACAGCGTTCAGATCAGGATGATGCTCTGTGGGAAATGAAGAAAAACGGTTTACTCGACAATCAAACAATTGAAGAAGCACAGAAAAAAGTTACCCAGGCACGAAAAATTGATGTTGAGCAGGCAAAAGAGTCTTTAACCAATCAGCTTAAATCAATCCAAATTGAACAAGACTCTCGGCTTATGGAGCTGCAGTCACAATTCCGTAGTTCTGTCAAAAATGTTGAAGAAATTTTAGTAGAGAACGACAAGCTTAAAAAGCAACTGGGTACTATTTCTGAAGAACTGCAAACGGTTAGAGAGCAACTGGGCAAAGACAGCGAAATTCAGCAACAGCTTCAGTCGATGATCAATTTGCAAAATGCATTAATTGCACGCCAGGAGCAAGAAAAGCAAAAACAAGAGAGCGCCTTTGACCTTAGTTCAGCGCTCAGCAACCCATTAGTGCTGATTTTATTAGCCACGCTTCCAGCCCTATTGGCTGTGGGTGGTGCTATCTTCTTCCTCAAAAAGCGAAAACAAGAGAAGGATACGCCTTCCAACGATGAAGATGATTTCTTACCGCAAGCTCCTGCTGCGGCAGCTGCCGCAGCCACAGATCCTCTCGATTTAGGCATGCAGTCGGCACCTGCCGAACCGCCCATTGAAGACAGTGTACAGTTAGATGATGACATACTGCCCGAAGATGATGACATCATGTTTGATTCATTGGATGACGACACGTTTGAAGAAGGCAGTAGCGAGCTCGATCAGGATGAATTAGATAGTTTATTAAACGAGGATATCGTCTTTGATGATGAAACTGAAGACTCAGATATTCCAGAAGATTTAGATGATTTCTTACAACAAAGTTTTGATGGTCAGAACGAAGATGCAGGTGATGATATTTCACTGGATGAAGATGACGGCAGCGATGATTTACTGAGCAATGACGATATTGATGAAATGTTGGGCGCTTCACCGGATGAGGCGGATAACGAGTTAGATATTAGTGATGATGCGCTGGCAACATTAAGTGAAGAGTTGGCGGACGAGCAGCAAGATGACATTGATATAGACGGGCTATTAGACGAAGCCAGTGATGACTCTGGTGACGATGACTTTGACATAGATGCTCTACTTGATGAATCACAAGCTGATTTAGCGCCGGACATTGTCGAAGAGTCACAGACTAGCGACGATGAATCTTCAGATGATTTTGATATCGATGACTTACTGGACGAAACACAAGATAATTCATCTACAAATGCTGAATCTGCACAAGTAGATGAAGATTTTGATATAGATGATTTGTTAGAGCAGTCTAACGAAGAAGGTACGGAAGCTAATGATTCAGAGGGACAGGTTGATATATCTGGCGATGATTTCGATATTGATGATCTTCTAGATGAGTCTTCGGAGCAAGAGTTAGCCGCAGATGTTGATGGGTCAGTAGAATTATCTAGCGATGATTTGGACGATTTGCTAGATGAGTCTTCGGAGCAAGAGTTAGCCGCAGATATTGATGGAACAGTAGAATTATCTAGTGATGATTTGGACGATTTGCTAGATGAGTCTTCGGAGCAAGAGTTAGCCGCAGATATTGATGGGTCAGTAGAATTATCTAGTGATGATTTAGATGATCTGCTAGATGAAACTGAAGCTCTAGGAGATGACCTAGACGTCGAAAACTTACTCGACGAGCCAGAAGAAGTCCTCGCGGCCGAGCCAGAGCCGGATGCGGCTGAGAACTTAGCAGATGACCTTGACGCTGAAGACTTACTCGACGAGCCAGAAGAAGTCATCGCGGCCGAACCAGAGCCGGATGAAGCCGAGAACTTAGCAGATGACCTAGACGCTGAAGACTTACTCGACGAGCCAGAAGAAGTCCTCGCGGCCGAACCAGAGCAGGATGAAACCGAGAACTTAGCAGATGACCTAGACGCCGAAGACTTACTCGACGAGCCAGAAGAAGTTCTCGCGGCCGAACCAGAGCTGGATGAAGCCGAGAACTTAGCAGATGACCTAGACACTGAAGACTTACTCGACGAGCCAGAAGAAGTTCTCGCGGCCGAACCAGAGCAGGATGAAGCCGAGAACTTAGCAGATGAGCTAGACGCTGAAGACTTACTCGACGAGCCTGAAGATGTCCTCGCGGCCGAACCAGAGCCGGATGCGACTGAGAATGTAGCAGATGAGCTAGACACTGAAGACTTACTCGACGAGCCAGAAGAAGTCATCGCGGCCGAGCCTGAGCTGGATGAAGCCGAGAACGTAGCAGATGAGCTAGACGCTGAAGACTTACTCGACGAGCCAGAAGAAGTCCTCGCGGCCGAACCAGAGCCGGATGAAGCTGAGAATGTAGCAGATGATCTAGACGCAGAAGACTTACTCGACGAGCATGAAGATGTCCTCGCGGCCGAACCAGAGGCGGATGAAGCTGAGAACGTAGCAGATGACCTAGACGCTGAAGGCTTACTCGACGAGCCAGAAGAAGTTCTCGCGGCCGAACCAGAGACGGATGAAGCCGAGAACTTAGCAGATGACCTAGACGCTGAAGACTTACTCGACGAGCCAGAAGAAGTCATCGCGGCCGAGCCTGAGCTGGATGAAGCCGAGAATGTAGCTGATGATCTAGACGCTGAAGACTTACTCGATGCTCCAGATGAAAACTCTGATTCGGACAATGTGGTTGATGAAATTGAAGGCATGCTTGATAGCCTTGAAGATGACGTTTCACAGGGCGATGACACCTTGTCAGAAGAAAGTGAAGATGCACTTTCCGAGCAGGAGCAGAACGAGTCGAAGGATACCTCAACGCCAATGATGGATGAACGTCAGTTTGATGTTGACCTTGGTGATGATGAATTTGAGAACGAATTACCGAAAGCCAGTTTTGAAGAACAGCAGGAAAAAACACTACAGAGTGTTGATGATTTGTTAAGTGAGCTTGATGATGAAGAACTCAGTGAGTGGGATGAACAGGCCACACAGGGCGAAGAAATAGCGCTTGGCGATGACCCACTGGCAGATGAAATCGACTTGTCTGAAGATGAAGAGCATGAAGAACTCGAAGACTTTATCGAACAGAGCGAGGAGCTAGATAGTTACCCTGAACTTGAGCTTGAAGAGCCAGCAGTCAGTCAAACTGAGCAAAGTTTGACTGATGCAATGTCAAATGGGCTTACGCATGATGAGTTAGAAGGCGACATTGATGACTTTGCATTAGAAGATGAGCTGGACATTGATGATGAATTGGAAATAGAAGATGCGCTATCTTCGTTTGATGAGCAATCCGTTCAGTCATCACTTGATGAAATGAACGGTACCATCGAAGATGTAGCTGATAAAGATACAGACGATATTGCTTTGGAATCGCTTGCCGAGTTAGATGAGCAAACTACCGCAGAATCGATGGATGAGTTAGACGAGGACCTAGAAGACTTACAGGGTGAATCGCTAACAGAAGAAACGCCGACCGAGCAAGAGTCCGTTGATTTAGAGTCACTGCCAGAGTTCGATGAGCAAGCCGCTGCAGAGTCGATGGATGAGTTAGGCGCTGACCTAGAAGACTTACAGGATGAACCGCTTGCAGAAGAAACGCCGACCGCGCAAGGGTCTGTTGATTTGGAGTCACTACCAGAGTTCGATGAGCAAGCTGCTGCAGAGTCGATGGATGAGTTAGGCGATGACTTAGAAGACTTACAGGATCAACCGCTTGCAGAAGAAACGCCGACCGCGCAAGAGTCTGTTGATTTGGAGTCACTACCAGAGTTCGATGAGCAAGCCGCTGCAGAGTCGATGGATGATTTAGGCTCACAGCCAGAGTTTGATGAGCAAGCCGCTGCAGAATCAATGGGTGAACTTGGCGATGAGCTAGATGACCTATTAAATGATGCGCTTACACAAGAAGCAGCAGATCTCGATGAACCACAATTATCAGAGCCTAGTGAATTGCAAACCGAAGAGTTGTCAGAGCAATCAGACGAACCAGCGGAAGAGTCGCTAGATGAAGAAAAGCTTGATAGTGAAGAGGTTGAAAACGCAGAGCTGGATTCTTTGCCAGAGTTTGAGTTTGATGAGGAAGAGCAAACACCAGAAGGGTTCCTGAGCGAAATAGATGATCTCAGTGAAGAAGAAGGTGACGCTGATTTAGCAATTGATGAAAATGCCATAGAAGACGACTTTATGTCGGATCTCACTCAGACTGATTTTGACTCTTTGCTTAACGAATTGGCTGAACCTGACCCTATTGAAGTTGGCGATCTAGATGAAGTTGATGTTGACTTTAACGCATTATTACAAGATGAAGATGTTAGCGTCGCAGATGAAGATTTAGGTGAAGCGGACGTTGAGGATGAACAGTTCGTTGAAATCGATGATTTGCTTGCACAAAGCGAAGAGCTAGAGCCTGACGATGAGCCATATGTTGATGCAAATATGGATGTGGGACTTGACGAGTTTGAAAATTTACTGGCAGGTGAAAACCCGACAGACGTTGACCTCGAAGAGGATGGTTATTCAGCTAAACTCGATCTTGCAAGAGCTTATATTGAAATCGAAGACTATGATGCGGCCAATCGCGTGATCGAGGATATTGTTAGCAATGGTCCTGAGAGCGTTCAGCACGAAGCGGTTGCCCTGAAAAGTAAACTTGAAGCGTAAGGGATTAGCTGTATGCTGAATAGGTGGTTCTCAACCCCCTGTGCTTTCAAGCTATATTGTGTTTGGGTGTAAGTGTGAGAATATTAATAACGGGTTCAGCTGGTCGGGTTGGCCGCGCTATTTACATCAAGTTAATGAACATACATGATGTAGTTGGTGTTGATACAACACCTTGTTCCACGGTCGATTTTGTCGCTGATATTCGAAATATCAATGTAATAAACAAAGCTTTGCAGGGGGTGGATGCCGTTGTCCACACTGCGGCGTTGCATGCCCCTCATGTGGGGCTGTTTGGCGAGCATGAGTTTCAGAGTATTAATGTAGAAGCAACAGAGCGATTGGCATTACAGGCCATAAAAAATGGCATTAAACACTTTATATTTACGAGCACCACAGCACTCTATGGTCATGCTTCTACACCAAATGGAATGGCTGGCTGGATAACAGAGCAAGTAGAACCACAACCGAAATCCGTTTATCACAGAAGTAAAATATTGGCTGAACATAAGCTTCACGAAATATCACAGCAGTATTCGCTACCCGTTACAGTCTTGCAAATGTCCCGATGTTTTCCTGAAGCTGGTGATTTAATGGCGGTTTATCGGCTTACCCGGGGGGTTGATGCTCGAGATGTTGCTAATGCACATTTATGCGCTGTGACCAAGCGTCTAGATGGTTTTAATCGATTTATTATATCAGCAGCAACCCCTTTCCATCGCTCTGATCAAGAAAGCTTATTTAGTGAGGCCGATGTAGTAATTAGGCGAAAATGTCACAAGTTGGCTCAAGAGTTTGAGCTAAGAGGATGGGAGCTCCCGAAACGTCTAGATCGTATATATGACTCTTCCGCTGCACAGGAAGCCTTGGGTTGGAGGCCGAAATATGGATTTGAAAGCGTATTAGATATGCTAGACAAAGAGCTGGCAGAAGTTTTACCTGTTATAGAGCGAAAAGCTGATTTAGTCTCGTAACTTCATGCTTGATTTAGTACTGTCAGATAAAAGCACGCTTACAAACCATATCTGACAACTAAGTTCGGTTATTTATTACAGCTTATCCACCTGCAATTTTCACTTTAAATTTCAGCGTTTCTAAAATCTGTTTGAGCTTTTCACGGTCATCGCCCTGTATCTCGATAACACCATCCTTTAAAGCGCCGCCTTGGCCCATTTTACTTTTTAGTGTTTTAGCTAACTTTTTCAAGTCATGCTCTTTGGGGTCAATACCAACAACAAGCATCACACCTTTGCCTTTGCGGCCTTTAGTTTGTCTTTCTATTCTAACAAAGCCATCTTTAAATGTTTTGACTTGGGCTTCTTCTTTAAGTTCTTTAGTATCAATTCTTCCAAGATCAGTTGAATAAACTAAGCGACTGTCTGACATGTTTAATCTCATAGAGGGTATTTAGCATATGCGGATCATACCATCTATTTTTAATAATGCAGTAATGATACACAGATCAATGAATAGAGAGCGTATCGTTTGAACTTTTGTGCGTTTTATTTTTGCTAATCTTTGTATAGCGATTATATTTAAAGCAGTGCTATATAACAAATTCAAACCATATTAGGAGCTTAACATGAGTTTGAGCAAGAGTTCGTCTGCAGATGGAAAAGTTTTAACGATACAAATCCGTGGTAAGTTCGACTTCAATTTAGTGCAATCGTTTCGTCAGGCCTACGCTGACATAGGCTCAGGAACAGAGAAAGTGGTTGTGGATCTGCGTGAAACTGACTATATGGACAGTTCAGCACTAGGTATGTTGTTAAATATGAAAAAAACATTGTCCGAAACTATAGATACTATTCAAATAAGTAATTGTCGTCCTCAGTTGAAGAAAATTCTTCAAATTTCGCGCTTTGATAAAAAGTTCGATATCGATTAAGCCATATTTAGCGTTTAGAGAGACATACTGTGCGAGTACTGGTTGTAGACGATCAACCCTTGAACTGCATTTTGCTCAAAACAATGCTTGAGCAACAAAACTATGATGTATCGGTTGCAAATAATGGTGCGCAGGCGCTGGAAGTATTAAAGTCGAGTGAAATTGATATTGTACTACTTGACGTTATTATGCCTGTAATGGATGGTTTTACTGCTGCGCCAAAAATTAAAGAACTTGCTGGTGATGTGTATTTACCCGTTATTTTCATTACAACGCTTGAAGACCACAATAGCTTTGAACGTTGTTTGGAAGTGGGTGGTGACGATTTTATCCATAAACCATTCGACAAAGTGATCCTTTCCGCCAAAATACGCGCGCATGCGCGAACGAGAAGGCTAAGCCAAGAAGCAAATCAACAAAAAAAGCAGCTTGAGTACCATTACAACCAAATTGAGCGCGAGCATGAAATTGTAGAGCACATTTTTAGTAACGCGTTAAGTCAATCACCTGAATATAGCCGCTATTGCGATTATCACCTGTCTCCAGCTTCAATGTTTAACGGGGATATGTTCTTAATGGCAAAAAGCCCGATGGGGGGATTTTATTGCTTGCTCGGTGACTTTACCGGACACGGGCTCGCTGCTGCTGTTGGTGCGCTTCCCGCATCTCGTATTTTCTACGCTATGGTCAATAAGGGAATGGCGGTTAATGATATTGCGTATGAACTTAATGGGGTACTGAGTACTTTATTACCGAGTAATATGTTTTGTGCTGCTGCGATTGTGGAATTGAGTGAATCGGGAAAAAGTTTATCTGCTTGGTTAGGTGGGTTACCTGACCTCTATTTACTCGATCAACAAGGCAATATTATTGAGACGTTGGAGTCACAGCATATGGCCTTAGGGATCTTAGAACAGGATGAGTTTGAACGAACAACCTTACACTTAGAAGTTGATGCAAGCCGAAGGCTCTTCATGGCGACTGACGGCATTATTGAGACTGAAAATAAGCAAGGCGATATGTTTGGTGAAGATAGATTAAAAGCTTTGTTATCTTCTGTGCCCAACATTTCGACAGAGTTAGTTGTTAGTCATACCCAGAAGTTTTCTGAACATAGCGCCCAGCAAGATGACTTGAGTGTTGCCATTTTAAATTGTGTGCCAAGTAAAGTTAAATCTACACAGCCTATTGAGTACTCTCATGTTCCGTTTGAATTGAGTGCAAAAGTGGATGAGACTAATATTGTGGGTGCGGATCCAATCTTGGAATTAGTAGATGTACTGAGCAGAATTAAAGGAGTTAGTGAGCATCGTTCTAATATTTTCTTACTTTTGTCTGAGGCTTATAACAATGCAGTCGACCATGGCGTATTGGGTCTTGATTCTGATATCAAAAATAAAGAAGATGGCTTTTTAGAGTTTTATCAGCTGCGTGAAGAAGTGTTGAGTACCTTAGAGCAAGCCTTGATTGTTATACATGTGCAATATGCCCCGCTTGAAGCTCGATTAATTTTTACGATACAAGACTCTGGTAAAGGTTTCCGGCCCAAATCGAAGCAAGAAGATAATTTGCAGTTAGAGCATGGTAGAGGTCTTAGGCTGCTCAGTGAAATCGCTACAGACATTCAATTCAACGAGAAAGGTAATGAAGTAAAAATAATCTATGCGCTTCGTTGATTTTTTATTTGCAACAATCACGCACCATGTTAGTCTCTATTTTTAATTTTGGAAGTTTGGATGGCTAGATGGTTTATTCTTATCTTGATCTCGCGCAGTTATCAATAGAACCTAAATTGATAGACAGGGCATTATCAGAGCTAGATGTATTTTTAAATGATGAGAGCAATAGTACACAGGCTGTTTGGTCTTATCTTATTCCTGAATTGGGTGAAGGTGGTGCGTGTAGCTTATTTGGGCACCTTCAAGATGAGCCATTTGAGCTTTCATCAATCATCGATAAAAGTGAAAATACAGAAGTATGTTTAGCTAAATTACAAACTATTGTTGAATTTGTCAGTCGTCTCACTCGAGTTGATTGGTTTGGTATATACCAAACAAGAGTGACACCAGAAGGCCCCCAACTTTTGAAGCTTGCCTATGTTGGTGCTCCGAGCAGGCCGCTTTTCCCTGTTAATGAACAGTTCGCAGCAACTAGCAACAACGTACAAGTTGTTATGAGCCATCATGCCCGTGTGATCAATGATGTTCGAGCTTATGTTGAAGCCGGGGGAGAGTATTATACGTGTGATCCTAAAGTACGGGCTGAGACTTGCCTACCATTGTTCGACAGTGAGAACAACTGCATAGGTATCATTGATGCTGAAGCATTTAGCAAAGATTTTTTTACGCCTGAAGTATTGGCTTTACTAATCGCTGTATGTATTAAAATTCCTCAGTATCTGCCTGAGTGATATCGCTCGTTTTAACACATATTTATGTTAAGATGAGTTCAGTTTTAACCCCTATTGCTTGGCATCGTATAGACATCTAGTGCTGTGTCTTATTCGGTGTCGGCTTAAATATAATAAAGAGATAAACCATGTTCAGTGAACTAAAACCGTTACCAACAGATCCAATTCTTGGCTTGATGGCAGCTTATAAGCAAGATACTAACCCAAACAAAATTGACTTAGGTGTTGGTGTTTATAAAGACGAGCAGGGCGATACACCAGTACTGCGTGCGGTAAAGCAGGCTGAGGCATTTCGTTTAGAAAATGAAAAGACAAAGTCTTATATTGGTCTAGCGGGTAATTTAGATTTTTGTCACAAAATGGAGTCTCTGTTACTTGGTGAGCACAACGCGCTGTTAGCAAACCGAGTGCGTACAGCACAAACGCCTGGCGGGACTGGGGCACTGCGCGTAGCTGCGGAGTTTATTAAGCGTTGTAACGCAAATGCAACAGTATGGGTTACAACACCAACTTGGGCAAACCACATTAGCTTGTTCGAAGCTGCAGGCTTGAACGTTAAAGAATACCCTTATTACGACTATGAAAATAAAGGGCTTTTGTTTGACGAAATGATCGATACATTGAAGCAAGTACCAAAAGGCGATGTTGTGCTTCTTCATGCGTGTTGTCACAACCCAAGCGGTATGGACTTAGACGAGCAACAATGGAAAGTGGTTGCTGAACTCGCGAAAGAGGTAGGTTTTACACCATTAATTGATATCGCTTACCAAGGTTTTGGAACAAGTCTTGATGAAGATGCAAAAGGCCTTCGCATGGTTGCTGATGCAGTAGATGAGATGATCATTTGTTCTTCATGCTCTAAAAACTTTGGTCTATACCGTGAACGCATTGGTGCATGTTCGTTGATTGCTAAAGATGTAGCAACTGCAGATGTGTCAAACTCGGTATTGTTAAGCGTTGTGCGCAGTATTTACTCAATGCCGCCAGCGCACGGTGCAGACATTGTTAATACAATCTTGAGCAGCAATGAATTAACGCAAATGTGGCACGAAGAGCTTGATGAAATGCGTAGCCGAATTAATGGTTTACGTACTTTAATTAAAGACAGTTTAGCGGCTAAAGGTGTTGCGCAAGACTTCTCTTTCATTGATCGTCAAAATGGTATGTTCTCGTTCTTGGGTATTAATAAAGATCAAATCGAGCGTTTACAAAAAGAGTATGCGATTTACATCGTGGGTTCGAGTCGTGTAAACGTAGCCGGTATTAGTCAAGCGAACATCGATTACTTCTCAAATGCCGTTGCTGACGTTTTGAAATAAAATTTCAGTCACATAAAAACCCGCATGAGCGGGTTTTTTTACGCCTTGATTTTATCTTTAACGCGAATTCGCCTAACTAAGAGGTCTATTTTGAGGCAAGAAAACTTTGTCGGTAGCGCGGCTACCTCGTCTTGCAATTGCCAAGAAATCTACATCTATATGCAGGTAAGGCAAAAGTTTTGTGATTAGTCACTTTCTATAAAAAGACTAAGCTTCTTTGAGTGGCGTGACGTTTTCCGCTTGCGGTTTATTAACCGCTTTGGGTTTTTTCACAGGCTCAGGTTTTCCACCCTTTAACACGGCAAGGAACTGATCTTTTTGCTTGGCAATTTCAAGCGCTAAAGACTCAACTTGTTGCTCGCTTAACGGTACGTCTACCTTGGTAAGCATTTGTTCCAAAGATTCTGCAACATCTAACATTTTGTCGTATGCATCAGCCTCTTTTTTACTGGTAAAGGTCATGCGCTCGACTCCATTTCTTTCTACCACATACTTAACAACAACAGCCATGATCACTCCTGCTAAACACTGTTTTTTTATACAGTAATAGTTTGCGCCGATTTATGCAAGTTTTAATTGGCACTTGTTAAGCGCGTAAATCAATATTTAGCATAGTCATGTTATTAAAAAATTACATGATAAGTAATGATTGATGAGCTTGACAAAGAGGGACTACTTATCTTTATTTAAAGAGCTTTCACGAAGCTGATTTTTTGAAGGCGTATATGGACATTAACTAGTAAGGAACTACTATGATTCAATCAATTATTCTTATTGTGACGCTTGTTCTAGCGTTTGGGCACTATCCAACCGTACTTGCTCAAACTCCACCCATCGATACTGAAGAAGTTGCAGCATCACCCTCGGTAGAGTTGGTGGATATAAATAATGCATCGGTAGATGAGTTAACCAGCTTGCCAGGTATTGGACAGACAAAAGCACAAGCAATCATTGATTATCGCCAGTTGAATGGTCGATTTGAAAACATTGAATCGCTACAACAAGTCAAGGGAATTGGCCCTAGGATGGCTGCTAAATTAGCTGGGAGGATCCGCTTTTAAAAGCAAGGAGGGGCCCTTATTCGGGCCCATTTATATGCTGTTCTCTAGAATTAAACTGTTTTTCAGCCTGCTCAATGGTTGACTTTGAGAATAAAATTTCAATTGGACTAGTAAGCAAAGGGTAGCTCAAGCCCGCCAACAATAAGACAGGCAGAAGCACCCAACCTTCAACATATGCCAGCGCGATAAAAAAAGGTATCAGTACCGATAGTTTGGCAATGCGAAGCATGACTTTTTGAGTAACTGGTAGCATTTCTAATGCATTTGACAATATACGCTGTTTGTCTCTCAGCTTATAACCATCAAGTAATTTGAGTTGACTGAGACGTAAAATCATTTGTTTTTTACCAGTAAGCTACAGCCAAAGATGGCGACAAAGCTCAGACTATAAAATCCGAAAATGATCTCCATCCAACCAGGCATACTCAATGACAAGAACGACCAATCGATATTACCGCAGTCACCTGTCGCTGCAAAAAAAGCAGGGAACCATTCATGTAAGGGCATAAATGAAGGAAAATTAGGTACAATATCGCAGGTAAACGCAAATGGGTCGGTGGTTGTTTGCATATCGATATGCTCACGGGCAATTAACCAGCCCCAAATGCTGCTAACTCCCCATATCGCATAGCCTAGCCACCTAAATGGTGTGCTTTGAGGATTAATTAAACCGATCACACCGGCAGCAAATAGCCCCAACATGGCAGTGCGTTGGTAAATACACATAATGCATGGCTCAAGGCCCATTGCATACTGGAAAAACAATGCAGTAATTTCAAATATTGCAGCACTTAGTGCCAAAAGCGCCCATGCTTTTTTTGATAAAGGCAGAGTACCTAGCCAGTTCATATCCGCTCCAAAGGATTATCTTTTTGAGGCTATTATGAGTCATAACTTGTTATGCCTGCAACTAATCTCGATTGACTTCAGGATATACTCGATAAGCTTCTTTGCTTGTTAGTTGAAAATCATCTGGTACAATCAGTGGATTACAACGGTACGGTCACGTATTTCAAAAAAGTGGTGCTAAATGAGAATTTTCAAAGCCAAAAGCCCAGCAGGATTTGCTGAGGAGTATATTGTTGAATCTATTTGGAATGGGGAATTTCCGCCGGGTTCTATTTTACCTGCTGAGCGAGAGTTGTCGGAGTTGATTGGCGTTACTCGCACCACATTACGAGAAGTTTTGCAGCGTCTCGCCCGTGATGGGTGGTTAACCATACAGCATGGTAAGCCCACTCGTGTAAACAACTTTTGGGAAACTTCAGGGTTGAACATTCTAGAGACTTTGGCGCGTTTAGATGAAGATAAAATGCCAGAGTTAACGGATCAGTTGTTGTCTGCTCGCACTAACATTAGTGCAATTTATACCCGTGCCGCGATTAAATTTAATCCTGAAGATGTGATTGATATTCTATCTAAGAGTGATGAACTAGAAGACTCGGCAGAGGCTTTTGCTGAATATGACTACCGAGTTCACCACAAGCTCGCTATTGCCGGTAACAACCGCATCTACGTGCTAGTTTTGAATGGTTTCAAAGGCCTGTACTCAAAAATTGGTGGGCACTACTTCTCAGACCCACGTACCCGTGAACTTGCAAGACAGTTTTATAAAGATTTGACGGTGCTCGCGCAAGATAAAAACCACGATGGAGCGATTTCGTTGATGCGTAAATATGGTCACAAAACGGGTGAAATCTGGCAACAATTGCGTGGTGAAATGCCAGAAAATATAATGGATTAAGTATTCTTAGGATTAAGACGCTCCGAACTCGGGGCGCTTTTTTTTGCATAAATCTTTGAATTATACCTATCTGCAATAACACTTGATCATTCTGGAGGCTAAACCTGATAGTAACAAGGTTCTCCAGCCTCAAAATAGACTACTTAGTTAAGAAAATTGGTATTAAAAAACAGCAATCAAAAAAATTGATGATGGTTATCGCTTTATTCGATTGTTATTTTGACGATGAGCAGCATAAACTGATGCCAATTTTTGCAGAGGCTTGTTTTTTCACATACTGCCTCAATAATAAGATACAGTGTTAGTACACATTGATGTGCTAAATTAAATTGGACAAAAAACCTAACTATTTGGAGAAAACAATGGGTGTATTAGTTGGCCGTCAGGCACCAGACTTTACAGCAGCAGCGGTACTAGGTAATGGCGAAATCGTAGATAGCTACAATCTACATGAAAACATCAAAGGTAAAAAAGCAGTTATCTTCTTTTACCCACTAGACTTCACTTTTGTTTGTCCTTCTGAACTAATCGCTTTTGATAAGCGTTTTGAAGAGTTCCAAAAGCGCGGTGTTGAAGTGATTGGTGTTTCAATCGATTCTCAATTTTCGCACAATGCATGGCGTAACACACCGGTAAATGAAGGTGGTATCGGTCCAGTTAAATATGCATTAATTGCAGACGTTAAACACGAAATCTGCCAAGCATACGATGTTGAGCACCCAGAAGCTGGTGTTGCTTTCCGTGGTTCTTTCCTAATCGACGAAGAAGGTAACGTACGTCACCAAGTAGTTAACGATCTTCCTTTAGGCCGTAACATCGATGAAATGCTTCGCATGGTTGATGCATTAGCGTTCCACAGCGAGCACGGTGAAGTATGTCCAGCTGGTTGGACTGAAGGTAAAGCAGGTATGGATGCAAGCCCTGAAGGTGTTGCTAAGTTCCTATCTGAGAACGAAGGCGCACTATAATCGCTACGTTTTTCGTTTAAACCCGCCGCTAGGCGGGTTTTTATTTGCCTGCTCGTTTCTTTAAAGTTTATCCCAACCATATTTTTACCCCATGCTTAGTCGCTGTCCCACATGACGCAGAATTTCTATACCCATATATGCAGCGAAAGTGCTAACTACAGGCAGTGCAAGTAAGCCCAGTAACATTAGCTCATTCCCCATGATTAGGCGCCTCTTGAGTTGTAGCTGCCGTTTTTTCGTTTTCAGGTTGCTCAAAAGCGGTGTTTAAAGATGAAGTTACAGACTCGAAAGTAGTTACTTTCAACTCTTCAATGCTGTTATTGATACTGTTGCTAATAGCTGTGCTGATCACATCTGATAGCTCAGCGGTAACATCGGTTGTTAAGTCGTTTGCATTAGCGGAAATGCTTGTACCACAAAGCAATGCGATAGCTGTTAATTTAGTAAAAGTTTTCATAATCTTGCTCCTTTAATGTATTAGTCGCATTAACTATTACAAAGGTTGTGCCATGTTATGAAAAAATTTTAAATCATTGTTTTTAATTAGATTTTTGTTTTGTTGGAGTGTGGTCAAATTCCTTTTGTTGTACATTTGACCACATTGATTGGCGAAAAAAACTATATTTTAGTCATGTTCTAGAAGTTGATAAATTAACCGCTTAACAGACTCGGGTTCAAACGGTTTGTCACAAAGTGCATTAACCCCTGATTGCATTATATTAGAAAGATGTGTGTCATTGGCTTCTGAAGTAACCATTAGCACAGGAATATGCGCGTGTTCGTCACTTGTTCTGATGGTTTCGGTTAGCTCTTGGCCATTGACTTGAGGCATGTTGTAATCAGTTACAATCAGATCAAACATCTGTGTTTGTAAGATTTCAATGGCTTGCGCACCGTCTTCAGCTTCCGTAAAACGACTAGCGCCAAGGTTTGTGAGTACACGCCTGATGTGATTACGAGCAAGGCGGGAGTCATCAACAATGAGTATTCTAAGGTCTTGTACATCGTATAGATCAAGTTCTAACTCTTGGGGAGAGAGAATATCAAGGGTGGCATTGAGTGCTTTACCTAGGTGCTGCTTGTTAAACGGTTTTGGTAAAATAGCGATGACACCGGATTGTTTGAATATCTCTAATTGAGCTTTGCGGGTTTCGCTAGATATGAGCATAAATGGAATTGCATACTCACTCAGTTCATGGTTGAGATGATGCTGTAAATCGACGGCGCTGCCATCAGGTAAATGCAGGCAGGAAATGATCAAGTCAGGAATATTGTTGATCAGCTGTGTTTTGGCATCTTCGATGGAATCAGCAAAATCAATATGCAATATACCTTCGTCTTTAAGTTCTTTCGTAATGACCTTTCGTTGTGTTGGCGAAGGCTCAACAAGCAGTATCGCCAGATCTGCACTCAGTAATTCATTCATAGAAACCCTGTTGTTCTAATCGTTATTAACGTTATTTACAGGGCATATTAACCAAAGGTTTTTCAATGAGCCAGATAATTAATGCGATTGGCTTAGCGTCTAAACTCATCCGATTGTGGTAAATCGATTAAAATCAAGACCGCACCCTTACCACCATATTCAAGTGGCGCTTGGTGCATTGCTAGCACATCAGGATGTTGCACTAAATATTGTGGCACTTTGTGCTTCAAAATATGTTCACCTATTCCGTGTACAACACAAGCGCAATAGTAGTGTTGTTTTTTACACGCATGAATTAACGCCGCGAGTTCATCTTTAGCTCTATCTTTGTTCAATCCGTGAAGGTCTAATACTAATTCAGGTGCAAAGTCGCCTCGGCGTAATTGCTTTGCTAAATAGCGGTCTGCGCCGAGTCTAACGTAATTGACAGTACCGTGTGTATCAATGTCAGGAATATATTCGTCAGAAAAATAAAACTCCGACTTATGTTGTTTTTTTTGCTCTGCTAGTTCGCTAAATTTAGGTTTTTTAGTGGCATTACTGAAGCGGATAGTATCTTGCTTCATTTTTTTTGTACCAGCGATGGACTGACGAAATAAATCTAGGTCAGCGTCGTCTATTTGGGATGAGTTTGAGGGTTCTTTTTTCATGGTGTCATTCTAATGAAAAAAAGCGTAAAAACCCAGCGCAAAAACCGCTACAATGTCGCTAGTTTAAAAATGACCGAGATAGAAACATGAGCGAATTTCAGCTGACAGAAGCACTGGCCGAAGAAGCGGTAAGTGACTTACAAACAATTCGAGACTGGTTACGTTGGACGACCAGCCAATTTGCAAGCCAAGGGCTATTTTTTGGTCATGGAACAGATAACGCGTGGGATGAAGCTGTTAGCTTAGTTTTACCGATCTTGAATTTACCACTTGATACACCAACAGAATTAATGAACTCGCGTTTAACACGTACCGAGAAACTGCGTTTATTGAGTTACATCGAAACCCGTATCGTAGAGCGTACGCCGGTAGCGTACTTAACAAACCAAGCTTGGTTTGCTGGTATGCCATTTTATGTTGATGAGCGCGTACTAGTTCCGCGTTCGCCATTTGCTGAGCTTATCAATAATAAATTTTCGCCATGGTTACAAGCCCAGCAGCCTGTTGAACGTATTTTGGATATGTGCACAGGATCTGCGTGTATTGCGATTGCTTTAGCGCAAGCCTTTCCAGAGTCACAAGTTGATGCGGTTGATATTTCTTATGATGCATTGGAAGTCGCGAATATCAACATTGAAGATTACATGTTGCAAGACCAAGTATTTGCAATTCAATCTGATGTGTTTAGTGGTGTTGAAGGTCAAAAATATGACTTGATTGTAGCCAATCCACCGTATGTGGATGCAGAAGATATGGCTGATTTGCCACACGAGTTTCATCATGAGCCGGAACTAGGCCTTGCATCGGGAGAAGATGGCCTTGATGTAACGCGCACGATTTTACAAGAAGCGGCAGAGCATTTGACCGATCATGGACTTTTATTTGTCGAAGTTGGTAACTCTATGGTACATATGGAAGCGTTGTACCCAGGTGCGCCTTTCGAGTGGGTAGAATTTGAAAATGGTGGCCTAGGTGTATTTGTTATTTCAAAGCAACAACTAGTTGAATATTTTAACGACTAAGTAGGCGGCATGCTTACTTAGTATTTTGGGTGTCATTTGGAATGAGGGTGAATAATGGCAGGAAATAGCATAGGTCAGCTTTTTAAGGTGAGTACCTTTGGCGAAAGTCATGGGCCAGCACTAGGTGGTGTGGTAGATGGCGTTCCAGCAGGGCTTGAGCTTTGTGAAGTTGACTTACAAGTTGATTTAGACAGGCGCAAGCCAGGACAAAGTCGTTACACGACACAGCGTAGAGAAGGCGACGAAATTAAAATACTGTCGGGTGTTTTCGAAGGGAAAACCACAGGTACCAGTATTGGCTTATTAATAGAAAACACTGATCAGCGTTCAAAAGACTACAGTAAAATTGCAGAAGTATTTCGGCCCGGACATGGTGACTATACTTACTGGCATAAGTATGGACATCGCGATTATCGCGGCGGTGGACGTTCATCAGCACGTGAAACGGCTATTCGAGTTGCAGCCGGTGGTATAGCAAAAAAATATCTACGACAAGTACATGGCATTGAAATTCATGCATGCTTGTCTCAACTTGGGCCCATAAAAGCCGAGCAATATGATTGGCAGCAAGTTGAGCAAAATCCATTTTTCTTTCCAGATGAGAGCAAATTAGAAGCGCTAGATGAATACATGCGTGATTTGAAAAAGTCAGGCGACTCCATTGGTGCAAAAGTAAAAGTGGTTGCCAAAAATGTACCTGTTGGTTTAGGTGAACCAGTATTTGACAGATTAGATGCGGAGCTAGCTCACTCTTTGATGAGTATTAATGCTGTGAAAGGTGTTGAAATTGGTGATGGCTTTGCGGTAGTGGAACAAAAAGGCTCAGAACATAGAGATGAACTCACGCCTCAAGGTTTTACAAGTAATCACGCTGGTGGTGTGCTAGCCGGTATTTCAACGGGTCAAGATATTGTTGCATCGATAGCGCTTAAGCCTACATCGAGCATTACGATACCCGGGCAAAGTATTAATACGACCAACGAATCAGTTGAAATGATCACAAAAGGACGACACGATCCTTGCGTGGGGATCCGAGCGATCCCTATTGCAGAAGCAATGATGGCAATTACCTTGATGGATCACTTGTTGCGTCAACGTGGGCAAAATCCGCATGTGAATTTAGAATATGGCCCAATTAAAGCGCAAGTGGAGTAAGAATATTTTTCTATGGTCTACTCAAATGCGCATAATATTGGTCATTTATGAGGCGTAGGAAAGGACAGTAATCTGATTAGTAGACTTCGAGTTGTTGCCTTGAAAGATAAAATCTAGAAAAGGGCCGAGTCACAAAGCATTGTGAATGGCCCTTTCTTAATGAACACTTTAACAATTGCTTATACAGGCTCTGCAGCGTCTAGGATGCTGTCGATACATTCTTTGACTGCATGCTTAGTGGCGCGTTTGCTTTCACCGTGCTGGATAAATTCATCTAAAGTAACATCACCACTCTCATCGCTATCCATTGCAGAGAATGCATCTGCATGGCGGTTTGAAAGTGAACTGCTGATTTCATCTAAGCTAATACCACCACTGCTGTCGCTATCTAATTGCGCAAACTTAGTTTCTGGTGAAGCAAAATGGTCTGCACCGGGTACCACTATATTCTCATCTGCGGTGGCATCTTTAGTGTCTTGGACACATTGCACAATTTCTGCGGCAAAAGCTGATAGGTCATTGCTATGACGGCGATTTGCTAGGTACTCGGTAAGTTCAATTTCACCACTCGCATCAGTATCCGCACGCTCTAATTTTTTCTGAGCCTTTTCAGTGGTATTTGCATTCAACTCATCAAGGGTAAGCGTACCGCTTTGGTCTAGATCAAATTTACTAAATACGACTTCAGGTGCTTGATGCGGGCCTTTACCGCCTTTACGTGCATGTGATTGCGCACTAACAGTTAAGGTGGCTAGTGTTGTAGCAACGATTGCAATGTTAATAATTGAACGTTTCATATTTTGTCTCTCTTTGTCATGGGTTAATTATTCCACACGCCACTTTAATAACGGTAGTGATATACCTAAGAGGTGTGTTGATTTCTTGATTAATAAGATGGAAGACAAATGTGCAAAAAATATGGCTGCTCAAGATTTTTTAAAAAATAGTGTTTTTTCGTAATTTTATGATATTTATAACTTTTGTATAATCATAATGTCGCTCTACATTTTTTGCTCAAGGAAACTATATGATTGATCATCATTTTGAAATGGGTAACTTTGCCGATAATAACCATATTGTTGGCATCTATTTGGAAAAAATTTGGACTCGCATACATAACAGCATCAATGGTCAAGCAGATCAAAACGAAGAAGTGGATTTCCTCCTTGAGCGAGCGATTTTTGACCTGTTAGGTATAAGCCAGGCAGATGCATTGCGAGCGCTTTATGAGTGCGCTCACTCATATCAAGCGTTTCTGGAGCGTATAAATGACTTAGGTCCATCTAGTGAGTTATCGCTCACACGCCTTAGCCGCTATTTAAGTGGTCAAGAACAGCCTCAAGAGATGCAACAAATAATAGCGCAAGTTCAAAATATGGATAATGTTTTAAGTGATGACGACATCTTGCAATGGCAAACACACGGTTTTGTTGTGGTGAAAAATGCCATTGATCAAGAGATGTGCAACGGTGTGATCTGTGCGTTAGGCGAATATTTGCAAATGGACATGGCAGATACAAGCCAATGGTATGTCAATGATAGGCGTTCGGGTATTATGGTTGAGCTGATCCAGCATGAGGCGCTCAATAAGGTGCGCAGCAGTAAGCGAATTTATAAAGCGTTTAGCCAGTTGTGGCAAACCACAGACTTAGTAGTTTCCGCCGATCGATGTGGATTCAATCCACCACAAACCGACAGAGAGCCATTTCCTGGCCCTGATTTACATTGGGATGTTGACTTTTCAAGGCCACTCACTTTTGGTACTCAGGGCATTATCTATTTGACCGATACGGAGGAAGAGCAGGGCGCTTTGACCTTGGTGCCAGGATTCCATAAAAAGCTGACCAATGAAGCGGCTAAGTATCAATCTCAGCCCAATCCTGCGAAACTACATGAACTCGGCTCTAAACCAATAGCGGCAAATGCTGGCGATATGATTATTTGGCATCATTTTTTACCTCATGGTAGTCGAGCAAACTTAACCGATAAACCTCGCATCGTGCAGTACCTTAATATGTACCCATTTCCATATGAATCTGTTGCGCGTTGGAGATAAGAAATAAAAAAGGAGCCTTAAAGACTCCTTATTGAATAATTAGCGCGTGGCTAGCTATGGTATTTCTCGCACGCTTCTAAAGTATTTTCGATTAAGCTCGCCACGGTCATTGGGCCAACGCCACCAGGAACAGGTGTGATGAAACTCGCTTTTTGTTCTGCTTTATCATACTGAACATCGCCAACCAATTTACCTGACTCTAGGCGGTTTATACCAACATCAATTACGATGGCGCCTTCTTTGATCCATTCGCCAGGGATAAATTCAGGTTTACCTACTGCAACAACGAGCAAATCTGCACGCCTTACATGTGCTTCTAAGTCTTTAGTGAATTTGTGACATACTGTAGTTGTACATCCAGCGAGTAACAGCTCTAAGGACATTGGACGTCCAACAATATTCGATGCACCGACAACAACAGCATGCATTCCTTTATAATGAACACCAGTTGAGTCTAATAAAGTAATAATACCTTTTGGCGTACAAGGGCGAAGCGCAGGCATACGTTGAGCCAACCGGCCTATATTATAAGGGTGGAAACCATCTACATCTTTGTGTGGATGAATACGCTCTAGAATTTTCTCAGCATCTAGACCTTCAGGAAGTGGTAGCTGAACTAAGATACCATCGACTTCTGAATCATTGTTTAGTGTGTCAACTAAGTCTAATAATTGTTGTTCACTCGTATCACCAGGTAGGTCAAAAGACTTTGAAATAAAGCCAACTTCTTCACATGCTTTACGTTTAGAGCCAACATAAACTTGACTCGCTGGATCTTGTCCAACTAGTACTACTGCAAGTCCAGGAGCGCGTAGACCTTGTTCAACACGCTCGGCAACGCGTTTAGTAACCGTGGTGCGTACTTGTTTGGCGATTGCCTTTCCATCAATGATGTTTGCCGTCATGGGTGACCTTTATTGGGATTAAAAACTTGAACGAAAATGAGCGTATAGGGGTTAAGCTCAAATTGCTACTATATAAAGCAACAATGGCGCTATTTTCTCAGAAAACGGCGCATGCGCCAAGCTGATATGTGCTTTTTACCATATTAAGCAAACATGATTAGCCTAAAGTGTAGGAAAAACTGTATAAATTTCAGCAAAGTGATCTACTTATTGAACAGTTTGTAGTAAAATTGGCCACTTGAAATGTTTTTTTCAAAAAGTGTTTGACCTAGAACAGTCAAATCACTATTATGCACCCCGTTGTCAACGAGGTCACTCGGAAACAACGAAAAGGTATCGGCGATTAGCGCAGTTTGGTAGCGCACTTGGTTTGGGTCCAAGGGGTCGCAGGTTCAAATCCTGCATCGCCGACCACTTTTAAAGTAAGATAGTAACATGAAGATGTTCGTATGCGCCCTTAGCTCAGCTGGATAGAGCAACGCCCTTCTAAGGCGTCGGTCGAAGGTTCGAATCCTTCAGGGTGCGCCATTCTTATTTTAATCCACATGTAGTGGCGGCTGTAGCTCAGTTGGTAGAGCCCTGGATTGTGATTCCGGTTGTCGTGGGTTCAAGTCCCATCAGTCGCCCCATCTACATACTTTTATCGGCGATTAGCGCAGTTTGGTAGCGCACTTGGTTTGGGTCCAAGGGGTCGCAGGTTCAAATCCTGCATCGCCGACCACTTCTTAAAATGTATTTACTTATCGGCGATTAGCGCAGTTTGGTAGCGCACTTGGTTTGGGTCCAAGGGGTCGCAGGTTCAAATCCTGCATCGCCGACCACCTTCTTATCTAAATTTATTCTCCTAAATTTATTTTTAACCATTATTTAACCAATCATCGCTTAATTCGTCATAAATTTACTTCGATAGCTCGACTAAACGTTTTTATCGGTTATAATGCCGCGTCTATTGTTTAACATAGCGCCCATGAAGGGCAGGCAACAAGAATGACACATGCAATTGGTGCTCAAAACGGTATTCCGTGGATAGGCTAATTAAGACATGATGTGCAACTTGTTTGTAAGGAAGGCGCTTTGTCGCCAAAATTGAAGATTGAGGTAAATCATGCAAGTTTCTGTTGAGACGACTCAAGGCCTTGAGCGCCGTCTGACTATCACCGTTCCTGCAGAGAACGTTGAGACTGAAGTTAAAAAACGCTTACAACAACTGTCTAAAACTCAGCGTATTGACGGTTTCCGTCCGGGTAAAGTTCCTGTATCAGTGATCACTAAACGTTTTGGTGCAGCTGTTCGTCAAGAAGTTGCAGGCGAATTAATGCAACGCAACTACATTGAAGCTATCGTAGCTGAGAAAATCAACCCAGCTGGCGCACCAGCATTTGCGCCTAAGTCTTTAGAAGCGGGTAAAGATTTAGAATTTGATGCAACTTTCGAAGTTTACCCAGAAGTTGAACTGAAAGACTTAGATAAAATCACTGTTGAAAAGCCAGTTGTAGATGTAACTGACGAAGACTTAGCAAACATGCTTGAGACACTTCGTAAGCAACACGCAACTTGGGCAGAAAGCGATGCAGCTGCAGGCGAGAAAGACCGTGTAACAATCGATTTCGTTGGCACAGTAGATGGAGAAGAGTTTGAAGGCGGTAAAGCTGAAGACTTCCCTCTAGAGCTGGGTCAAGGTCGTATGATCCCTGGCTTTGAAGACAACATCGTTGGCAAAAAAGCAGGTGAAGAAGTTGTAGCTGACGTGACTTTCCCTGAAGAATATCACGCAGAAAACTTAAAAGGTAAGCCAGCTCAATTCACTATCACAGTGAAAAAAGTTGAAGTTCAAGAACTTCCAGAGCTAAACGACGAATTCGCAACTAAGTTTGGTGTTGCTGAAGGTGGCGTTGATGCACTTAAAGAAGAAGTTAAAAAGAACATGACACGTGAACTTTCTCAAGCTGTTAAAGCAAACGTGAAAGATCAAGCGATCAAAGGTCTTCTTGAGCACAACGAAACTGAAGTTCCAAAAGCTCTAATTGATCAAGAAATTGATGCACTACGCCAGCAAGCGGCGCAGCGTTTTGGCGGCAACGCGCAAAACATGCCTGAGCTTCCAGCTGAGCTGTTCCACGAGCAAGCATTGACTCGCGTTAAAACTGGTCTTTTACTTGGTGAAGTGATCAAAGCGAACGACATCAAAGTAGATGAAGCGAAAGTAGATGAGTTAATCGAAAGTGTTGCTTCAGCTTACGAAGATCCAAGTGAAGTAGTTGCTTACTATAAGGGCAACGAGCAAATGATGCAGCAAATGCGCAATGTAGCAATGGAAGAGCAAGCTGTTGAAGCTATTCTAGCTGCAGCTCAGGTTTCTGACGTTGAAAAAGCATTTGATGAAATCATGAATCCACAGCAAGGTGCATAATAAGTCATTGACTTAAAGCATAGCTAACGATTTAATGGCTCGAGATATTCTGCAGTTTTTGTAGCATGTCCGGGCCATTTTATTTTCTAGGCACAGAATACCAACCACACGCAGTGCTTTTGATATGACTGCGGATAAGGAATAAAAATTATGAATGACGGTATGATCGATCCTTTCAATGCATTAGTACCTATGGTTGTAGAACAAACAGCTAAAGGTGAACGCTCCTTTGATATCTATTCTCGACTACTGAAAGAGCGTATTATTTTCTTGACTGGTCAAGTTGAAGATCACATGGCGAATCTGATTGTCGCGCAGTTGTTATTCTTGGAATCAGAAAGCCCAGAAAAAGATATTTATTTATATATTAATTCGCCAGGCGGTTCGGTCACTGCTGGTATGTCTATTTATGACACCATGAACTTCATTAAGCCAGACGTAAGTACGGTGTGTGTTGGCCAAGCTGCAAGTATGGGCGCATTCTTATTATCTGGTGGTGCGAAAGGTAAGCGTTACTGTTTGCCAAACTCGCGTGTGATGATCCATCAGCCTTTAGGTGGATTTCAAGGTCAGGCATCGGATTTTGAAATTCATGCAAAAGAAATTTTGTCTATAAAAGAAAAATTAAATCGTCTAATGGCTGAACATACAGGTCAACCGTTTGATATCGTTTCTCGTGATACTGATCGTGACAACTTCATGAGTGCACAAGAAGCGGTTGAGTATGGATTGGTTGACGCAGTACATACACGCAGAGACAGCAAGTAAATCTGACAGGGTGAGGTGTTAAACCTCTCTCTACAACTATGCTAAAGTAAAATTTATTTGGTATAGTTAAAACAACGTATATGGTCGCCGGTGAACGGTGACACAGAATTTAAGAGGTAGCTGAATGTCAGACACTCCAACAGACGGCGACAAAAGTAACAAACTCTTGTATTGCTCATTTTGTGGTAAGAGCCAGCATGAAGTACGCAAGTTAATAGCAGGTCCTTCTGTTTATATTTGTGATGAGTGCGTCGAGCTGTGTAACGACATCATTAGGGAAGAAATAAAAGATATTGCACCAAAGCATGAGTCTGGTGACAAGCTTCCAGTTCCAAAAGAAATTAGAAACCACTTAGACGACTATGTAATTGGCCAAGAACATGCCAAAAAAGTCTTATCTGTAGCTGTGTATAACCACTATAAGCGTTTGCGCAGTCAAGGTTCTAAAGTCGATGTTGAATTAAGCAAGAGTAATATCCTACTGATTGGTCCAACGGGCAGCGGTAAAACGCTCTTAGCCGAAACCTTAGCTCGATTATTAGATGTGCCATTTACTATGGCAGATGCAACGACATTGACAGAAGCTGGCTATGTTGGTGAAGACGTAGAGAATATCATTCAAAAGCTACTGCAAAAATGTGACTACGATGTAGAAAAAGCGCAACGTGGTATTGTATACATTGATGAAATCGATAAGATTTCACGTAAATCCGATAATCCATCGATCACCAGAGACGTATCGGGTGAGGGGGTTCAACAGGCCCTGTTAAAACTTATCGAAGGTACAGTGGCATCTGTGCCACCTCAAGGCGGTCGTAAACACCCACAGCAGGAGTTTCTTCAAGTAGACACTTCGAAAATTTTGTTTATTTGTGGGGGCGCGTTTGCTGGCCTTGATAAAGTAATTGAACAGCGCAGTCACAAAAATACCGGTATTGGCTTTGGAGCGGATGTTAAATCGGCAGACTCAACACGTTCGTTGAGTGAAACTTTCAAAGATGTTGAGCCAGAAGACTTAGTAAAGTACGGATTAATTCCAGAATTTATCGGTCGTTTACCAGTGGTTGCTACGTTAACAGAACTTGATGAAGATGCACTTATTCAGATTTTGAATGAGCCAAAAAATGCATTAACTAAACAGTTTGCTGCATTATTCAAGATGGAAGATGTTGAACTTGAGTTCCGAGACGACGCACTGAAAGCGATTGCCCGTAAAGCAATGGAGCGTAAAACAGGTGCACGAGGATTACGTTCTATCGTGGAAGGTGTGCTGCTTGATACGATGTACGAACTGCCTTCAATTGAAGACGTAAGCAAGGTCGTTGTTGATGAGACTGTTATTAAAGGTGAGTCAGATCCTATTTTGATTTACGAGAATAGCCCAAAAGACAAAGCTGTGTCTGAGTAGGTTTACTAATTGTTAAAAAAGGAGCCAACGGCTCCTTTTTTTATCAACGAGTTGAACTTTACAACCACTATCCCCATATAGTTTGGTATTAATAAAAATTAAAGAAGTGTGAAGAGAATAAAATGACGCTTGAGAGAACGGATCGAGTTGAAATTCCTGTGCTAGCACTACGCGACGTCGTGGTTTATCCGCACATGGTGATCCCGCTTTTTGTTGGCCGAGAGAAATCGATAAAGTGCCTAGAAGCGGCGATGGAAAATGACAAGCAGATCTTTTTGGTTGCGCAAAAAGACGCCACTGTTGATGACCCAAAAACTGACGAAATTTATGAAGTCGGTACCATTGCAACGGTACTTCAGTTGCTAAAGTTACCAGATGGTACTGTCAAAGTCTTAGTTGAGGGTACACAAAGAGCCAAAATCGAAGAATTTTTGGTGACAGACGATTATTTCCTAGCACAAGCGCAGTTCTTAGAGTCAAAAGACATTGATGGTCAAGAGCAGGACATTTTCATTCGTAGTGCGGTGAGTCAATTTGAAGGCTACGTGAAGCTCAACAAAAAGATTCCGCCGGAAGTTCTAACTTCTGTATCAGGTATAGATGAAGCTGCTCGTTTAGCTGACACGATGGCAGCACATATGCCAATCAAAGTGCCAGAAAAGCAAAAGGTACTGGAACTTGGCAGTGTGACTGAACGTCTAGAGTATCTCATGGCGTTGATGGAGGGCGAAATTGACCTGCTTCAGGTAGAAAAGAAAATTCGTTCCCGTGTTAAAAAACAAATGGAAAAATCGCAGCGAGAGTACTATTTGAATGAGCAAATGAAAGCCATTCAAAAAGAGCTTGGTGAACTTGACGATGTGCCGGACGAATTTGAAGCGCTTAAAAAACGAATCGGTGAAGCGCAAATGCCAAAAGAGGCCGAAGAAAAGGCAATGTCTGAACTGAACAAGTTGAAGATGATGTCGCCTATGTCAGCTGAAGCAACGGTAGTTCGCTCGTATATTGATACCATGATTGGCGTACCTTGGAAGAAGCGCTCAAAAGTAAAGAAAGACTTAGCGGGCGCACAAAAAATTCTTGACGCAGACCATTATGGGTTAGAAAAAGTAAAAGAAAGAATTATTGAATATCTTGCTGTTCAACAGCGTACCAATAAACTTAAAGGCCCAATTTTATGTCTAGTTGGCCCTCCTGGTGTTGGTAAAACAAGCTTAGGGCAATCTATCGCGCGTTCTACGGGTCGTAAGTACGTCCGTATGGCGTTAGGTGGAGTTCGAGACGAAGCGGAGATCCGTGGACATAGAAGAACTTATATCGGTTCAATGCCAGGTAAGCTTATTCAAAGCATGAGCAAAGTCGGTGTTAAGAACCCATTATTCTTGCTAGATGAAATCGACAAAATGTCTTCAGATATGCGTGGTGACCCAGCATCTGCATTGTTGGAGGTATTGGACCCTGAACAAAATAGCACGTTTGCTGACCATTACTTAGAAGTTGATTATGACTTGTCTGATGTCATGTTTGTTGCGACGTCAAATAGCTTTAATATTCCAGGGCCACTGCTTGATAGAATGGAAGTGATACGCCTTTCAGGATACACCGAAGATGAAAAGCTGAATATTTCAAAACAGCATCTCATACCAAAGCAAATTAAACGTAATGGTTTGAAGGAATCTGAGGTTGTTATTGAAGATAGTGCGATCATTGGCATCATTCGTTATTACACGCGAGAAGCTGGGGTACGTAATTTAGAACGTGAAATTTCAAAATTATGTCGTAAAGCGGTCAAGAACATCTTGCTAGATAAACATATTGAACAAGTAGTGATTAACCAAGATAACCTTGAGTCATTCCTTGGCGTTCAACGCTTTGATTATGGCAAAGCGGAAGATGGTGATCGGATAGGTCAAGTGACTGGTCTGGCATGGACAGAAGTCGGTGGAGATTTACTTACGATTGAATGTGCAGCGGTGCCAGGTAAAGGTAAATTGACTTATACAGGTTCACTGGGTGATGTGATGCAAGAGTCAATTCAAGCTGCAATGACGGTTGTGAGAAATCGCGCGGACAAACTTCGTATCAATGACGATTTTTATGAAAAACGTGATATCCATGTGCATGTTCCTGAAGGTGCAACACCTAAAGATGGTCCAAGTGCCGGTATTGCGATGGTAACTGGTCTAGTTTCAAGCTTAACTGGTAATCCGGTCCGTTCAGATGTCGCTATGACTGGGGAAATCACGTTACGTGGCGAAGTACTGCCAATTGGTGGATTAAAAGAAAAACTTTTAGCGGCTCATAGGGGTGGTATCAAGACTGTGGTGATCCCAAAAATCAATGAAAGAGATCTAAAAGAGATACCACAGAATGTACTGGATGGTTTGGAAATTCACCCTGTGACGTGGATTGACGAAGTGTTATCGCTCGCTTTAGCTAACCCAATTGAGAGTTTTGCTGTTGAAAGCAGCAAAAACTAAGAAAAAAGCTAAAAAAGTGTGTGAAAGGGCTTTTCAAATCGAAAAGGTATGTTAACTTAAGCACTAGTTTTAAGCCTAGGCCTTGTGAGGCCTAGGCTTGACAAAGATTTCCGAATTAGAGAGTCGCTGTGATATCTCTAAATGAACAGCAAGAGCGTATCAACATAACTATCCGGTGCGCTTTTGATAATAACAATGTAAGAGGATGATATTGTGAATAAATCTCAATTAATCGATCAAATCGCAGCTGATGCTGATATTTCTAAAGCGGCTGCGGGTCGTGCTCTAGATTCATTCATCGAGTCAGTAACTGGTGCGTTAAAAGATGGCGACTCAGTAGCGCTTGTTGGCTTTGGTACTTTCTCTGTGCGTGAACGTGCTGCACGTACTGGTCGTAACCCGCAAACTGGTGAAACAATCCAAATTGCTGCTGCTAACATCCCATCTTTCAAAGCTGGTAAAGCACTAAAAGACGCTGTTAACTAATCCGAAGGATTAGATTATAGGCGCGGCTTTACGTAGCTTTACACTTTTAGGCTACAAATGCCGTGTTCAGCTTCAAGAAAAAAAGCGTATCTGATAAGATACGCTTTTTTTACATTAGCGATAAATTTCAAAGCGCACATGTGCTTTGGCTTAGATAAGAGAAGAACAAATGCTTGAAAAGATCAGAGAGGGTTCTCAAGGCCCAGCAGCCAAAATTATTCTTGGCGTAGTTATCTTGTCTTTTGCGCTAGCAGGGATCGGTGGTTACCTAGGTCAAACCACAGAGCAACCTGTTGCAGAGGTCAATGGAGTAACAATTAGTCAAACTGAATTTTCCAGAGCTTACCAAAATGAACGGGCTCGATTAGAACAGCAGTTTGGAGAGTATTTCAATCAAATTTCGGCAGATCCATCCTACATGGCGCGTATACGTCAAGGTGTCGTTGATCGCTTAGTACAACAAGAACTACAAAACCAACTAGCACTTGAGTTAGGCCTACGCGTGAGCGATGAGCAGGTAAAGAACGCGATTGTTGAAATGCCTTACTTTCAAATTGGTGGACAGTTTAGCAATGATCGTTATCTGCAACTTATTCGCCAAATGAATTTTCAGCCAGACACATTTCGTGAGTATTTACGTGAAGAGATGACCAGAACACAACTAGTACAAGCGTTAGCGGGTTCTGAATTTGTGTTATCGTCTGAGCTTAAGCAAACGGTCGCTTTGCAACAGCAAACGCGTAGCTTAGATTATGTTGTTTTGAGCAAAGACAAAATGACTGATAAAGCTGAAGTATCTGAGCAGGAAATTAAAGACTATTACCAGCTTAATCAGAGTCAATTTCAGTCGCCAGAGCGCGTTGCAGTTCAATACATAGAGCTTAAAGCGAGCGATATTGAGCTAGCAAACCCAGTAACAGACGAAGATGTGTTGGCATACTACGAAGAGAGCAAATCTCAGTATATCGAACCTGAAAAACGTCGCGTGTCGCATATTTTAGTTGAAGGCAGTGCGGACGATGCGCAAGCTCAGCAGAAGGCGCAAGAGATATTAGCTAGATTGAAAGGTGGCGAGGACTTTGCGGAGCTTGCACAAACGGAGTCAGATGATTTAGTCAGTGCCGAGTTAGGTGGTGACCTTGACTGGATTGAGCTAGACATGATGGATCCTGAGTTTGAAGCGGCGGCTTTCGCTCTAGAAAATGTCGGTGATATGAGTGAAGTTGTTACGTCTGAATTTGGTTTTCATGTAATTAAGTTAACCGATATTCAACGTCAACAAACAAAAGCATTTGATGATGTGAAAGATGAGCTTCGTGCTGAACTTGAACAGAATAAGAAGATAGATGCGTTCTATCAAAAACAAACAGAAGTAGCGGAAATTGCATTTGAGCAGGCTGATTCCTTAGAAGATGCTGCAGCAGTAGCCGGTGTAGAGCTTCAGAAAACAGAACTGTTAGCAAAGAATATGTTACCTGCGCCATTAAACTCTATTACAGTTACAAATGCGCTTTTCACGCCCGAACTGCTAGAAGATAGAGTAAACTCTGAGGTACTAGAAGTTGAAAGCGAACATATCGTTGTGGTTAGAGTCAGTGACTACCAAGCAGCTGCGACTAAGCCGCTGGACGAGGTAAGTGCTCAGATCAAAACTAAGCTTATCAATGATAAAGCATCAACTCTAATTAAAGAGTATACAGAAGGCTTATTTGCTCAGTTGAAAGAAGGTAAAGCTTTAGCTGATGTTGCAAAAGAAGCAGAGCAAGAAGTTAAATCAGAAGCAGCGTTGCAGCGTCAAGCATATAGCATTGCTCCTGCAATTGTTAGTGAAGCGTTTGAACTTCCTCATCCTGTAGACGGTAAGCCTCAGCTTGCTATGGTTGAGCTGAACAATGGTGACGCGGCATTGCTGCAATTAAATGCAGTAACCACACCAGAGTTGAGCAAAGAAGTTGATGAGCAGCAAAAGAGAAATATTGAAATGTCGCATGCAAACAAAAGCTATACGGCGTTATTGGCTGCTTTAGAAGCGCAAGCTGAAGTTTCTCGCCCGCAATTGAGCGTGTCTCAAGAAGACTAACAGTCGCTTCAGTAAAATATTAGAAAGGCACCTTTAAGGTGCCTTTTTTTAACGTACCTCCGATGCAAGCTTCAGCAAATGTGCGCTGAAGTTTAATCCTTTACGCTTGGCGTCTGTCAGGTTCACTCTAAAACTTAAGTTATTTGCATCGGCAATGAGACCAATCATGGCCCCTTGACGGAAGCCTTCACTGGTATCAGCTACGATTAGAACCGGCTCTTCTTCTAGCTCAGCTAACCAATATTGTGTTTGTTGGCGGTTTTGTTGGCTCAAAAAGAGTACATCACATTGACGTACTTGCTCGTTGTTTGGCAGTTCAATGGCTGTAATGCTTTCTTGCATTTTTTGAGTCTTGAGTAACTTTAATACCTCCTGATAAAGCGCATGGTTTCCCACGACACAAAAGTTTAAGGTTTCAGGTGGAGGAGGGGGCCATTTGCTAAATTGTGTGAAACGATACAAAAATGCCGCTTTGAGTTCATTTTCATTTAGGCTCTGCGCAACACAAAAGGGCATAGTGACCAAAAAGCACAAAAGAATGAGCATTTTAATCATTATCCCAACTCCAGTTTATTGATAGGTGTACTTGTCTGCGCCTTTGTACATGGGGCACAAAGCCATCTCCCGTAATATTGAGTATTTCCTCATCATTTAGGTTACGAATGCCAAGCGCAATAAACATTCCGTCGTCATTTTGCCAGCTAATACTTGCGTCGTGTGTTGTAAATTTAGGCAGCATACCGGTAAACGTTTTTCTTTTACTGACAGTATGAGAATGAATGCTAAATAAGAATTCCGAGCTTAGCGGTACACTAAAGCGTAGTTGAGCGATAAAGCGAGGAGAGTTTGCGATGATATTTCCTCCTTCAATTTCGGTCCGTTGCAGTGCCATATTAGCAGCCATGGACATACCACTTGGCCAACGTTTATCCACTCCCATCTCCAGCCCTTGACTCTTGATGGGAGGGGTATTGAAGTAAATGGGAGAAAATACATCCTGATGAATGAGATCGTCTATATCAGCTTGGTACAGTGTGGCAAATGAAGATAAAGAACTTGACCAGTTATTGATAATGCTGAGCTCGTTATAGCTGACGGCTTCATTGCTGGGGTTTGATAGGTTGAACGATTGGTTAGCATTTCGCTCAAGTACATTAGTGACTCTAAATGCTTTACTGTGCCTAGCCAAAATACTATGTTTGGGTGTTAGATGATATTTTGCAGTAAACGTCGGAGACCAGCGAGCTTCACTAAAGTCAGAATTATCGTACCTTAATGCCCATTGAAATTTAAAGTTGTCAGTTAATCGCCACAAATCCTGCATATAAATGCCGTATCTAGATTCACTGCTTTTTTCCGTTAAATTTAGCCCATTTTGGATAGATGACGTTGCGGAGAATTCTTGACGATGATCTCTTTGGTAGTCAACACCAATTAAAACCTCATGATTATCAACGCCTAAAAACATGAGTTGGCCATCCAAATTGCTCCATCTTCCCGAGTTTTTTACATTGTCAGTTTCAATATGACCGTTTGTAAATATAACAGGAATATCGCGGGACAGATCATCACCGTGAGTGGATGCGTGAAAATAGAGTTCTGTATCTTCGCTTAACCTACCGTCATAGCTCAACGCCAGTAAGTAAGCATCTGTTTTGAGCTTTTCTATTGCGGGTGTCTCTTGAACGGATAAGCTTGGACCATCGGGAAAATTTCGTTCTCTACGTGATGCAGCTGCTTGAAGTTGGAAGCCACCTGTTTGATGGCTGAACATGAGTCGAGTACTTTTTTCTTCGTTTAAGTCTTGCCATGCAAATAATTCTTCAGGCGTGTTGATGACAGTGTAGGGGATAGAGTCTAGCTTAGTACGACTGATTGAAAACCAGCTATCAGCTCCAGAGTCGGAACGAAACCCGAAAGTGGCTCGGGCATGTTTTGCATTGTCATTTGTAAGCGACAATGAGGTATTAACGCCGCGTAGTTTTGCAGAAGTCTTAGTCACTATATTGATAACACCTAATAATGCGTTATTTCCATACAATGCGGCTGATGCACCGGGACTATATTCAACTCGTTCAATTAACCCAACATCCACAAAATTTTCGTTGCCGAGCAAACCCGCGTCAAATAGGTTTTCATTAATTCTAGTGCCATCGAGTAGAAATAATATTCTGGAGTTAAAGTCTCCTGGACGACCAATGCCCCTGGCTCCAACGTAGATGAAAGAACTATCGTCGCGGATTGTGATCCCCGCGAACAGAGAAATAATATCTGCCAGTGATTGAAGGTTAAGTTGCCTAATTTCTTTGTCGGTTATTACATGAGTAATTGCCATGCTGTCACTGCTTGAACGTTCTATGCGTGACGCTGTGGATATCTGGGTATTACTTGGTAACTCTTTAAGTTGCTGATCAAGTAAATCTTCTAGAGCAGGAAGTGGTTCAGCATTGATATTTACACTCAATGAGACAGAAATGTAAAGCATCAGTCTTATGAGCATATTCATGAAGCCGTCACCTTCTTACGGTAAACCTGAAAGTTGTTTTTCCCAGCTCTTTTAGCGGCGTACATGGCATCATCTGCGCAATTGAGTAAGTCAATTGGCGAGCTTGCATCTAAAGGTGCGTACGCCAAGCCTATACTGATACCAATAGGCATAGTTTTGTCTTTTATCACGATAGGGTGGTTGATGCTTGAAACAATTCTTGCGGCGAGTTTCTCGGCATTCTCGGTGGATTCAATATGAGGTAACAGTAGTGCAAACTCGTCTCCTCCAAGACGACATAATAGATCGTCGTTACGAATTATCTCACTAATGCGATTGCCTACTTCAATCAGTGTTTCGTCCCCAGCATCATGACCAAAGTTGTCGTTCACAAACTTAAAATTGTCCAGGTCGATAAACATCAAGCAGCTCAACATTGGTTGTGTTACACCCTCTTTGGTGATTTCTTTGAGCATCGTGTTTAATGCCACTCTATTAGGAAGCTTAGTGAGTGGATCAGTACGTACCATTTGTTTAAGTTGTTGGCCTTGCAGTTGTTCTTGTTCCAGTTGCTGGCGTAACTCAGCTTGGGAAATGTCGACACGTTTGAGCAGTTCATTAAAACTGCGCGTTAAAATACCAATTTCATCATCTCTGACAATTTGTGCTCTTAGCCCAAAGTTATGCTCTTTGGTAACTTTTTGTGCTAATTGAGACAAAGAAAGCAATGGCGCTAAGGCGCTTCTCTGTACCCCTGCAAGCATTAATGCAGAGATTGTAAAAAGTGCCATAGTAAGCAACGCTAGCATGAGGGTGAGCTGTAAGAACCAATAAAGTAAACTACTTAGGTCGACAACCATGACGAGGTCGCCTTCCATTTTCCCTTTCATTTTTACAGGGTAATAGAGCAGCATTTTTAGCCCCGAATATAGGCGACTCGGTTGCGAACTTGTCTCATTATATAAAGTGCTAGGCTGAACAAAGCTTGGCTCGGCATATTCAGCAAATATCGCTCCATCAGGTTTGCGCAGAGCAATAAAAAGCACGTCTTTTTGCTCTCCAATTAATGTGAGCTCTTTGTTTGCCGTTTCATTGTCATTGAATAACAGCATAGGAACAACATTATGCGCTACTTGTGCTAAGTTGATTTCTGCGGTTTCTGCTTGTCTGTCCCTTACCATAAACCACAGTAGTGCTGTTGTGAGCGTAAACACTAAGAGCATACCGCCGGCCATGACTGACATGTTTAATTGCGTTAATCGGCGTACTAGTGACATGGTAGGAAGTGGCTCGGTCAAAGGTACCTCACGAAACAAACACATATTATGTTTTATAAAATATAGATGAGAGATCCCCAAATGACAGTAAATTCGTATAAATTTCACTGAGTTCACGGCAAACCAGCACAGACAGTTGCTTTTTTACGTGTTTCAGTAAATTCGATGGCTGACGTGACAAAATCGTTGTGATTTTTACGCTAATCAATGAAGAGATTAAAGTTGACTATTAAAGCGATGCAAACGTGAGACTGGCTAACTTAGCTCTTCACCTGGTTTGCTTAAATAGCAGACCTAAAGCCGCGCTTAGCAGCGCGACTTTTACATCAATCAAGCAACATTTGCTTGTGCATCATTTTTAAAGTTAGACAGCTCGTCAATCAACTCAAGCAGTTCAGGCTCAAATTCATTGATTGGCTGTGATTGCTTAAGTGCGGTTTCAAGTATTTCGGCAAGGTTCTTTAATTTTGGCACGCCCGTATAACAGCATGCGCCATGAAATTTGTGGATGACTTGCAGCAAAGTATCAGTATCTTGGTTTTCATAGGCATGCTCAATTGTCTCTAGCATAGGCTCTAAACCATCTAACAGCATATTCAGCATTTCTAAGGCGAGATCAGGTTTACCCCCTGCATGTTGCAGAGCGAGTTGCCAGTCAAGAAGCGCGCTTTCAAATGGCGCTACGCTATTATGTATCACCGCTTTATTTTTATGCTTGCTTATCGGTGATTTTACGCTGTGATCACTGATCGTTTGTCTTAACATGTCTTCGTCTATGGGCTTAGTTAAGTAGCCTTTAAAGCCATCTTTAAGTAGCTGCTCTTTTTCACCTGTCAGTGCGTGAGCAGTTACCGCGATGATCGGTGTGTCTTCATTTAATGACGATTCGAGTATGGTCTTACAGGCGGTAATACCATCCATTATTGGCATTTGTATGTCCATAAATATCAGGTCATATTTGTGCGTTTTACACAAGCCAACAGCTTGAGCGCCGTTGTGTGCTGTGTCGATTGCTTCTACTTGCTCTTCTAGTAAGGTTGAAAGGAGCTTTAAGTTTGCATCGTTATCATCGGCGATGAGCACTTTCATTGGTAGAATTTGAATATCACTTTCTTCGATAGCAATGGTTGGGTGATCCAAGCGATACGGCGCAGCCAATATTTCACACAGTTTTCTATGGTTAAGTGGCTTACTTAAACATGCATCAGCGCCACTGCCAATGAGAGACTCTCGCATGTTGTGAGAAATAGTATTGAGCATGAGGTATAGATAATCGGCGGAGTCTCTTGCTTTGGCTATGTAACTTTTTACGGTTTGCATTTGTTCTACATTTGCCATAGCGCCAATCAAACAAATATCAAAGCTAAAGTCTTTCTCAAGAGCGGCAAAAAACTCTGCTTCTGTTTGGCACGAAGTGATCTGCATGCTCCATTCATCCAGTTGAGCAACCACCGAAGCATGGGTATGATTCTGTGGCTCAAAATACAAAATACGTTTGTTGGTCAATGAGCCATTAGGCAAGTCGTCATTATATAATCGATTAGGTAACTCGAAAATAGCATTAAACGTAAAGCAAGTGCCATTACCGGGCGCTGAGTTTAAAGTAATACGGCCTTTCATCGCTTCAACAATATGCTTTGTAATGATGAGACCCAGCCCTGTGCCTCCAAATTTACGCGTGATACTTGAGTCGGCTTGTGCAAATGGAATAAATAGTGCGTCTTGCTTATCCATTGCAATACCAACGCCAGTGTCGCTGACAGAAACAAGTAAAGAAGCGTGAGAGTCATCAAGTAAACGGTAAGTAATATCAACTTTGACTGAGCCCTTTTCTGTAAACTTGACGGCGTTACTGATCAAATTTATCAATATCTGCTTAAACCGAGTTGGGTCGCCCAACAAGTTATCAGGCACTTGACGGTTAATTGCAATGGATAACTCAAGGTTCTTTTCATGCGCGCTAGGGGCTAACAGAGTCATGACTTCGTTTACCGAATCTCGTAGCTGAAATTGGATATTTTCTAAATCCATTGCGCCAGCTTCTAGTTTTGAAAAGTCCAAAATATCACTGATGATGGTCAGTAGGCTGTTAGCAGAAAGCTCAATCGTATCTAAGTAATCTTTTTGATGTTTGTTAAGCGGTGTTTTGTACAGCTGGCGGGTAAAACCTATTACGCCATTGAGTGGTGTTCTCAATTCGTGACTCATTTTCGCTAAAAAGTCAGATTTTACGCGGTTAGCGTCTTGTGCTTCTCGCTTGGCAATATTGAGCTGAATGTTTTGTGTTTCATACTGTTCTAGCGTTTCTTTATAGTCGCTGGTAGCTTGGTCAATGTGTTTTTGCATCTCATCACGTTGACCGATCATTTTTTCGTTTATGGTATTTAAGCCTTGACGCAAAAGTTCAAATTCGCCGACCATTTCGTGGTCAATATCAATATCTCGTTTACCTTCTACAAGCTTGTCTGTGGCAAGAAGCAGTTGTGAAAGGGGCATAGTAAACATTTTGCTTAAGCGCAGTGATAGGAAAGCACTCAGGAACAAAGCGAATAATATAACGCTGCTGCTCCAAATCAATGCCCGTTGCTGCGATATAAGCGCTTTATTTTGACTGACCTCTATTGCTAATACTGCGATAGTTTTCGGATGTGTTGAATTCCAACGTTCCATTTGCTTTGAATGGTTTTTTACGGGGGTAAAAAACACGAAGGTATCATTAAGCTTCACGAATTCAGTTTTGTGCAGTTGCGATATGTCGCCAAAAAAATAAAGTTTTTCAAAGTGTTCATGGTAATTACTGGTGAGTAGTAATTGATTGTCTTGATCAAATAACGCAATACTTTTCACTAGAGGTGCATGTTTGTTGTGTGCGGTACTGATAATTCGGTGTAATCCGGCCCTATCATGCTCGACCACAGCGTGCTCGGCGGCAATTGCAAGCGGCTCGGAAATACTACTGCCTTGTTGATAGAGAATTTCTTCAAGCTCAATATAACGATTTACGGTAAAATAGCCTCCAAGTATCAAGCCGATCAGCACAGTGGGAATTAATGTTAAAACGAGAATGCTGTCACGCAGGCTAAGTTTAGTCATGTAAGGCAGTAGTCTGAGTTGTTTATTTCTCAATAGATTATCTAGTTAGTTGCTGATTAGCAATGTTTAAGGGGCAGAGTATGGCGCAGTTTTTTCGTGCTAAGGCATCATCTTCAAAAGGCAAAACGATTGAGCTTGCAATTGAGTCGATAGATCATCAAGGACGCGGTGTTGGCAGGCATCAGGGGAAAGTATGTTTTGTGGAAGGTGCGTTGGCAAAAGAGAGTGTGAAAGCGCAAATTAATCATGAAAAAGCCAAACTAATAGAGGCAAAGCAAGTAAAAGTGATCAGCCGCAGTGAAGACAGAGTGGCACCGTTTTGCCAACACTATCAGCAATGTGGTGGCTGTCAATTACAGCATTTGGCACATACAAAACAGTTGGCACATAAGCAACAAGCGCTTGATGTCTTGTTTAAAAAGTTTACACAAAAATCGGTCATGCCTTGGCAATCTGCAATTGAAAGCGAACCGTATAACTACCGTCGCGCAGCTCGTATTGCTTGTATTTTTGATAAAAAGAGTCAGCAACTAAAACTTGGGTTTCGCAGTGCTGGCAGTAAACAGATTATAAACATTGAGCAATGTGATGTGCTGTCAGAATCTTTCGCGACGAGCTTTGCTCCATTGAGAGATGCCATTGCGAGTCACAAAGCGTTTAACTCAATCAGTCACATTCAGCTATGTGACGCGGATAATGGTCAATATGCTCTGATTAGGCATACGAAGCCCATAGCTGATGAGCATAAACAGGCATTTGAACAGCATTTTGCTGCGCAGCAATGGCTGCTACTTTGGGACAATGGTCAAGATCCCGTTGTATACAGCCAGTTACCACATTACAAAGTGGCCGAATTGCACTTTGATTTTAAGCTCGAAAACTTTATTCAGGTTAATCGAGCTGTGAATGAGAAAATGCTGCTTCAAGCGCTTTCTTGGCTTAATCCCAGCACTCAAGATACGGTGCTAGATTTGTTTTGCGGCATCGGTAATTTTTCTTTATTGATGGCAAAACAGGCAAACAGTGTGGTTGGGGTGGAAGGTTCGCAGTCTTCGGTTGCAATGGCCAAGCAAAATGCGCACACTAATCAACAAGGCAATGTCGATTTTTATTGTTTTGATTTAACGCGTGCAATAACAGAGGCTGAGTGGTTTTCTTCTAAGTTTAGCGTTTTGCTGCTTGACCCCTCACGGACAGGGGCATATGAAATACTCAAGCAAATGCCATTGGCGCAATTTGATAGAGTATTATACGTTTCTTGCGACCCCGTCACGCTTGCACGCGACAGTACATTGCTCTTAGATGCCGGATTTGAATTGCAAAAAATCGGACTAATGAATATGTTTCCACATACAGGACATATCGAAACTATGGCGTTATTCCACAGGAGGTAATAGGAATGGTTGCTACTCGCCAATCGCATCAACAACAGTTACCCGCCGATTTTTCGGCGCGGCTGTCTTTGCTTGACTTATCAGACGAGAAAATGACTCGGCTGCAGCAAGCCCATGGTTTGTGTCCTGCAGAATCTGAACCTGAGATGTTGCACAATGCTATTGAGATGGTCGAAATTTTAGCAGAGTTAAATCTTGATGCAGAGTCTTTAGCAACCGCCTATTTAACTCCTTACTTCTTAGCCAACTTAGTTGATGTCGACAAAGTGGAGAGTGAGCTAGGTAGCAATATTGCTTTACTGCTGCGCGGCGTAGAGCAAATGGCCACGATTAGCACGCTGGCACACCAAGGCAAAGGCCACGTGCAAATCGACAATATTCGTCGCATGTTATTGGCCATGGTTGAAGATGTACGTGCCGTGGTGATTAAATTAGCTGAGCAAATTTGTCACCTGCGTGCGGTAAAAAATGCCGATGAAGATGAGCGGGTGATCGCTGCCAAAGCAACAGCCAACATTTTTGCACCACTGGCAAATAGATTGGGCATAGGCCAGTTGAAGTGGGAGTTAGAAGATCTTTCTTTTCGCTATTTGCATCCTGACACCTACAAAAAAATTGCCAAACAATTATCAGACAAGCGCCTTGATCGTGAAGCTTACATGGAGAACATGGTTAAGTTGGTAAGTGATAAGTTGTCGGCTGCGGGCATCAATGCACAGGTTTATGGGCGGCCAAAGCATATTTTCAGTATCTATAAAAAAATGTCGCAGAAGCACTATGAGTTTGATCAATTGTTTGACATCCGTGCTATGCGTATCGTGGTCGATCAAATTCAAGATTGTTACGCTGCTTTAGGGATTGTGCACACCAGTTGGAAGCACTTACCTAAAGAGTTTGACGATTATGTCGCAACACCAAAACAAAATGGCTATCAGTCAATTCATACCGTGGTATTTGGCCCTGAAGGTAAAACGGTAGAAATCCAAATTCGTACCGAAGAAATGCATCAAGATGCCGAGCTGGGTGTTGCTGCACACTGGATGTACAAAGAAGGCGCCTTACCGGGGCGTGGCTCGGGTTACGAGCAAAAAATTAGTTGGCTAAGAAAACTGTTGCAGTGGCAAGAAGAAGTTGTTGATGGCAGTGACTTAGCCGATGAGCTTAAAAATCAGGTGGTGGAAGATAGAGTTTATGTGTTTACGCCAAAAGGGGATATTTTCGACTTACCTTTGGGCGCAACACCGCTAGATTTTGCGTACTACATTCACTCAAATGTGGGACACCGCTGCATAGGGGCTAAGGTGTTTGGCAAAATCGTGCCGTTCACTTACAAGCTATCAACGGGCGATCAAGTTGAAATTCTTACCCAGAAGAATGCATCGCCAAGTCGTGATTGGCTTAACCCGTCGTTGGGCTACATTCATTCTTCTCGTGCGCGTAGTAAAATTCACCACTGGTTCAAGCAACAAGACAGAGACAAAAACCTACAAGCAGGTAAAGAGATACTCGATACGCAGTTAGCTAAGCTTGATTTAACCTATAAACAACTCGAACCAGCTATTACACGTTTCAACTTCAAAAATGTTGATGATTTGATGGCTGCTATCGGTGCCGGTGATATTCGCCTCAATCAATTCTTGAATTATGTTCAAGACAAGCCTGAAGAGCTGCCAAAACTAAAAATTGCATCGCCTCGTAAACGCAAAGGCGACAAAAATGGCATTGTTGTTGATGGGGTGGGCAGTTTAATGAGCCATGTAGCTAAATGCTGTCAACCCGTGCCTGGCGACGAAATTGTGGGATACATAACCCAAGGCAGAGGCATTGCAGTTCATAGAACGGATTGTGATGCATTTGCTCATATTTGTGACTTGCACCCTGAGCGTGAAATTGCGGTCAGTTGGTCGGAAGAAATTCAATCAGCTTATGCCATTACGGTGCGTATTGAAGCTCATGATAGGCAGGGACTGATCCGTGATATAAGTTCGGTTTTGGCCAATGAAAAAGTCAATGTACTGAACATGAGTGTGCAAACCAATGATGAGCGCGCAGTTGCCGTGTTTGAAATGAAAATAGAAGTATCCGATTTGTCAGCGATGAATCGATTACTAACCAAGTTGCACCAAATTGAAGGCGTATTTGATGCAAAACGTCAGCATTAGGTGAGCACTTACTATCATGAACAAAGAGATCGAACAGCTTCTAGACATCATGGCAACCTTACGTGACCCCAAAAAGGGCTGTGATTGGGATAAAAAGCAAACTTTTCAAACGATTGTGCCACACACATTGGAAGAAGCTTATGAAGTAGCCGATGCCATTGAAAAACAAGATATGGCAGCGCTCAAAGATGAGTTAGGAGACTTATTATTCCAAGTCGTTTTTTACGCGCAAATGGCCAACGAGCAGGGCGCATTTGATTTTGAGCAAGTGGTTGCAAGCTTGAATGACAAGCTCACGCGTCGCCATCCACATGTTTTTGCAGAACAAAAAACGCTGACTGATGAAGAGTTGGAAGCACAGTGGCAGGCGATAAAAGCACAAGAGAGAAAACACAAAGCACCTGAACAAGAGGTACTTTGGAGCGATATTCCTCGCGCTATGCCTGCATTGTCTCGCGCGCTAAAAGTACAAAAGCGCGCTGCCGCTTTAGGCTTTGATTGGCCAGATTATCATGGCGCGCTAGATAAAGTATCTGAAGAAGTACAAGAGGTCGGTGAGGCCTTGGCAAACGACCCGCATTCGGCCCACAGCGCCGAAGAATTAGGTGATTTATTATTCGCCACTGTAAACGTCGCAAGACATGCGCAGCATGATCCGGAGCAAATTTTACGTTTAGCGTGCGATAAGTTTGTACGACGTTTTGCCCAAGTTGATAGCACGTTACAACAAAAAGGCTTGAACCTAGAACAAGCCACGCTGGTGCAAATGGATGAGGCTTGGGAACAAGTTAAAAAACAACAAGGTTAAATATTTGCAACTTGTTTAGGCAGAATTTTCGCTGGATTGATTTGTCCTGCTTTGCTATACTATCGCCCCGTCCTGATTCTATTTGAATTCCATTTTTTCCTGATATTCTAGGGTTCGCATGAGTACAAAATTTATCTTCGTAACGGGCGGAGTTGTTTCCTCCTTGGGTAAAGGTATTGCAGCTGCATCATTGGCCGCTATTTTAGAAGCACGTGGCTTGAATGTAACTATTCTTAAGCTGGATCCTTATATCAACGTTGACCCGGGCACAATGAGCCCAATTCAACACGGTGAAGTATTTGTAACCGAAGACGGTGCTGAGACTGACCTTGACTTAGGTCACTACGAGCGTTTTGTTCGTACCAAAATGACGAGTCGCAACAACTTCACGCAAGGTCGTGTATTCGAAGACGTACTGCGCCGTGAGCGTAAGGGCGAATACCTAGGTGCAACTATCCAAGTTATTCCACACATCACTAACGATATTAAACGTCGTGTATTAGAAGGCGCTGAAGGCTACGACATCGCAATCGTTGAAGTGGGTGGCACAGTGGGTGACATCGAGTCACAACCATTCTTAGAAGCATTACGTCAACTTGGTACTGAGCTTGGTAGAGAGCACGCGTTGTTTATGCACCTAACGCTTGTGCCTTTCCTTGGTACTGCAGGTGAAGTAAAAACTAAGCCAACACAACACTCAGTAAAAGAACTACGTTCAATTGGTATCCAGCCTGATATCTTAGTATGTCGTTCTTCATGCCGACTACCAGCGAACGAGCGTGCAAAAATTGCCTTGTTCACTAACGTAGAAGAAAAAGCGGTTATCTCGCTTCCTGACGTAGATAGCATTTACAAAATTCCTGCACTACTTAAATCACAAGATTTAGATAACTTAGTGTGTCGTCGTTTTTACCTTGAAGCACCAGAAGCTGACTTATCTGAGTGGGAACAAGTATTGTACCAAGAGTCAAACCCAACGGGCGAAGTGACCATCGGTATGGTGGGTAAATACATCGAACTTCCGGATGCGTACAAGTCAGTGAACGAAGCACTTAAGCATGCTGGCCTTAAGAATCGCTTAACGGTTAATATCGAATATGTTGATTCTCAAGATATCGAAAGCAAAGGTGTAGAGCGCTTAGCACACCTAGATGCTATTTTGGTACCAGGTGGTTTTGGTAACCGTGGTGTTGAAGGTAAAATTTTAGCGGCGAAATATGCCCGTGAAAACAAAATACCTTACCTTGGCATTTGTTTAGGTATGCAGGTTGCCCTTATCGAGTATGCGCGTAACGTAGCTGGCCTTGAAGGCGCAAACTCAACTGAATTTGACGCAAAATCGGCACACCCAGTTGTGGGTCTGATCACTGAGTGGTTAGATGCAGAAGGCAACGTTGAAGTACGTGACGAAGAGTCAGACCTTGGCGGCACAATGCGTTTAGGCGCACAGAAGTGTCACCTTAAGAAAGGCTCAAAAGTACGTGATGTGTACGGCAGCGATGAAATTGTTGAACGTCACCGTCACCGCTTTGAGGTGAATAACCACTACGTTGAGCGCTTGGAAAAAGCAGGCTTACAATTTACTGGGCTATCAGAAGATAAAAAGCTGGTAGAGATCATTGAAAATAAAGACCACCCTTGGTTTATTGCTGCACAGTTCCACCCGGAGTTTACCTCAACGCCAAGAGATGGACACCCACTATTCGAAGGCTTTGTTGCGGCAGCGTACGGCTACCAAAAAGCAAACTCTTAAATAATGAAAGCCGTGCTTATGCGCGGCTTTTTTAATGGCGCAGTGAGCACTGATTTGTATTTAAACTAAATCGTAAATTTAAACCAGTGCTTATTTTTAAGTATTTAAATTATTACACTCACCACTTTGGGAATAAGAGGAATCAAGATGTCAAAAATCGTTAAAGTGATTGGCCGTGAAGTTATGGACTCACGTGGTAACCCTACGGTTGAAGCAGATGTTCACTTAGCTTCAGGCGCATGGGGTCGTGCATGTGCTCCGTCTGGTGCATCAACAGGTACTCGCGAAGCATTAGAACTACGTGATGGTGACAAGTCTCGTTATTTAGGTAAAGGCGTATTAACTGCCGTTAATTTTATCAATGCGGATATTGCACAAGCACTTGAAGGCAAAGACGCACTTGAGCAACGTAACATCGACCAAATCATGATCGATTTAGATGGCACTGAAAACAAAGAAAAACTAGGTGCAAACGCGATTTTGGCGGTTTCTCTTGCAAACGCAAAAGCAGCAGCGCAGGAAAAAGGTGTGGCGCTTTACGAGCACATTGCTGATATTAACGGTACGTCTGGCCAATACTCAATGCCAGTTCCTATGATGAACATCATCAATGGTGGTGAGCACGCAGATAACAACGTTGATATTCAAGAGTTCATGATCCAACCTGTTGGTGCAAAGAGCTTCCGTGAAGCACTGCGCATGGGTGCTGAAATTTTCCACAGCCTGAAAAAAGTACTTAACGCACGTGGCCTAAACACAGCGGTAGGTGACGAAGGTGGTTTTGCACCAGATCTTAAGTCAAACGAAGAAGCACTAGAAGTCATCGCGCAAGCGGTTTCTGATGCAGGTTACGAGCTAAACAAAGACATTACACTTGCACTAGACTGTGCGGCGTCTGAGTTCTACGTTGATGGCAAATATGACCTGAAAGGCGAAGGCAAAGCATTCGATTCAGCAGGTTTTGCTGACTTCCTAGCAGATCTGGCTAACCGTTACCCAATCGTTTCAATCGAAGATGGTTTAGACGAAAGTGACTGGGCTGGCTGGAAAGTACTGACTGATAAAATCGGTGAAAAAGTACAGCTTGTTGGTGACGACTTATTCGTAACTAACACGAAGATCTTAAAGCGTGGTATCGATGAAAACATCGGTAACTCAATCTTAATCAAGTTCAACCAAATCGGTTCACTGTCTGAAACGCTTGACGCAATCAAGATGGCACACGACGCGGGCTTCACTGCGGTTATTTCACACCGCTCTGGTGAAACTGAAGATGCCACGATTGCAGATCTAGCGGTAGGTACAGCGGCTGGCCAAATCAAAACTGGCTCTCTATGTCGTTCAGACCGTGTTGCTAAGTACAATCAACTACTTCGCATCGAAGAAGCGTTGGGTGACAAAGCAGTTTACAAAGGTCGTTCAGAGATCAAAGGTCAGTAATACACTGAACTTTATTTAAGACTAAGAAAATGCCGTCATGTTTGACGGCATTTTTTTTGGTTTGATCTATGACGTTTTGACGGTCAACCTTACAAGGTATACGCTGTTGTGTTTTGAGGAGATTCTTTTGAGCCACATTGAAGGTAAAACTAAAACTGACATCCTAGAAGATTTGGTTGGAGTAGCTCAGCCAAAAAGTGCAGTTCATGAGCAACAAAAAGCTGCAATAACTGTCAGGTGTACCGAAGATATTCAATCATCTATTAAGTCGCTAGAGAATCAGTTAGCTAAAAATGCAGAGTCATCGGATAAAGTTGGTAATAAGGTTTTTTGGCTAAATGTAGTGTTATCAATTGCTACACTAGTTGGAGCTGTAGCTACTGTTGTTATCGCAATAAAAACATAGCAAAGGATTTAGCCTTTTTAATGACAAAGAAGTAGGTTGTGTTTTGCGGCGTTAAACATCAACGTCGGATGGCGCTGCGTTTATCCGACCTACGTGAGGTAGGTTGGAAAAGCCGAAGGCGCCTTCCAACAATTCGCGTATTTGCTTTCCCATGTCATACAAACACCACACTTTAATTAAATAATGAACGTCAAGGCGCAGGTTTTGGCGTATTGGGCGATTATCTAGCCCGCTATTATTCGCTTTTTGTTAAAGCACGATGCATGAAGGATTTGCTATGAAAATAAACCGACTTTTGACAAATATATGCGCTGTAGATCTTGAGCGCTCTAAAAACTTTTATACCCGTTTGTTCGCTTTTGAGGTTGATTTTGACAGCGATTGGTTTGTACATTTAATTTCAGAAGGTAGGGAACTAGAGCTTGGTATCATCGCGCAAAACAGTGATGTGGTGCCGGTTCAAGCCAAAGGTGCTGTTTCAGGTGTTTATCTCACCTTTATTGTCGAAGATGTTGATGCGCTTTTTGATAAATCACAAACGCTAGGTTACGGCGCTTTGCAAGCGCCAGAACTCACATCTTATGGTCAAAAGCGAATGTTGCTTGTTGCACCTGAAGGCACCATTTGTGATGTGTCATCACCTGTATAGAATTGGCTTAATATCGTAAATTCGCGTCGGGTGGCGCTGCGCTTATCCCACCTACGCGGGTAGATTGGAAAAGCTTCAGACGCCTTGCAACAATGTCGCAATTTAAAGCTTAAATTCTTGCGCTAAAATTTCTTGAGTAAAATTGGTTTTGAGATAAAACCCACGGGGTAGGGTTTTGATCAACTTGCCGTTCGGGCCTATGGCGTCGGTGGTCACTTTACTATTGGCGGCTTTGGGGCGGATCTGCATCACCTGACCAAGGTGCCCTGATATTTCATCAACGCGGCCAAGGGCAATGAGTTCAATTTGTTCTTCCCAATCCCTTTGTAACAAAGCTTCTTGTTGTGTATTGGGTTGCCATAAAAAGCCGCAGCCAATGGTGCGCTCAACAGGTTGCAGCTCACGTTCTGCTAATACGGGTAGCCACAGTACATGGCTGAGCTTTTTCTTGACGGTGCTTTCTTGCCATGTCACCCCCGTTAAGTTGGTCAGCGGCACAACTGACACATAAGTGGTTTCAAGCGGTTTACCGTTGTAGCCAATGGGCAAGGATTTTAGCTCAATACCCAAATGCTCAAAGTCGGGCACAGGCTTTGAACCTGCACTGGCACCCAGCACATATTCGAGTAACTGTCCGGGCCAACCTTTTTCCCTCAGTAGGTGCTCAGGGCTTTTAAATTGGTAACGCTCGGCAAGTTCGCCCAAGGTGAGGCCTGCAATGTCATCAACACGCTGCATAAGCTGCGCAATAGAGGTTGGGGGAGCTGGTTTATTCAATGGATTTAATAGCATCAATGGTCGTTCATCCAAACATTGTAACGAATGCACTGTGAATAAAAAACCGTAACAATATAAGTGGTTAACTTTTAACCCCTTCTTAATCGGGATAAAAAATAACCGTAAAAATATACAGTGTTTGTGGTTACCTATATGATATATAAGTGGTTTTTTTAATGTTTAAGAGCTTCAAGTACCTTTGGAAGTGGTCATACTTGGATAAATACAACAATATAAACATAATTATCCACAGTTTCTGTGGAGAAAGTACTGTATAAACCGAAATTTTGTGGATTTGTTTGCAAAACAACCTTAATTATAAAATTTTATGCACAAACTGTGGGTAACTTGCGTAAAAGCGGGAATAATATTTGCTGTAGGCCAGAAGTTGTGGAACAATCATTAAAAATCGACTTATAAAAGAGGCACTAAGGTGATTGATGCCGAAGGTTTTCGTGCCAATGTCGGAATTGTGATCTGTAACAACCAAGGGCAGGTATTTTGGGCTAGACGTTTTGGCCAGCATTCTTGGCAGTTTCCTCAAGGTGGTGTGGATGAGGGCGAAACGCCTGAACAAACCATGTATCGAGAATTGCACGAAGAAGTGGGTTTAAAACCGGAAGACGTGGAAATTGTTGCCAGCTCAAAACACTGGTTGCGTTATAAGCTACCCAAGCGTTTGATCAGAAGAGATTCAAGTCCGGTTTGTATTGGCCAAAAGCAAAAATGGTTTTTGTTAAAACTCAGATGCAAAGACGAAGATGTAGACTTACTGCATACACATCATCCAGAATTTGACGACTGGCGTTGGGTGAGCTACTGGTATCCGGTTAGGCAAGTGGTGTCTTTTAAGCGAGATGTTTATCGCCGAGTCATGAAAGAATTTGCACCTTTTGCTATGCCATTTAATAAAAAAGACAACAATGGCAGAGAAAATGGCTATCGTCAGCGTCGATAAAAGGAGTTAAAAGTGTTAGCAACATTGCGTTCAATAGTCGAATCAGTGTCACAACAAGCGGATTTAGAAGCTGCGTTGACATTGTTTGTGACTATGGTCAAAGAAGCAATGAAAACGGAATGTTGTTCAATTTACTTTGCAGATTATAGCCAAGATAATTTTGTTTTGATGGCCAGTGATGGCCTAAACCCGCAAGCCATAGGCGAATTCCGTATTGGCTTCACGGAGGGCCTTGTTGGCCTAGTCGCGCAGCGAGAAGAGCCCATCAATATCGCTCATGCGCAATCTCACCCGCGCTTTAAACTCTCTCCCGAAGTTAATGAAGAAGGTTACAATGCCTTTTTGTCAGTACCTGTGGTACATCAACGTAAAGTGCTGGGTGTGATTGTAGTACAGCAAAAAATGGCCAGGGTATTTAGCCATGATGAGGAATCGTTTTTAATCACGCTTTCGGCACAGCTTGCTTCTCAGCTTTCACATGTGGGTATTCAAACCGTACTGACTCAAGAAGCTACAGCGCATCAAACGTCGGTTTTGAAAGGGGTGTCTGGTGCGCCGGGTATTGCCATTGGCGACGCTTATGTGGTGTTGCCAAAACTGGGTTTTGACAGCATCGAGCCGCAAAAGTCAGACAATATTGAGCATCAACGGCAGCTATTCTTACAGGCCGTTGCCGCCACACGGCAAGAGTTTCACATTCTCGCCAATACGCTCAGCGATACGATTCCTAAAGAAGCGTTGGCCGTTTTTGAGGTTTATCAACAGCTACTCGATGCGCAGAGTTTGGGGCAGCAAGTTGATGCCCAATTAAAGCTAGGTTGGAACGCGAAAAGTGCTTTAAAGCATGTGATTGAAAGTTTGGTATCCCAGTTTAATGCCATGAAAGACCCCTACATTAAAGAGCGTGCTGTTGACGTAAACGACATTGGGTTACGAGTGCTGCATCATTTAGTGAGTACTGAGCATGCAGTAAAATCTTACCCTGACAACACGGTGCTTGTTGCGCATACCCTGACACCCAGCATGCTTGCTGAGGTGCCGAAAGATAAACTTAAAGGTGTGGTCAGTGTATTAGGTGCAGCCAACTCACATGCATCCATTTTAACGCGAGCTATGGGCGTGCCAGCAATTTGGGGTATTGAAGATATTCCCTTATTACAGCTTGAAGGCAAAGAGATGATACTCGATGGCTATGCGGGCAGAGTGTATATTTCTCCCTCACAGTCATTACGCCATGAATATGAACAAATGCGCCGCCAAGAGAGCTTATTACACGATAAGTTTGAGGCAGAGCATGCGCTACCGCCCATTACCCTAGATGGCGAGCGCATCAGTTTACTGCTAAATGCTGGGCTTGATTTAAGTACAGAGTCATTGACCGCTAAATATTGCGACGGGGTAGGTCTGTACCGCACCGAAGCTTGGTTTATGCAAAAGGGCCGTTTTCCTTCACAAAGCGAACAAGAGCAATGGTATCGCGAAGTGCTCACTCGTTATCACCCTGAACCTGTAGTGATGAGAACCTTAGATATTGGTGGTGATAAAGTACTTGATTATTTTGATATTAAAGAAGAAAACCCATTTTTAGGCTGGCGTGGTATTCGCGTATCCCTTGACCACCCAGAGCTGTTCTTAGATCAACTTAAAGCGATGATAAAAGCAAACGCGGGGCTTGGAAATTTGCGCATTATGCTGCCAATGGTGAGTCATACCGAAGAGGTCGATGAGACCCTTTCTCTTATCGAACAAGCCTATTTTGAATTGCAAGAAGAATGGGCTGACCAATTTTTATTGATTGATAGGCCTGAAGTGGGCTTGATGCTTGAGGTACCATCCAGTGTTTTCTTATTGCCAGAGTGGTCAAAGAAAGTGGATTTTTGCTCGGTGGGGAGCAATGACTTAACCCAGTATCTTCTCGCTGTGGATAGGAATAACGCCCAGGTTGCAGATTTATTCGACCCTTATCACCCGAGCGTTTTGCGTGTTTTAAACTCTATTGCCAGAAGCTGTCAGGAGTTTGAGTTGCCTTTCAGTTTGTGTGGTGAGTTAGGCGGGGAGCCAGAAGGGGCCATTTTGCTGGTGGCAATGGGTTATCGTCGACTCAGTATGAACATTTCGTCTTTGTCTAAAGTGAAGTGGGTACTTCGACGGCTCAATGTCAGTGATATGGAAATGTTGCTGGAAGAATGTTTGTCACAATCCTCAGCAAAGCAGGTACATCGTTTGTTACGTAACTTTATGATTGAACATAATTTCAGCGAACTATTCTATCAATCGAATTAGGACCTGTTTGAAGGATGCATGGCTATACAGAATGCGTTACCATTACCCGCTCAAAATAATAAGAGATAACATACATGAGCGAAGCCATTTTACTAATAGCCAGTTGTGCGTTATTAGGTAGCTTTGTCGGCTTTCTTGCTGGACTATTAGGAATTGGCGGCGGCCTCATCATTGTGCCTGTACTGTCAGGCATTTTGCACTATTTCAACATTGTGCCAGAACCTCAAATTGTCTTGGTGGCAATCGCCACTTCATTAGCGTCAATTTTGTTCACTTCCACGTCATCTGCGCTTGCGCATCATCGAAATGGTAATGTGCCCTGGCATATTGCGCCTTACGTGATGGGAGGCGTGGCATTGGGGGCATTGATCAGCGGGTTTTTTGCAGCGATGTTGCCCGAGGTGGTGATCCGCGGCATTTTTGCCGTCAGTGTCGTCGTCATCGCATTAAAAATGCTCTACAGTAGTGCCAAAAAAGTGCAGTCGACGCGTCAATTACCTAGTGGTCCGATGTTGACGTTCCTAACAACATTAATGGGTGGTTTGTCGGCGATGATTGGCATCGGTGGCGGTGCTTTGATAGTACCGTTATTAAGCCATTTTTCATTAGATGTTAGAAAAGCAATTGGCTGTGCGTCCGCTTGTGGCATTGTCATCGCCTTGTTTGGTTCGATAGGATATATTACATCTGGTAGTAGTCACTACACCGTGAATCAAGGCTTTGCAGGGTTTATATATTTACCTGCGTTATTTGGTATTGTGCTGACATCATGGTTTACAGCACCCATTGGCGCTAAGTCGACACAATATTTGCCTGTTTCGACAATAAAGAAAATTTTCGCGGCATTACTATTAGTAATTGCCTTCAATATGATCGTTAATTAAGGGAAAGCGATGGCTTTGCAGTTTCCACAGATTGATCCTGTCATTTTTTCGATAGGGCCATTGAGCGTACGCTGGTATGGCATGATGTATTTAATTGGCTTTGTGTTTGCTATGTGGATGGCAAATCGGCAAGCTGAGAAACCAAACTCAGGTTGGAGCAAAGAGCAGGTCAGTGATTTACTGTTTTACAGTATGCTGGGTGTGATTTTAGGCGGCCGCGTTGGCTATGTGCTTTTTTACCAGTTCTCATATTTCATCGAAAACCCGCTGTACTTATTCCGCATTGACCAAGGCGGCATGTCGTTCCATGGTGGCGCTTTGGGTGTTATAACGGCCATTGTTGTGTTCGCTTGTAAAACCAAAAAATCTATTGTCTCAGTGGGAGATTTTGTTGTGCCGCTTGTGCCTGTAGGGCTTATGGCTGGGCGTATAGGTAATTTTATCAATGGTGAGTTGTGGGGACGCACAACCGATGTGCCTTGGGCATTTGTATTTCCAACAGGTGGGCCATTACCAAGACACCCATCGCAATTATATGAGGCCTTTTTTGAAGGCTTAGTGTTATTTATCATGTTGATAGTATTTGCGAAAAAACCAAGACCGGCGGGTAGTATTGCTGGATTATTTTTGCTTGGTTATGGGGTTTTCCGATTCGGTATTGAATACTTCCGCGAGCCTGATGCACATATAGGGCTTTATGCTGGCGTTATTTCACAAGGGCAGATCCTGTCGTTGCCAATGGTGATTGCGGGCGCAGCTTTAATGATTTGGGCGTATAAAACACAGCCCGTTGAGAATAAGTCATAGACGATTAAGATAGCGATTATGAAACAGTATTTAGATTTAATGCGCCACGTAAAAGAACATGGCACGGTAAAACAGGACAGAACTGGCACGGGGACTATCAGCGTTTTTGGCTATCAAATGCGCTTTAACTTGCAAGATGGCTTTCCCTTGGTCACCACCAAAAAGTGTCATTTACGTTCAATTATTCATGAATTACTGTGGTTTTTAAAAGGTGAGACAAACATTGCCTATTTAAAAGAGAACGGTGTAAAAATTTGGGATGAGTGGGCAACGAATGAAGGTGAATTGGGCCCAGTATATGGCAAGCAATGGCGTTCGTGGACGGGTGAAAACGGTGAAGTAGTCGATCAAATCAAGGATTTGATCGAGCAAATCAAAACCAATCCAGACTCGCGTCGTCTTATTGTTAGTGCATGGAACCCAGCACTATTACCCGACACTCAATACTCGCCAAAAGAGAATGCGGCAATGGGCAAGCAAGCTTTGCCGCCATGCCATACGCTCTTTCAATTCTATGTATTGGATGGCAAATTATCCTGTCAGCTATACCAGCGCAGCGGTGATATTTTCTTGGGCGTACCATTTAATATTGCCAGTTATGCTTTATTGACAATGATGGTTGCGCAGGTATGTGATCTTGAACCGGGTGATTTTGTCCATACTTTTGGTGATGCACACTTGTATCTCAACCACTTAGAGCAGGTTGACGAACAGTTATCTCGCACACCATTTGCAAAACCAACGATGAAAATTAATCCTGAAGTAAAAGACATATTTTCGTTTACATATGAAGACTTTGAGCTCGAAGGATATCAAGCTCACCCTCATATTAAAGCACCTGTGGCCATTTAGGAGAAAAAATGAAAGCTGTTATTCCAGTAGCGGGGCTCGGCACGCGTATGCTGCCTGCAACGAAGGCAATTCCAAAAGAAATGCTGCCAATTGTTGATCGTCCACTCATTCAATATGTGGTAGATGAAGCGGTTGCTGCGGGCGTCAAGGAAATCGTTTTAGTCACTCATTCAAGTAAAAACTCAATTGAGAACCATTTTGATACCAGTTTTGAACTTGAAGCAACTTTAGAGAAGCGTGTTAAACGTCAATTGCTTGAAGAGGTGCAATCAATTTGTCCTAAAGACGTAACAATTATTCACGTTCGTCAAGGTGAAGCGAAAGGTTTAGGGCATGCGATAAACTGCGCAGCGCCAATCGTTGGTGATGCACCATTTGTGGTGATGCTGCCGGATGTATTGATTGATGATGCTGCAAGCGACTTGCGTAAAGACAACCTAGCACAAATGATAGCCCGTTTTAAAGAAACAGGTGATAGTCAAATTATGGTTGAACAAGTTGCGCATGAGGATGTCAATAAATTTGGTATTGCTGACATTGGTGATGTAAAACTCAAATCAGGGCAAAGCTGTGATTTGAATACCTTGGTTGAAAAACCAGCCATCGACGAGGCGCCGTCAGACTTAGCGGTGGTTGGGCGTTATGTATTATCAAAAGCCATTTGGCCATTACTAGCCAAAACACCGCTTGGTGCGGGTGGTGAAATTCAGCTGACGGATGCAATTGCGATGCTAATGGAACAAGAAACGGTTCAAGCGTACGCGATGAAAGGCAAAAGCCATGATTGTGGTAGTAAACTTGGCTATTTACAAGCAACAATTGAATATGCATTAAGAAGAGCGGAATTTGCAGGGCCTTTGAAGGCGCATATGAAGTCATTGGTATAAGTAACCTCAGCTGAGGTTAAGTAAAATGCAGTTTATGAATTGAAAAGTGCCTATCATGGCACTTTTTTTGCTGACAATCGTAACGGACTGAAATTGTGTTTTTATGGGAAGTAAGTGCGATGTTAGCTAAAAATATGATGATTTTATTGCTAGTCACTTTGATGCCAGCCTGCGTTTTGCTGGGTGAGCAGCCTAGCCATGTGCGACAGCCCGTTTATCGTTCTGATATTGAGCCTTATCTTCAACAGTGGGAGCAAAGCAAGCAAAGTATTGCTCGGCTCACAGAGATGGAGCAAGATCTTTCCTTATTATTGCAACTGGTTGCTTCTCAAACCGATGTTGAAGTTTTGTCGCCATCACTGCGTAGTGATGTAGAGCGCGTTATAAACAACTACAAACAACAAAGGAAAAATACGCGGGAAACATATCAAGCGAAGATAAACTTAGGCACTTTTTTACGAAAAGAGCAGGCTGATGCTTATCTTCAAGATTTTAAAAAACGTTACCCCCAACTTGATTCAATTATTTCTTATCAGATAGACAGACACCGTACGATAAACATGGGATATTTTGTCGTGCTTGGTGGACCATTTAACTCAGTGGATGACGCTCGAAAAATGTGTTTTGTCCTCAATCAATTAAGTGAATCATGTCGTTTGCTTGAATAGTAGAAGCCCCAATATTCGATGAGCTAGTTTGTAGTTCGAAGTAATATCGCATTCACCTTGAATATCGATTTTTAATGATTAAGAAATGGATGAATGACACCTGCATAAAACATCACCGAGAATGATATTGACGATCTTGTTTTTGTAAAAAGAGGCAAATTATTGCCGTCAGTTGAGTCAAGTTGGTGACAAAACGAAGGCAAACATTCGCTTGGATATCTGTTCAATAACTTAAATGATGAAAAGAGCAGGTACTTAATTGCCTGGCACAGTTCACTGCAAATTGGGTAACGGTTATTGCTTGTCTTTTCAAGGTTTACACATAATATCGTAATAACACTTAGTTAAGCGGATTACTATAAAGCCATTCGATCAAATATTTGGGTATACTTCTTGCATTTCATCTGAGCAGAATTGTTAATTTGGGCTCGATGATAATGCGCGTAGTACTATTTTTAATTTGTATAGGCCTTGCAGGCTGCCAAAGCGCAGGTGATGCTGACAAGCGCCACCCGTTATATGTAACGCCAGAACGTACCATGGCACCTTACACTGTACATCAATACGTGAGTGATTTAAGTGTGCAATTGAGTAACATTACTGGCGTGAGAAAACGTAATGCTAGTATTGCTGTAATGAGCTTTTTCAAAGCTGAAGGTTTAGGAGAAAGCCTTGCTAGTCAACAGATGTTAGGCCTAAGTCAGCAGATCCAAGAAAGTTTACTTACGCAGTTTACACAACTTGGTTACCACGCCGTAGAGCATCGTCTAGAAAACCAACTCACGCTGCTTGAAAATGCAGATAGCATGCTAAGTCGCAAGCTTGATAATTTACGAGAACGTCAGAATATTGACTTTGTGATTGCGGGTTCACTGACTCAGCAGCAACATGCTTATATCGTCAATGCTAGACTAATTGATATGCAAAGTGCACGCGTTGTATCTGCTGCAACCACTGAGATCCCAATTAATGTTATGTGGTCAGATGAAAAAGTACAGCAACGCGATGGTGCAATCTATCGCACTGAATATTAATGAGGAACACACAATGAAGAATTTTTTATATTTATTGCTATTACCATTGGGTGTTGGATGCGCCAATATGATGGAATCATTTGGAACACAAAAACAAGGTGATCTGTCTGCACCAAGCACTCAACGTGGTGTTCTGGCTCCATCGACAACCAAAGAAGCATTTCAAGCGCGTAATGCCATTCCTAACCAAGTTAGTCAGAGGGCAAGCGTCAGCCGTAAGAATATCAATCATTATGTACGCGGTATCATGCAAGATATGATTGAAAATTTACAGTATGTCAACGCTAAAACTCCTTTGGCGGTTTCAAGCTTCGTATATTTGGACGATGATTATGGACAAGGCACGTTGCTGGGTAATCAGCTGTCGGAGAGCTTCATGCATGAGCTACATAAGTTTGGTGTTGCAGTCGTGGACTTCAAAACGACAGACTATATGCGTGTTACGCCTCAAGGTGATTTTGTATTCAGCCGTGATTATCTAGAGTTAAATGAGACCCAGAGCTTTCAATATGTTCTGGCGGGGACTTTAGTTAACCACCAAGGCGGTGTATTGGTTAATGCGCGGATCGTTGGGATCAATAGTAAGGCGGTGGTAGGCTCTGCACAGGGGTTTATTCCTCAGTCAGTCGTTGACGCCTTGGGGAATAGCTATCGAACCGATGGTATTTTGTTAAAAAAAGCAAGTAATTGAGGTTTAAGATGAAACTGCAATTTTGTTTATGGGCAGCGTTTGCAACATCGTTAGCCGGGTGTCAGTTAATTACACCGATACAGAAGCCTGTTCATCCGCAACCTACACCTGCGGCCAGCCCGCTAGATGAGCTTTACCGTCAAGCTCAAGTTACAAAACAACGTGAGCAAGCTGATGAATATGCAATGACTCAAAATGCATTTAAGTTTAACCCGATGCGACATAACTTGAGTTTGTCTAATTATGTAGAGCAAATGGCACTTGATCTCGTAGATTCGATGACTTACGAAGATGAGATGCACATTGCCGTCACGTCATTTGTCGAGTTTGATAATAATTTGCGCTCTACTAATCAGTTGGGCAACCAGCTTTCGGAAACTTTCATTCATCAGTTGCAAAAGTTTGGTTATGGAGTCGTTGATTTCAAAACAGCCAACTCTATAGCGGTAACAGCGAATGGCGATTTTTCTTTTTCACGAGAGTTAAAACGTTTGGCACAAAAAAAAGTGGCGAGTCATGTTTTATCGGGGACCATGATTTACAGAAGCACTGGCGTAGAAGTGCATGCGCGTATCGTTGATATTGAGTCCAAGCAGGTGATTGCGACAAGTAGCAAGCTTGTGCCCAGCTATGTTTTGCAAAGTGCTGACTTGATGGTGTTGCAACTTCCTTAGGCTGGTTGACTGTTTCAAGTTACTGAGTAATATAAAAAAGTCTTGAAACTTCTGAGGCCAAAACGATATACTTTGCAAAATTGTGGCCTCTTAGTTAAATGGATATAACAGTCCCCTCCTAAGGGATAGTTGCAGGTTCGATTCCTGCAGGGGCCGCCAGTTTTCCTCATAAAAACAATAGCTTTAAAAATTACATTATTAATCCTAGTTACTTTTTTGTGCTGAGGAATGGGCTGAAATCGTAAAATGGTTACAAGGGATGGTATCGACAACCCCCTTGCTTCTTGTCACTCAGTATTTTTTAGACCCACCCAACTCACTCCTTGCGCGCTTAACCTTTCTTTCTGAGTAGTTATACTTTTGATGCTTTTGATTCCATATCTGGCGAGAATGCCTCCTGCACGTCTCTATAATGGGGTTTTCATTAAAAGGACGAGTATTATGAATAATCAATTTATTATTAAAGGGTTGAACTATAAAGACTATACACACCTTTTCAATGCACAAGTGGATGTATTGCAAGCGCACCACGCGGTGTGGCTGACAGCAGATGAACAATCTGGTTATCCGTGTCGAGTGTCACTAAAAGATGTAGAAGTGGGTGAGCGAGTATTATTGCTTCATTATGTTCATCATGATGTGTCTGGGCCTTATCGTGCATCAGGTCCTATTTTCATAGGTGAAAGTAGTCAGGATGCCAATCTAGAGGTGAATGAGATACCGCAGGTACTCTGTTCACGATTATTGTCACTCAGAGCTTATGATCAACAGGGCAATATGGTGTCGGCTAAAACTGCGCAAGGAGAAGTCGTTGATATACATTTGCACGAGATGTTTAACATTCAGAGCGTGGAATATATTCAAATACACAACGCAAATCCTGGTTGTTTTAGTTGTACTGCCTATCGAGCTTAGTGATGTGAAGTTAATAACAATGCATCAGCTATCAACAAGGAAAAAGGTGCCAATTGGCACCTTCTTGGTTATTCAAGTTCAAATGACTCATCAGATTTAATGAGCACTTGCACTATATCATTGAGCTGAACATTACTTAATGGGCGAGTATTTAAGTTAATGGCTGTGGCACTTTGCATATTCACATTAATGACTTTCAGTTGCTCGATAGTTTGTCGTGTAGAGTTTATGATTTTGCCGTTACCCGTGACGATGTCACTTCGGTGCATAATTGAGAGTACTTTGCCCGGCTCTAGGCCGTGTTTTTTACCTAAATTAATCACAACTTGTTCATTATTAATGTGCAAAATCTTCCCTTTAGTTGGTATACATGCCACGGCTACATCAAGGTCTTGGCTCACTTTATTAAAAATATCTTGAATTTGTTGACCATAGTTTGAGCGCCAAAATTGCTCGCTATATACGTCAATAATTTTTGTCTTTTTAAATGGCCAAACTCCCTGAGTTACATAATGTTGTTGCCATACCTGCTCGAATGTTATTGAGTCATATAGCGCAAAGTCTATTTTAAAGCTGCGAAGGTACTCATCGTCTTGCCAAAAGGCATAATCATTATTGAGTTTATCTAAACCCGCTATATCTGTGATCTGGCTTAATAATACATATTGGCTATTACTGTTGGTTGAAATGGTTTCAATCAACATATGGTCATAGTTAAATTGTTGAGAAAAATACTCACTGACGTTTAGAGGGGAGTTTAGATAAGGGATCGGTTTGACTGCGGAAGTACGCTCATTCAGGGTATTAAACAAACGATGAGATGCAGACTTTGCAATGTCAAAAATTTGACCCAACCTTGCTTGATGGGGCTGTGTTAATTGGCTCTGAGTAATGGCAATTTGTTTATTAAATTGCTGGCCTGGACATTTTTTTTCGGTAGCATAAATATCTAAATGCAAAGTCACGCTATATTGCTCGTCACTTTGATTTTCGCTAACAAGGTTAACTTGTTGGATTTCGCCATGAGATTTGATCTTGATCTCATTTTGACTCAAGACCCCATCAGCAACGGTTTGAACGCTGCTGATGGTAGCCCCAGAGAATATCAACGCTTGTGTAATTGCGTCTTTAACTGCTGCTTGACGAGCGTCTGCCATGTCGCGCCCTTGCATGCTTGCATAACCGATGACTTCATACCACTCAGCTTTTACATTACTGCTCATTGCTACCAGCATAAGCAAAGCGACTGCTCTAATCATAATTAAAACCTTAAAAAATAACTGTAATGAACGTAGCAAGTCATATACCAACAATTTTTGGCAAGAATCGTGCATTGGATAAATCATCAAATTTAAGAGGTATAGAATGATGAATGCCACACGAACTTTTAACAGTATAGGCTTGGTTGCCATAACCATACTTTTATTTTTATTAGGTGGATGTAGCTCGATGTTTGATAAAAACATTGAATATGAGTACGTCAAGCCAGATAATTACCCAGTATTAAAAGCAATTGGTTACGCCCCGTTAAGTGCTCAACCTGGTGCCAGTGATACGCAAAAGATGCTAATGGCGGTGAAAGTGTCGAAACTTGAGGCATACAGAGAGTTAACAGAGCAAGTCTATGGCCAAAATATTACCGCGGGTATGACAGTTCAAGGTGCAGTTGCTAAAAACGATGGGCTCAAGAGTCAAGTGACAGGTGTGATAAGAGGCGCTAAGGTTGTAAAGAGCTATGCGTCGGGTGATGCATATGTGACTGAATTAGAGCTCGATATGAAGCGCGTGCACGATTTATATATTACACAGGTGAAACCAAGAAAGATAAAACGTGTAACTTATTATTAATAGACTGGACGCTTGGCAACGCTCTGTTAGATGCAGAGCGTACTTGATTATGCTTTAAGGTTTTTAACTAGCTCGTTATTACCTGTCACGACGCTACCATCTTGGCCATATGTAATAGAAGAGGGCGCACCTAAAAGAATACTTTTCAATTCTCTGGCGCTTAAATGAGCTTGATGCGCAGCCTGAGCGTTTACTTCATTCTTTTTTTTACACTCAATTAGCAACTCTTCAATTTTATCGGTCATCTCGATAGCTTCTTCAGCTTGGAAAAGCGCTTGATCAAAACTAGACAGCTCTTTATCTTGTTTTTGGATGGTGTTTAGTAAGGTAAGTTTATCTCTTGCAAGTTCTTTTAAATGGTCACCTTTTCGAGCCGCTAAAGCATTCAACTCTCTATCTAGCAACTGGGTCAGAGTTGCTAGGTTAGTGAGCTGTGTTTCTAATTTATGAAGACAGAGGTTAAGCTGTTCAACCATACATATCAAACTCAAATGCGGCGATATTCTTAGCGAGTTTTTCGGCGTCTATTTGATACTTGCCTTCGCTAATGGCTTTTTTAAGTTCAGCAACCTTATTGCTATCAAACGCAGGCGCATCTTTTGCCTTTTCTTGCAGGTTTTTAAGTTGCTGCGCTTGTGGTGTTAAACTTACTGAATCGCTAGCCGCTTTTTGTGGCGCTTTAGTAGGCGCTGTGCTAGCAGCATTGGCTTCATTTTTTTGCAACTCAGCTTTTTGTTGCTTAATATTATTAAGCACGCTGTTTGATTGCGTTTGACCTTTAACGTTATTTACCATGACCTGTGACCCAAATTTAAATTCTTGTTTAGAATATCGGCTGTTCTAGCTATAACTTTAGCAAAAATTTTAAATATTGACCTCAACTGAATCAACATCTTTTACTCTTCCAGAGACAATTTTTCCAGACTTTTGATTTTTAACCTGAATTTGTTCACCAATGTTACCATCTTCTAGTGCAATACCGATGGTTTTTATAGTTAAAGAGGGAGTTCGCGCATATATATTGACTACATCCCCTTTGCAAACCATACAAATTTGATGCATGCCTATAGGCATGCCTTCACGTATTACACGCTTACTTCGACTACCTATTAGCAAAGATTTATCATCAATATGAGTCGCTCGAACAAAGTATTTCGCGAGGAAGTCTAATTTGAGATGTTCCTCTGAAATGAGCTCTCCTCTGGCTATCATCGTGCTACTGACGATTACTGGGAATAACTCTTCGATGCGAACATGCACATATTGTGTCCAGCCAATTAAGTCGTCACATTTAAGTTGTACAGTTACCTGCCGATTAAAGGGGGGCGACGCATTTGTCATGATATCAATAGGCTTTTCACATTCGCGAGTAGGCAGCCGTGCATCCAGTGGAAGTGCCGAAATTTGTATCTTGCTGTCGGGGTTTGTTGGGACCAAGTTTTCAATGTAGGTCCTAGCAGCTTCTTCTAGGTCTTGATTATTGAATTGTTGGGCATAAATTTCACAACTGAGCAGAATATATACCATCGAGGATAAAAACCCGATAGATTTGGTTTTTTTTAACAAACTCATGATGTTTCGACTATGCTTATCATGTGAAAAAAGGTATAAAGATTTTGCGTTAATTGTGGCACCTCTTCAAGAGTTATCGTTCCTTTATTAGCGTCTGCAAGTATCGTTCCGTTAAGCATTAATATAGTAGGAGAGTGAAATGGCAGGTATTTTAGACTCAGTAAACCAGCGCACCCAGTTGGTTGGGCAAAACCGCCTAGAGTTATTGCTATTTAGGCTTAAAGGTCGACAACGCTTTGGCATTAACGTGTTTAAAGTTAGAGAAGTGCTCCAGTGTCCACCGCTAACGAGCATGCCTAAATCCAACTCCTTTGTTCGAGGTGTTGCACATATTCGTGGGCAGACCATTTCAGTTATTGATATGTCTTTAGCTGTAGGTGGGCCTCCAATAGAAGATATTCATAATTGTTTTATTATTATTGCGGAATATAACCGTTCGGTTCAGGGGTTTTTGGTTGGTGCCGTTGAGCGAATTGTGAATATGAATTGGGAAAAGATCATGCCGCCACCTTCTGGGGCTGGTCGATATTCTTACTTAACTGCGGTCACAGAAATAGAAAATGAGCTTGTCGAAATTTTAGATGTCGAAAAAATTCTGAATGAGATTTGCCCGGTTAATACCGAAGTAAGCCAAGATATTATTTCAGACGGCGAAATGCAAAAAGACTTGGGCGAGCGTATTGTATTCATTGCGGATGACTCAGCGGTAGCACGCAATCAAGTAAAGCGTGCGTTGGAACCTTTAGGTGTCCAAACGGAACTTGCAAAAAATGGTCGTGAGGCGCTGATACGTCTTAGAGAAATAGCTCAGATGGATTGCCAAAATGATATTACTGAGCGTGTAGGTTTATTAATCTCTGACGTTGAAATGCCGGAGATGGATGGTTATACACTCACTGCTGAAATAAAAGCGGATCCTAAGTTGGCACCATTGCACGTTATCTTACATACTTCGCTTAGCGGTGTATTTAATCACGCGATGATTGAAAAGGTAGGTGCTGATGACTTCATTGCTAAGTTTAATCCTGACGAGTTGGCAGCTGCGGTTAAAAAGTGGGTTCACTGTGATTAATGAATGGCGGTAGTACTTTGGAAAATAAGCATCTTCAGCAGGGCGAATACGATCAATTCAGAACGTTTCTAGAGCAACAATGTGGCATTGTTCTAGGAGATAACAAGCTTTATCTTGTTAAGAGTCGCTTGGCTCCTCTTATGGCAAGATTTAGCGTTGATACACTTTCTGCATTAGTCGCGAAAACGCTCAGTCCTCACGAGCGGCAATTACGTGCCGCAGTCGTCGATGCGATGACGACAAATGAAACTTTGTGGTTTCGTGATACCTATCCGTTTGAACTTTTGAAAACTAAGATATTTCCAGAATTTAGCGAATTACGCAGACCTATAAAAATTTGGTCTGCGGCCAGTTCTTCTGGGCAAGAACCATATTCAATTGCGATGTCAGCAAGTGAATATCAGACTAAAAACCCAGGCGCATTGAAGATGGGAGTGCAGATCACGGGCACAGACATCTCCAATACCATGCTCGATATGTGCAAAAATGCAGAGTATGACGCACTGGCGCTAGCGAGAGGATTGTCTGCCGAAAGGCGCACTAAGTTTTTTAAAGACAGCGGCAACGGTATGGCACAAGTGGTTGATCCGATCAAACGCATGGTCAATTTTAGGCACCTAAACCTATTAGATTCTTATGCTCTGATGGGGAAGTTTGATGTCATTTTTTGCCGAAATGTATTGATATATTTTTCACCGCAGGTGAAAGCAAAAATTATTTCTCAATTTGCGCAAGCGCTCAATCCTAATGGATACCTCTTTCTAGGCGCTTCAGAATCAATGGCTGGATTAAGTGATGCCTTTGATATGATACGCTGTAACCCAGGTATTATTTACCAGAAAAAACAATAGTTTAAGGTGGGGTTTCCCGCCTTTTTACTTCTGGCCTAACTTTTGCATTAACACTCCTGAGTCAAATTTTTGGAGTAGTGTTATGGCAATCAGTTTTGATAAGGCATTAGGAGTACACCCTCATACGATGGTGATCCGCTCGCAACGTGCAGAGATCCTCGCCAGTAATATCGCCAACGCCGACACCCCAGGTTACAAAGCCAAAGACATTGATTTTGCCCAAGCATTTAAAGCGGCAAAATCTGGTCAAGAACGCGGCAATAATATGGTTCGCACAGATTCCAATCATATCGCTGGGGGCACCAAGTTAACTGGCGGTTTAGAACTATTTCGCAATCCAAATCAAACAGATACGGGTGATGGCAACTCTGTGGATGTACAGGTGGAACGAAACTTGTATGTACAAAACTCATTAGAGTATCAAGCCAGTTTGCAGTTTCTGTCTGGTAAGTTTAAAGGCCTTAAAAAGGCGCTAGGTGGTCAAGGGTAATTATTATGAGTTTATATAACGTATTTGATATCGCAGGTACAGGTATGAGTGCTCAGAACATTCGCCTAAACACTACTGCCAGTAATATTTCGAACGCAAACAGTATTAGCTCTAGCCAAGATAAGGTTTATAGGGCAAGGCACCCAGTATTTGCAGCTGAGTTAACAAAAGCGTCTTCAATGCAAGATCCAACGCAGCTCAATGCATCAGTGGGGGTGAAAGTGTTAGGGATTGTAGAGAGTGATAAACCACTTCAGGTTGAATACAACCCAAACCACCCGAGTGCTGATAAAGATGGATACATCTATAAACCCAATGTGAACGTAGTTGAAGAAATGACCAATATGATTTCTGCATCTCGTTCGTATCAAACCAATGTACAAGTAGCAGACGCCGCTAAGCAAATGCTTAGTAAGACTCTACTGCTTGGTCAGCGTTAACGGGAGTATAGCTGATGAGTAATGATATTAATGCGGCATCGTCCTCTTACATGGATTCCCTTCGTTGGAATAAGGAAAACAAACCACAAGAGAAGAATGATCAGTTAACGCAAGAAGACTTTTTTTCGTTGTTAACACAACAGCTTTCCTATCAAGATCCAAGTAAGCCTGCTGACAACGATCAGATGATAGCGCAGATGACCAACTTTACCATGGCAGAAGGTATTTCTAACTTAAATTCTAAGTTTGAGATGCTATCAGCGTCCATGACGTCCAACTCTGCACTACAAGCTTCCACCTTGGTCGGAAAAAAAGCATTACTCGAATCAGATACTATCAATGTTGGTTCGGACCAATTGGCAAAAGGGTCGGTGATCGCCACTCAACCAGTTGAAGATCTTACTATCAGTATCTATGACGATAAGAATCAGTTGGTTCGTACTATGGAGATGGGTAGTCAAACTGCTGGCGCATTAAGATTTGAGTGGGATGGTAAGAACGACGACGAAGTTCAAATGCCAGATGGTGAATACACAATTAAGGCTGAAGGTAGGTTAAATGGTGAGTATACAAGCCTACCTATGGCTACTTTTAAAAATATAGATAGCGTAAATGTGAATGGTGCCAATGGCATCGTGATCAATACTAGTGCAGGCGCAGTGAAACTCGCTGATGTCGCTGAAATCGCATAATTATCTTAGTCACAGAATTAACCTTAGAGTTCAAGAGGTGAGAGTATGAGTTTCAATATAGCATTAACAGGTTTGGCGGCAGCTCAAAAAGACCTAGATGTAACGGCAAATAACATTGCAAACGTGAATACAACAGGTTTTAAAGAGTCACGTGCTGAGTTCGCTGACGTTTACGCGGCATCTGTTTTTAGTTCCAGTAAAACGAAAGCCGGCGATGGTACGCAAACGACGATGGTGGCGCAACAATTTCACCAAGGGTCTTTGAAGTTCACGCAAAACTCGCTAGATTTAGCGATTACGGGTGATGGCTATTTTGCAATGAGTGAAGAGTTTGGCTCACAAGATTATACCTATACCCGTGCAGGTGCTTTTAAGCTGAACAAAGACAATTTTATCGTCGATGCGCAAGGTAACTTCTTGCAAGGTTTCCCTGTAGACCCCTCTACAGGAGATACAACTTCAGTAAGTTTGAGTACTTCAACCGCGTTACAAATCCCTGATGCTTCGGGTTCACCGCGCGCTACATCAACAATTTACAACTCGTTTAATGTTGACTCTCGTGAGCAAGTACCCTCAATTCCGTTTGATCCAACACAATCGGCATCCTATAACTCATCTACTTCGACAACAGTATATGACTCGTTAGGTGAACCTCATGTCGTCCAGTTATTTTTTAGAAAATCAGCGGCAAATACGTGGGATGTTTATGGCACACTAGACAGTCAACCGTTTACTAATACAGGTGCAGCAAACACCGCACCATACGCGCCGCTAACGACTTTTGGTTTTGACGCAAGCGGTCTACCAGCGACAACAACGATACCGCCTGCTGCGACAGTTAATAATACGGGCACAACGTTTGATCCATTAACAATTACTGGTCCATCAGCGCCGCCTAATGGCTTATCAGGGTTACTGACCAACGGTGCTACGTTCCCGAATAATATCACTATGAACTGGCGTGATGAAGCAAACACCACCAACAAATTGCCGACTCAATATGCCAGCCGTTTTGAAGTCAAAGCGCTTGAACAGGATGGTGCAACGGTTGGCCGTCTATCAAGTATTGACATTGGTTCTGATGGTAAAATCATCGCGGCATATAGTAACGGTGATTCAACTTACTTGGGCCAAGTAGCGATGGTGCGTTTTTCCAATTCGCAAGGTTTATCACCAGTGGGTAATACTGCATGGAAGAAGAGTTTAACATCGGGCGAGCCAATTGCGGGTGAGCCGGGCTCAGGTACATTAGGTAGCATTAACTCTTCATCGCTTGAGCAGTCGAATGTTAACTTGACCAATGAACTTGTAGATTTGATCAGTGCTCAGCGTAATTTCCAAGCAAACTCTCGAGCGCTGGAAGTAAACTCAACATTGCAACAAAATATCCTACAGATCCGATAATTAGATATTTGCTTCCAAGGCCGCATCATGCGGCCTTTTTTATATGCCTTTCCTCACTTGAACAGCGTCATTTATTTGTTGGCACTATTATTGCTTTTATTGATTAGATGAATTTATTAGTAAGGTTAGTGTTATGGATAAAATGCTCTATGTTGCAATGTCTGGCGCAAAACAAAATTTGCGTGGCGTTGCTATTAAAGCTAATAACTTAGCCAACTCAAATACCGTCGGTTTTAAAGCCGATTTTGCCCAAGCGCGTTCAATGCAGGCATTTGGTGAAGGTTTACCGACTCGCGTGTTTGCTATGCAGGAACGTCCTGGGACTAATTTGACCTCCGGGCCAATTATGGAGACTGCGAGAGATTTAGATATTTCAGTATCTCAAGAATCTTGGATCAGTGTTATGGACGAAAGTGGCAATGAAGCGTACACCAAGGTGGGTAATTTAAACATTCGTTCGGACGGCGCTTTGATCACCAGCCATGGGCGTCAACTTATTGGCGAGGGGGGGCCGATTATATTGCCTATCCCAGTAGATAAAGTGGTATTTAGTGATGATGGCTCTATCCAAGTTCGCCCACAAGGCGCACCTGCTAACTTTATGGAAGTTGTCGACCGATTAAAAATTATTGACGCAGACAACAGCCAGCTTGAAAAAGGCAATGATGGCCTGTTTCGTCCAAAAGAAGATGCATTGGTTGATGGCCTTTGTGGGTTTTGTGAAATCTCCCCAACGGCTCGTGTTATGAGCGGTACATTAGAACGCTCTAATGTGAACCCCGTACATGAGATGGTGGATTTGATTAACCACCAGCGTCAATTTGAAATGCAAATGAAATTAATGAAGACCGCAGAAGAGATAGACGAACGTCATGTATCTTTGCTGCGTATCGTCTAACCGAGTGAGGTAATTGTTATGAACCCAGCATTGTGGATCAGTAAAACGGGCTTAGATGCGCAACAAACAGATATTGCGGTTATTTCTAACAACTTAGCAAACGCGAGTACCGTCGGGTATAAAAAGAGTCGCGCTATTTTTGAAGATTTACTTTATCAGAATATCAATCAACCAGGCGGCCGTTCGTCGCAAGACACCGAACTCCCCTCGGGCTTGATGTTAGGTGCCGGTGCGAAAGTGGTTGCCAACCAGAAAAACTTTTCTCAAGGCAATATGCTTAGTACTGAAAATACGCTGGATTGGATGATCCAAGGCCCTGGTTTTTTCGAAATTCAAATGCCCGATGGCACAACGGCTTACACTCGAAATGGTCAGTTTACGACGGATGAAACTGGTCGTGTTGTTACCTCAGGTGCCGGCTTCCCACTGCAACCGCAGATGAATGTGCCAGATGATGCCAAGTCCATTACGATTTCTCAAGATGGTGAAGTATCAGTTGCAGTTGCAGGGCAAGCAGAGAATGTCGTGATCGGTCAGTTAGTGATCAGCGACTTTATTAATCCTGCGGGCTTGGAGCCGATGGGTCAAAACTTATACACAGAAACGGCAGTAAGCGGTGCACCGGTGCAAGGTAATCCGAGCGTTGACGGTCTTGGTCTTATTGTCCAAGGTGCGCTTGAAACCTCGAACGTGAATGTGACCGAAGAGTTGGTCAATCTCATTGAAACTCAACGGGTTTACGAGATGAACTCGAAAGTAATTTCATCCGTGGATGAAATGCTTAGTTATATTAATCAGCAATTATAAGATTTAGGGGGCAGTATGCGTGATTTGAGCTTAGCCATTTTAGTAACCACTTTACTTGCAGGATGTGTGTCAACGCAAAATAGTGATGTGGTGCGCGATGATCCATACTATGCGCCCATGTACCCCGAGCAAGAAGCGGAGCCTGTTGTCGCAACCGGATCATTATTTAGTGAGTACCGAGCTAATGATTTATATTCGGATAAAAAGGCATTAAGAACCGGGGATATTATTACCGTCATCCTGCGTGAAACAACCGCAGCGTCAAAGGCTGCAAATAACCAGACTGATAAAGAGACCGAAGCGTCGCTCAATCCAATCACGGGCTTGGGTGGTTCAGCGATTAATATTGGTAAAGAAAGTATTCAATTTGGTTTGGAATCAGAATCCTCTTTCAAAGGTGATAGCCAAGCGAATCAATCAAACAGCTTGTTCGGTAACATATCTGTTAACGTCATGCGCGTGCTACCCAATGGTAATTTGGTTATCCGTGGTGAAAAATGGTTGACACTGAATACGGGTGAAGAGTTTATTCGACTAGAAGGCTTGGTGAGAGCCTCGGATGTGAAAGCGGATAATACGGTTGAATCAAACCGCATTGCTAACGCGCGTATCCAATACTCAGGTAAAGGCCAGCATCAAGAAACGCAGAGTCCTGGCTGGTTAGCTAAATTCTTCTTAAGTACGTTGTTACCATTTTAAAGGGTTAAGACAATGAGATTGTTCGTATTACTTAGTGTATTGGTCTGCTGTGTATTGTCCGCAAGTGCAAACGCAGAGCGTATAAAAGATGTGAGTATGGTGGAAGGTGTTCGCTCAAACCAGCTGGTGGGCTACGGCTTAGTGGTCGGTTTACCTGGAACTGGCGAACAAAGCCGCTTTACCGAGCAAAGTTTTAAAGCGATGTTAAGCAGCTTCGGTATTACTATGCCGTCTAGTTTAAAGCCCAAAATTAAAAATGTCGCTGCAGTTGCAGTTCATGCAGATTTGCCACCTTTCGTTAAACCGGGCCAGAAGATTGACATTACGGTTTCCTCAATCGGTAGTGCAGGTAGTCTACGTGGCGGTACTTTGCTGCAAACCTTTATGAAGGGGGTTGATGGTAATGTATATGCGATTGCGCAAGGGAGTTTGATTGTAGGTGGTTTAGGTGCTGAGGGTATGGATGGTAGTCGAGTGGTTATTAATACCCCGACGGTGGGCAGAGTACCCAATGGTGCGATTGTTGAGCGAGCGGTAAAAAGCCCATTTACACAAGGTGACCATATCACTTTTAACTTGAACAGTCCTGACTTTACAACGGCTAAACGATTGGCGGATACAATTAATGAGCTGGTTGGACCAAACAGCGCAAAACCTATGGATGCTGCGTCTGTGCGGGTTATTGCACCCAGAGATCCCTCACAACGTGTCGCTTATCTTTCTACACTAGAGAATTTAGAATTTAAGCCAGCCGATACCACCGCTAAAATTATTGTGAATTCACGCACTGGTACCATTGTCATTGGTAAAAATGTGAAGCTACAGCCTGCTGCGATCACACATGGTGGCTTAACCGTTACTATTGCTGAACAGCAAAATGTCTCTCAGCCTCAACCTTTAGGTGAAGGTGAAACGACAGTAACGCAGCAAAGTATCATTGACGTAAATACGGATGACTCACGAGCGTTTGTATTTGACCCAGGTGTGAGTTTAGATGATTTGGTTAGAGCGATTAATCAAGTGGGTGCCGCGCCTGGCGATTTAATGGCGATTTTAGAGGCGCTAAAAGAAGCGGGTGCAATCAATGGTCAATTAGTCGTCATATGAAGAGTTATTTTTAATCAATAAGTTAGCCCTGATTAGTCGGGGCTTTTTTTTGGCTCATTTTTTGCATTGATAATGCTATGAATTTTTAACGTGTCGTTGAACTGATGAATACTAATCCGTTAGACAAACAGAACTTTTTTGATTTAGGGGATCTAAATACCTTACGTCAAGATGCCTTGAAAAGCGGCACTGATCAAAAAGCGTCAAATGAAGCTTTGAAAAAAGCGGCGCAGCAGTTTGAATCGATCTTTACGCAAATGCTGCTCAAAAGTATGCGCAAAGCCAATGAAGCAATGGAAGATAAAGATAGTCCGTTTAACTCCAGTAGCGTCAAGTTCTTTGAAGAAATGCACGACCAACAACTATCTGTGGAGCTTGCTGGAAAAGGGGGGTTGGGCTTAGCGGATTTAATTGTACAGCAATTGTCACCAAATTCAGACGGGTACACGCCAGCTTCAGTGATCCGCACAAATGCCAATTTAGTCAGTGACAAGATTGCCAGTGGTCAAGCGCCTGCTGCTCAGCCGGATGAGGCAAAGGCAACTCAGGCAAGCGACTCAAAGCGTGAAGAGCAGAAGGGGTTTTTTGATGATCCTGCGGCTTTTGTTGAATCCATTTGGGAGCACGCTAAAGAAGCCGCTGGCAAAATTGGACTTAATCCAGCTGTGATGGTGGCGCAAGCCGCATTAGAAACAGGTTGGGGTAAACATGTTATCTCGAAGCCTGATGGTTCGAGCAGTTATAACTTGTTCAATATTAAATCAGATAAAGCATGGCAGGGTGAGAGTGCCAAGAAGTTGACATTGGAGTTTGAACAAGGTCTACCCATTAAAAAGCAAGCGAGTTTTAGAGCATATGACTCAATTAAGGACAGTATCAATGACTATGTTGAGTTTTTGCAAAGTAATCCCCGCTATGAAGAGGCGCTGCAAAAAGTGAAGCAGCCAAGTGAATATTTAGAGGCATTACAGCAAGCAGGCTATGCAACAGATCCAAATTATGCCGATAAAATTAAAAACGTGCTACAGCGTGGCGAGTTTAAGCAGATGCTCACGTCGCTAATTCGTCAAGGAGTAAATTAAGATGTCTTATGATCTTATGCAAATTGGTACGAGTGGTGTTCGTGCAAGCTCGGAGCTTCTGCAAACGACCAGTAGAAACATATCCAATTTAAACACTAAGGGTTATATACGCGAGCGCACAGAGCATGCGACGACCGTGGGCAATATGGTGGGCCGCTCTGAAACTGTTCGCCTGATCAATGAATTTGCAGTAAAACAACTGAATCGTGATATCTCAAATAAAGCTTACTATGATCAGTTTGTAACAGAGTCTTCTCGTATTGATACGCTCTTTGCTGAAGAGTCAAATAGCCTGAGTACTAGCATTAATACCATGTTTAATAGTTTACAAGAGGCAATGAACCAACCAGCGTCAACCGTATCGCGTTCACTATTTATGAACTCTGCACAAGGTTTAGTTGAGCAGATGCATCGGCTATCAAACATTGTCTTTGATCAGAAAAGCGTTGTTAATGAGCAACTCAGCCTCTATACCGATGAAGCCAATAACCTAATTGAAAAAATCAGCCAGTTAAATGATAAAGTAGCATCAACCTATACGAGCGATGACCACACAGTGGCACTATCGGTTTTAAATGAACGAGACCAAGCAATTCGGGATTTGTCAGAGTTAGTTGATATTGAAACACTCGACGGTTCAAATGGAGAAAAGCTGGTATTTCTTGGTAGTGGTCAAGCCTTAGTTATGGAAAATGGGACATTTAATGCATTTGCGTTGGATGGCGATCCAGATCCGAACGTTAAAGATTTAAAATTAGATGTTCGCAGTGGTAGTGCTGTTGCTTTAGATGTTGATTTGGGCTCACTAAAAGGAAAAATTGGTGGATTGATGGCTTTTCGTGACGATATTCTACAGCCTGCACAAAATCGGCTAGGGCAGATAGGCATCGCCATTGCAGATGCGTTTAACCAGCAAAATGCATTAGGTATGGATCTTGACGGTAATTTAGGTGGCGCTATTTTTAGTATCCCAACTGTGCAGGGCTATGCGTTTCAAAGTAATACTGGTACTGGTGTCGTCAATGCGACATTAGAAGCTGGGTTAGGTAGCTCGTTGCCGGCCACTGATTTCCAGGTAACATTTTTAACGGCAACGACGGTTGAAATTTCAGCAATCGACAGCGAAGGCAATGTTATAGGTACTCCTTCCACGGCGAATGTCACCGCCGGTGCTATTAACTCTGGAACCATTACATCTGGTGAATCATTTGGGTTAGATATGACAGTGACGGGAGCGGCCGCTGCGGGAGACCGTTTTGTCGTAAAACTTAACTCCAGTGCCGCAGGGTCATTGGATCTTGCTACACAAAGACCCGAACATTTGGCTTTAGCATCTCCAATTCGAACAGAGGTGAGTGCTAATAATACAAGTACTGCAGCTATTTCAGCCGGTGTTGTAAATAACACCAGCAATATTAATGCAGGCCCCCCAATTGCATTGGCGCAAGGTGATATTACGATCACTAAAACGGCAGTAGCAAACCAATATCAAATTGTGGATGGCAGTGGCACAAATTTAGTGACGATTACACCTCCTGCAAACAGTTTCTTAAATGCGGCCGGTGCACCGTATAACGCTTACGGCTTTGATTTCAATATTGAAGGGCAGCCAGCAACGGGAGATGTTTTCACCATTAAAGTTAATACAGGTGGTTTTGATGACAACCGCAATGGTTTAGCACTTAGCCAGCTAAAGTCCGATGAGCTAGTGCGTCAAGGCGTTGTAGCCAGTGCAGATAACTTACAAACGTTTAACGAATCATACGCGGGTTTAGTGACGGAAGTAGGGGTGATTGCGAATCAAGCCAAAACCAATGGAGCTGCTTTTGATGCATTAGCAACGCAATCTGAAACATGGTTTGAATCTATTTCAGGTGTAAACTTAGATGAAGAAGCAGCCAACTTGTTACGTTTTCAACAGTCCTACTCTGCTTCCGCGCAGATTATATCGGCTGCACGTACCATATTTGACACCTTATTGAGCGCGGCGAGGTAACAGTTATGCGATTATCAAACAATTTAATGTTTAGAAATAACCTAAATTCCATTTTGAGTAATCAAGAAGAAGTTAACCGAGCTCAGCAACAAGTTAATACCCAAAAGCGCGTACTGACAGCTTCGGATGATCCGTCAGCGATTGCCAATTCTATGTTATACACGGATAAAATCCAGTCTAACGAGCAGTATGCTAAAAGCTCTTCGATGCTAAGTAGTCGTTTAGAAATTGAAGAAAGTGTGCTCGAGAATATTAAAGGATCAATTGCCAAGGCGCAGGTTTTAACAATCCAAGCGGGTAACGGTGCGCTTGATGATATAGACAGAGAGGGGCTATCAGCAGAAATAAGCTCACTCAAAGAATCTATTTTTGAACTGATGAACTCAAAGTCCGAGGATGGTGGATACATATTTGCTGGTTATCAAGATAATAAACAAGCATTTGTGTATGATGGTGCGACTGGAAAATATGTGTATCAGGGTGACCAAGGCCAACACAGCATTAAAGTGGCAGAAGGCATCAGTATCAAATCGAGCGATAATGGTTTTAGTGTTTTTGAAAAAGCCAGCAAACGTCTAAATGTTGATAGTACAACTATTGTGCCAGCGACGAGTAATGTGTATGTGCAACAGCAAGGTGCTTTTGATAACTTTCACAAAGCGAATTACAACGCTGACCCAACTGCGCCAGCGAATGCAAACACGGTCACCATCAATTTCACTTCAGCAACAACTTATGATTTACAAGTCGCTGGCACAACCATTCAATCGGGTACTTACCAAGGTAATAAAGTCAGTGTGAATGGTATGGATATCACTTTTACAGGTGCGCCAGCAAGTATTGACTTTGATTTGGAAACACCAACAAAGCAAAACGTTCTTAATACATTAGATGAGTTAGTGACAACGCTCAATAACCCTAATTTGAATGAAAATGATTTTAAGCAAGCGCTAGCAGATGCAAATGTCGGTTTAGATAATGCGAAGAATCTGGTGTCTCAAACTCAGTCTGTTTTAGGCGGCCGACTCAATACGACCAAGCGTGTTGAGTCGGCAAATTCAGACTTAGATATCAATAATAAGCAGGCTAAAGCAAATCTTGTTGAGCTGGATATGGCTGAGGCTATCACTGAACTTACCAAGCATGAAACTGCACTACAGGCCTCCCAAGCTACTTTTGGCCGCTTATCTAACTTATCTTTACTGGACTACATCAGATAATTGTTTGCTGCCAAAATTATGGCAGCATTTTCTTGTTTACATCAGTTTCTATAGCTTTCTATTGCTACTTATTGTTTTAATTATTAAAAAACTCTCGCCCATAAAAAATAACTATGCTTGGCAGAAATTGCTTGAGATTGCACTTTATTTAATATTTTCTATTTTAAAACAAATGGTTGCTATTTTTTAAAAAAAAATACTAAAGGATTTTTTTTGCCGCCCGATAACTTAAGTAACCAAGCTGGAGAATAAAAAACTTTTCGAAGGCTTAAAGTTTTAAGTTTGAGAGTAAACACAAAGTTTACATTGGGAGAACTATCATGGCACTTTATGTAAATACTAACGTAAGTTCGTTGAACGCACAAAGACAATTAAACAACTCAGGTATTTCACTTGATACATCATTCAAGCGTTTATCTTCTGGTTTTCGTATCAACAGCGCAGCTGACGATGCGGCTGGTCTACAAATCGCAGACCGTTTGACTTCGCAGGTAAATGGTTTAAACCAAGGTAACCGTAACGCAAACGATGGTATTTCTCTTGCGCAGACCGCTGAGGGTGCAATGGATGAAGTAACATCGATGTTCCAGCGTATTCGTACGTTAGCACAACAAGCAGCGAATGGTTCGAATACAGATGAAGACCGTCTAGCGATTCAAGAAGAAATTCGTTCGTTATCTTCAGAAGTAAACCGTATTGCAGAAGATACGACGTTTGGTGGTCAAAATTTATTAGATGGTTCTTATAAAGCAAGCTTCCAAGTAGGTGCTGATGCTGTTCAAACCATCGGATTTAGTATGCAGGAAGTGGGTGGTGATACTGCGCTGGCTGATAATGGTGGCTTTACTCTATCAGGTATTGCAACCGTAGCAAGTTCGGTAACCGGTACTGCAGGTACTTCATTGGCATCGCTAACTGAATTGAGTTCAGTAGGTAGCAGTTCAGTTGTAGGTACATCGTTCACATATGCAGGGACATTCCAGGCGACTTCTATCAGTGTTTCAAGTCAGTCAAATGCACAAAAAGTAATGGCTGGTATGGATGCACTCATTGCGGTAGTTGATAAAAAGCGTGCAGAGCTTGGTGCGGTACAAAACCGTTTCCAATCTACAATTCGTAATCAGTCAAACGTATCTGAGAATTTACAGGCAGCAAAATCACGTATCAAGGATACCGACTTTGCAACAGAAACTGCAAACTTAACTAAAATGCAGATCCTTCAACAGGCAAGCCAAACTATCTTAAGTCAGGCTAACCAACGTCCTCAGGCTGCTTTAAGTCTTCTAGGATAATGACAGGAAAAGCGGTGTCCGTACTTGATGGGGTATTTAGCACGGACACCAAGTTGGATGATAAAGCGGAGGAGCTTACAATCCAATAGCGTTCATCGATTCAATGAACACATATTTTCTAGCATAGACCGTGCCAATGTATATGCTGGTTTATTGACACTTACTCTCAAATTTCAAATTACAAAGGGCCGAAAGGCCCTTTTTTTGTATTCCAAGCTATCTATTTCGTTTGAATATTAAATTGGCCCACCTTTTGCATTTACCTTTATCAAGAAAACTAAACATGGTGCAAGTGGCAATTTTTTGCCCCGTCGCAAAAAACATGGCGACAAAAATAGCCACTTTGTATTGAGTAATTTAAAGCTGGAAAGTTTGGCTTTAACTTGAAATAGAGAGAAATTGTTATGGCTTTATTTGTAAATACTAACGTAAGCGCTTTAAACGCTCAGCGTCAATTAACGAATTCAGGAAATGAGTTAGATACGTCTTTCAAACGATTGTCTTCAGGTATGCGCATTAACAGTGCTGCAGATGATGCAGCCGGTTTGCAAATTTCTGACCGTTTGCAGTCTCAGATAAATGGCTTGGATCAAGGTAACCGTAATGCGAATGATGGAATTTCGTTAGCACAAACAGCAGAAGGTGCGATGGAAGAAATAACTAACATGTTTCAACGCATACGCACACTTTCACAACAAGCGGCCAATGGTTCTAATACCGATGAAGACCGTTTGGCACTTCAAGAAGAGATTCGTCAGCTATCTGCTGAGGTAAACCGAGTTGCTACTGATACTACGTTTGGTGGACAAAACCTACTTAATGGCAGCTACAAAGCGAGTTTCCAAGTAGGTGCGGATGCAGTTCAAACCATTGGTTTCAGTATGAGAGAAGTGGGTGGTGACACTGCGCTAGCTGATAATGGAGGCTTTACTTTATCCGGCATTGCTACCGTGGCAAGTTCTGTAACGGGAACTGCGGGAACGTCTTTGGCCTCGCTGACTGATTTAAGCTCTGTAGGAAGTAGTACTATTGTGGGAACGGCCTTTACTTATGCTGGCGTTTTCCAAGCGACTTCAATTAGTGTATCTTCTCAATCAGGTGCACAAATGGTTATGGCGGGTATGGATGCACTCATTGCGGTAGTTGATAAAAAACGTGCCGAGTTGGGTGCGGTGCAAAACCGTTTTCAGTCAACGATACGTAACCAAGCCAACATTTCTGAAAATCTATCGGCTGCAAAATCTCGAATTAAAGACGCAGACTTTGCACTTGAAACCGCAAAACTCACTAAAAATCAAATTTTGCAGCAAGCTAGCCAGACTATATTAGGTCAAGCAAATCAAAGACCTCAAGCTGCACTGAGTTTATTACAAGGGTAAGTTGACAAATATTTAAAAAAAAACATAAATAAAGCTAAAGCTTTCGCTTCATGAGTCGATACATGAGTCAGAGAACTACAAATTTAGGACTCTAATTTGGGTGTAACAGGGTAGGGGTATCCCGTTACATACCAATCCAACAATGAAGCGGAGGCTATTATGGCTATATATGTAAACACCAATGTGAGTTCACTGAACGCACAAAGGCAACTGAATAATTCTGCTAATTCTTTAGATACTTCCTTCCAGCGGTTATCTTCAGGCTTTAGAATTAATAGTGCTAAAGATGATGCAGCAGGTCTGCAAATTGCGAACCGTTTGACTAGCCAAGTAAACGGGCTAGATCAGGGCTCACGAAATGCAAATGACGGCATTTCACTTTCACAAACTGCTGAAGGTGCTTTGGACGAAGTAACTTCGATGTTCCAGCGTATTCGTACGTTAGCACAACAAGCATCTAACGGTTCGAATACAGATGAAGACCGTCTAGCGATTCAAGAAGAAATTCGTTCGTTATCTTCAGAAGTAAACCGTATTGCAGAAGATACGACGTTTGGTGGTCAAAATTTATTAGATGGTTCTTATAAAGCAAGCTTCCAAGTAGGTGCTGATGCTGTTCAAACCATCGGATTTAGTATGCAGGAAGTGGGTGGTGATACTGCGCTGGCTGATAATGGTGGCTTTACCCTATCAGGTATTGCAACCGTAGCAAGTTCGGTAACCGGTACTGCAGGTACTTCATTGGCATCGCTAACTGAATTGAGTTCAGTAGGTAGCAGTTCAGTTGTAGGTACATCGTTCACATATGCAGGGACATTCCAGGCGACTTCTATCAGTGTTTCAAGTCAGTCAAATGCACAAAAAGTAATGGCTGGTATGGATGCACTCATTGCGGTAGTTGATAAAAAGCGTGCAGAGCTTGGTGCGGTACAAAACCGTTTCCAATCTACAATTCGTAATCAGTCAAACGTATCTGAGAATTTAGCTGCTGCTAAATCACGTATTAAGGATACCGACTTTGCAACAGAAACTGCAAACTTGACTAAAATGCAGATATTGCAGCAAGCAAGTAGTTCGATTTTGAGTCAGGCTAACCAGCGTCCTCAAGTAGCTTTATCACTATTAGGTTAAAGTGAACACGCATTACGTTAAACTTAGGTATTAAGCATCTGAGTTTAACGTATGCTATATTTAAGGTAATATCTGGAGGTCTGCTATGAGCGATTTTGATATTTTAAAAAGTAATGTCGGTTTTTTGACTCCTACATTTTCAAAAGATAAAGATAGCAGTGCTGTTGACTTTCAGCGTCCGATAGAACAATCGGCTGCGTCCACTAAACTGCAGCAGCAAGAAGAGTCATCGCAAAATTTAGCGCAAGAGCGTCAGGCATTATTTGACGATGTACAGAAAAATCTAGATAAATTGAATGAAGTGCTACCAATCACTTCAACTAATTTATCTTTTGAATTTGATGAGACAGGTAACCCGCCATTTATCCGTGTTATCGACCGCGGGAATGATGAAGTTATTCGAGAAATCCCATCAGAAGAGTTCCGTGAAGTAGCTAAAGCTTTGGACGAGTTTGCCGATAAATTAGCTAACAAGGGCTTTTTATTTAATGAAACGGCTTAGATTGCAGTAAGTTTGGAGGTAACTCATGCCATTAGTCACTCAAGCGGGTATCGGTTCTGGTTTAGACCTTGAAAGTATCATTCAGGCGTCAGTACAAGCCGAAAGTGCACCTAAGCTTCAAGCTTTTCAGAAAAAGCAGGATTTGTTAAAGGTTGAGTTGTCAGCGATTGGAGAGATTAAATCTGCAATATCTAAACTTAAAGATACCATTGAAAAACTCGCTGATCCAGATAACTTCGGTAAGCGTGTTGCAAACATCACTCAGCCTACATCGGGAGACATTATAAGTGTTACACCGACTAGCGATATTTCCGTCGGGACATTTGATATTGCAGTGACGCAGCTAGCTATGGGCAGTAGATTAAACTCTACCGATGGTGCGTTTAACGCGACAACCGATGTTGTAACGGCTTCTGGCGGTACCCTCACATTTGACGCGGGAGCAGGCAATAATTTTAGCGTGGCCCTTAATGCGGGCGCTACGCTTGCAGAGTTGCGTGATGCTATCAATAGTTCAGAAACTAACTTTGGTGTAACAGCAAATATCGTGAACACAGGTGTTCCAGGCGTCGGCTCAAAGTTAGTCCTCACTTCAAATGTCACTGGTAACGGTAATGGGCTAACGGTCACTTCTGACACGGCTGAATTAGATGCAGTGAGTACTTCACCATTTGCAGGTGGTACTGCTGGAATGACTGAAACACAAGCGGCCCAAGATGCAATTATCACGGTTGACGGTTTAACAGTAAACAGCAGCACAAATACGTTTAAAGATGCTGTTCAAGATATGACAATTAAAGCGTTAAAGAAAAGTGAAGATGATGGTACGGGCAGCCCAGAAAAAGCCAAACTGAGTGTTGAGTATGATAGAGAGTCAGTTACTAAATTAGTTGATCAGTTAGTTGAGTCTTATAATAACTTAATCGGCAATATTGGTTTTCAAACTCGCATTGGCAAGCCATTAAATGGTGATGCGTCAATACGAGGTCTAAAAGACCAGTTAATTAATACTTTAGGAAAACCTTTAACAGGGGCTGGTCCATTTGGGTCGATATTTGATATCGGTTTAACTGTCGATAACGATGGATATTTGAAAAAGTCGTCATTGGTTCGTAGTCTAAATGAAGCAATGGATAGTAATTTTGATGATATTGGCAAGGCTTTTGCAGGAGATAATGGTGTAGCCAAAGATTTAGAAACTTTGCTTGGTAACTATATTGATTCAGGTGGCATTGTTAAGCAGCGAGAAACAAATTTAAATGGTCAATTAGATGATCTAGAAGATGATGTAGATAGTTTTCAGTACCGGATGGAGTCATTTGAACAAGGACTTCGGAAAAAATATGCAGGGTTGGATGTGTTGTTAGCTCAAATGCAATCAACACAGTCATATTTAGGTGCCCAATTGGCAAGTTTACCAGGATTTACTAAATCTAAATCTTAGTCGGCAATGACAATTTAACAGATAAATTTGAAAGGTGGGTTATGTATAACGCTAAAGTAAAAAACTACCGCAAAGAAGCGCTGAAAACACGCGTGGCGGGAGCGGACCGTTTTGAAATCATTCAAATGCTAATGGCAGGTGCCGTCGAAAAGATGGTGCTGGCTAAAGTATCAATTGAAAAGAAAAATTTTGAAGCTAAGAGTGAACACCTATCGAAAGCATCTGACATCATATCTGCTCTGCGCGGATGTTTAGACTTTGAAGTGGGTGGTGAGATAACTGAAAACTTATACGCATTATACACTTATATGATAGATAGACTGATAGATGTTAGCGTTAGCAATGACACAGCCATTATAGATGAAGTCTCTAACTTGCTTAAAGAAATCAAGTCTGCATGGGATTCAATACCAATTGATGTTAGACAGGAAACATTAAGCCACCATGGCGAACATGCAAATGCAGGATAAGCTGACTGAAGTTGAAAAGTTAGTTATTAATCTAGAAATGGCGTTACTTGATGAGAATTTGGCTGAAGCAATGATATTTGCCGAGTCTATTGATCGTTCAATTAGAGCAATTAACTTTTCTAAACTTCAAGACCATGATTTTGATGTGCTAAATTTTATAAATAATAAGTACTCCGACTTATTAACCTCACTAAATAAGAAAAAAGCAAAAACTCGAGATGAGTTGTCCAACTCTATTGCTTCTCAAAAAGCAATAAACGTATACAAATCTTTTTAGTACTTTATTCGAGTATCGAGCCGATATATTATGACTGACCAACGTGATTTAGAACAACAATTAACCAATATGGAAAATAAACTGCATTCATCTGTAAAGATGGCTGAAATGGAAAAGCAGTTTATTAAAGAGGCAAATGCAACTTACGAAAAAAACTTAGTTGCTTTGGCTAAGTACCTTCCTGAACTGTACGATAAGTTTTCTGTATTTCAACCAAAAGACGAGTTTAAACTTTTTCTTAATGATAATGGCACTGCGAATATCATTGACTATGGAACTAAGTTCCCCATGTATAATGAAACCCCTCTCGAGCAGGTACAAGAGCAGGTTAAAAATTCATTAGACAACCCCCATATTTCTAGAATAAATTACTCGCATTTAGAGCATTTAAAAAATCAGTATGATTACACTCATGTTAAGTTATTAAATAAAATCGGTAAGGCATATAACTTAGCGAAGAATGAACTTGAAAATAACACTAAGCTTTCTGGAAAGCAGGTAAGTGTGGTTGTTTTTGGTGTTGGCTTAGGTTATCACCTTGAGGAGCTTCTGGAGAAAGTACCATCAGCATATCTGAACATTTTTGAACCTGAAGAAGATTACTTTTTTGCAAGCCTGTTTACTTTCGACTGGGCTCGTTTCTTAAATAAAGTTGATAAAGCCGGTACTAATTTTTATATAAGTATAGGTGTTTCAGAAGATGAAACTTATAAGGAGTTGTATGCTCGGGCACAAGACCTTGGGCCATTTACAATTTCTAATTCTTTCTTTTTTCAGCACTATCCATCCGTATCTATTAATAAGTTGATTTTAAAGCTAAGAGATAATTTTCATCAGATCTTCATGGGGTGGGGGTTTATTGATGATGCATTTATGAGCCTCGCACATACATGCAAAAATGTCGAAAAGCGGCTTCCAGTTTTTCCTGGAAGAGTTAATGGTGAAAATAAGTTTAAGGATTTTCCAGTTTTTATTGTTGCAAATGGACCATCTTTGGATAATGACATTGAGACAATTAAAAAGTACCGAGATAAAGTGTTGCTTATAGCGTGTAACTCTGTTACGACAGCCTTACTTAAGCATGATATTATTCCTGATTTTCACGCGGCGCTAGAGCGTTGTCGTCTTACCTATGATTTTTTAAAAGTATACATACCAGAAGAGTACAGGAAGCAAATATCTTTGTTGACCGTAAACGTCATGCACGAAGAGGTTGCCGATCTGTTCGCTTGGAGTGGGGCGGGGCTTAAAGGAAGGGAAGCTGGTACCAGTTTGTTTCAAATCGCAGAGGTATTCTCAGGCGTTCCATCAAGCGGAACTTTGCCTTTTTGCAACCCATTAGTTGGCAACATGGCGCTAAGTTATGCCCTATCTTTTGGATTTAAAAATATATATATGTTCGGTGTAGACAATGGTTATGTAGATCCGGAGCATCATCACTCAAAGTCTAGCATGTATTATAATGGAAGCGGAAAAACGGTATATCAGCCGTTGCAGATAGGTGATCGATTAAGAGTCGAAGGGAATTTTGGTGGTGTTGTTATTACTGATCACTTTCTAAATGCCGGTAAAGTGCAGATGGAACGCTTACTATTAACAGATGTAGCTAGAGGAGCTAGCTGTTTTAATTGCAGTAACGGCTCGAAAATAGAGGGGACAACTTCTCTGCCTTCAAGCGATATAATTATTCAGAGCAGCGCAGTTAACAAAGAAACAGTGGCTGATTATATCAGAAACGAGTTGTTTTATGTTCCAGAGGCAGACTTTAGTTTAGAAAACAGGTTGGATTTTGAGGGATTTGAAAAGCTGTGTTCGACAATGGTTGAAATATTAAACAAGCCTTCAGATACGCGAGATCAAGCATTGGATAATGTTCTTGAACAAATAAACTTCCTTATTTCACTTAAAAATACCCAGTTCAGCCACCATTATATGATTCTAGAAGGTGAAGCATTGTATGCCAATGCAGTAATAATTAACCTATTATTTAATTTTGGTGATGAGATATCTATCATGCCATATTATGAAACTGTGAAGCAGGTTTGGTGTGATTTCTTAAGTAGCGCGCCAGATATGTATAGGGAGCGTTGGAATGAGTCTAGTGATCATGAGTTTGAGTTTTTAGACTAGGGGGATAGATGCCGTGACTAGTTCGTTGGAGATTCAGACAGAGAGGTTTTTTCTAAAGTTGTTGGACGAAGAAAATGCGACTTCGCAGTACCTTAGTTGGTTGAACTCTTCATCAGCAGATTTTATTCAACATAAAAAACACACAATTGCAGGTCTTGTTGAGTATATAAAGTCAAAAAAAGCAGATGAGAAAGCATATTTATTCGGAATATTTACTAAAGAAGATGATTTTCATATTGGAAATGTTAAATTTGAGTTCTTGGATCATGACTTCAAAATGATCGAAATGGGGATTTTAATAGGAGAAACGCGCTTTCAAGGAATTGGTGTTGCTCCAGAGGTAATAAAGGCATTTGCAAAATTTGCAAAAGTGAAGTTTTCCAGTGAGCTTATGCTCTTAGGTGTTAGTAAGAAAAATAAAAATGCGATATCTTCATATCGAAAAATCGGATTTGAAATAGAAAAATCTCCACTATTACCCATAACGAGTGAAGATGGGTTACTAATGTCATGGAAACTTACTTCCTAGAAATCATTTGATTGATAAGTTCAAGTAGCTTTTGCATGGCGCCTTCTTGTACGGGAAGTTTTGTTGTGTAAGGGTTACGAGAACTTAGTATTAACTGCTTAAATACTGAACGAAGTTGGTATTGATATCGTATAGATTTAGCTAACCCAATCTTTTCAAGGTAATATGTGCTATTGCCGTGATTACCGATCTGAATACTCACAACGGGCTTTTGGAGTAAGGCGCCTTCGACTAGCATGGTTGAAGACATCCCGATTATTGCATCGTATGTGCAAATCGCTTCAGTTACATTTTTTTTGGTACACAGTGCAACGTTGGAAAATTGTTTTATTAAGTAATTATACCGTAGCTTTGACTCTCTAGGATGAGCACGAATCGTTAGTTTAATATTCTCTTCACTTGCAAGTTGGGCGCATAGGGCATTCAAGATAGAGCGTTCTGTATAACCATAAATTTTTTTTCCAAGCAAGACTCCATATGTTTTAGTTATGGGTTCGGACGCAAATAGAATATTGAGTGTCTTAGTATGCAGAGTGTGTTTCGAGTTGGACTGGGTTTGTAGCTTGGCATAGTAAGGAGAGCCAAGAACATGAATAATATCGCCGGGTATTCCTTCATCTATCATCTGTGATTTTGCAGAGTTATCCATTGTCACAATTGCATTTGGAAATATATATTCCTCAAGGCGATAAGAGTGTTTCTCTTGATAGGTTTGGTGTTTTCTTAAAAATCGAAGCGAGTAATTGACCCACTGATCTAATATAGCGATCGTAGGGATTTGCAACGTTTTGCATGCTTGCCACAAGCTTCTATTTGAATAGTCTCGAGCAGTGGTATCGGTTATGACTACGATGGGTTTTAATTCATCTAACAATTTATGAAAGAATGTTTGGGAATACTGGCTGTGAGAGTCAGCAATGAGAATTGCGTTGTTAGTTAGGTTGTTTTTTTTAAGGTGGCTATAAGCTGCTTCCCTCGCAAAACAAAAAACTTGGAATTGCCGAGAAAGCGAGTTTTCTATAACGCCTATGGCGTTCGAGCCTCCAGGGTCAACGGTAAACAATATAATTACTGGTTGATTATTCATGTAATGCGCTCAGTTTTTTATATTTCCTTATTGTGTACGAGGTCTTTTTAAAAATAAAGACGCTTGTGGTACTCTTCTTGCTTTTATCTAAACATTTCAAAAGTTTTGTCGATAAAGTATATAGCGACGATAACCCCTTCCGGAGGAGCATATGTCAAAAAAAGAAAATTCTGGGGCTCAATTATGGGAAAAAGCTAAGGATATTATTCCTGGTGGCAATCAGTTGTTATCCAAGCGTGCAGAAATGTTTTTGCCAAAGCAGTGGCCTGCTTATTATAAGAAAGCGAAGGGATGTGAGATATGGGATTTGGATGATAATCATTATTTAGATTTTTCTATCATGGGCATTGGAACTTGTTCTTTGGGGTACGCCCACCCGCAAGTGACCGCATCGGTTGTCGAAGCAATTCATTCAGGCTCTATGACAAGCTTAAATTGCTATGAAGAAGTGATGCTTGCAGAAAAATTGATAGAACTTCATCCGTGGGCCGGAGGTGTACGCTTCACCAGGACGGGTGGGGAGTCATGTACATTGGCAATACGAATTGCACGCTCATATTCTAAGAAAAATAAAGTTGCGTTTTGTGGGTATCATGGTTGGCACGATTGGTATTTAGCAACCAATCTCGCATCGTCAGATAAGTTGAAGGAACAATTGCTGCCCGGGTTAGCTCCAAGTGGTGTTCCTGCTCAGCTACAGGATACGGCTTTGCCATTTAAAGAAGGTGATTTAGAAGAATTTCAGAATATAATTGCAGAGCACGGTGATGATTTGGGTGTTGTGATTATGGAAATTTTTCGCCATGGTATGCCGAATATAGACTTTATCAAACAGGTTAAATCGCTTTGTAAGCAGCATAATATAGTACTTATTTTTGATGAAATATCTTCAGGTTTCAGACTTAATGCTGGAGGTGCTCATTTATTGTTTGATGTTGAGCCTGATATATGTGTATTAGGGAAAGCTATGGGGAATGGGCATCCAATAGGGGCGGTTGTTGGTAAAAAAAGCGTGATGGATGCTGCACAGGAATCTTTTATAAGTAGCTCTTATTGGACTGAAAGAGTAGGTTTTGTAGCTGCATTATCGACACTACAAATTTTTGAAGAGCAAGGTGTTTGTGAAAAATTGCAAAAAATAGGAGCGGGTCTCAAAGAAGAAATGACGTCAATTTGCAAAAATATAGACTTTGACCTTCAATTAATAGGTGTTGATAGTGTGCCCATATTGTTGTTTCCAACAGAGCAGGCACTTGCCTTAAAAACTCTTTATACACAAGAAATGTTGAAACGAGGCGTGTTGGCGAGCAATGTAATTTATGTTTCTATCGCTCATACCGAAGAGCTGTGCCGAAAATTTTTAGCTGCATTTAAAGAAGTTGTTCTTTTGTTAAAAGTTGCACAAAACGATAATAATATTGAAGCATGGTTGGAAGGCCCTGTTTGTCATAGTGGTTTTCAAAGGCTAAATTGATATGAGCAAAACCATAGCATTTGTGCAGGCTAGGATGGCATCTTCTCGTTTACCTGGGAAAATTTTAAAGTCTTTAAATGATTTGACCGTTATTGAACACCTTATAATACGGCTACGGCAAGCAAAGAAAGTCGATCAGATTGTGGTGTTGACCTCCGATAACCCTGAAAATGATCAGTTATGTAACATATTGGATAGCCTTGGCATTGATTTCTTCCGGGGTAGTGAGGACGATGTTCTAGGGCGATTTGCTCAAGCGAACGAAATATTTGCAGCTAATAAAGTAGTGAGAATTACTGCTGACTCCCCGTTTATTTGCCCTGAAGTAATTGATCAGCTCATAGCCTATTTTGATAGTCAAGGAGCTCAATATGCGTTTTTGAGTGAGCTTTTTTCTGAAGGTGTAGATTGCGAGGTGATCGATGCTACAGTTCTTTCGCTGATGGCGAAAAAAGCCCAGTTACCTTCTGAGCGCGAACATGTCACGCTCCATCTTTTTAATAATCCAACATTCTGCAACATAGTAGAACTTAAGAATAAGTCAGATGATAGTGTGTATCGGTTTACGCTAGATACACCTGAAGATTGGGAAGTTGTTAGCCGAATGGCCAAGCACTTTGGGAACAGAAGTACGATGATAAATTATCAAGAAATAAAGACCTTTTTTGATACATATCCAGATATATACAAAATAAACAATCATGTAGTTAGAAATGAAGGTTTAGCAATATCTTTAAAAAAAGAGCAGGTTAAAAATGACTAAGTCACTGACGATTAATGGTAAGCGAATAGATGATAACTCACCATGTTATGTTATCGCAGAAATGTCCGCAAACCACGGTGGCTGTATTGATAAAGCGATAGAGTTAATCCATGCAGCACATAAAGCTGGAGCGGACGCTATCAAGCTGCAAACCTACACAGCTGATACCATCACATTAAAAAGTGATAAGCCAGACTTTTTACTTCCAGCAGGAAATGCTTGGGAATCTCATAAATCTCTTTATTCACTTTATCAAGAAGCGTACACACCTTGGGAATGGCATAAGAAGTTGTTTGATGAGGCTAAGAAGCTAGGACTAGATATATTCTCTAGCCCATTTGACAGTTCAGCGGTGGATTTATTGGAATCTCTAAATGTACCTGCATATAAAGTAGCTTCTCCTGAGATTACAGATGTTGGGTTGCTAGAATGCATAGCTAAAACAGGAAAGCCTGTTATTTTATCCACTGGAATTGCTGAGTATGACGATATTCAACTTGCGGTAGACACATTGAGAATGCATGGCTGTACCGAAATAGCGATTCTAAAATGTACTACAGCGTATCCTACACCATTAACTGACTGTAACTTAAAGACAATACCTGATATTGCAAGTTCTTTTAATTGCATCGCTGGACTTTCTGACCATACGGAAGGGGTTGTGGCTCCGATGACTGCTGTTAGTCTTGGGGCAAAAATTATTGAAAAGCATTTTATTAAAGATAGTGATGATGAATCTGTGGATGCGTTCTTCTCTTTAGATAGTGATGATTTTGCTGAAATGGTGGAAAAGATTCGCGAAGTTGAACAAGCTCTAGGTCATGTTACTTACAAGTTAACAGAGTCCGCTAAGAAAAATATATTGGCAAGGCGGTCGCTATATTTTTGCCGCTCATTGCCTAAAGGTCATGTTTTGACTAAAGAAGATATACGCTCTGTCCGTCCTGGTTTTGGTGCGCACCCCAAGCTTTTACCCAAGTATATAGGACAAGTGTTAGCGGAAGCGGTTGAGTTTGGCGATCGTGTTAACCCAAATGTTATTCACGGGAAAATTGAGGAGTCATAACATGAGCAATTGCGTTGTAGTTGGAGGAGGGGTTTGTGGATTACTAGCCGCTTATTTAATGCGCCAGCGTGGCCATGAAGTTGTTTTGGTCGAACAAGCTAAGCACTGTGGTGGCTTGTTGCGCTCTGTGCAAGATGATGAAGGTAATTATTATGATCAAGGTACACACATTCCGAATTTAACGGGGCATGCTGAACTTGATGAAATACTGTTTGGACCTAAATCTCAATGGGATGAACATTGGCTTCAAATTTCAAATTTGCAAACAGGGAACTATTTTAAAGGCACATGGGATTTCGAGACTCAGACAATAGATGCTAGGAAATTAGACCAACAGGACTATGAACGTGGACTAGGTCAACTATTGGCAAACACATCACATCCTTTAGGCGACAATATTGAGGCCTACTGTAATAACTCTATAGGAGAGGTATTCTTTTCACAGCTGGCGAAACCTATTATTAGGAAGCTATATGGATCGCAAATTGACTGTAAAACGCTCTCCAGCAAAAGTAGTATTAATTACTTCGGTGCTACACGATTGTTGGCATTAGATGAACCTATGACGCGAAAGCTTAAACAAATCTCAGAATATGATACGCGACTTGGTTTTCATTCTCGCGAAGCTTACAGTCAGTGGATGAAGGAGCAGGATATTGCTGAAACAACGTACATGTATCCCAAATCATATAAAGGTTGTCAAGCTTGGGTAGAATACTTGATCGAAAAAGTTTGCTCAATTGGAGTGAAAGTTCTCAGTGATGTTCATATAACGGGCATGACAACGAGAGCATCTGAGATCACTGAAATTAGTATCAGTAATGGTGAAAAAATCTCTTGTGATTGGGTCTATTGGAGTGCGCCACCGGTATTTGCATTGAGATTCTTAACACAAGAAGTGAGTTCGTTTAGGCCTAAATTAAGAACTGCAAATGTATTTCATTTTACGGTAGATAAACCTCTTAAAAATTCTCAATCTCATTATTTATGGAACTGGGATGAAAGTTCAGATGTCTTTCGTATCACATTATATCCTAACTTGAACTCAGCGAGGTGTCACTCGATCACGGCCGAAGTACTCAGTGACATGGAGCAAGCAGACACGCTCTGTGAGAAGAAAATATTTACTGACTTGATTGATATGCAGCTTATAGCGCCAGATTCAAAAGTTGTATCATCAACCAGGCAGACTATCCATAACACCTTTCCAGTGCCAACACATGAGTTTAATCAACACATATCAACACAGTTTGAGCAATTACATCATTTAGTAAGCAATATTTCCATTTCAGGTCGATTCAGTGGTAAGTTATGGCTACTAAACGATATATTGTGTGATACTTATCAAACCATCGAAAAGCAGTTTGGTAGATGAATGATAAAGAGAGTTTTATTTGTATGCGATGGTAATGAAGATGTAGGGCTGGGGCACTTTTCTCGTTGCTTGACAATAGCAATTGCCATGAAAGGTTTTCCATTTCAGTTGGGGTTTAGTGGAAATTTTAACGTTTTTGCCCAAAACCGTCTTGTTACAGAGCAAATAGATCAAATCGAGCTAGGGGCGGGTAGTTTTCAAACTGCGTTGGTAGTAGACGGCTACGCCCATACTCAGAAAAGTCTTACGGAGCTGAAGCGGTGCTGCTCTCATTTAATTGTTATTGATGATTTCGATAACTACCGTTATCCATGCGTAGATGCCATTATTAATTTTCGTTTTGCAGCAGAAACCTTTATTGAGTCAACAGAAAAGCACATTCTGGGTGTTAAATACTTCCCTTTTCAAGCCAGTTTACGGGAAGTTCGATTGAATAGTCTTCAAAAGGCGTCAAGTGGGCAAACTGTACGCAAAATATTAGTGATTATTGGCGCAGCAGATCGGTTTTTGGTAATGGACAAGCTTATTGAAGCGTTGGATAGTGTGCTTAGTGGGTGCCGGCTGACAGTACTAGCAAGCCAGAAGCCTGCTTATCAGCCTAAAAGCAATGAATTACAATATTATTCATTTGTGGATAATATAGCCCACTTTTACGGTGGTCATGATGTGGTGATCAGTGGGGGTGGCTCTGTGAAGTATGAATCAGGATTTTGTGTTAGGCCTAATGCTGCGTTATCGCAAACAGAACTACAAAGACAGGATACTCTTTTGCTACAACAACATCAACTATGTTTCGACCTAGGACTTGCTCAGTACAGTGATTTAAAATCTCTCAAAGAGTCTTTGTCGAGGTTCTTCAGTATCGGCGTGTTACAAGCGCAGCGACAAAGCATGATTGAGCGCTTCAACAGTGAGTCAACCAGAGATTTGGTAGAATGTATAGTGAGATTTTTAGATGTCAAAAAATGATCAGAAAATGCAGGCTTGGTCCAATCAGGCTCAAGCTAGCAATGCTCAGCAACAGGTTGCAAGAGTAATGAATGATGAGACGTGGGCCTTACTAGCGAGAAGTATAAATCAAAGCTTAGAGCTAACAGGTAGTCAGTCATTGTTAGATGTCGGCTGTGGAAATGCATATTTATTATCGCTGTTAACAATAGACGATAAAAAAACTTGGGGAGTAGACTTTGCTTTGAACATGGTAAATGAAGCCAAGAAACGTTTGCCAAATGCAAATTTCGCACAGGGGGAAGCTAATAGCATTCCATTTTCAGGACCCTTCCAGCGTATACTGAGCTATAGCATATTTCACTACTTTCCTGATGAAAGCTATGTGAAAGCGGTTTTAAAAAAGCTGCTCAGTTTGGCTGCACCGAATGGCGTGATATTAATTGGAGATCTACTAGATAAACAATTTGAAGAGCAAATTAAATCTGGCAGTGACCTTAAAATAGAAGCCTCTCTACCTATCATACACCGTTATTCTCAGTGGCTATTTATTGACTTAACCAATTTAGTTCAATGGTTAAGATTCCAGCCTTCAGTGGCTTCTGTTGAAATACTTGAACAACCTTCAGAGTTTACATTGTCATGGTATCGGAAAGATCTGAAAATCAGCTTAAATTAGTACTTCAAAACAGCCTTGATATGCCGTTCTGCCAACTAACTCGATCTGGAAGTACAGCGATTATACTTGCTATGCAAGCATACAATGTAGCAGTAGGGCGGCAAGTAATAATACCCGCTAGCTGTTGCCCAATAGTAATGTACTCACTACAAATGGCTGGTTATGAGGTCGTATTGGCTGATGTGAGTTTAGAAACTTTAAACTGTGATCTTGAGCATATTAAGGCTGTTGTTACCGAAAATACTGGCGCTATTTTAGCCGTCCATGCCTATGGGCGAGTTTGCGATATAAATAATATTTTGGCTTTTGCACAAATGATGAATATTGTGGTGATCGAAGACGCATGCTTAGCCTATGGTGGTGAATATAAAGGTCGGTCTATTGGCAGTTTTGCAGATGCTAGTGTAGTGAGCTTTGGCTATGATAAACCAATTGCATATGGCATGGGAGGAGCTTTGTTACTTAAAGATGAATATATCGCAAAGAGAGCAAACAATATTCTGAGAAAAAACGCGTTTTTCTGTATGCCTGGATCCGATGAAATGCGTGTAGAGTTAGCAAAGTCAGTTTCGACGTTGTCCGAGGTGACTGAGCGAAGAAAGGGGAATGTTCAATATATTCATGGTAGTATAAAAAACCCTATTTTTAGAAAGCTATCAATGCCTTATTTTATCAACTATTGGAGATATCCACTATTAATCTCACAGGAATTGAGGTCACAATTTCTGGCGTTTGCAAAACAACATGAGCAGGTATTCACTTGTCACTTTCAAAGCTTAGGGGCAATGTTTACATACAGCAATGTACCTAACGCTGATTTGATTGGCGCGAGTATTATTAACTTGTTTGTTAAACCAAGCATTACGCAAAATCAATTAGACAACATGATTAATGTAGTTAATGAGTTTGACTATGACACCTGAGCAATTAAAGCAATATTATCAGCAACTCTATATAAAACATGGTGACGCTCCCGCTGCGGTGCAACATGTTTCTCGTCATGCGCAAAACGTACGTTTTAAAATTTTTCAAGAATTCATTGGTGAACAATGCAGTATCGTTGATTTAGGGTGTGGGTTAGGCGATTTTTTAACATATCTAAGACAGCATAACTTTTCTGGGAAATATCTTGGATGTGATTTTGTTAGTGAGTTTATCGTTAATAATAATAATAAGTTCTCGCAAGATATCAAAAGTCAGTTTATGACACTAAATATTATTAGCGATCCTGTTCCGTCTGGATATGACTATGTAACAATGAGTGGTATTTTTAATAACAAGTTAAATTGTAATGAAGAATTTTTGTTAAAAACAATTGGCAAGGCATTTAAAGTAGCTAAAGAAGGCGTTATATTTAATGCCCTATCATGTTACGTGGATTATCATGATAAGGAATTATTTTACGTAGATCCTCTGAATTTATTTGAATATATAAAAAGGAATATTACGCCTTTCGTACTTTTGAAACATGATTACGTGACCAAAGAAGGTGGATTTCCCTATGAGTTTACAATGGTGCTCAAAAAAGAAGGGGGGCTAAAGTGATTTTGTCCGTAATGCAGCCAACCTATATTCCATGGATGGGATATTTTGATTTGATCAACAGTTCAGACCAATTTGTATTTTTAGATGATGTTAAACTTGGAAAAAGTGATTGGCATGTAAGAAATCGAATTAAGAGTGCACAAGGTGAGCTTATGTTAAGCCAAGTGGTATCGACTCCAAATGGAAGAATGGAGAGCACGATTTGCGACACTGAGTTTAAACAAGGGCATCCTTGGAGAAAGAAGCATTTAAAAGCGATTAAAATGAACTATCAGCGTGCGCCATACTTCGATGAGATCTATGACGTATTGCTTAGATATTACTCCGTAGGGAGTAATAATCTTGCTGATTTTAATATTGGCTTAATCAGACAGTTTATGAAGCTTTTAGACATTACTACCCCAGTAGATAGAACCTCAAATATCCAAGGTTTATCTGGAAAAAAAGATGAACGCTTGGTGAATTTGTGTCATTTTTTTTCCGCAAAGACTTATTTATCTCCTTTGGGGGCCAAAAATTATATAGAAAGATATAATAAAGGTGGTGCATTATCTAAAGCTGGTATCGATGTATATTATCAACAGTTTAGTCACCCCGAGTATCAGCAACTTTATCCACCATTCGTTTCTCACTTAGGTATAATAGATGCGCTTATGAACTTGGGCCCTGAAGTGACTAAATTACTAATTGGAAAAGGTCATTGTAAGCCAATTAACTACAAGCAGTTAAGTTAGTTAATGACCTCATGAAGACTCGCTCAGTTTCCAACGAGAAGGGTGAGTTAAGTTAGGATCGCTCACCGACACGTTTATTAACTCTGTTGGGTCTATAGTTGACACTTTTTGATATGCTTCAAGTATTTCGCTAAGCTCTCGCTCTGAGTTTACGCCCACTAGGATTTGGTTTATTTCAGATTCTTTTGCAACATACGCTAAACACAACGTAAGTAAAGAAACATTATGCTGCTTGGCCTGCTTATGAAACATTTTTAGTTGTGTTAACCAAGGGTAAAAGTAAGGGGCGAGTTGCTCGATTGGCATAAGTAATAAACCTTGTAAAAAACAGGAACGAGAGTGAATTTCTACCCCGTTCTCGGCTAAAGATTCTAGAGCACCTGTTTTTTTAAAATAGTCATCAAAGGCATTAAATGGTAATTGTATCAAGTCGATAAAATTTGATTTACATAATAAAGAGGTTGGTGTCCCTGAATAAACTGAAATGCCAAGTTGCTTTATACGACACTTCTGTTTTTGCTCTACAAGATAGTCAAGTAATGCTTGTACACCAGGCTTAAAGGCATCACACGCTTGATGGAAAAGTAGAGCTTTCAAAGATGAGCATTTTAGGTCTATAAAACACTGTTCAACATAACGGATATAGCGTTCAACTTCAGTTTGACTAAATACATCTGCTTGCAGAGGTGGCAATTTAGTTACAATATTAAATTGACTGTGAAGAGGTGCGTATGTAGCAAGAGAGTGATGGCTCTCGCCATAACCTAATGCAGTGTCTAAAACTTTTATATTCTCAGTATTTGCCAAGCGCAATATGCGCTCAACCTCAGAATAAGATGGTCGACCGTTGTTGTTGCTAATACCGTAGTCCAGACCGAACTGAACAGTACCTAAAGCTAATCGCATAATGCTTGCTGTAGTTCCTCTATAACTGTCGTTTGTTCGAATTTCGTCATGGTTGGAAATAGTGGAATTGTGACTGCCTGTTGGTAGTACATTTCGGCATTTGGGAAATCTCCGCAGCGAAATCCTCGTTGTTGGTAAAAAGGCTGCATATGTATAGGGATATAGTGCAAGTGACTTGTAATGCCTTTTTCTCTTAGTTTAGTGATGAGCTGGGCGTGTTGCTGTTTATCATTGGCTAATAATCGAACTACAAACAAGTGATAACTTGAGTAACAGTCAGGGTTCTGGTTTAAATGCTGTAAAGGCAAGTGTGATAATGCAGCAACATAATCTTTTGCTAATTGGTTTCTTTTTGCGACGAATGAGTCGAGCCTCTGAAATTGGCTAATCCCCAGCGCAGCTTGTAACTCAGTCATACGGTAGTTAAAGCCAAGTTCAATTTGTTGATAATACCAAGGGCCGTGACTAGGTTCAGTCATTTCAGATTGCTCATTAGTAATACCATGACTTCTGAGACGTTTCATTCGATTAACTAGTTCGGCATTGTTACAAGTAGCGATGCCGCCTTCTGCAGAGGTAATGATCTTTACCGGGTGAAAGCTAAATACGGTGATATCTGAGTATTGACAACAACCTACAGGGTTTCCTTGAAATTGTGCGCCAATTGCGTGTGACGCATCTTCGATAATTTTTACTTGATATTGTTTTGCAAGTGCCGAGATGGCTTCCATATCACAAGATTGGCCGGCAAGGTGCACAGGAATGATAACTTTGGGTAGTTTGTTACTTTTCTTTGCTTGCGCAAGTTTTATCGCCAGCTTTTCGACAGACATATTGCCTGTCTCTAGGTCGATATCGACGAAGTCAACTTTTGCACCACAGTACACAGCGCAATTAGCTGATGCAACAAACGAAATTGGTGATGTCCAAACATAATCACCTTCACTTACACCAAGAGCCAAACAAGCAGTATGCAGCGCAGAGGTTGCACTATTTGTAGCACAGGCATGTTGCGCGCCACAATAATCCGCAACAATGCGTTCAAATTTTGGGACTTGTGGACCCTGAGTAAGCCATTGAGAGCGTAAAACCTCTACAACTGCTTCAATATCTTGCTCATTTATATCTTGCTTTCCGTAAGGAATCATAATTTATAATTCACAGTAGTGCATTTTTATTAAACTCAATAATTTCATCTACGCTCAGGTAGTGTGAATTATCAAGGGAATTGTATTCAAAGCCCGGTTGTACTAATTTTCCTTTTTCCCCTAATGCATTGGTTGTGAAGTCATTGCTTCTACTACTAAATTTTATGCCAGGGGCAATGATGAAATGGTCGTCATATTCATACGTATCAAAGCATAAATCAGATGGGCACATCACTTCATGGAGTTTTTCTCCGGGCCTAATACCAACAACTTTTAACGGTAGAGTCGGCGCCATGGCCTTGGCTAGATCTGTGATTTTGATTGAAGGGATTTTTGGTACAAAAATTTCACCTCCAAGCATTCTACTGAAGTTAGTAAGAACAAAGTCCACGCCTTCTTGTAAGCTTATCCAAAACCGTGTCATGTCTTCGTGAGTAATAGGGATGTAGTCCCTCCCTTCATCGATAAAGTTTTGAAAGACAGGAACAACCGAACCTCGTGAACAAACAACATTGCCATATCTCACTACAGAAAAAGTTGTTCTGCATCCGCCAGCCATGTTGTTTGCTGCGATGAACAGTTTATCTGAAGCTAATTTGGTTGCCCCGTAGAGGTTTATAGGGTTAGCTGCTTTATCTGTTGATAGAGCGATCACTTTGTCTACATTTGTATCGAGCGCCGCTTCGATGACATTTTCAGCGCCATTGATATTGGTTTTAATACATTCCATGGGGTTGTATTCGGCTGCTGGAACTTGTTTCAAAGCAGCCGCATGGATGACATAGTCTACGCCCTGCATAGCTCGTCTTAGTCTATTTTTGTCTCTCACATCACCGATAAAATATCGCATGCATTTGTCATTAAAGACTTGCTGCATTTCAAATTGCTTGAGCTCGTCCCGTGAAAACACGATAATTTTTTTAGGTTTATATTTTGCTAGCAAGGTTTTTACGTATTTCTTTCCGAAAGATCCCGTACCACCAGTGATTAAGATAGTTTTATTGTCGAACATGCTTACCGACCTTAAGGTGTAATTAATTGTTTACAGCTTTGTTACCTGCTAGGTTTTCTAACCATTTATAGGCGCTATAAATCGAATGCTAGTCAATACTTTATATTAGTTTTATAGATTTTGCAGTATTTATGGCTACAACACAGGTAATTATTGGCGATAGATGACTTTTTGTGCAAAAAGTAGTATGTTCTAAGCTAATACCACTTGATGGGGATTGCTATGAAAATCCAGTCACAAAGTAGTAGTATTTTTAACAGGATTGAAAATACTGGAACTAAATTAAACCAGCAGTTGTCGACGGGTAAGCGTGTTAATTCTGCAGCCGATGATGCGGCTGCGTTGCAGATTATTGATAGACTGACTTCTCAGCAAAATGGCTACAGCCAATCTATTCGCAACGCCAACGATGGTATTTCTTATGCACAAACCGCTGACTCAGCATTATCAGGTGTAAATGATGCTGTTTCACGTATTAGAGAGCTATCAATTCAATCAGGAAATGGGGCACTCACGGATTCAGATCGTCAGGCATTGCAAGAAGAAGTGACGCAGTTGCAAACGCAAATTACAGAAACCTTTGAAAACACAACTTTTGGTGGCGCAAAGTTATTTGACGGAGAGTCTGCAAGTTTTCAAATTGGCCCTGATGCTTTGACCACCAAGTCATTGACGCAAACTGACGGCAGTTTTGCCAGTGGTATTTTGAGTGTTGATATTTCCACACAAGCCGGTGCGCAAGCGGCAATTGATGTTGCAGACACAGTATCTCAAGACCTAAACACGCAGCGCACTCAATTAGGTGCATTTGAAAATACCATTTCGAGCACGATTAGACAGGCTGATAATCAGCGTGAAAACATCGCAGCAAGCCAAAGTCGTATCCAAGATACGGACTACGCAAAAGTCATATCTGAGCAAACAGCAAATGATATTTTGTCACAGGCTTCTATTGCATTAAGAGGTCAAGCAAATCAATCTGCTTCGGCGGTATTGAACTTACTCTAAAATAGATAAAAAGCTAAAATTAATGATTTAGTACTAATCAACTCTATACCATGTGGCGTTTTTTTGGCGATTATGTCAATAAAATGCCACTTAGGTATTGCATCCCACCTTAAGTGCCTTACAATCATAACTTTAATCCTTACTTAAAGTAGTTGGAATTGTAAGATGGTTTTGATCTTAGATAATAATAATGTGCGCGCTCATGGCCTTCAGGCTGCTTTAACTTTTGTGGGGCAAGGCGCGAAAGTCATACAAGAGTCTGAGATCGGATCACAAACCAAATTGCCCTCTGAATCAATCGTTGTACTAGGTGCCTTGTCAAACCTAGAACATGAAACAGTCATTAAATCGCAACCTGCCTACCCATTTTTATTAATTGGTGAAACACTCAAACCACTTTTAAGTTTGGCCAATGTTGTGGGGTTGATCTCTGAACCTTTTAGCCATGATGTCACGATGCAATTGCTACATGACTGTCAACAGTACCAGCGTATGTTACCTGGCAAGTCAGACAAAATTGACGGTCGTTCATTTGATGGATTAGTTGGTGAAACACCAGCCGTTAAACAAGTTCGATTTCTAATCTCTCAGGTGGCGAAAACGGATGCCAATGTGCTTATTTTAGGAGAGTCGGGTACTGGTAAAGAAGTGGTTGCGCGAAACGTACACTTACTTTCCAATCGCAGCCAAGGTCCGTTTGTGCCAGTGAACTGTGGTGCTATTCCAGGCGAATTACTTGAAAGCGAGCTATTCGGTCATGAAAAGGGAGCTTTTACTGGGGCGATATCAGCTCGTAAAGGTCGTTTTGAATTGGCTCAAGGCGGGACGTTATTTCTCGATGAAATAGGGGATATGCCACTGCAAATGCAGGTTAAACTACTTCGCGTTTTGCAAGAAAGGTATTACGAACGTGTGGGGGGAACCAAAGCCATTCAAGCGGATGTTCGGATCATTGCAGCGACACACCGAAATCTTGAAGATATGATTGAAGAAGGTAAGTTTCGTGAAGACTTGTTCTATCGCCTTAATGTGTTTCCTATTGAAAACCCGTCATTAAAAGAACGTGGAGATGACATTCCTTTACTGCTAAAAGAATTGATGAGACGTGTAAACGAGCAAAGCGGTTCAACGGCTAAATTTACTGAGCGTGCAATTGAAAGCCTAAAAGCGCATGATTGGCCTGGTAATATTCGTGAATTAGCGAATTTAGTTGAACGCATGGTGATCATGTTCCCAGAAAAAGTAGTAGATGTAACTGATTTACCTAATAAATACCGTCATATTGAAGTGGAAGCATATGAGCCGGAGTATCCTGAAGAACTGCTAGAAAAAGACGCATTTAACGAGTTGTTTAGCGAAGGTTTTAGTGATTTTGATGATGAAAGCGATGCTGTTGATATGTCAGGGTCTCAACCACATCTAGGTTTATTACCTGACGAGGGAATAGAACTTAAAGAATATTTGGCTGATCTTGAGGTGAGTCTAATTACTCAAGCGCTGGAGCGTTACGACTATGTCGTGTCTCACGCAGCCGACGTACTGGGTGTACGCCGAACTACCTTGGTAGAAAAAATGAAGAAATACAACTTGAATAGAGATTAACTGGCAATCTCGCTAAAAAGTTGCTTAGAATACATATCGATTACTTGTTTTTTTCTAAAACAGCCATTGTCGTGATCGTTGACCATGCCACAAGCTTGCATATGCGCATAGACCGTGGTTGGTCCTAAAAACTTAAAACCACGCTTTTTTAAATCTTTCGCAAAAGCATGGCTTATCTCGGTCGTTGCGAGATAGTCGTCTCTAGTAGCGATGTTATTCACGATTGGTTTGAAGTTCACAAATGCCCATTGGTAGCGTGCGAAACTAGCAAATTCTTTTTGGATCTCGATAAATGCTTTTGCGTTATTGATTGTCGCCGCTATTTTCTTTTCATTGCGCACAATACCTGTATCTTGCATTAGCTCGGCAATGTTACTTTTGTCCATGGTTGCGACTTGCTCTACGTTAAAATTTGCAAAGGCACGTTTATAACTATGGCGCTTTTTCAAAATGGTATACCAGCTAAGGCCGGCTTGTGCAGATTCGAGCGTGATAAATTCAAACAAGGTGTGATCGTCAATGACGGGGACGCCCCATTCTTTATCGTGGTACTCAACGTAATCCGGTTTGCTTTCATCAACCCATAAACAGCGTGTGCACATGATTTTGCTTCCTTGAAAGAGTAGTGATTTGTTTAGTGTACAGAGTGCTGTATAAAAAACCAGTGTCAAAACGTTGTCATTTAAATTTAAGTTGTAAGTTTTTGATAAATATGTATTTGATTTTTGGCACGCATCCTGCATTTTGAACGGTAGAGTTTTATTGTTTGAGAGCGATGTTATGGCTTTAGCTCATGTATTGAATCCACAATTTGTGCCATCTGCACAATACAATCCTTGCCTATTGCAAGAAGCCTACGTTGGCGAGCTAAGTGAGCTACGTCAGCAAGCAAGTTGGTTGAGCCATTTAGTTCATACGATGCCCGCTGGGGTCGTCGTCCTTGATGGTCAGGGCATGATAGCTAAAGCGAATCAAATTGCCATCGATATGCTGGGCGAACCTTTAGAGGGTGAAAAGTGGTTTAATATCATTCAGCGTTCATTTAGCCCTCAACAAGATGATGGTCATGAGATATCGCTCAAAGATGGTCGCTTGATAAAACTAGATATTACGGCGCTCGCACCGGAACCGGGTCAACTTATTCTAATGACGGATTTAACCGAAACTCGTCGATTGCAATCGCGCGTTGCGCATATGCAAAGGTTAAGTGCGCTTGGTAAAATGGTTGCTTCTTTAGCACACCAAGTCAGAACGCCACTCTCGGCCGCGATGCTTTATGCCGCAAACTTAGGTAGCAATAAGCTACCAAAAGTATCGCAATCAAGATTTCACGAAAAGCTCATGTCGCGGTTAAAAGACCTAGAATCTCAGGTTAATGACATGCTGTTGTTCGCAAAGAGTGGCGAGCAACAAGTGGTTGAAAAAGTGTCGATGCAGCAGCTTTTAAATGAAGTAAAAGCGGGTGCTGATGCTATGGTTGCAATGAATCAAAGTTCACTTGAAGTGTGCTTACCGGATCCTGATATTACGATCTTGGGGAATAAAACGGCATTGGCCAGCGCAATTCAAAACCTGATCCATAACAGTATTCAAATTATTGGCACCGACGCGAAGGTTACACTTATCGCTCAACAGGATGAACAGCGAGACAAGGTGAGAATTTCCGTGATAGATAATGGCCCGGGTATCAATCCCAGCGATGCCGATAAATTATTTGAACCGTTTTATACCACAAAAAGTCAGGGCACAGGGCTGGGTCTTGCAGTTGTGAATTCAGTAGCAAATTCTCACAAAGGACGTGTTGAAGTAAAGAATATGCCACAAGGGGGCGCGTGCTTCAGTTTGTTGCTACCAATATCATTCGATACTGAACAATTGGAGGTTGTATGAGTTATTCCATACTAGTTGTTGAAGATGACGCTGGTTTACGCGAAGCCCTAATTGATACATTGCAGTTGTCAGGTTTTCATTGCGTTGAAGCGTCAAGTGCAGAACAAGCCGTTGTACTGCTAAAGGAGCAAAGCTTTTCTTTGGTTGTTAGTGATGTGCAAATGGGCGCAATGAGTGGTATTGATCTACTCAAAACCATCAAGTTGAATTATCCAGACCTGCCTGTGTTGATGATGACGGCTTATGCCACGATTGATGACGCTGTTGAAGCGATGCGTTTAGGTGCTATTGATTACATGGCTAAGCCGTTTGCGCCAGAAGTGTTGTTAAATATGGTAAGCCGCTACATGCCTCCTAAAGAAAAAGAAGCTGATGGCCCTGTGGTTGAAGATCCTCAGAGCATTAAACTTCTTGAACTTGCAGCAAAGGTTGCTAAGTCAGATGCCAGCGTTATGGTGCTAGGTCCCAGCGGTTCAGGCAAAGAAGTGCTGGCGCGATATATTCATGATAAATCGGATAGAGCGCAAGAAGCGTTCGTTGCGATTAACTGTGCAGCAATACCAGAAAACATGCTGGAAGCTACCCTGTTTGGTTACGAAAAAGGAGCATTTACAGGCGCGATCCAAGCTTGTCCCGGTAAGTTTGAACAAGCTCAAAAAGGCACTATTTTGTTGGATGAAATCACTGAAATGGACCTTGGCCTACAGGCTAAATTACTACGCGTTCTGCAAGAGCGTGAAGTTGAGCGTTTGGGTGGTAGGAAAACGATAGATCTGGATGTCAGAGTTTTGGCAACCAGTAACCGAGATCTCAAAGAAGCAGTTGCTGCGGGCGAGTTTAGAGAAGACTTATATTATCGTTTAAATGTTTTTCCTTTAACTTGGCTACCTTTATGTGAGAGGCCGGGCGACATAGTAGTGCTCGCAGAGCACTTGATCGCACGTCATAGCAAAAAGTCCAATAAGCCAACACCTGTGTTAACGCATGATGCAAAGCAAAAACTGTTGTCACATGCATGGCCGGGTAATGTGAGAGAGTTAGACAATGTTGTACAGCGCGCACTGATCTTGCAATTTGGAAGTGAAATTGGTGCAGATGACATTTTCATCGAAAACCATCAACCTTGCATATCTGTGCCGAATGTACAAGCAAGCCAGCCAGCCTCTGCTGAATCGTATGAAGTGATTGAACAGATGGCCAACGCTGAAGGTGTAGATTACAAAGCGGAGCTACAAGATAAAGAGCATCAAATGATTTTGGATACTCTATCAAGATGCCAAGGGAAGCGTAAAGAAGTCGCAGAAATTCTAGGAATGAGCCCAAGAACCCTTAGGTATAAACTCGCAAAAATGCGCGATATGGGGATCGCCGTACCAGCCTAGTTATATCCTTTTCACAAGCCAGCAATCAGCTGGCTTGTGCTTGTCAAAATCATGACACATCAAAATAACAGCTAAGATATTGATTTTAAAATAGTTTAAAGTTGGCACAGATTCTGCTTTGATAAGGTTATCAATTGTAGAAGAGGGTGTGAAAATGAACATACAACCCAATGCTTTATATCAAGAAATGCAATCACTAGCGCTTGAAGCTACGCGTAATAGAGGGCAAGAAAGCTTGCCTGTGCAGTCTTCAACACCATCATCAGCACAGTTTGGCGAGCTTCTTTCGGATGCTATTAACACTGTTAATGGTTTACAAAAAGAGGCAAAATCAAAGGTAACGGCCCTTGAAATGGGAGATCGTAGCGTATCACTTGCAGAAGTGATGATAGCTTCGCAAAAGTCATCAGTGGCATTTGAAGCGACAGTTCAAGTGAGAAACAAACTGGTTGAGTCTTATAAAGAAATTATGAGCATGCCTGTTTAATTTAGGTAGTGGAGAGTAACTGTGGCAACGAATCAATCAACAGATCTCGCTTTATCAGATGGCGCAATGGGCGCTGAGGCTGAAGAGCAACAAGAGCAAAAATCGGGCTATTTTAGTGCGCTGAGTGGCGTTGATATGTTACGTCAAGTTACGCTCGTGATCGCATTGGCCATTTGTCTTGCAATCGCGGTATTCATTATCATATGGGCACGTCAGCCTGATATGCGACCTTTAGGTAAGTACCCGATGGAAGAGCTTGTTCAAACGCTCGACTTTTTGGATGCGCAAAAAATTGAATACGAACTGGAAGGTAACACCATCATGGTGGCTGAGAACGACTATCAGAGCATTAAGTTACAAATGGCGCGTGATGGTTTTAGCCAGTCTCCAAGCTCAGGCACCGATATTTTAATGCAAGATATGGGTTTTGGCGTGAGTCAGCGCTTAGAGCGTGAACGTTTGAAGCACAGCCGTGAGCAACAACTCGCACGCACCATCGAAGAGTTACAAGATGTTAATCGTGCAAAAGTACTATTAGCTATTCCTAAAGAAAACGTATTTGCGCGTCGTGAAAAGAAACCATCAGCGACCGTCGTTATAACGCTAAAACGGGGCAGAACGCTCGGTGGGGAAGAAGTTGACTCAATTGTTGATATTGTTGCCTCAGCAGTGCAAGGGTTAGAGCCTGCGCGTGTTACCGTAACGGATCAAAATGGCCGTTTGCTTAACTCTGGTTCGCAAGACTCATTAGCCGCGCGCTCACGAAAAGAATATGAAATTGAGCGCAAACGCGAGCAAGAGTATTTAGAAAAAATTGACAGTATTCTTATTCCAGTTGTTGGTTTAGGCAACTTCACAGCGCAAGTTGATTTAACAATGGACTTTAGTGCAGTCGAAGAAACGCAAAAACGCTTTAATCCCGATTTACCAGCAGTGCGTAGTGAAACAACCTTCGAAGAAAATAATGTTGGCGGATTAGCTGTCGGTATTCCAGGTGCGTTGTCTAATCAACCACCCGTGAATTCGAATATTCCAGAAATTGCAGGTGCAGGCAATAGTAGTAATGGTACTAACCCAAGCCGTATGCAAAAAGAAGCAACGCGTAACTACGAATTAGACACTACAATTAGTCATAAGCGCCAGCAAACGGGTGTCATTCGTCGTATCAGCGTATCGGTTGCAGTAGATTATCTACCTAAGCCTGATGCCGAGGGCAATATGACCTTGACGCCACGCAGCCAAGAAGAGCTTGCCAATATTCGTCGTTTGTTACAAGGTGGTGTTGGCTTTGATATGCAGCGTGGTGATGCACTTGAAGTGGTTACTGTACCATTTGTGAGAGAAGATTTAGGCGAAGCAGCAGAAGTGCCACTTTGGGAGCAAGAGTGGTTCATGAAAATAACCCGCTTAGCGCTTGGTGCTCTTGTTATTATCGTACTTATCTTAGCGGTAGTTAGACCAATGCTGAAACGTTTAATCTACCCTGATGATACGTTAGAAGAGTTTGATGAAGACTCACTGACTTCAGGAGTGGACTTGGGAGATAGCACATTAGATATGTTAAATCATGAGTTTGATTCGGCATCCGTTGGCTTCTCGTCTGATGGTACATTACAATTGCCTGATTTACATGGTGACGAAGACCTGCTCAAAGCGGTACGAGCTCTGGTTGCAAACGAACCTGAATTATCCTCTCAAGTAGTGAAAGCGTGGTTAACTGAAGATGACTGATGAAGAACAAAAGCAATTACCAGCTGCTTATGATGTAAACAAGCTGGATGGCGTCGACAAAGCCGCCATCCTGCTTCTAAGCCTCTCGGAAGAAGATGCTGCGCAAATATTAAAACATTTAGAGCCTAAACAAGTTCAGCGTGTGGGCATGGCAATGGCTGCACTCGATGACTTATCTCAGGCAAAAATTAGTGCGGTACATAACCTGTTTATTGAGCAAATTCAAAGCTTCAGTACGATTGGCTTCCAATCTGAAGATTTCATTAAGAAAGCGCTGACAGCTGCATTGGGTGAAGACAAAGCTGCCAGCCTGATTGATCAAATTGTAATGGGATCAGGTGCTAAAGGTTTGGATTCACTCAAGTGGATGGATTCCAAGCAGGTAGCGAACATTATTCGTAATGAGCACCCGCAGATCCAAACCATTGTATTGTCTTACCTTGAGCCTGAGCAATCAGCGGAAATATTATCTCAGTTCCCAGAAAAGGTGAGACTGGATTTGACCATGCGTATTGCAAACTTAGAAGAAGTACAACCAGCGGCACTTCAAGAATTGAACGAGATCATGGAGAAACAATTTGCTGGTCAAGCGGGGGCACAGGCAGCGAAAATGGGTGGCTTGAAAGCAGCAGCCGATATCATGAACTACCTTGATACTAATATCGAAGGTCAGTTAATGGATTCAATTCGTGAACATGACGAAGAAATGTCGCAACAAATTCAAGATCTCATGTTTGTATTTGAAAACTTACTCGATGTCGATGATAGAGGTATTCAGGCTATCTTGCGCGAAGTGCAGCAAGATGTATTGATGAAAGCTATCAAGGGTACCGATGATGCACTGAAAGAGAAGATCATGAGCAACATGTCGAAACGTGCTGCTGATATGTTGGCTGACGATTTAGAAGCTATGCCGCCGGTGCGGATCAGTGAAGTTGAAGCGGCTCAAAAAGAAATCCTATCTACAGCACGTCGTTTAGCCGATTCAGGTGAGGTTATGCTAGGTGGTGGTGGTGGTGAGGAGTTCTTGTAATCTATGAGCGACACGAAATTTTATAAAGGTCGTCCAGTAGAAAGTGAAGCACTGGACGAACTGTTAAAAAACTGGCCTATCCCTGATGTTGCTGAAGATCCTCGAAAGTTTTCTGGTCGTTCTACTGCATTTGGTAAACCACTTGCTGAGGTCTATCAAAAACCAGAGCGTAAAAAGCAGGAGCCAGAGGTTGAAGAGCCTGAATTCCCCACATTGACGCTAGAAGAGTTAGAGCAAATTCGTCAAGATGCTTATGATGAAGGCATCAAGCAAGGGCATGAACAAGGTTATATTGATGGATTTGATAAGGGTATGACCGAAGGCAAAGAAGCAGGGTATAAAGAAGGGGTAGAAATTGGTAAGCAACAAGGGCATGACGAAGCTAAACCACTGATTGAAGAAAAGTTACAAACTTTGACGCTTATCATAAATGAATTGCACGAGCCATTACGCTTGGTTGACGAACACTGTGAAAAACAGCTTGTGGAGCTTGCCAATTTATTGGCACAAGCGGTGATTTTTAAAGAAATAGAGCAAAGCCCAGATGTTGTGTTACTGGCCTTAAAAAAAGCGATGGATGCTTTGCCTATCGCTGATCAGGCCGTCAAAATTCATCTTCATCCAGAAGACTTAGAATTGGTCAAGGCCGCGTATGGCGAGGAGCAACTCGCACAGCAGCATTGGCACCTGTTGCCCGAACCAACGCAAGAGCGCGGTGGAGTAGAGGTCAAAACGTCACAATCCTCTATTGATATGACACTAAAAACCAGAATGAAAGAAATCTTGGACGACTTTTTGCATAACAGTGGTATAGAGTCGTAACATTTGGTTGCACAATGAGTGTAGAAAGCCCATTAGCCGAGCGTATATCCACATATAAAAAACATATTTCCCCTTATGCCGTGCCAGTTGCGGGTAGCTTAACTCGTGTAGTCGGGTTGACCTTGGAAGCTAAAGGGCTAAGTGCGCCTGTGGGAAGTCAATGTAAAATTGAAACTATTAGGGGTCTAGTTGATGCGGAAGTCGTTGGCTTTAATGACGACACGCTGTATTTAATGCCTAATGACCATATTTCAGGTGTTTTACCTGGAGCACGCGTTATTCCACAATTAAAAGAAACAGGGTTACCTGTTGGTATGAGTTTACTTGGACGCGTCGTTGATGGTTTAGGCCGACCTCTTGATGGACTCGGTCCTATCAATGCAGAACATACACTTAAATTTGCCCAATCGAGTATTAATCCACTTGCCCGAAGACCAATCAGCCAACCTATGGACGTTGGCGTGCGCGCAATTAACTCTATTATCACGGTTGGACAAGGCCAACGTATGGGCTTGTTTGCAGGCAGTGGTGTAGGTAAGTCAGTGTTGCTTGGCATGATGACGCGAGGCAGTGAAGCAGATGTGATAGTCGTTGGACTAGTTGGTGAACGTGGTCGAGAAGTTAAAGAGTTCATTGATGAGATCTTAGGCGCTGAGGGACGTAAACGATCTGTGGTTGTAGCCGCACCTGCGGATGCATCACCGCTAATGCGTCTCAAAGGGTGTGAAAGTGCCGTGACGATTGCTGAGTATTTTCGTGATCAAGGGCTGAACGTTTTGCTATTACTCGACTCCGTCACTCGCTATGCGATGGCACAGCGTGAAATTGCGCTCGCCGTTGGTGAACCGCCAGCAACAAAAGGCTATCCACCATCGGTATTTGCTAAATTACCTGCGCTTGTTGAGCGTGCGGGTAATGGCGGAGAGGGGCAAGGTTCAATCACGGCATTTTTCACCGTGTTGAGTGAAGGGGATGATATGCAGGACCCAATAGCAGACTCTGCTCGAGCCATTCTTGATGGTCACATTGTGCTTTCTCGCGAGCTTGCCGATAGTGGTCACTATCCAGCTATTGATATCGAAAAATCGATCAGTCGTGTGATGCCTCAGGTGGTATCAGACAGTCATATGCAACAGGCGCGCGTGCTCAAGCAAGTTTATTCTATGTATCAACAGAATAAAGACATGATCACATTAGGGGCTTACCAAAAGGGCAGTGACCCCATGCTAGATCAGGCCATCAATATGATGCCGACTGTGAACGCATTCTTACAGCAAGGTATGAAAGAGGTGCTTAATTATGATCAGTGCTTACAAGAACTTGCTCAATTATTAGGACAAGAATAATGGCCGCCAATAAGCTTGATTTACTTTATAACTTAGAATCGGAAAAGGAAGAGTCCCTGCGCGTGCATTACATGCAAGCGCAACATAACTTAAATGAGAACCAACAAAAGCTCTCTGGGCTAAATAACTTCCGTCTTGAGTATTCTCAACAATTACACCTTAAAGCTCAGCAAGGTTTGTCAACAGGTGGCTTTTTACAATATCAAGCATTCATTAAGAAAATTGAAGATGCGATTTTGCAACAGGCCACAACCGTCAATACGGCGAAGCAAGTGGTAGAGCAACGTAAGAAGCTATGGCTAGCCCAGCAGGTTAAAGCTAAAGCAATTGCCAAGCTGATAGAGAAGAAAGAGCTAGAACATCAAAAACGCTTAGACAAAGCAGAGCAAAAGATGTTAGACGAGTTTGCGACTAATCAATTTATGAGAAGAAGAGCATAACATACCAATTTATTTAGAGTAATGAATTGCTTTCCTAGAGCCATTCACTCGATAGTTAAACACACAGTAATATCTTAACTATAAATTGGTCTGAATTTTGCTTTTATCACGTCAGTGAAGTTTTTGCGGCTGTTAATTGCCGCTTCGGCAGGTACCCATATGCTAAATTTAGTTCTGAATAATACGCCAAAGGTAAATAATGAATCTTCGGCAATAGAGCAGACTGCATCGTCAAACGACAGCACCGAGCAAAAAAGCTTTTTAGAGGCTTTTAGAGCACTCAATGATGCAAGTGAGCAGCAAACTACCCGAGATACTGAGGCGCTAGATACAGATCAAATGATGGTAGATAACTCTGATGAGGCACTTACTGGCGAATTCACACATGCAGAGTCTGCAAAAAAGTCTGATGATGATATTGGCGAAGAGCGACAAAATCAGCAAAGTGAAGCAGATGATACATCAGGGTCAGATCTACTTGCCCAGATAAATGCTGCTAACTTGCAGAAAACAGATGTTGTAAGACATCAGTCTAGTAGTGATGAGACAGACGAGCAGCAAGCTAGCGGTGATGAAAAACACGGCTTTAAGTTTTTGTACGATAAACTGAATGACGAGATAGTAGTCAAAAATCACCCCAAAGATCGCGTTGATATTCCCAAAGTACCTGAAAGCGTAAGTGTACAAGCGGGTGAAGAGCTAACTGAAGATGTTCTTAAAGCTGAGCAGAGTATAGCTACGCAAGGGAAAGCTGAGCAAATCATAGACGGCGGTGAGACGGCTAATAAGAATGGCAAAAAAGATGGCCAAATAAACGACTCTGCTAAGCAGTTGAATGGCGAGATTGCAGTAAAGCAAGTTGTCAGTGAAGAAGAGCAAGCAAAACTTAAAACAAGTGTTGAAAATGAACCTAAAGCTTTACAGGGTAAAGTCAGTGCTGATTTGAGTATCTCTGACCAACAAACAACAAGAAATGATAGCGTATTAACAGCAGCGCAAAATAAAACTCAGCCAGATAAGACATCACAACAATCTGATATTGCAAAACAAGTACACGATATTCTAAACAAAGCTCAAAGCGAAGTGACTGCTAGCATCACAAGTCAAGAAATTTCAGAGATAGAGGCAAAGTTGAGTCATACACTCAATAAGCAACTTGAATCTATGAGCCCCAGTGAGCGTAAAGTGTTGCAACAGGGGCTACAGCAGCTTTCCGACAGTGGCAAATCAAATCCGCTTGTTGAACGAGCATTGTCACAACTAGCGATACTTGATGAGCAAGATGCTGTACAAAGTAAATCACTCAATACCCCTTTAGCTACGAATGTGTTGGGTACAACCGATAAAGCAGCAAGTTATAACAGTACTAAGGTTGATAAAGAAAGTATTAAAAGTGAGATGAAAATCGCGGCTACAGGTACGCAGCAAGAGGTTATGAATAAGCAAGTCATGATTGAGAACAAAAAAGAGTTCAATAGTCTGCTGAACTCAATCGCTCAAGCCATGCCAACCCCCCAAGCAGAGCAACTTTTTAGAGTGATTGCATCGCCAACGCAGACCGCTTCTCAGTCGATTGATAATGTAGATTTGGCTAAATACGTTGAGCAAATCGAAGTGGCGCAACACCACAATCAGCAAACTCAGCATTCTAACGGTACAACGCAAAAAATAAGTGTTGATTCTCAGCTTATGCAGGCAATCAATATTACGCGTAATGATGCAGCTAAAGTACTTCAAGAAAAAGTATCAATGATGCTGAACCTCAATAACCAAGAGGCCGAAATCCGCCTTGATCCAAGAGAGTTAGGCAGTATGCAGATCCGTATTAGAACGGATGCAGAGCAAGCTCAGGTTAATTTCGTTGTTCAAAATCAACAAGCTAAAGATCTACTAGAAGAGTCTATGCCTAAGTTACGAGAGATGTTGGCAGAGCAGGGAATTGAGCTTGGTGAAAGTAATATTCAGCACGGTGATGAAGGTGGCAGTGAAACTTCTGACAATAACAGAAGTGGTTCATTTGCCAATACTGACACAACAAACGAAGCAAGCGATGAAGAAATTGCACAAAGTGGAGCTCGGCCTAATATAAACGATGGTTCTTCAATAGATTATTACGCCTAACTACTGCTATTATATAGAAATAGACCCTTAAGCTGAGTGCTTGACTAAGGATTAACATGGCAGAAGAAACTGACTTAGAAATAGTAGAAACCGGCGGAAAGAAAAAAATAATTATTATTGCGGGTGCTGCAGTGCTTGTTTTGGTAGTAGTCGCTGTATTTTTTTTAATGTCATCTGAGGATGCGCCTGTAGAAACACTAGCAGAAGAAACAACTGCAGCGGAAGTTGTTGCAACCACATCCGCTTCGGCTAAGACTGGAAGTGCATTATATGTTGCCATGCCGAGACCATTTGTTTTTAACGTACCTGGTGCAAGCAGAGATAGAATTGTACAAATTAAGGTGCAATTGCTCGTACGTGGCGATGTTAATGAAGAAATTGCAAAGAAGCATATACCACTCATTGAAGGTACTTTGCTTAGTGTATTTTCAACAACAACTGCGGATGAACTGACGACGAGTGCAGGTAAAGAAACGCTTCGTTTGGCTGCAGTCGATAAAGTGCAAGAAGCAATGGAAAGTGTGGAAGGAAGTAAAGTCATTGAACGAGTTTTATTCACCGGCTTTGTAATGCAGTGAGGTCTTAAGTGAGTGATTTATTATCTCAAGACGAAATTGATGCGCTATTACATGGTGTTGATGACGTTGAAGAGGAAGAAATAAACGACGGCGATGACGGGGAATCCTCCGCGTTACAATATGACTTCTCATCACAAGATCGTATTGTTCGTGGTCGTATGCCTACGCTCGAGATTGTTAACGAGCGTTTTGCTCGACACATGCGCATCAGCCTTTTTAATATGATGCGTCGTACCGCAGAAGTATCCATCAACGGTGTGCAAATGCTCAAATTTGGTGAGTATATTCATACACTGTTTGTACCTACCAGCTTGAATATGGTGCGTTTTAGGCCGCTAAAAGGAACGGGGCTTATTACCATGGAAGCCCGGTTAGTGTTTATTTTAGTCGATAACTTCTTTGGTGGTGATGGTCGTTACCACGCCAAAATTGAAGGTCGAGAATTTACGCCAACCGAACGACGTATCGTGCAAATGCTGCTTAAAATAATCTTTGAAGATTACAAAGAAGCTTGGGCGCCCGTAATGGATGTGTCGTTTGAATATCTAGATTCGGAAGTAAACCCCGCGATGGCGAACATCGTGAGCCCCACTGAAGTGGTTGTCATCAGTTCATTTCATATCGAGTTAGATGGAGGCGGCGGTGACTTCCATATCTCTTTGCCTTATTCCATGCTCGAGCCTATTCGTGAACTGCTTGACGCTGGTGTTCAATCAGATACTGAAGATACAGATTTACGTTGGAGTAAGGCACTGCGTGATGAAATTATGGATGTGGAGGTTGAGCTTTCAACACAACTGCTTGAGATAGATTTAACACTGCAACAGGTGATGGAATTAAAAGCGGGAGATGTTATTCCTGTAGAGATGCCGGAACATATTACGGTATTTGTTGAAGAGCTGCCTACCTTTAGGGCGAAGATGGGCCGCTCTAGAGATAATGTTGCACTACAAATTAGCGAAAAAATTAAACGTCCAGAGTCTGTTAAGTCTGAGCTGCATGTATTTACCAAAGGAGGTAAAAAGCTGGACTCAGATGCTGAACTGGCTGAATTAGAAGAAGATTTACATCTTTCTGAAGGCGTAGATTTAGACTGGTAAAGATTGATTATATTAAGGTTTTGATAGTATGAGTGATGATCAAGATACAATGGACGAATGGGCAGCAGCTTTGGCTGAGGCTGAAGAAGGTGATCAGGGCGCTGAACCTGAAGTTGCAGAACTCGATGAGCTATCTGAGTCGAGTGCGAACATTTCGCCTGATGAAAAACGCAAGCTAGATACCATTTTAGATATCCCGGTCACCATATCTATGGAAGTAGGACGTTCTAAAATAAATATTCGTAACTTGCTTCAGCTGAACCAAGGCTCTGTCGTAGAGCTTGACCGAGTAGCAGGTGAACCGCTAGATGTATTAGTTAATGGCACATTAATCGCTCATGGTGAAGTGGTGGTCGTTAACGACAAATTTGGTATCCGCTTAACTGACGTGATAAGCCAAGTGGAACGTATCAAAAAACTACGATGAGAAGCCTCTTACTCTGTTCACTGATTTTTACATCAGCACCAAGTATTGCGAAGCAGCCAATGGCAGGCTTAAGCACAGAACTTGTGTCAGTTGGTTTGTCATTGATGCTGGTGGTAGTCGTGATTATTGGTTTGGCATTTGTCTTAAAAAAGCTGAACCCAAATGTTGGTAATAGCCGTGATTTTAAGGTGATCAGAAGTTTGCCTTTGGGGACAAAAGAACGGTTAATGGTAATAGAGGTCGACAACAAACAGCATCTTTTAGGTGTTACACCGCACAGTATTAATTACCTGCATCAACTTGAGCAACCGTTAGAAGAAGCGCAAGTATCTGCTTTTGCTAAAGAGCTGAGCCGATTTCTAGGTAATCAAAATAACAACAAGAAAACGCCCCATGATTAAATTAATATTATTTCTAATTGGTTTGGGTTTTATGCCTTTTGCGGGTGCTGAAGGGATCGAAGCACTGAGCGTGACGACCAATCCAGACGGTTCTCAAGAGTATTCGGTCACGCTACAAGTGTTAGCGATAATGACTGCGCTGAGCTTTATCCCTGCTGCGGTTATCATGATGACTTCTTTTACGCGGATCATTGTTGTACTGGCAATTTTACGTCAAGCCATTGGCTTGCAACAATCACCATCTAATCAAGTACTTTTGGGTATGTCATTGTTTTTAACATTTTTTATTATGGCACCCATATTTGGTCAAATAAATGATAGGGCAGTCCAGCCTTATCTCAATGAACAACTCACTTCAATGCAAGCGCTAGAGCAAGCAAAGGAGCCTCTAAAGGCTTTTATGTTGTCTCAGACACGGATTAAAGACTTAGAAACGTTTGCGAAGATAGCGGGATACGACAAACTGGATAGCCCAGAAGACACGCCATTTATCGTGATTATTCCAGCCTTTGTGACGAGTGAGTTACAAACGGCGTTTATCATCGGCTTTATGTTTTTTATTCCCTTTTTGATCTTGGATTTAGTGGTAGCCAGTGTATTGATGGCTATGGGTATGATGATGCTATCTCCGATGATAGTTTCATTACCATTTAAAATTATGTTGTTCGTTCTTGTCGATGGCTGGAGCTTAGTGATGGGTACCCTTGCGAGAAGCTTTGGATTAGGGGTATAGCATGGAACCAGAAGTATTTGTTGATATTTTAAGTGACGCACTGTTTCTGGTTATTAAACTTGTAGCTGCGATTGTGCTGCCTGGCTTACTAATTGGTTTAGTTGTTGCTGTTTTCCAAGCGGCAACTTCAATCAATGAGCAGACATTGAGTTTCTTGCCTCGTCTTATCATTACAATACTCGCATTGATCATTGCGGGTCACTGGTTAACACAAGAGCTTATGGACTTCTTTACCGGAGTTGTAATGCGTATTCCTGAAATCGCAGGCTAGCTGTGGAAGTGCAACTTGGCATATTAATGCAGTGGTTGAGTGACTTACTGTTGCCGTTAGTAAGAATAAGTTCCATGATCATGATAATGGCGGGTTTAGGTGCACAAACAGTACCTACACGCATAAAATTAGCGCTGTCCGTGGTCATTACTTTTGCTGTTATGCCAGCGTTACCCAAATCTGAATTTACTGAGCTATTTTCGTTTGCAATGCTGCTGGTGGTGATCCAACAAATGATCATCGGTATCGCCATTGGTTTCGCCTCTTTGCTATTACTGAATACTTTTATTATTGCGGGTCAAATACTGGCTATGCAGACGGGTCTCGGTTTTGCTTCAGTTGTTGATCCTGCAAATGGCATGAGCGTGCCGGCTGTTGGTCAGTTCTATCTTATCTTAGCAACATTGCTATTCTTTGTGTTTAAGGGTCATTTGATGATGATCCAAATGATAGTGTTCAGTTTTGAAACCTTTCCTATAAATGGACAGTGGTGGTTAGTTGATAACTATTGGCAAATTATCAATTGGGGAGGCTGGATGTTTACCACAGCATTAGCACTATCACTCGCCCCTTTGACTGCCATGTTAGTGATCAATATCTCGTTTGGTATTATGACTAGAGCGGCTCCACAAATGAATATATTCTCTGTAGGCTTTGCATTTACTCTGGTGGCTGGTCTCACAATTATTTGGGCAACACTCGGTAACTTCGTTGTACAGTTTGAGTTTCAGTGGGTAAAGATGACGGAGCTAATGTGTAATTTAATAGGCTGTACGGTGTAGATATGGCGGAAGATTCGGGTCAAGAGCGCACGGAAGAGCCCACGGAAAAAAAGATTTCTGAGTCCAGAAAAAAAGGTCAAGTCGCTCGCTCGAAAGAGCTAGGGACGACATTTGTGCTTATGTTTTCAGCTATTGCACTGTTGCTTTATGGTCCTGCGATAGGCAAAGGCTTATTTAATATTATGGCTCGTTCGCTAACACTCAACCGCAATGAGACCTACGATACGACGAAGATGTTTGCAGTTTGGGCAGATGCATTCTCTGAGTTACTTTTCCCATTAGCGATGTTTGTTTTTATTATTGCGTTAGCTGGAATTATTGGTAACACGCTGCTAGGTGGATTTAACTTTAGTTGGGAAGCTGCAGGATTTAAAGCCAGTAAAATGTCTCCAGCAAAAGGCCTTAAGCGTATGTTAGGGCCACAGGCTGCGATAGAGCTGGTGAAATCTCTGCTTAAGTTTTTATTGGTAGCTGGGTTTGCTATTTTTCTAATTAGCACATTCTTCAATGAAATTTTGCACCTTAGTATTGAAGCGGTACCTGATAGTGTTATTCATGCCTTGGAAATACTCTCTTGGATGTTCTTAGCGCTCAGTTGCACGTTAATCATTATTTCAGCGATTGATGCGCCTTATCAAAGTTATAATCACCACAAGCAGTTAAAAATGACACTTCAAGAAGTGAAAGATGAGTATAAGAACTCAGAAGGTGACCCTCAGATAAAAGCGCGTATTCGTCGTACGCAAAGAGAGATGTCACAGCGGCGAATGATGCAAGATGTACCTGATGCTGATGTAGTTGTTACCAACCCAACGCATTACTCTGTTGCACTTAAGTACGACACAGAAAAAGCAGGGGCGCCTATCGTTATAGCAAAGGGTGTAGACGAACTCGCGATGCAAATACGAAAAGTGGCCATTGGTAATGAGGTGCCGATTGTTGAGTCACCAGCACTTACACGTTCACTGTACCACACTACTGAAGTTGGGCACCAAATCCCAGATCAACTGTTTACGGCTGTCGCGCAAGTACTCGCTTACGTTTTTCAACTCAAACGTTTCAAAAAGGGTCATGGACGACGGCCAACTGAAATTAAAAAAGACTTACCGATCCCTGATAACTTAAAACACTAATCAAAATTTGGCGTGCTAATTGCTTTATTAGCTTAGTGTCAATATTTTGCAGTTGTTAAGTTATGGAATTTAAAGCGGTTTTAGAACAGCTCAACAAAGATAAAAAAGAATATGCCAAGGGTGTTGGTACACCTTTATTGGTACTTGCTGCGTTAGGCATGGTTATTTTACCATTGCCTCCTTTTTTGTTGGATATTCTATTTTCTTTCAATATTGCATTAGCTTTGGTGGTTTTGTTGGTGACGGTCTACACCATGAAGCCATTGGAGTTTGGTATGTTTCCAGCGGTGCTGCTAATCGCGACCATCATGCGATTAGCACTGAATGTTGCCAGTACCCGAGTGGTGTTACTCGAAGGTCACAATGGCGGAGACGCTGCGGGTAAAGTGATCGAAGCTTTTGGATCTGTGGTGATAGGTGGTAACTATGCCGTTGGTTTAGTGGTATTCCTAATCCTTATTATCATCAACTTTGTTGTAATCACCAAAGGTGCTGGGCGTATTTCCGAAGTATCAGCACGTTTTACGTTAGATGCGATGCCAGGTAAGCAGATGGCAATTGATGCAGACTTAAATGCTGGGTTTATTAGTGCAGATGAAGCGCGTGCAAGACGTGACGAAGTCACGCGAGAAGCCGATTTTTACGGTTCAATGGATGGTGCGAGTAAGTTTGTAAAAGGTGATGCGATAGCGGGCATCGTTATTTTGGCGATCAATATAATTGGTGGACTTTTTGTTGGTATGATCCAACACGACTTGTCGTTTGGCAAAGCAATGGAAGTTTATACCTTGCTGACCATTGGTGACGGCCTAGTTGCTCAGCTTCCTTCACTATTACTGTCAATCGGCACTGCAATAGTCGTTACGCGTCAAAATGAATCGCACAACATGGGCGACCAATTTAAAACACAATTGGGTAACGAAAAATCTTTATTTATCGCCTCTGGCATTCTCATTGTTATGGGCTTGGTCCCAGGCATGCCGCATATTGCGTTTTTAAGTTTGGGCACACTATTGGGCTATCTTGCTTATTACACTCAACAACAGAAAAAACAGGCTGCTGAAGAAACTGCCGAGAATGAGGCCAAAGGTGGCGCTGTTGCAACACAACAAGAACAAAAAGAATTGGGTTGGGATGATGTACAGCCAGTTGATGTCATTGGTTTAGAAGTAGGCTATCGCCTGATACCCTTAGTTGACCAAGCGCAAGGTGGTGAGTTGCTGAGCCGAATTAAAGGAGTGCGTAAGAAGTTGTCTCAAGAGCTTGGTTTCTTGGTTCCACCAGTACATATTCGCGATAACCTTGAACTTGACCCCAATGCATACAACATCACGCTCATGGGCGTAGGTTCTGGTACAGGTGAATTAAAGCATGGTGATGAGCTCGCAATTAATCCGGGTCAAGTGTTTGGTCCTATCAAGGGGATCGAAACCAAAGACCCTGCGTTTGGTTTGGATGCGGTTTGGATCAAGCCAGATCAAAAAGATGAGGCACATTCACTGGGTTACACCGTAGTTGACGCAGCAACGGTTGTAGCAACCCACATTAGCCAATTACTGACAAACAATGCCTCATTGTTACTTGGTCATGAAGAAGTTCAAAATTTATTGGATATGCTTGCGAAAAGCCACCCGCGTTTAGTTGAAGGTTTAGTGCCAGACATTTTACCACTGACTACTATTGTGAAAGTGCTACAGAATTTACTTAATGAGGGAGTAGCTATTCGTGATATGCGTTCAATTGTGCAAACCTTGGTTGAGTATGGTCCAAGAAGCCAAGATCCTGATGTACTAACGGCTGCAGTACGTATTTCACTGCGCAGGTTAATCGTTCAAGATGCGGTTGGAAACGCAGATGAGATCCCTGTCATAACATTGGCGCCTGAGTTGGAACAGATGTTGCATCAGTCACTTCAGAACGCAGGTGATGAAGGGGCAGGAATCGAACCAGGCCTTGCAGAGCGGCTTCAAAATTCATTGAGAGAAGCGCATCAAACGCAAGAAATGCTAGGTGACCCGTCCATTTTATTAACCTCAGGTATGTTAAGAAGTGTGCTTTCAAGATTTGTTAAACATACGATCCCCGGCCTTCGCGTGATGTCATATCAAGAAGTGCCAGATGAAAGACAAATTAAGATTGTGAGCTCAGTCGGACAGTAATAGGATTAAAGGGGTTGTAACATGAAAATTAAACGTTTTTTTGCCAAAGATATGCGCACCGCATTAAAAGAAGTGAAAGAAGAGCTTGGTGTTGATGCTGTGATCATGTCAAATAAAAAGTTGGCTGATGGCGTCGAAATTGTTGCCGCAATTGACAATGATCGTGCACCAGCAGTGACTAAAACCCCTACAGCAGAACCTGTTCAACAGGCACAGCCTCAAGCTGCGTCACCGCGCTTTGTACGTCCTGAACCACAAAGAGCGCGTCCTGAGCCACAAGCACAGGTAGCTGATAGTTTAGAGGCATTACTTGAACGCCAAGCCCCACGTCCTCGTTCGCCGCAGTTAGCATCTATGTTCTCGCAATCTGGTATTGATACTGAGCAAGTGTTTAAGCCTCGGGCACAGCAATCTGAAGAACACACGCATGCACAAGAACGTTTCCAACAACCGAAGGCTAATCACAGCGCACAAACACAATCACAAACATCCAACTGGCACTTTGACGATGAGCTAGAAGCTGGATTTGGTGATGATATGGACCATGACGATCCAAAGCATGATGAAATGAGTGCGATGCGTGAAGAAATGAACGCTATCCGTCAGCTTCTTGAACATCAAGTGTCAGGGTTGATGAAACAAGAAATGGCTCGCCGAGATCCAACGCGTGCTTGTTTAATTGATCGTTTGCAAGGTATGGGTATTGATGCTGATGTCGCTGAGCAAATGGCGTGTTTTATTCCAGATGATGTATCACGTAAGGAAGCATGGAGCGCGTTGCTGAATATGGTTGTAAACCAAATGCATACCACTAATAATGATATTCTTCGTCAAGGTGGTGTCTACGCTTTCGTTGGTCCTACTGGTGTAGGAAAAACGACGACAGTTGCAAAGCTTGCTGCACTCGGTGCGCAAAAGTACGGTGCTGATAAAGTTGCATTGATCACAACAGATACTTATCGCATCGGTGCATATGAGCAATTGTCTACTTATGGTCGAATTATTGGCTGTCCTGTTAAACAGGTAAAAGATGCGAATGAACTTGCAGAAGTTTTGTATCACTTAAGAAATAAAAGACTAGTATTAATAGATACCGCAGGAATGAGCCAACGAGATTTGCGTTTAACTGAACAGTTAAATACATTAATGCGTAGCACTCGTGTGGATATTCGCAGCTATTTAGTATTAAGTGCCACATCGCAAATGCATGTGTTGCAGGAAACGGTTCGCCATTTCCAAAAAGTAAACTTAAGTGGCTGTATTTTCACCAAACTTGATGAATGTCTAAGTTTAGGCGAGATTATTAGCATAGCGATTCAAAATCGTTTGCCAATAGGGTATCTTACCAATGGTCAGCGAGTTCCTGAGGATATTCGTGTGGCGAATGCTCAAAAGCTAGTCAAAAAGGCTGAGCAATTGTATTTAAAAAGAATAAAAGCACAACATTCGAGACCTGTAGCAGTAGCGTCTCAGACAGTAGGAATGTATGATTAACACAGTTTTAGATCAAGCAAGTGGCCTGCGTAAAATGAGTCAAAATAATAATCACGGTGTTAAAGTTATCGCTGTAACCGGTGGTAAGGGTGGTGTAGGCAAAACAAATGTCTCGTTAAACACCGCAATTGCGTTAGGCCAGCAAGGAAATCGCGTCTTAGTATTAGACGCTGACTTAGGTCTGGCTAACTGTGATGTTATGTTAGGCTTAAGAGTAGAGAAAAACCTTTCTCATGTGCTTTCAGGAGAATGTGAGCTCGACGAAATACTCGTAGAAGGGCCAGCTGGAATAAAAATTGTGCCAGCGACATCAGGTTCGCAAAGCATGGTAGAGCTCACACCAGCTGAACATGCCGGACTGATCCGTGCTTTTAGTGAACTGAATACCGAATTTGATATATTAATTGTTGATACCGCTGCGGGCATCTCTGACATGGTTCTGAGCTTCTCGCGAGCGGCTCAAGACGTAGTCGTTGTAGTATGTGATGAACCAACTTCTATTACTGATGCCTACGCACTTATCAAAGTATTAAGTCGTGAACATGGTGTATATAAATTCAAGATTGTTGCCAACATGGTGCGTAGTTTGCGCGAAGGCCAAGAATTATTTGCTAAACTGTCAAAAGTAACTGACAGGTTTTTAGATGTGGCGCTTGAATTAGTCGCAACTATTCCGTTCGATGAAAATATGCGTAAATCATCAAGGCGTCAAAAAACCATCGTTGAGCTTTTTCCAAACTCACCAGCAGCAGTTGCGTTTAGGGGACTTGCTAGCAAGGCTGTGAAGTGGCCAATTCCACACCAACCTTCTGGTCATTTAGAGTTTTTTATTGAACAACTTGTCAACGGGTAACTATGGCATCATCGGTGAGTAGAGCGATGGGGTATCAGACGTCTGAAAACATACACAAAGTGGTTGAACGTCATGCGCCACTAGTGAAAAAAGTCGCATGTCATTTATTGGCGCGTTTACCAGCGAATATTCAATTAGATGATTTGGTGCAGTCTGGCATGATTGGCCTAATTGAAGCATCGAAAAACTTTGATGCTTCTAAAGGGGCAAGCTTTGAAACTTTTGCGGGTATTCGCATTCGTGGCGCAATGCTCGATGAAATTCGCAGAGGTGATTGGGCTCCTCGTTCTGTTCACCGTAAAAGCCGAATGGTTGCAGAAGCCATTGCCGAGCTTGAATCAATTCTCAATCGAGAGCCAAAAGATACTGAAATAGCTGAAAAACTTGATATTACGCTAGATGAGTACCATCATATTCTTAATGATGTTAATAGCAGTAAAGTGATAGGTATCGAGGACTTAGGCGTTGATGAAGATGTTATTTCACCATCGGGCGATGATTTATCGCTAGACAAACCATTTAATAATGTTAAAAATGAACGCTTTAACGAGTCGTTGGTCGCAGCGATTAAGTCCTTACCTGAAAGAGACGCTTTAGTTTTATCACTGTATTACAATGATGAAATGAATTTAAAAGAAATCGGCCAGATACTAGATGTAAGTGAATCTCGTGTTAGCCAAATTCATGGGCAGGCAATGATAAGGCTAAGGGCCAAAATCAATGACTGGGTCAATTAGAGTAAAAATAATAGGTTCAAACCTCACTGGAGGATGTTTTGGATAAAAACATGAAAATTCTCGTGGTTGATGATTTTTCTACAATGAGGAGAATAATCAAAAACCTGCTTAGAGATTTAGGCTTTACCAATGTACAAGAAGCTGATGATGGCAGTACTGCGCTTCCAATGCTACAGAATCAAGAGTTTGATTTTGTAGTAACAGATTGGAATATGCCTGGTATGCAAGGGATTGATTTACTCCGCGCAATTAGAGCGGATGATAACCTTAAGCATATCCCAGTGTTGATGGTAACTGCTGAAGCAAAGAAAGAACAAATCGTAGCAGCAGCCCAAGCAGGCGTTAATGGTTATATTGTTAAGCCGTTTACGGCAGGAACACTAAAAACCAAGTTAGAAAAAGTGTTTGAACGTTTAGGCTAAGAAATAAGAAGGAGAGGCTAATGTCAACGCCTTCTGTGCCTCAGATCAGCCTTGAGCAGGCAAAACAGCTTGTTGCATATTTGGAACAAGGTGAACAAGAAAAAGCAGATCAATTAATTTTGGAAGCTGCCAATAAAGAGCAGTCTGAGTTGTTTGCAGAGGTGGGTAAGTTAACTCGCCAACTGCATGAGTCTTTGAAAAACTTTGAACTCGACACGCGTCTTGCCGATCTGACGACTGAAGCCATTCCTGATGCTAAGCAACGTTTAAATTACGTCATGGAAATGACAGAGAATGCAGCTAATAAAACCATGGATGCAGTTGAGGCAAGTTTGCCGCTTGCCCAACAATTGGCTGATGATTTGTCTGATATTAAACCGACGTGGGATCGCTTGATGCGACGTGACATTCAATTAGGTGAATTCAAGTCACTATGTCACGATTTAGATAAGTTTATGCAAGGGTCGCAAACTAGAACTGATGAACTACAAAGTTTAATGACCAATGTGTTAATGGCTCAAGATTATCAAGATTTAACAGGGCAAGTTATTCGTCGAGTTATAGAGCTAGTCAGAGAAGTAGAAGATAGCCTAATTAATTTATTGACTGTTTTTGGTACTACGGATGAGCAGCCTGGCAAAGCAAAACGCCAAGAGGTGCAAGCTGATCCTGAACATATTGAAGATGTAAATGTTGATGAGATTTCAGGCCCTGAAGGACCAATTATCGATGCAGATTCAAGAGATGATGTGGTATCAGGGCAAGATGAAGTTGACGACTTACTGTCAAGTTTAGGCTTCTAATTAGGAGAGTATGCATGAGCTTTGAAGTCGATGAAGATATCTTACAAGACTTTCTTGTTGAAGCCGGTGAGATCCTAGAACTGTTATCTGAACAGTTAGTCGAACTAGAGAATAATCCAGAAGATAAAGAGCTGTTAAATGCAATTTTCCGCGGATTCCATACGGTCAAAGGGGGCGCTGGCTTTCTGAGTATGACTGAGCTCGTTGATGCCTGTCACGGGGCTGAAAACGTGTTTGACGTACTTAGGCAAGGGCAAAGGAAAGTAACATCTGAACTGATGGATGTTATCTTACAGTCTTTAGATACGATTAATGAAATGTTCGCGCATATCCAAAATCGTGAGCAGCCAGATCCAGCTGACCCAGCATTGTTGGAAACACTTCACCAATTGAGCAAGCCTGAATCAGCTGACGAAGTAATTTCTCCACCACCTGCCGCCAGTGCTCCAGAGCCAATTGAGGATGAAACTCCGCCAGTTCCTGAAGTGGAGGCTGATGATGTTCTGTTTGATATCGATACCTCAGATGCTTCGTCGGATGGTGATGATGCGAGTATTGATGAAATTACGGAAGATGAATTTGAGAGCTTGCTTGATGAACTGCATGGTTCAGGTAATGGTCCAGCCTCTTCAAGCAAACCTGCTGTAGAAGAAACGGATGATGGCGATATCACCGATGATGAGTTTGATAGTCTATTAGACGAGCTTCATGGTGTGGGTAGCTTTGGAGCCATAGATAAGTCAGGTGCACCAAGTGCGCCACCTGCGAGCGCCACGCCTGCACCACCTGCATCTAGCGATGATGACGAAGAAATCAATGATGATGAGTTTGAAGCGCTATTAGATGAGTTGCATGGTAAAGGCACAGCTCCTCGATCAGTTGAAAGTGGTGCACCAAAGAGTACACCAGCCGCAAAACCAGAACCTCAACCTGAAGCGGCAAAACCTGCGCCTAAACAGTCTCCAGCACCAAGCCCAGCTGCTGTAAAAGCACCAGTACAAACGCCAGCAGCGGATAGTAAGACAACGGCTGCTAAAAAAGCGCCTGCTGCACAGGCGGAAACAACAGTTCGTGTTGATACAAAGCGTTTAGATCAGATCATGAATATGGTCGGTGAGTTAGTACTGGTCAGAAACCGCTTGGTGAGCTTAGCCAACAACACCAATAGTGAGGCGATGGGTAAGGCCATTTCTAACTTGGATGTGGTCACAGCTGATCTCCAAGGCGCTGTAATGAAAACCCGGATGCAACCAATCAAAAAAGTGTTTGGTCGATTCCCTCGGGTTGTTCGTGATTTAGCTCGAAGCCTAAAGAAAGATATAAATCTTGTTCTTGAAGGTGAAGAAACAGATTTAGATAAAAACCTTGTAGAAGCGCTTGCCGACCCATTGGTGCACTTAGTTAGAAACTCGGTAGACCATGGTATTGAAATGCCGGAAGTGCGTGAAGCAGCAAAAAAGGTTCGTACAGGTACCGTTACGTTATCAGCTTCACAAGAGGGTGACCATATCTTGCTTACCATTAGAGATGATGGTGCGGGTATGGACCCTGAGAAGTTGAAAAAAATAGCCATAAATAAAGGAGTTATTGACTCTGATCAGGCGAGTCGCTTGTCGGATACAGAAGCATATAACCTCATTTTTGCTCCTGGCTTCTCGACCAAAGAAGAGATATCAGATATTTCAGGTCGTGGCGTGGGCATGGATGTAGTTAAAACCAAAATTACTCAGTTGAATGGCTCTATTAATATTCAATCAGAGTTAGGTGTCGGTACCATCTTGGAAATTAAGGTGCCTCTGACACTCGCTATACTTCCAACTTTAATGGTCATTGTCGGAGAGCAGACATTTGCTTTACCGTTAGCTGGGGTAAGTGAAATTTTCCATTTAGATTTGACCAAAACCAATATCGTCGATGGTCAGTTGACTATCATTGTCCGTGAAAAAGCAATACCACTGTTTTATTTAGAACATTGGTTGGTTAAAGGGGCAGATAGGAATACGAGAAAAGCAGAAGGCCACGTAGTTATTGTTCAAATGGGAACAAAACAGGTTGGCTTTGTGGTGGATTCACTCATTGGGCAAGAAGAGGTGGTAATTAAACCGCTAGATGCACTACTGCAAGGTACTCCAGGTATGGCTGGTGCAACAATTACATCAGATGGTGGGATTGCTTTGATCCTCGATGTGCCTAATATGCTTAAGCATTATGCTGGTAAGTAGTGTTTTGCGTGTAGCGACTTAAATCTTAGTGGTGCCCCGCGCACCACTTTTTGGATCTGTATATTTGAATGAGCGTGCCAATGGCAGTTAAAGTATTAGTAGTTGATGATTCAAGTTTTTTTAGACGTAGAGTAAGTGAAATTCTTGAACTAGACAGTGAAATTAAAGTGATTGATTTTGCTGTTAATGGTAAAGAAGCCGTTGAAAAAGCGGCACAGCTTAAGCCTGACGTGATAACAATGGATGTTGAAATGCCTGTACTGGATGGCATTAGTGCAGTAAAGCAAATCATGGCAGCAACGCCTACACCGATTTTAATGTTTTCTTCTTTAACAAGAGAAGGAGCGAGTGCGACGTTAGATGCTTTGGATGCGGGGGCACTAGACTTTCTACCGAAAAAGTTTGAGGACATTGCTAGAAATAGCGATGATGCAATTAAGTCTCTACAAAATAAAGTCAAAGAGATTGGTCGCCGACGACTGTCACGTTTTGCAATAAGCCCGGCGACAAGGCAACCCACTCGCCCGACAACTGGTACAGGAATCTCGCAGCCAGATAGAACTTTCCAACGTTCCGTGACGAGCCCGCCGTCAACTGCTGCCAAAGCGTCGGGGAAAAAGTATCAATTAGTGGCAATTGGAACATCAACAGGTGGTCCGGTTGCGCTTCAAACAATTTTGACGCAATTACCAAGTAATTTTCCACATCCGATTTTATTGATTCAGCACATGCCAGCCGCTTTCACGCCTGCGTTTGCGGCGCGCTTGAATAGCCTTTGCAAAATTAAGGTGAAAGAAGCTGAGCAAGGTGATAAGTTGCAGCCTGGTGTTGCATACTTAGCTCCTGGTGGTCAGCAAATGATGGTTGAATCTAGAGGTACGCTGAAAGTATTCGAAGATGATAGTCCAAGAATAACATACAAACCGAGTGTCGATGTGACCTTTGCCAGTGCAGCAAAGGCCTACCAAGGTGATGTGCTTGCTGTTGTGCTGACGGGAATGGGGGCCGATGGAAGAGATGGCGCCAGAATGTTGAAGCAAGCAGGTGCGACGATCTGGGCACAGGATGAGAAGACTTGTGTTGTCTACGGTATGCCACAGGCTATTGCTAACGCAGGACTCGCTTCAGAGCATCTCGCTTTAGGTGAGGTTGCAGTAAGAATATCAAAAGAGGTTGGCTGTTAAATTTTCACCATGGACAGGCAATAAATAAGAATTACAAAAGCTAATAACTTGGAGAGAGCTTTAACACGTGAAAATCTGGACAGTAGCAAACCAAAAAGGGGGTGTAGGGAAAACAACAACTACGGTGAGCTTAGGGGGTATTTTGGCGCTCGAAGGCAAACGGGTGTTGCTAATTGATACCGATCCCCATGCGTCATTGACATATTATTTTGGGATAGATTCAGAAGAACTCGAAGTAAGTGTTTACGATGTTTTTGCGCGTGGTAGTGCTATGAAGGCAGAAGAAATTCTGCAAGCACTTTGTCCATCTACGGTTGAAAACCTTGACATACTGCCGGCAACAATGGCAATTGCTACGCTGGATAGAAGCATGGGCAATCGTGCTGGAATGGGGCTAGTGTTAAAAAAAGCATTAGACAAAATAAGTGAACATTATGATTACGCCATTTTAGATTGCCCACCAGTGCTAGGTGTGTTAATGGTTAACGCTTTAGCTGCGAGTGAACGTGTTTTGGTCCCTGTTCAAACTGAGTTTTTAGCGCTAAAAGGGTTAGATAGAATGATGCGAACGATGGAGTTGATGCAAAGTTCGCAATCAAAGTCGTATAAATATACCATAATACCTACAATGTATGATAAGCGAACCAAAGCGTCGCTTGAAGCCTATAAAAGCTTACTTAACAGCTACAATGGCAGCGTGTGGCCCGGTGTTATCCCTGTCGATACAAAATTTAGGGATGCAAGTTTGGCGCAACAAGCGCCGGTAGTATACTGCCCCAAATCAAGAGGGGTATTTGCGTATCGTGCGTTACTTGATTATTTACAGCAAGTTGATTAGAGGTATAAATGAGTAAGCAGTTGTTTGCTAACGAAAAAGTAATGAAGCAGTATTTGGGCGCGCTATTAAGCGAGGAAGAGCCTGAAGATAGCGCATTGCTACCTGTCGCCAAGCTGCTTGAACAGGTTCCCGTTATTGTTGAACAACCTGCTGATGAAGAAGTTGTGCCACAAGAACGAGTTGTAACAGAAGAGGTTCCAGATATAGCACCTGTTGCAGAACAGGAAATCCCTGAAGAACAAACAAAAATTCTTGAGATACCAGAAAATAATACTATTATCAAAGAATCTGACGAAACAAAAAATCAACCAGTTAGCGCCAGAGAGGCATACGGTGATAATGAGTTTCAGGCATTATTTTTTGAAGTAGCAGGTCTTACATTAGCGGTGCCATTGAAGTCTCTAGGTGGTATTCACCAGCTGGGCGAAGTTAATCAGTTGTTTGGTAAACCTAAGTGGTTTAAGGGCGTAATGTTAAACCGTGATGAAAAGTTACACGTCGTGGATACTGCTTTATGGGTTATGCCAGAAAAGTATACGCCAGAGCTTGAGGAAAAGCTCGATTATCAATATTTAATAACCTTGGGTGATAGTACTTGGGGATTGCTGGCAGAAAACTTGGTTAATAACATTACTTTACAGCCGAATGATGTAAAATGGCGAACAAGTGATAGTAAAAGACCTTGGTTAGCTGGCGTCATAAAAGAAAAAATGTGCGCACTAATTGATGTAGAAAATTTAAACCGTTTGCTTGAGCAAGGTCTCGATAGCCGCGAGCAGTAAACAAGATCTTTTTGGAGTAAAACCATGAGCCAAGATAGACTACTTTCCGCAGACAAAAATGCCGATAGTAATGATGAAGTTCTTCAATGGGTGACATATAAGCTAGAAGAAGAGACATACGGTATTAATGTAATGCAGGTTCAGGAAGTCTTGCGTTACACAGAGATTGCACCTGTGCCAGGAGCGCCAGCGTATGTACTCGGCATTATTAATTTACGTGGTAACGTAGTGACCGTTATTGACACGCGAGCAAGGTTTGGCTTGGCAAGCGCTGACGTAACAGATAATTCGCGCATCGTGATAATCGAAGCTGAAAAGCAAGTTATTGGCATTTTAGTGGATAGTGTCGCTGAAGTGGTTTATCTGCGTAGTTCTGAAATTGATAGTGCGCCAAACATAGGTACGGAGGAGAGTGCGAAGTTTATTCAAGGTGTATCTAACCGTGAAGGCGAACTACTTATACTTGTCGATTTGAACAAACTACTCAGTGATGATGAGTGGGACGAGTTGAGTCACATATAAGCTGTGGAAGTAGTAAATAACAATCTGATCTTATTGGTATTAGTCGCCTCAGGTTTACTTGTTTTAGTATGTCTGGGGTTGATTTTTATGTTGAGCAAGCGATTATCTTCCAACCAACAGAATATTCATCACATTAAGCACGCATTAAAAGAGAGTCGAGATCAGACCGTTATCTTGCGAAGCGAGGTAGCGGAAGTGCGCAGTAGCCTGATGAATATGGGTAAGCGGATCGTTGCTTGCGAAAACTATGTAAAAGAACTTGCGCAGCAGCAAGCGGCACAAAAGTACGATGATCCTGACGCTAAAATTTATTCGCGCGCTGTGAAAATGATTGAGTTAGGCGCCGATCTGGAAGAGATCATGAAAGAATGTGAACTTCCTCGAGCAGAGGCCGAACTTTTGATGTCTTTACATCAAAAGTCTTAAGCCTTTATGTCTAGTTTGTCACTAAACCCTTTCCAACCTGGCGGAAACTTTCCACGCAATATATAAGAAAAAGCGATGAGCTCTGCGATAACATAGTAGAGCTCTCTGGGGATTTCTTGATGAAGATCCAGTTGTCCTAATGTTTTCGCAAGTTCAGCATCTTCATGGATCATAATGCCTTTTTCTTTGGCTAGTTCGATAATTTCATCAGCTAAATCACCAAACCCTTTGCATGCCACATGTGGTGAACTGCCGGCTTCATAAAGTAATCCAATAGCGGTTTTTTGTTGCATATTTACACCTTAACGTTGACGATTGTATGTTGCTCATAAAAAGTATGAGTTTCGTTGATGTCCTCGGTTAACACAATTTCATTTACCTGCAAGCCATGACCTGACAGCTTCCTGCGTAATGCATCTAAATGTGGTGAAGCTAAATCACAGACTTGTGTGGTGTTGCCGATGATTTGGCAATCGACGGCTTTGTCCATTAACTCTGCTTGTGCGTTGAGTTTACCCAAATGTGCATAATCGAAATTCAAACGTACGAACCATACAGTCTTCTCTGGCATTTTTGCTTTAGCGGGCTTTTTGTATTTACCTATTTGCAATTCTGTCTGCTTACATTCAGGGGGCACTTTCATTGGCATTAGCAGGTTAAGTAATAGTTGTGTTTCACTATCCGCTTTTTGTTGGCTTGGCGGAGCCAGTTGTACACTATTTGAGAGGGCACTTTGCACTTGGCCAAGCTCAGCAAGTAAATTCGCATTTGTTTGCTGAAGCTGTGGAATTAACTGTTTGGTGTTAATGTTTTTGCTATTGGGCAGTAATGTTTCGAGTAGGGCTGTTAAACGCTGTTCTTGCGTCATGCCTTCGGGTAAATTTTGCATATTTAATGCTTTTGGGGCAGCCAGTAAAGTAACAAGTAACTTATCCAATGCTTGTGTGAAACTGTGCGTTGCGATCGAAGGCACAGTGTGCGCACTTGCAGGTGTATTGGGCAAAAGGCTTGCGAGCTCGGCGCTGACCTGATTTGCTGAAATGTTTGTAGAGTCAATCATGCGACTAAAAGCTTGGTGCACAAGTTTAGTCATATCAATCGACTCAGCATGTTTAAACTGACTCAAATTGGCAATTTTCTCACTTAGCACTTGAGTATTTACAGGGGTTGTTTGCTGGACCTTTTCAGCGCTGGATAATTTCAACAAAGTACTTACCAGCGAGCGTTCTATGGGTAAATTGGCCTGATACTTATTGTTCAAATTTGTAAGTACAGGGTCTTGTTGTACTGCTGTGATATTGCGTGCTAGCGACATGGCTTGGTTTGGCAATTTCACATTGTCTTTTAGCGCTTCAGTGACTAATGAAGTTTGAGCCGAAGTTCCTTGTTTTTCAGGGCGCAAGGTTAGTTTTTGTTGTCCCAAGGGGTCAACCTGTTTTAAGTTGTTACTCTGAAAAAACGTTTGATTTAGTGGAAAGCTATTCTTAAAGCCCGATAGTAATTTGATTAGAGGTGGTAATGGGGCCTCGTTGTCCTCGGTTTGCAACATCAAAGGTATCGTGTTGGGATTTAACAGCTGGCTGGGTGATTGATTAACAGTTGTATTAAATTGCGTTGCTTGTGTCGCCGCTATCTCTTGTTTGAATGGTTTGGATAACCACTTTACTAGCGCTTGCTCAACGGCTTGTTTAATGTCCTGTAGATTGAGGTTAAACAGCGGTTTTGCGTAAGTGAGTGTGCCACTACTGTTGGTGGTATTAACTGTCGGTTGAGCCGGATTGTAATTTTGTATTTGCGCAAATCGATCTTTAATAGGTTGCTTTAAATTCAACAGTTCTGATACTTGTTGTGTTCTTATATCCATACCTGAGAGTGTGCTGTTGAGCTTAGCATCTTGCCATTGCGCACTATTAGCTTGTTTAGCACTGGTTAAATTGGCAAGTGGCAACGAAATCGGTTTTTGATCAGTAGAGAACTTCACGAATATAGTTTGTTTATCAACAAGTAATTGTGGGCTTTTTGCTTGAGATATGAGTTGTTCAACAAGCTTTTGCTTACTGATAGTGCTCGTTAATAAAGCGTCTGCAAAGCCATTGGTCAGTTTTAAGGTCACTTTATCTTTATTTGCTTGCAGTTGTGCAACCAGCTTATGCTCTTCGCCGAGTACTTTAGCTAATGCGGGGTCTATGGCGAGCTTTATCCCTAACTGATCTAACCTTAGTTGCGGGTTATTGCCTTGAGTTAAGCTTGCACTGGTCGTCACACTACTTTGAGGTGTGCCGCTTTTCAGTAGGGTGAGTAATGAAAGTAGCTCGTTGGCTGCTTTGATATTGACCACCTGCTGTGCGCTTTTTAGTGTGAGCGCCTGAGCATTTTCACTCAAAGTGATAATTGCTTCGTGCATGCGGGTGGTGTTTGGCGTACCGTCTTTTGTGGCCAGACGTATGGTTTGCCAGCGGCCATCAATCTCGACTTCCATTTGTACGGACTCTGGTTTGATCACAACGTTGCGTGCTAAAAACTGACTGGGTTGCTTGCTCAGGTCGATATTTGAGCGACCTTCGTTCAAAGCTGTGCTTGCCTCAGGTGTGGTCGAATATTGAATAGAAATCGGTGGCTTATTCATTATTTTAAATCAAATTTTCGCTAATCGGTCGCAACGTGTTATTCGTATTACCATACCATTATGGTAGACTAACGCCCAATTTTGGGTAACGAGAATAACCAATTTGCTAGAGATAAATTCTGTCACTTGTACTAAACAAGAACGCTGTCTGTTTGAATCGTTAAGCTTTTCATTAGAAGCTGGACAGATCATGCAAATTGAGGGCCCAAATGGCGCTGGTAAAACGTCATTATTGCGTATCATCTCTGGCTTTGCACGTCCTGATGAAGGAGATGTGTTATTTTTAGGTAAATCTATTCAACAGTATTACGACGAGTTTGCGGCGCAGTTACTATTTATTGGTCATAAAACTGGGGTTAATGGACAACTCAGTGCTTATGAAAATGTATGTCATTGGCTAAAAGTGCACGGTTGCAACGTGGATGAGCGAGCCTACGACTTGCTCGCAAAGCTTGGATTGGTAGGACTTGAAGATGTACCAGTCAGGACCTTGTCAGCAGGCCAGCAAAGGCGAGTCGCTCTGGTAAGGCTTTGGCTGAACAATGCAAAACTTTGGATTTTAGATGAGCCATTTACCGCGCTGGATAAAAAAGGTGTGGCGATGTTACAAACTCGATTTAGTCAACACCTCCAACACGGTGGCGCGATTTTACTGACCACCCACCAAGACTTAACCGAACACTTTGCCCAATTAAAAACTTTGGTTTTGGAGTATCAGTTTTAATGAGCGCACAGCATTCTTATGGGCAGCTGTTTGCTGCTGTTTATAGTAAAGATGTCACCTTAGCATTTCGTCAGCGCTCTGAGATTGTGAACCCATTGCTGTTTTTTTTAATCGTGATTACTTTGTTCCCTTTAGCAATTGGTCCAGAACCGGCGCTGTTAGCCAGAATGGCACCCGGTATTATTTGGGTGGCCGCCTTGCTATCGACTATGTTGGGTTTAGACAAGCTTTTTCGGGATGACTACAACGATGGCTCGCTAGAGCAGTTGATTGCCTCTCCATATCCTTTATCTCTATCTGTATTGGCAAAAGTATTTGCACATTGGACCATAACTGGTTTGCCTATGGTTATTATGGCTCCAGTATTTGCGCTATTGATGAATTTAGATGCACAAGCGCTTGGCGCAACTGTGCTCACCTTATTAATTGGTACACCCCTTCTTAGTTTCATTGGCGCTATAGGTGCGGGGCTTACTGTAGGTTTACAAAAGGGCGGTATTTTAATGAGTTTACTGGTTCTACCGCTATATATTCCAGTCTTAATTTTTGCGACGTCGGCCATCGACACAAGTAGTATGTCACTTGATTATGGCGGACAACTCGCAATCCTTGGTGCAATGCTCGCAATCGCCTTTGTGAGCGCGCCAATTGCTATATCTTCAGCATTAAAAGTGAGTGTAAGTTAACATGTGGAAATGGTTACATCCCTATGCAAAGGCAGAACGGGCGTATCAGTTGTGTAACACGCTGTTGCCGTATTTTGCCGTTATTACTGTCGTGTGTTTATCTGTTGGTTGGGTTTGGGGGCTTGCCTATGCACCCGCAGATTACCAACAAAAGGATAGCTATCGCATCATTTTCATTCATGTTCCTTCAGCTATTTTGTCGATGGGAGCGTACTCGTCAATGGCAATCGCAGCCATTATTGCTCTAGTATGGCAAATCCGAAATGCAGAGCTTGCAGTGATCTCGATTGCGCCAGTGGGGGCTGCGATGACTGCAATTGCATTGATTACGGGGGCTGCATGGGGCAAACCTATGTGGGGAGCTTGGTGGGTGTGGGATGCACGCCTCACTTCAGAGCTGATCCTGTTATTTTTATATCTTGGTGTGTTGTCTCTATATCATGCTTTTGAGGATAAAAAATCAGCGGGACGGGCAGCCTGTATTCTCGCAATTGTTGGTGTCATTAATTTGCCAATCATTCATTTTTCTGTGGAATGGTGGAACACGCTTCACCAAGGCGCGACGATCACCAAATTTGATACCTCAGCGATTGATCCATCGATGCTTTGGCCATTGTTGATCAACATTACGGCGTTTGCGGGGTTTGTTGGTGTAGTGACATTAATACGATTGAAAAATGAAATCTTACAGCGCGAGAAGCACCGTCCTTGGGTGCGTGAACTGGTGGGGCGAGGTGAATAATGCAGTTTGAATCATTTAGTGAATTTTGGGCGATGGGCGGCTACGGGTTTTATGTATGGTTGTCATTTGGTAGCTGTACGTTGATTTTATTGAGTGTATTACTGAGTTCTTTGCGAGACACGAGTAAATTACGAAGTGAAATCAAAGCGCAAATGCATCGTGAAGAGCGTATTAAAAAAGCGAAGCAACAGGAGCAATCATGAATCCAAGAAGAAAAAAACGTTTACTTGCAGTTGTTGCCATCATTTTTGGTGTGGGTTCAGCCATTGGATTAATGCTTTACGCCTTACAAGAAAATATTAATTTGTTTTACACGCCTTCTGAACTGATTGAAGGCAAAGGAGAAAACAAAGAAAAGCCGTTCATTGGCCAGAAGCTGCGTATTGGCGGTATGGTCGTGCCAGGTTCTGTGATACGTGATGAAACCAATCTTGACGTGAGCTTTAAACTCACTGATACGGGTCCTACGGTAACGATTCGATATCATGGAATTTTGCCAGACTTATTCCGAGAAGGACAAGGTATTGTTGCTCAGGGGACATTGGTTGAACCCAATGTGATAGAGGCGTTTGAAGTCCTCGCCAAGCATGATGAAGAATACATGCCGCCGGAAGTCGCTGAAGCCCTAAAAGGAATCAAGCATGAGAAACCAAAGTACAATTTAGACAGCGAGAACTAATATGATCCCTGAAATAGGCTATTTTTCGCTTGTGCTCGCTATGGCACTGAGCTTGTTACTTTGCATTTTTCCTCTTTGGGGAGCGCATACTGGTAATTTAAGATTGATGCGCGCGGCACCGTCGTTGGCTGTTGGCCAGTGTGTGTTCGTGTTGTTTTCATTTGCGATATTAATCTACATCACCTTGACTGATGACTTTACCGTTGCCTATGTTGCTCATCACTCAAGCACGACGCTGCCGTGGTACTACAAAGTCACTTCGACTTGGGGTGGACATGAAGGTGCAATTTTACTGTGGCTGGTTATGCAGGCCTCTTGGACTGCGGTCGTTGCGCTGATGTCTAACTCATTACCTTGGGTATTACGTGCTCGGGTATTAGGGGTACTCGGATTCTTAGGTGTCGGCTTTATGCTATACACTCTATGGATGTCTAGCCCTTTTGAGCGTTTGCTACCTTACTATCCAATTGAAGGACGCGATCTAAACCCATTACTACAAGACCCTGGTATGATCATTCACCCGCCATTGCTTTACATGGGTTATGTAGGTTTATCGGTGTCTTTTTCATTCGCGATAGCGGCACTGTTAACCGGTAAGCTCGATAATACATGGGCTAAATGGTCTAGACCTTGGACTATGGTTGCGTGGGGGTTTTTAACGTTGGGGATCACCATCGGTAGTTGGTGGGCATATTCAGAGCTTGGCTGGGGCGGCTGGTGGTTCTGGGATCCAGTAGAAAATGCGTCACTTATGCCTTGGTTGGTTGCAACGGCACTGCTGCATTCATTATCGGTGACAGAGAAGCGCGGTGTTTTTAAATCTTGGACTGTATTACTGGCTATAACCGCCTTTAGTTTATGCTTACTGGGCACCTTTATTGTACGTTCTGGCATTATCGTATCTGTGCATGCATTTGCCACCGATCCTGATCGAGGTTTGTTTATATTATCTTTCCTTGCGCTAGTCGTTGGCGGTAGTTTGGCACTTTATGGTGTGCGAGTGTCACAGGTTAAAAGCGAAGGGCGATACCAGTTTATATCGCGTGAAGTGGCATTATGGCTGAATAATATTTTCCTCGTAGTCTCAACGTTGGTTGTTTTATTGGGCACATTGCTGCCTATGATCCATAAAGAATTAGGGCTAGGGTCCATTTCAATCGGTGTGCCTTTTTTCAATCAAATGTTTGCAATTTTAATTGTGCCTTTTGCTATTTTACTGGGGATTGCGCCTTTACTGCGTTGGAAGCAAAATAAGCTTTCACCGCTTGTTAAAAAGTGGCTCATTGTTTTAGTTGCTACGCTTGTGATCACTGCGGCATGGTTATTTGGCAGTTTTGAAGTCGTAACACCTCTAACGTTTATGGCTACTGCTCTGGCTGTGTGGATAGTGCTAGCAACGGGGCTTGATTTGGCACAAAAGGTGTCTGTGCAGTCTGACTTGCTGTCTGGTCTTAAGCGTCTTGGCATGAGCTATTGGGCCATGGTACTAGGTCATGTTGGTATGGCGTTTGTGATAGCTGGTGTAACTTTAACGTCTGCATATTCCGTTGAGCGCTCGGTACGCATGTTGCCGGGAGAAACAGCAACATTGAACGAGTACGTCTATCGTTTTGACGGGGTTAAAGAGATTATCGGGCCAAACTATACGGGGCATGCTGGTGTGGTTACGGTTCTGAAGAATGAAAAGCTTGTGACTGAGCTTTACGCAGAAAAGCGCCTATATAACATTGGGATGCAATTTATGACTGAAGCGGCCATTGACGATGGTTTTTTCCGAGACCTTTATTTGGCATTAGGGGAGCAACTAAGTGGTGGGGCATGGTCATTACGTATTTATCATAAGCCTTATGTACGTTGGATGTGGCTTGGTGGGATCTTAATAGCACTCGCAGGTTTTATAGTACTGGGCGATAAACGCTACAGAAAAAGTAAACTCCATGGACGTCAACAAGAGGTGGGCGCATGAATCGTAAGTTTTTAGGCTTAATTCCATTTCTAATTTTTATCTTGCTTTGCGTATTTTTGTATCAGGGCTTATTTGGCAACCCAAGGGAATTACAAACTGGTCGATTGGGGCAAACTATGCCTGCATTCGTCTTGCCTGACCTGATGGATGATACGAAGCAGTGGAAAAATGATGACTTGCTTGGGGAAGTTTATTTACTGAATGTGTGGGGGACTTGGTGTCCAACTTGTATTGCGGAGCTGAGCTACTTAACTGAGCTTCGAGAACAAGGTGTGAAAATTATCGGTCTATATTATGAACAAGCTTATGACCCTGATTTTGGCGATCAGTTTGACATCAATAAATTACGTGCCGAGGTGCAAGCGATGTTAGACAGAACGGGTAATCCATACCAATTCAATATTTTGGATTTGCAGCGAACACTCGCTTTGGACTTGGGCGTATCTGGTGCGCCAGAAACTTTCTTAGTTGACGCAAATGGAAAGATTTTGCTTCATCATACAGGTGATATAAACCAAAGGGTATGGCGTGCTAAGTTTGCGCCTAAGTTGCAGGAGCTGACACAATGAAACCATTCTTTTTAATGTTATTGCTTATGAGTGTGTCAGTATTCGCAACTGAAGATCAATATGAGTTTACAAGTGCTGAACGTGCTTCGACATTTAGAGAGCTAACACATGAGTTACGTTGTCCTAAGTGTCAAAATCAAAATATTGCAGATTCTGATGCAATCGTGGCCAAAGACTTGCGCGATAAAGTACTGGGTCTGGTTAACGAAGGAAAAAGTAAACAAGAAGTCATTGATTACATGATTGATAGGTATGGGTATTTTGTACACTATCAGCCGCCAGTTACACCCGCTACGATAGTGCTTTGGGTATTACCTGTTCTTATCGTTGTATTTGGTTTTGGCTTTATTGTATTTAGACAAAAAACAGCATCCCGCAAACAAGCTTGGAGCAGTGATGACGAACAACAACTTGCCAAGTTAATTCAGCAATACCAGCGTAAGGAGCAGTAATATGACTGGAATAGCGCAAATGTGGGGCATGTTCGCACTATTGACGATTTTAGCGTTGTTATTTGTGGTTGTGCCGTTTTTACGCCGTGAAAGAGTATTAACCGTTGATAATGAAGCGAATGCTGAGCGTATCGATATTTATTATCAAAGGTTAGACGAATTAAGAGCGGATCTGGATAACGAACGGATTGAAAAAGACAATTACGCCGAGTCAGTATTAGAACTTAAACGTCGTCTACTAAATGAACTTGCGCCCGAAAAGCAACTGAGCAGTCGTGGTAATAATCGTATCTTTGCTGTGACAGGGGTGTTGTTTACTTTGGCTGTAAGTGCTGTGTTTTACCAATTTACAGGTAGTCAGCAGCAGATCTCTAACTGGTATGATGCGATAGATAAGCTACCAGAATATGGTGAACGTGCGGTGTTACAAAAAGGAGATGTTTTAACCGCCAATGAACTTCAAGCTTTTGCACTAGGTTTACGTACTAAGTTGGCTAACGACGGTGATGATGCCGTAGCTTGGATGTTGCTTGGACGTGTTGCCATGTCCTTGAATGATTTTGAAATGGCCAAGCAGGCCTTTGAAAAAGCGCTCAAAATGGAGCCGGATAATCAAAACATTTTAGTTAATTATAGCCAAGTGCTACTTGTTGAAGGCTCCGAGCAAGCAATTAACCGCGCAGCGCGCTTACTAGCCAGCGTTTTGCAAAAAGATCCCACTAACATCGACGCAATTTCTTTGCTGGCACTCATCGCATATGAAAAGCAAGATTGGCATGAAGCAAAAGCTGCTTTTGAAGTGTTACTGGCAAGTATGGAGCATGATGACCCTCGCTACCCGATGATAGAGCAACGCATCGATGAGATTGCGCAAAAAATGACGCCAGCTCAAGGCGTTGGACAAGTGCGCCTCAGTGTTAATGTTAAGATTGATGAAAACTTAAAAGGCAATCTGCCAGAGCAAGGAATCTTATTTGTTTTTGCTAAAGCGGCAGAAGGCCCGGCTATGCCCCTTGCTGTGCGAAAACTTACAAATTTTAACTTGCCTTTAAAGTTAACCTTGGACGATAGTATGGCCATGATGCCAAGTCTGAAACTGTCTAATTTTGAGGATGTTATTGTGACTGCTCGTATTTCTTTAGACGAAAGTGTAATGCCGCAGTCAGGTGAGTTGGAAGGACAAACTGGAGTTATTTCGTTGAGCTCGGCTTCAGACAACATCTCAGTTACGATCAATCGCGTTTTATCAAGCACAGGAAAGTAAATGTATAAGCCATTGTTAGCTGTTTTGGCAGCTGTTTTAATTTCAGGGTGTAGCAGTGTTCCTAAAGAAAAGCAGGACGAGCGAGACCCCTTACAATCTTTAAACAGGCCTATCTACGATTTTAACATGGATGTGTTGGATGCCTATATTTTGCGTCCAGTTGCCCAAGGTTATGTCACGATTACACCGCAACCTGTCCGCACAGGGATTGTTAATTTTACGACCAACTTAACCACGCCAACCGATGCAATTAACTCGGGTTTACAGGGTAAACCTGGCGATATGGGTATTAACATAGCTCGTTTCCTAGTTAATTCAACGGTCGGTATTTTAGGTATTTTTGATGTTGCTTCGAGCCTTGGCCTTGAGCACAAAGATGAGGATTTTGGTCAAACATTGGGTGTGTGGGGGCTTGGTGATGGAGCTTATCTGATGCTGCCGGGGATGGGCCCATCGACGGTGAGAAACGTAACAGGAGATGTGGTTGATAACTTCGTATTGCCCGAAATTGCGCTAACAACGCCACAAACCATATTGGTGTTTGCTTTTAAGGCTGTGGAGGCCAGAGCGTCATTAATGGCACAAGAAAAGCTGCTAGAAGAGTCACTAGACCCATACATCTTTATGAAAGATGTCTATTTTCAGCGTCAGTTGTATGAGCTGCATGATGGCAATCCGCCTATCGAGGAAGAGCAGACTGATTTTGATGAAGACTTCTTAGAAAATTTATAAGGGAAGTTGATATAAGGAGATAGGCTGGCGACGGGCATTGCCAGCCTATAATGGGGAGAGTAGGCTCCCACAAATTCATTTCTAGTGCATTGCACTTCTTTGTTTACGATAAAAACCTAAACCATTCAACTTTTCAATAAGCGATGGGTCATCCAATCTAGATGGCGTGTCTTGATCGCGTAAAAAATGGTCGCTAGGCACGTTGTGTAAGTCCAACATTTTATGAAATAAAATATTGCGAATTGTCAACGCTGTCATTCCATTATCCTGAATTTCATCTAGTCGATTTTGCAGGTCTGAGAATGGCCCAGCTTTAACGTCATCAACGACAGCAGCAAAGTGATTCAGTTGTTTTGTTTTAAGCATAATGGCCCTCTTTTTTAAACGTCCAGTTGTCAAATAAATAAGCGTTGCTTTGCTTTTTTGTGTTAAAAATAGATACTTACGTCTGTAAGCTTGAAAACAGTGTACTCTGTTTTTAGGGCAGATTACTAACTTCGATGTAAAGCTTTGTAAATCGAATAATGCGGGTTTCTAAATGGTGAACAAGGTGTTTTTTGGACATCTAGAAGTAAGGTGTTGATGCGAAAATAAAAATAGTTCTCAGTACCTTTTATGGTACTGAGATAAGACAAATGTATTAAGAAAATAAATTTTGTTTTACGTGTTCAGCGAAACCACTACCAGCCTCTAAATAGAAGTTATAAGTTGAATTCACGCCGAGTTCTTCAAGTTCTTTTTGTTGATCAGGGTAATTTGCAATGGCAGTTACCTGCCCCTTAAATCCAGATGCTTGGAGTTGCTCAAGCGCGTATATGTTTTGCATATGCTTAGGCATGGCGAGCATGACCATATCAACTTGTGAATGATTCACTCGTTGCCAAAAGTCCGGGTCCGTTGCATCGGCAAGTAATACACGTCTTCCTCTTTGCACATGCTTTTCTACCACTTCTGGCTTTATGTCAATTCCGGCAATTGAACCGGGGTGGGTTGCTTCTATAGTCTCATATGCGCCGGTACCGATACGGCCCATGCCAAATATAACGATACGTGTATCCGTTAGGTTCACAGGCAACTCTTCTTCTAAGCGCTTACTACTTTCGAATTTCAAAAGGAAAGGCTCTAACTTGACGTAAAACCCATTAGCTTGCTTATTTAATGGTGAAGCAATGACGAAGGTGATAGAAACGGCAATAGCAACAACGGCGAGCCAATCAGGGGCAATGGCACCACTACTGGCTGCAACAGCGCATACGATAAGGCCAAACTCGCTGTAGTTCGCTAAAGTAAACGCGCTGAGTAATGAAGTACGGGCTCGTAGTCGCAATAAATTTGTCAATACGTAATAAAGTGTTACTTTGATAGGGAGCACGAGTGTGAGTAAGCAAGCAATCAGCAGCGCATCAAAGCTCATGTTGGCGTTCAATCCTATATTTAGGAAAAAGCCCACAAGTAACACATCCTTCAAGTTCATGAGAGACTTTGATAATTCGCCCGCTTTTTTATGTGGCGCGAAGAGCATACCGATAATAAGTGCGCCTAAATCACCTTTTAGGCCTGCAAACTCAAAGGCGTGATAACCAATCACCAAGGCAAAGAAAAAGCCAAACAAAGGAAGCAGTTCACCGTGTTTAGAGCGGTTGAGTACCCAAAGCATAACTGGCCTAAACACGGGCAAGCAGACCAATAATACGAGTGCCCAGACATTGGGAGTTTTACCTGTACTGATAGCTAAGAATACAACCGCAAAGATATCTTGCATGACCAAAATACCAATAGAGATCTTACCGTGGAGGCTGGCCATTTCTCCGCGTTCTTCTAAAACCTTGACTGCAAATACTGTACTGGAAAAGCTAAACGCAAAGCCCACGATAAGCGCCGTCGTTAAAGATAAGTCGGTAAATAAAGGCAAACTCATTGTGCCTAAAAACAACAAAAGTCCGGCAAAGAAAGCACTGCTAAGAACAATATGCAAAGTTGCAGGTGCCCACACTTGCGCTTTAACTAGGTTACCCACTTTCAGTTTTAGGCCGATGCTAAAAAGGAGCAGAGTCACACCTAAGTCAGCTAATTGGTTTAGTATTTCTGTGCTGCGATAGCCAAGCAGGTTTAGAATAAAGCCAGCCATCAAAAAACCTATCAAAGGCGGTAGTTTCAACTGATATACAGAAAAGCCACAAGCGAATGCAGCAGCAAAAAACAATAGTTCCATAGCAAATGCGGATTGATTAAACCTTCAGCCAGTGTATCAAAACTATATGATTTATAAATTGAAAAGTGATTAATAGCGTAGTTAAACATGCGTTCAATTAAAAAATTGGGCAATAATGCCGCTTTGCATAGAAATTTTCGCTGACAAGCCTTGCTAATTGTGGTTAAGATGCACTAACGGACATTCTCACAGGAGAGCTAATGTTTAAGAAGATCCTTGCATCTGTAGGTATAGGTGCGGCAAAAGTTGATACTATTTTAGAAACAGAACACTTGTATCCAGGGCAGAAGTTTCAGGCTCAAATCATTGTAGAAGGCGGAAACGTCGAACAAGAAATCAATGGGCTAGAATTGGCCCTGATGACTCGCGTAAAAGTTGAAAATGATGACGGTGAATATTTTGTCAATCATGTCATAGATAAGTGGCGTGTAGGTGAGCGCTTTATGCTTTCACCCAGCGAACGTAAAGTGCTCCCATTTGAAGCGCGTTTACATTCTGAAACACCGATCACGGAGATTAATGCAGGCTTTAATCACAGTTATGTGTGGATTGAAACGGGTTTGGATATTGATCTAGCTCTTGATCCAACTGATAGAGATACACTTCACATATATCCTAACGACGCGGTTAAAACGTGTATGATGGCTATGGAGAAGCTTGGCTTCAACCTAGTCAAGGCGGATGTTGAAAAGGGCTACCTGCGTGCAAGTAATTTCCAGTCGTCATCAGGTTGTTACCAAGAGCTTGAATATCGTCCACAAAACAGGTCAATGTTTGGACTACAAGAAATCGAGCTGTCGTTTATCCCTGAAGCCCACAAAACACATGTACTTATTGAGCTAGATAGGGCGTTTCGTGCAGATGGGTATGTTGATTTGACGATTGAACATGATCACGTCAATTTGTCTCAGGTGTGCGATCAGTTAGAAAGACTGTTTGCTTAACTTATTAGAGTGTAAATCAAATGAGCTCAGCAAAATATGCTGGGCTTTTGTCTTTTTGGGAGAGTTATAAAATGCAATGGCAATCGAAGTGCTTTGCTGAACTAGATACGCACGTCTTATTTGCATTGCTTAAAGCGCGTGTGGATGTATTTGTGGTTGAACAGCAATGCCCCTATCCAGAGCTTGATAGTGTAGACACCGAACCAAAGACAGTGCATGTGTTTTTGCAAAACAGTGAAGAAGTTTATGCTTATGCACGTGTTTATCACAAATCTGAGCACACATGCGCCATAGGAAGAGTACTGGTCGCACAAAGTGCCCGAGGTAAAGGCCTTGCAAAGCCACTTATGGATAAAGCACTGGAAGTATGCCAGGAGCGTTTTCATGGGATGGATGTAGTGATCTCGGCGCAAACCTATTTATTGCCATTCTATACAAGTATTGGGTTTGTTTCTGAAGGTGAAGTTTACCTAGAAGATGGTATTGCTCATCAGGATATGCGAATGAGTAAAGGCGCTTAGAGTTAAGCGCCTTTTTGTTTACTTTACAGCGAGTGTATAAACACTAATGCAATGGCTAACGGGCAAATAAACTTAATATACCAAGGCCAGATCTTCCAAAACAATCCACTTTGTGCATCTGGGCAGCCATTTTTAATTTCGTTGAGTAACCCATTACGCTGCCAGATCCAACCGACAAATATACAGCACAACATGCCAATAAGAGGCTGGCCAAATTGAGTTGTGAGGCTGACAACAAAGCCAAATAAACTAGAAAAATTAAAAATAATGGTGAAGCTTACGAAAGAAATAATCCCGCCGATGATCCAAGTCGCTTGCACGCGTGATAGGGCGAAACGCTCTACTGCATATGACACTGGTGCTTCTAACATTGAAATAGATGAGGTGAGTGCTGCGATACTCATCAGAGCGAAAAATGCAAAACCAACAAATAACCCAACAGTTCCCATACTATCAAATAGCGCAGGTAACACTTGAAAAACAAGGGTGTCTTCCGAAAGCAACTGGCCGCTTGCACTGAATATTTCTACGCCTTGCGCTTGAGCAACATACATGGCTGGAATGATGAGTAAACCTGCAACAAAAGCGATAAACACATCAATTAAAGTTACGTAAGCGCCCAATGAAACAAGATTTTCCTGCTTGCTAATGTATGAACCATAAATGATCATCACACTGGTACCTAGTGAAAGGGAGAAGAAAGCTTGACCAAGTGCGCTGACTAAGAGCTCTGGGTCTAAAATTGATGAGAAGTCTGGAACTAAATAGGCTTTTAGGCCTTCACTGGCTCCATCTTGCATTAGTACGTAAGCTATCAATAAAAATAGAATGCCTAATAACGCAGGCATGAGTCTTTTCGACCATTTCTCGATGCCGTTTTCAACCCCTTTGCTGATAATTGAAATCGTCAACATAACAAACAACGCGGTAAAGATAAGGTCACGAGCTAAAGACTGCTGATTTAGCCATTGTGATGTACTTGCTAAGTTCGTCAATTCAGCGATTGGCTCTAGGGTCGCGCTGAACATCCAGCCAGCAACGATGGCGTAAAAGCTCAAGATAAGTCCTGCGCAGATAATGCCCCCAAACCCTACAATAAACGCAAAGCGCTTATTTAGAGGGTTTGTTGATAGCTTTTGCAATGATGAAACGGCATTTGCTTGACCATGACGACCAATAATAAGCTCTGCCATGAGTGCAGGGTAAGCTAAACAAAATGCCAGCACCAGATAGGCGAGCACGAAAGCAGCTCCGCCATTACTAGCAGTTTGGGTTGGAAATCCCCAAATGTTACCTAAGCCAACAGCTGACCCAGCTGCTGCCATAATAAATCCAAAGCGAGAACTAAATTCTCCGCGCACGCTACTCATATTATTTATACTTCTCTTATTTTTTTAATGCGGCTGACAATCTACTGTAATTAGCTCGAAATAAAAAGAGTAAATTGAACTAGAAAAGCCATGATCTAGCACAACTTTTTTGCAATTTTATGCCTGTAATACCTGCACGCCACTGCGTATTTTTAATTCTTCTCTAGAACCCATTGTATTTCAGCTAATTACCATATCAGCAGTGTCTATGTGTGGTTATTACTTTACGCTGCTCAGCTATCTTTACAAGGTAAAGTAATGGTGAATTTCGCACCGCCTAAACGTTCAGATTGAGAGACATTGGCAATACCATGGTGCCAATCGACAACTTTTGCAACAATCGCCAGTCCTAATCCATAGCTTTTGCCTGCTCGGTTTCGGTGAGTTTGCTCTTGATAAAATGGGCTAAACACTTTGTGCCAGTTTTGTGGTGCAATCCCTGGGCCATCGTCTTCAATGTGGATATATATGTGTTTTACATCTCTTTCCACATGAACAAAAACCTGACTCTTCGCGAAGTCACTGGCGTTCGTCAACAGATTAGTAACGGCTCGAGCAAGCCAATGAAGGTCCGCATGTATCACCAAGTTTGTTTCAACGTCCAGTGAAAGCAGCAGTTGTGCATTTTTAAACTTCGGTGTGACTTGTTCTACAAGCGATTCAAAATAGGGCTCCGCCGATGCAGATTCAAATTTGAGTAAGTGTGCTTTTTGCTCAAGTGTGGCAAAAGACAGATAACTTGAGAGCATACCTTCCATTTGATCTAGGTCTTTTTCCATACGTTCCAAAATACCATAGACCTTATTGATGTCTTGTTCCTCGAGCGCTGCGTCCAATCCAAATCGCAAACAAGCAACCGGTGTCCTAATGTCATGAGATAAACTGGAAGCCATCAATTTGTTTTCAGCCAATAGCTTTTCAATTTGGCTGGCCATTCGATTGAAAGTTAACTCTACATCTTTAATGTAGGTAAACTGATTGGTTTCAATTCTGGTACTTAAGTCCCCGTTTGCAAATTGTTTGGCAGCGTCGGTCAGAATCGACAGACGTTTTGCCAGTGGCGCTAATATAAACCACATGAAGGTACATACACCTGCATAAAAAAGCAGGGTGAGAACAGCATCATTGTCTTGTAATTCAGGTGGCTTTTCTAGACGCAGTTCTAAATAGTCGGGTAGCAGTGCTTGATTGGTTTTCAATAAATAAAATCCGGCCTGATCTTCTAGGATCAAACCATTTTTGGTCAGCATTTGTGCTTTTAGCTCACTAGGAACGGCGAGTGTGTTCCCTGGTTTATAGCTAATAGCCAGTTCATAATCTAGGGCGATTGCACTAATAAATGGTGTTCTTGCATCTATTGGTTGTTTAGCTGCTTGTTTTGCTACACCGCTTGCTAGCGTACTTTGCCAACCAAAGTTGTCCTCAGTATCTAGAGTATGTTCACTAAAAATGTCAATCAGCCAACCAAGTACAACGATAGAGACTAATGCGCTCGTGAGTAAATAGATGTACAGCTTTCTCACAGGCCACCCATCACCAAGCGCTTGGCACCATTAAATAGCCTTTGCCCCAAATTGTTTTAATTTTTTCTGGGTGCTGAGGATCATCATTAAACTTTTTGCGTAAAGCAGATATCAGCACATCGACACTGCGATCTAAGCCGTCGTATTCACGGCCTTTTGTTGCCTTAAATACAGCATCACGCGAAACAACTTCACCAGCATTTGTTGCGAGGAAGTGTAATAACAGGTATTCAGCGCTTGAAATATTCACTTCTTCACCTTGGAGTAATACCTTACGTGCTTGCGTATCTATGCAAAGGTTCCCAACTTGAATTGACTTGTCATTGACGTCTTCGACTTGCTTAGTCTCTGCGGACGCGCGTAACATTGCCTTGATCCTCGCTAGTAGTGCACGTGGTCTAACGGGTTTGATAACGTAATCGCTTGCACCTACCTCAAGGCCTATGACTTCGTCCATTTCTTCGTCTCTTGCGGTAAGCATAATAATAGGTTGGTTGTAAAATTGGCGAAGCTCACGACAAACGCTTATTCCATCTTGTCCTGGTAGCATCACATCTAATAAAACGATATCTGGATTTAATGATTTAACCATAGCAACGACTTTATCACCACGTTCACATACGTGCGTGGTATAGCCTTGGTTGTCCAAGTAATCAGCTACCCATTTTGCGAGTGATTCATCGTCCTCAACGAGTAAGATAGTGCCGTAATTATCCATTCCTATAACCTCCAATACCTGCATAAATCTGGCGATTAGTTAAACTCTACAATCTGTTCCTGAGTTTGCCCCACTAACACACCACTGTCACGAATTATTCAACTTATAATGCTTTCATTCAAAATGATACAGATTGAATGAAAATGTGTACTATCAAAAAACATAGCGTACACCTAGCTTAGCTTTATGATGGTGGTTTTGTGCCACTATTGGGCTGTGATAAATGTCGCTAGAAAACTGGGTTGACATCCAGCCACACAAGAAAACCCAGTTTTCGTTGATTGGATATTCACCATGAAACTCTAAAACGACGCTGTAGGCACTGCCTGGTTGATAGACGGGTCGAGTTGCTGTCGCTTCATTGCTGTTGATGCCAAAATAGTAGTCAACAAAATCATCAGAATAGACATTAAGGCCAATGGCGGCTCTAAATTCCCAATTCTGCCACGGGATGATTTTGGAGTAATAGTAGTTTATGATCCAGCCGTTGTGAGTGCTGCTGACATCTTGTAAAAATTCTAAAGAGACTTGTTCATCGCCAAATCTTCGAGTCATACGAAGGCCTGAGTTAAGATCATAACCACGCTCGGCTATCCCCTTGAGTTCGGGGATTTGATCTGAGTGATATAGGTCAAACCCTTTGTCACCAAATCCTTGTTGTGCTTGAGTGATAACTATATCTAATCCCCAGTCGTACTTATCGATTAGGCTCATACCGACAATAAAACCACCGCTCAATTGACTTCGGTCAATGTCGATATAAGCGTTGCCATATGAGGCTCTAAAATTGATATTCAACCATTCAACCGCATTTTGGTATCTTTTAGTACCAATCAGAAATGGATCTTCCAAAATGAGGCCAGAGCCTAAGCTCCAGTCATAATTAAATTCTTCGCTAGGCTCTAGAGTGTTGTCCGCGTATAAGCGGTTGCTCGCAGATGCGTTATTGGCAGTGCAAAAGCAAATGACTAAAAATGACAAGACAACACGAAGCATAATGTTCACCAAGATTAAACCAAGTGAACATTATAGGGATTTTATCGTGTAGAACTGTAAGAAATTGTTTTTCTATAACACGTTGATTTTATCTATTAATGTTGTCGCAAGTTGCTGGTGCATCACACTGCTCAATGCACTCACTTCAGTTTCTGAACAAGCACCAGCTGTTTTCTTCGGTTCGCTTATTTCATCTTTAACCTGATAATTTGGCATTTGCACAGGAGTTTGAGTGCGAGCTACTCGGGCTTGCTCAGTGTTTTGCTCGACAACAAAAGCGATTACTTCGTGTTCGTTGGTAATTTTTTGCTCTTTGGTATAACTAAATTGTAGTGGTATCCCTTGAAAGCTTGCGCTGTCTGTTGAAGATTTGGCAAACCAAATCACATCTGAAGACGCGACATGCGTTAGTCTCATACTGACGCTCGCAATAATATTACTACATTGATAACTAGAAGCTTTTTGAGTCAACAACTGATAAAGCGGGTGCGTTGTTTTTGGCTTGTTGAGCACATAAGTTTTATTGGGACCAAAGGTGAGATCAAGCTCATGTATATTAAGAACATAATCAGCTTTTGTTTTAGTAACTATTTTTAAGCCTTGTTTCTTTAATGCGCTTTCAATGTAAGACTTAAGAGTATCAGTCATGGCGACTTTATCGGCAACAATACGCACCGTATTGTTCTTTTTAATAGGGTGAGCGGGCAGCTGAACAGACTTGATACGCGCAGAATCTAGCTCTGTGCTATAGCTAAGCTGGTAAACTTCCTTACTTAGTATTGGCTTGGGGGGCACATTGAGTTTTGGCGCCATTTTTGGTGTAAGTGAGCAACCAAAAGACAAAGCCACAATGGTGGAAATAAGCAAAAAACGCATCCAAGTACCTCAAATTGCAGTTAAAGTCTTAATTGGTGATACAAACAAAAGTTAACTTCATGATAAACTCTCTTTGACTCGAGTTTAATGGATGATTATGAAGTATCTAGTTCTTGTTGTATTTTGGCTGTTGACTGTTAAAGCAAATGCATCGGAAGAGGCAAAACAGCAGTGGCACCAATTTTTGAACAGCTATTCTAAGCAAGTCGAAGGCAAACTAAAAGAAAAATCAATTCCTGGGGCAGCATTAAGCATTGTTCATGGAGATTTTGGCGATCTAGTAAAAGGCTATGGGCAGACTAAAGTGCGCAAAGGGCGCGCGGTCAATGAGCACACAAGATTTCGTTTGGCATCAGTTTCAAAAACATTTGCAGGCTCTTTAACGGCAAAACTGGCAAGTGAAGAGCGCTTTTCTTTAGATGAGTCTGTAAGTCATTACTTGCCTTTTTTGCAAGGTACTGATTATCAGAGGTTAAAAATTTACCATTTGCTGAGTCACTCTAGTGGTTTGGTACCAAACGCGTATGACAACTTAATAGAATCACGAATGCCGTATGAGCAAATTGTTGAGCGTTTAGTTAAAGTTGAGAAAATTTGTGAGCCAGGGCGGTGTTATGGCTATCAAAATGCCATGTTTAGTTTGATCTCCGACGTGATTTATCAAGCAACGGGAATGACTTACGAGCGCTGGATCACAGAATCAATTTTCGTTCCGCTGCGAATGGAAGACGGCGGGGTTGGTATTGAAAGTATGACGAAAGATAATAATTACGCTCACCCCCACGTTTTGGGAAGAAAACGCTGGCATACCGCCAAATTAAAACCACATTACTATAAGGTTGCCCCAGCTGCGGGTATCAATGCGAGTGCTCAAGACATGGCACAGTGGTTAAAAGCGCAACTCGGCATGTACCCTGATATATTGTCATTGGATGCACTGACTTTACAAAGTCGACCTTACACTCATACAAAAAGAGAGCTGAGACGACGGATTTGGCGCAAACATGTTAATGAAGCACACTATGGGCTAGGGTGGCGCATTTACGACTACGATGGAGAGTTTTTAATGTACCACAGTGGTTGGGTACAGGGTTATCGGACAGATGTTGTGGTCATACCCGCATTGAATATTGGCTTTAGCTTATTGCTCAATGCCGAGAGCGGCTTGATAAATCAGCTAACAACGGATTTTATTTCACACGTAATTGAGATGTATAGAGATGCGTCATTGCAAGCAAACAATGACGCTTAACGAACTTATTGGCGAGGAAGCTGGATTTTCTTCTCTTCGCTTTGGCGGTATAAAACGATGGTATGGCCAATCGTTTGTACCTTATGAGCACCCGTTTCTCTGACGATGGCATCAAAAATTAATTGCTTGGTTTCACGATCATTGGTTGGTACCTTTACCTTGATAAGCTCGTGAATGTCTAGAGAATGAGCAATTTCAACTAAGACACCTTCAGTTAGACCATTTGCACCGAGTAAAACAACCGGTTTTAGTGGGTGTGCTAGTCCTTTTAGGTACTGCTTTTGTTTATTTGATAAAGTCATATTGTTACAATTTACACTATGTAGGCTTGAATTCTCATATTCTACCGCCATCTAAAGAATATTACTAATGAGTTGCAGTTAATATGGCAAATAAAAAGCATTCAGCGAGCTCAAAACGCTGGTTAAAGGAACATGTGGATGACCCTTATGTTCATGAGGCACAAAAACGCGGTTTTCGTTCACGCGCAATTTTTAAACTCGAAGAAATTCAGCAAAAAGATAAGCTCATTAAACCAGGCATGAGTGTGGTTGATTTGGGGGCCGCTCCAGGCAGTTGGTCGCAGTATTTAGCTGAACAAGTTGGTGAAAATGGACAAGTTATTGCGTGTGATATTCTGCCTATGGACTCGCTAGCTGGTGTTGATTTCTTACAAGGTGACTTTAGGGAAGAAGCGGTGTTAAATGCGTTACTCGAACGTATTGGTGGGAAAAACATTGATGTTGTTTTTTCTGATATGGCACCTAACATGAGTGGCAATATGTCAACGGACCAAGCAGGAAGTATGTATTTGGTAGAATTAGCACTGGATATGTGTCATCAAGTGCTTGGTAAGAACGGCGCGTTTGCGGTTAAAGTTTTCCAAGGCGAAGGTTTTGATCAGTTTGTGCAAGAAGTACGTAATTGTTTTAACGTTGTTAAAATTAGAAAGCCAAAAGCGTCGAGACCACGTTCTCGTGAGGTATATATAGTGGCGACGGGTTACAAACTGTAGTACAGTTGGAAAGCATTAAAGTTGAATTTAAATAATTTTGGATACAAGAGGTTAACTCCTTGAGCGATATGGCGAAGAATTTAATACTCTGGTTAGTTATAGCTGTCGTGCTAATGACTGTTTTTCAGAGCTTCAATAGTGGTGATCACATAGATCGCCAAACAAGTTACACGCAGTTTGTCAAAGAAGTGCGCAGTGGTGCCGTTAGGGATGTCAATATTGACCGCTCAACTGGGACTATCACTGGTATGAAAGGCAACGGTGAACGTTTCCAAACTATCATGCCAATGTATGATGAAGACCTAATCAATGATTTGTTGAAAAACGACGTAAACGTTAAAGGTGTTGCGCCAGAAGAACAATCATTTTTGGCGAACATTTTCATCTCTTGGTTCCCAATGTTATTGCTTATTGGTGTGTGGATCTTCTTTATGCGTCAGATGCAAGGCGGTGGCGGCAAAGGTGCCATGTCGTTTGGCAAGAGCAAAGCACGCCTAATGAGCGAAGATCAAGTGAAAACGACGTTCGCCGATGTAGCAGGCTGTGACGAAGCGAAAGAAGATGTTACTGAGCTCGTTGACTTTTTGCGTGATCCATCAAAATTCCAAAAGCTTGGGGGTAGCATTCCAAAAGGCGTGCTTATGGTTGGTCCTCCTGGTACGGGTAAAACATTACTTGCTAAAGCCGTTGCTGGTGAAGCAAAAGTTCCATTTTTTACCATTTCGGGTTCTGACTTTGTTGAAATGTTTGTCGGTGTGGGTGCATCTCGTGTGCGCGATATGTTCGAACAAGCTAAAAAAGCAGCACCTTGTATTATCTTTATTGATGAAATTGATGCCGTAGGTCGTAAGCGTGGCGCTGGTATGGGTGGTGGTCACGATGAGCGTGAGCAAACACTTAACCAAATGCTTGTAGAAATGGATGGTTTTGAAGGCAATGAAGGTATTATCGTGATTGCTGCGACTAACCGTCCAGACGTACTTGACCCAGCGCTTCTACGCCCTGGTCGTTTTGACCGTCAGGTTGTAGTTGGTCTTCCGGACATTCGTGGTCGTGAACAAATTCTTAATGTACACATGCGCAAAGTGCCGTTAGATGACAATGTTGAAGCGTCAGTTATTGCACGTGGTACGCCTGGTTTTTCTGGTGCTGACTTAGCAAACTTAGTCAATGAAGCTGCTTTATTTGCTGCTCGTGGTAATAAGCGTAAAGTAAGCATGGCAGAGTTTGATGCTGCAAAGGATAAAATCATGATGGGCGCTGAGCGTAAGTCTATGGTTATGAGCGAGCACGAGAAAGAGATGACAGCTTATCATGAAGCAGGTCATGCTATTGTCGGCCGCTTAGTACCTGAACATGACCCTGTATATAAAGTGTCCATCATTCCTCGTGGTAGAGCGCTAGGTGTGACTATGTATTTACCAGAGCAAGATCGCGTAAGTCACTCCAAGGAACATTTAGAGTCAATGCTTTCGAGCCTATATGGTGGCCGTATTGCTGAAGCATTGATATATGGTGAAGATAAAGTTACAACCGGTGCAAGTAACGATATTGAGCGTGCGACTGATATTGCCAAGAAAATGGTTATGCAGTGGGGCTTAAGTAGTAAGCTCGGTCCACAGATGTACCTCGAAGAGCAAGGCGAGATGTACATGGGTGGTGGTTCTCATCGTACGACTGGTATGTCAGACGAAACTGCAAAGCTGATCGACTCAGAAATTAAAGATTTCATTGCGCGAAATTATCAGCGCGCAGAGCAAATTTTAAAAGATAATATGGATATTCTGCACAGCATGAAAGACGCACTGATGAAGTATGAGACCATCGATGCAGGTCAAATTGATGACCTAATGGAGCGTACTGAAGTTCGTCCACCACGTGATGCACATGACAGAAAACCGGACAATAAAGAGCCAAAGCAGGAAAAAGTCGCTGAAAAAAGCGAAGATAAAGCACCAGAGAAGCCACAAGGCCCATCTGAGCTTGATGATAGACCTGAATAACGGTTAAAATAGTCTATAATTTCAAAGCCCCGCTGAGACGGGGCTTTTTCATACCTTTAGAATAATTATATTTTGGCGTGCATCCCTTTGTTACGCTTGGTTGGTTACTGAAGCACTAGTCTGAGGTGGCGAGCATTACTCTAAACTGAGTAAGGTAATAATGACGACAATTTGTTTACCCCGAGGTAGGAAGTTAAACCTCACAAAAACTCAAGTGATGGGCATAGTGAATGTCACTCCTGATTCATTCTCAGATGGTGGTTCGTTTTATGAATTGGACAACGCTGTCAATCAAGCTCTATCTCTTCTTGAGCAAGGCGCGACGATTTTAGACATCGGTGGGGAGTCCACTCGCCCAGGCGCGCCGGATGTGACTTGCGAAGAAGAACTCAATAGAGTGATTCCGGTTATAGAAGCAATTCGCGCAAAATCGGACTGTATTATCTCTATCGATACGAGTAAAGCGGTGGTGATGGAACAGGCGATTGTTGCTGGCGCAGACATCATCAATGATGTTCGTGCTTTGCAAGAGCCTGGAGCATTAGAAGTGGTTGCAAAATACCCTGAAGTTGCTGTTTGTTTGATGCATATGCAGGGGCAGCCAAGAACAATGCAAAACGATCCAAGTTATGCGGATGTTATTGATGATATTAAGGCATTTTTCAGCGAACGTTTGTTAGCATGCCAAACGCATAACATCGCAAACGAGCGTATCATTCTTGACCCCGGATTCGGATTTGGCAAAACGTTAGTGCACAATTTTGAGTTACTGGGGAAATTTGAGGCATTCAAATCCATCGGTTTACCGCTTTTGGCAGGGCTTTCAAGAAAATCGATGTTTGGGCACTTATTAAATAGACAAACTGACGAACGACTTGCCGCAAGCCTTGCCGGTGCCTTGCTGTGTGCACAGCAAGGGGCAAATATTATACGCGTGCATGACGTTCAACAAACTGCTGATGTGCTAGATGTATGGTACGCGGCAACACATGGAGTAACCATATGACAACGAGAAAATATTTCGGGACTGACGGAGTGAGAGGGTTAGTTGGACAATATCCTATTACCCCTGAGTTTGCACTGAAATTAGGCTGGGCGGCTGGTAAAGTTTTATCTAAAACTGGTACCAAAAAAGTAATTATCGGTAAAGATACACGCATATCAGGTTACCTTTTGGAAACTTCTTTAGAAGCGGGGCTGATTGCTGCAGGTATAGATGTTGTGCTGCTTGGTCCAATGCCAACCCCTGCGGTGGCTTATCTTACACAAACTTTTAGAGCTGAAGCAGGTATCGTGATCAGTGCCTCTCATAACCCGTATCATGATAATGGTATAAAGTTCTTCAGCGGTAACGGCTTGAAGTTAGCAGATAGCGTAGAACTTGAAATTGAAGCTATGATGGATGAAGAAATGACATGTGTTAGCTCTGAAAAGTTGGGCAAGGCACGTCGTTTAGAAAATGCTGACGGTCGATATATTGAATTTTGTAAAAGCCAATTCCCTAAAGAGTTGTCTCTTGAGGGGGTCAAAATAGTTTTAGATTGCGCCAATGGAGCGACTTACCATATTGCGCCAGCTGTGATGCGTGAGCTAGGTGCTACGGTGATTTGCCATGCGTGTGAACCAAATGGTGTCAATATCAACCATGAGTGTGGTGCAACGCACGTAGATTCACTAAAACGCCAAGTTCTTGAACATCAGGCGGATGTTGGTATTGCCTATGATGGCGATGGTGATCGTGTGATGATGGTTGATCATAAAGGGCATGTATTTGATGGCGATGACATTGTTTACATCATTGCATGTCTTGCACAAGCTAAAGGGACCTTAAACGGCGGTATAGTCGGTACTGTTATGTCCAACATGGGGCTTGAGAATGCGCTAAAAGCAAAAGGCATTGAGTTTGCGCGAAGTAAAGTAGGCGATCGCTATGTTATGGAGTTACTAACAGAAAATGGCTGGACTATAGGTGGTGAGAGCTCAGGGCATGTGTTAAACCTTGACTTGATTTGTACTGGTGATGGCATTGTGTCAAGTTTACAAGTGCTTGCTGCTATGGTGTCACAAAACAAGACATTGCAAGATTTAGGCAGTGGATTTACCAAATATCCAATGAAAATGATCAATGTGCGATATAGCACTGACGATGATCCGACAGAACAGGAAATAGTGAAGCAGGTTGTTGTCGATGTAGAGCAGCAACTTGCAGGTAAAGGAAGAGTGCTATTGAGAAAATCAGGCACGGAACCGGTGATCAGAGTAATGGTTGAAGCAGAACAAGAGAAACAAGTCATCGATTTTGCCACTAAAATCGCTGAAGTTGTTGAATCTGTGAGCAATTAATCTGTTTTTTAATTTTATTTCTTGTAAATCAGGGTGAGGCAAGTTAGTATCTCACCCGCTTTCTGATGCGGAGTATCGTATGGCGCAGCGTAAGCCAATTGTTGCAGGTAACTGGAAAATGAACGGTTCATTGAAACTGGTTGAGAAAATCTGTGACGAAGTCAAAAAGCATAGTTATGCACAACTAGATGTGATTGTTTTTCCTCCTGCCATGTTACTTAAAGAAGTAGCTAAAACAGGGGTCAATTCTGGAGTGCAAACAGTTTCAGAGCATGAGTCTGGCGCTTATACAGGCGAAATTCAGGCAAAGTTAGCATCTGAGCTAGGTGCAAAGTATAGCCTAGTAGGGCACTCTGAAAGACGAAACCTGTTTGGTGAAACAAACGAACAGGTTGCAAACAAATTTGCAATGGCACAGCAGCAGGGCTTAACACCTGTACTGTGTGTAGGCGAGACAGAAGCCGAACGTGAAGCTGAGCAAACTGAGCAAGTAGTCGCAGAGCAAATAAATGCGGTGATTGGTAAATTAGGTCTAGCAGCTTTAAATAATTCTGTGATAGCATACGAACCCGTTTGGGCAATCGGGACTGGTAAAACAGCAACGCCAGAGCAAGCTCAAACAGTACACAAGTTTATACGCGATATGCTTAGTCAGTATGATGAGCAGGTCGCGAGCACATTGCGCATCTTATATGGTGGCAGTGTGAATGAAAAAAATAGTGAATTATTATTTGCACAAGAAGACATCGATGGCGGTCTAATCGGCGGCGCGAGTCTAGATAAAGATGCTTTTATTAGTATCTGCAATAGTGCACAAGGGAACGTTTAAATGTACGAAATATTATTAGTTATTTACTTAATTGTTGCATTAGCACTGATTGGAATGGTGTTAGTTCAGCAAGGTAAAGGTGCTGATATGGGCTCATCGTTTGGTGCAGGTGCATCAGCAACGGTATTCGGCTCATCAGGCGCTGGCAACTTTATGACAAAAACCACAACTATCTTAGCAACTGTGTTTTTTGTTTTGAGCATCGTTTTAGGTAATTTAACAACTGGTCAGATTAAAAAAACTGACGAGTGGGAAAACCTAGAAGCGCCAGCGGCAACGGTAGCACCAGCTGCAACAGACGTTCCAGCTTCATCTGACGAAACAAATTCTTCAGACGTACCAAACTAATTTAAGATTAGTAGCCTTAAGTTACTCGGTAACTTGATTCCTCAATCAGGTAAAATGCCGGAAAAATGCGGATGTGGTGGAATTGGTAGACACGCCATCTTGAGGGGGTGGTGGCTTCGGCCGTGGGGGTTCAAGTCCCCCCATCCGCACCAACCTATTTTAACTGAAATTCTTATGTAGAATAAGCAGTTACGAGAAATCCCGATGAGTTGCAAAATTCATCGGGATTTTTTTGTACCTATCGAAAAACACAAAATGGTAGACAAATTTGGTAGAGAGCACATACTAGTATATATGCAAGGATGGTGGAGACTACCAATTATGCCAAAGATACACTTATCAACTACAGCAATATCAAAATTACGTATTCCAAATAACAAGCGAAACCTGACGGTTACCTTTGGCGGTTATCCGGGTTTACAACTTTACTTGAAGTGGACCTCTAGCAAAATAAACCCAAGCCAACTGGATGACGTTGATAGGCTATCAAATACAGTTTTCAATTGGCGGTTTCGTTATCAGAAACCAAACTCAGATCAGCGAACAGTTATATCCTTGGGTAATTACCCTGATGTGGACATTGGCGACATTCAAATTGAACACAACAGAATAACGGCGCAGCTACTTAAGGGAATAGACCCTCAAGTAGATAAACTTCAGGAAAAGATCAGGAAAATAAACGCACAGTCGCTTATTGAGGGTTTTACAAAGACTTCATCGGTTAATCAGGTATTTGCTCAATTCAAAGAAGATTGGGCAATGACGGGCGGTACAAAGCGCGCATTGAGAAACTATGAGTTAAGCTACAACCAGTATATTCTGCCCAACTGGAATGGTCGTGATATGCGATCAATTGCGCCAAGGGAATGGGACGAGTTTATATTAGACCTTGCAAACATACAGGGAAAACCGGGAGCTGCTGAAGCTGTTCATAAAGTAATGCGAAGGTTGTTCAGTTATGCAGTAGAAAAGGACATAGTTTCTTCTAACCCGCTATTTGGTCGTAAGGCTATTTTAGCAAGCATCCAAGGCTCGCCCGATGAATCCTATTTAGAAAGTGCTGACCTTCACAAGCTCTTAAATGAATTAGACAAGCAAGACTGTGACGATTGGTTAAAAGTACTTATAACGTTGATGCTTCGTGTCGGGGTAAGGTCTGAAGAGTGGAGCAGGGTTAAAATCGGCTGGGTTAACTTTCAAAAAATGCGTATTGAGCACCCACCTGAATCTATAAAAAACCGCAAAAAGGCTTGGACTCACTTACCTGAAAATGTCGTTTCATTGCTTCTTGATTACCTTGGAACTCTGAAAAGTCACTACGGTACGCTAGATAAAGATATGTATTTGTTTCACGAAATTGGTAAACCACATACCCAGGTAGAACGTGATCATTTTTCTAAGAATGTTCAAGTGCTTCAATCGTGGCTTAAATTCACACCGAAGATTTTTAGAAAGACTATTTCTACACACCTGCAAGAACGCGGGTGCCCAAGTGAGATACTGAGGGCAATACGTAATCAGACTTTAACTAAAGGAGTTGGTAAAAACTACGAATTCGGTGATCTGTTTCATCTCAAAAAAGAATGGATCGAGCGTTGGCAAGATATTCTAGATGAAGTTAAAAAAGACCCTAATGCGCTTGTGAGTGAAAAAGAGTCACAATTAAACGATGAGCTTGCGTTAAAGCTTAATGATATTTTTGGGTAAAAATTGAAGGAATGCTTACTGTAAGTAGTCACTATGCAATTTTTCAAAAATTTCTAGTAAAGGTTCAAATCCAATAAAAGAAACTTGATTGAAAGGCTCTACTTGAGATTCTATCAATTCGGCAAATTTTGATTTTGCCAATGCCACGTTGACTTTTATCTCTGTGTTTAGAACATTTTCGTCTACAATCAACGTTTTTTTGGTTGGATTTAACTTCACAAGTTTTTCTTCGTGTTTGTGAAATCCATATTTCGGATCGAACTCATCGGCTAGATAAAGCCTTAGTCCATCATGTGTGTATCGTTTTAAATCTGAGTCTTTATACAAATGCTCAATACATATTTTTTCGTCGGTTCTAAAGTCAGGGTTAGGGATAACAACTGAAAACACGTTATTACCGTGGTCTTTATATGGTAAAGCAGAGCCCTTCATACTCCTTACTATTTTAGGGTCATCGGCATCGAACAAACATATTGTTAAATAAGGTTGGTTTGTTTGGCTTAAGATGGTGCAGGTTTCTTTTAACTTTGAATCACCTTGTGCATTCTCTTCATTTATAAGCTTAATTTTTAGTGATGAGAATTTTCCAACGCTATGGAAGTGTGATAGAGCAGCTCTCAAGTGGACAGCGTCGGTTTTTCCTTCAACATATACATGAATTTCACTAGCGATGTTAGCCGCTATAGCTTTTGGATCAACTTTAAAGTTACTATCGATTCTGGCCAGCCACTTTGCGTATTTTAGATACAGCTCATCGTTTACCCCGCGTACCGCAGCAATATGATTTAACTTACCTCTAACTACCCAAGAAAACTTTGGGGTATCGTTGTTCTTTGTTCGATTATGGTTCTTATAGTGCTTTAGCCAATGGGCTTCAGCTCCTTTTAACCCATGCTTTTCCCATGAATAGAGCATTGCCCTTAATGTTCTGACGTACTCTCTAGGTACATTTAAACCTTCGTTTACTACTATCCCCGTTACCAATTGTCTTTGGGACTTATTTTTTAGCGAGGTCTTGTCTTTATTAATCAAGAAGCCTTCTTGTAAAAAGACTTGTTCCAGTTCAGCACCAACTTTGGATGCGTTTTCATCAGTGTTGTATAGCAATTCAGAAGGGAAGTGTGTTCTATTAGTTGAAAAAAACACATCATCTGCATATCGGGAGTAATAACATTTGTACTTTCGAGCAAGGTCACTTAACTTTTTGTCTAATCGCCTGGTTATTATGTTCGACAGCATTGGAGAGCAAGGCGAACCAAGTGGTAACGAGCCATTAGTTGTAACTATTAACGCTATGGTTGCGGAGACTTTAAGTGGTAAATAAAATGGGGCAGAACAGAGGAGTCCGACAATTCTGTTTGTGCTGATTGAACCGAAGTAATCGGATATATCTACTTTTCCTAGCCATTTTTGATTAACGTGTGTTCTAGCATTTGTTACTATACTTTTCTTTTTTATGTAACCATGTACAGCTTTTCGAGGTAAGTAGTACTCTTCAAGTAGAACACTTAATTTGGCTTGAATATTTTTTAATTTTGGTTTTGGTGCGACGATTAGCCTTTCACTACCATTTCTTTTTGAAATTGTGAAAGATTTATATTTTTGCTCTTTTGTGGCTCTGAAAGCAAAAAAAGTTAAGAGTTTCATGCTACAGCCTAAAGCAGCAGCTAAATCCTCGATTGTCCTTACTCGGGAAAGTGCCTTTGAAGCCTCTTCGTGAGTCCAACTCGTCAAATTCATCATACCATAGAGAAAATTATACTAAGTGTGCTCGAAGAGCCAAAGCTCTAAGTACACAAACCACGGCGAATACACCGCAGAAGGGCAACTCACGAAGAGGTTGGTAATTATGTTACATATGTTTTGATTGTGTTTCAATGTGCTTGATTGTGTTTCTTGTGTTAATTTGGTGTTTTTTGGCGGGCCCCGCAACTAGCGCGGGGTATTCAGGAAGTTGTTTAGGCCTCTGTCAACGGCTTCGGTTACTGTAATTCTGATCAGTTGAACAAGCTGGGGCGGCAGGTTTTGTAAATCCCACTCAGCTGGGTTTTTTCGACCTATATACTCATCTATGTCACATCGTCGCCACTTGCGAACCGATCTTCCATTGCTAGGGATAGGCCTGGGAAAATAGTCGTCAGTTTTGAGCTTTAGATTGATACCACTGACACTACAATCTAGTATCTTTGCTAGTTCCTTGATCTCTATTAAATGTGTTTCTTCATTACTCATAATAACCTCAAATTTCGCTTAACTAATTCTTGGCCTTACCAAGGTAAAAGACCAAGTGCGATACGCTGTTTGTTCCATTTGTTTACTAAAGATTGTGCTTCTTTTCGCTCGCTACCATCTGGTTCGTCTTTTCCTTTGCACCACGCCAACTGCTGAGCAGTGATACTTAAAAAGTCATTTTCCATATACAAATACTCTTTAGTACGGGTCAAAACGGAATATCATCATCAAAGTCCACAGGGGGCTCCATTGGGTTGTTTGGAGCACCTAGTTGATTTTGGTTTCTTGGTTGCTGCTGAGTAAAACCAGCTTGTTGCTGGCCGTAGCTGCTTTGACTCTGATTTGGTACACCTTGATATAGACCTTTGTCTTGTTGCTCCCCACGACCCCCCAACATTTGTAATTGGCCTCCCATATCCACGACAACTTCAGTAGTGAATTGATCTTGTCCATTTTGATTCGTCCACTTTCGCGTTTGTAAGCGGCCTTCAATATAAACTTGGGAACCTTTATGCAAATATTCCGCAGCAACCTCTGCTAATCGACCAAATAGGATCACGCGGTGCCATTCTGTTCGTTCTTGCTGTTGGCCCGTATTTTTGTCTTTCCAACTATCAGTCGTTGCAAGACTAATTTTTGCCACGGCATTTCCATTTGGCATGTAACGAACTTCAGGGTCTTGCCCTAAATGCCCAACTAGAATTACCTTATTTACTCCGCGCGCCATTATTCCCAAACCTCTTTGTGTGATTTTTCTAAAGCCAGCTCGTCTCTACGTTGTTCTAGTCGCCTTCTGTTTTCGCATTGCTTACGAAGCTCTTTGCTTATACGAGCATTCCGAGCATCGACAATTGCTTTAGCCTCTTCTGGTGTATTGATTAGGTTATCCATGTTCATTCCTTGCAAGTTCGCGCGCAGCGCTGAATTGTTTTAGAAAATTAGGCGGACTTTTGCTCAACTTCCTGAGTTAGTAGCGATTTCAAGTCGGCAAAACCTTTTAGTAACTTTGCGCTGCTCATCGATTCGATAGCAGTCCAGCTACGTGTTCCAAATATCATTTCAAAGAGGTCTAGCCTAAACTTCTTCGCTTCGGTGCCATTACCGTCATAGCCATGCTTTACAAGTAAGCCTTTAATTTCTTCGCACTGAATTTCACGCTGCCTTTTTTCATATGAAAACCCATCATCTGTAATTTGGTTCTCATAGATATGTTTACTATTACGCTGTTCCATGCTGTCGAAGTGCTGGCCACCTATGTTCAAAAAGTCGAAGTGAGCAGCGAAAGAATCATAGCTGGGGTAATCTAGGCAGTGGCCGTTTAATCTGTCAGTACGGTCTTTTTCCACTAATGCACGGTTGATAATTCTTCCGTTTTCTCGGTGTTTAACCATTTCAATTAACAGAGAAGGCTCATAACCCATTTCTTTTTCGGTAGCCATCTTTGTGCCACTGGTAATTAGTTCCATTCGCCCTGTTTCTTCATTCTTTTGATACTCATATACTGAGCCAGCGCGACCACATACGATTGCGTGTATCTTTGAGCTTAAGAATTTATCTGTGAACGCAGCCCATTGAGCTTTAATTGGTTTCCAGTGATGGAACTCTAGTTGGAAAATTGGCTTTGCTTTTGGATTAGATTTCTTGCGTTGTTCGTTTAGCTTAGCTAAATAGCTATCTTGGCAATCTTTCCATGTGTGTGTAATTGAATCAGCGATTACGATGGAGCAGTGTTTTTCAGCTTCATCCCAAAAGCCCATTAAGTCAGACAAAGCACGAGATTCATCAAATACTAGGAACTCGATACCAGCTTGTTCAAATAGCGGGATTATGTAGCTGGCCGCAGGTTCTGTATCAAACATGGCTATAGGCTTTTGAAGGTCATATGCTTTCCAAAGTCCTATTGCAATTTCTGCGGCTGTACGTGTTTTACCAGAGCCAGCCTCGCCATAAATGCCAATCTTCGCATACGCTTGTTTGTTTTCTGCGGGTTTTAAATAAAGCATTCTCGATCCTTTTTTTATGCTGCGTTTAAGTGTTTTGTCGCTAGCTTTTTGGCCATTTCGTAAACTGTTTGCTGTTTGATTTCATCTAGTCGCTCTTGTACGGCTAAATCACTAAATATCAATCGAGCAATTAGCTCTTCCGTTTCTTCTTGCTCGTACATTTCGGCTACGACATCTGTTTTTTTATAGGTAATGTTCGCCACGATAATCGAGTTGCCGACTATTAGTTCGCTGGCAATTTCTTCAATCACTTGTTCGTAATGTGTGCATTGTGTTGTGGAGCATTTCATGTACTAAATTTCACCTCATATTTCTAAGGCATACACGAATCGGCCTGCACGAAAGCAATATCAGTGTCATCCTTACTTCGTTCATGTAAACTAAAGAGTCACTATCGAAAGTGATAATCACACGGTTGATAATATGTATTATAATATGTATTGTAATGCACAGGTTGTCAATGGGCGATAATTTTTTTATTAGAGGCTTAGGATGAAATCCAGTAATTTGACAGTATTAAAATGCAAATGTCTTAAGAAAGTTAAAGGTGGAACAGGGGGAGGAGGATTAGATCCATCTCAAGTTCAGCAGTTTAAATTTCTTTACTTGCTGCCTGAAAAGGCCAAAAAAGAGGGAGGTTAGATGTTTACAGAGTTAGAACAGCATTTACTTAATTTAATTGAGCATGCGACTCTGGCTTATATCCTGCTATGGGGAGTCTACTTGGTTAAATTTAAGAGGATTGATAGTTACAGTTTGACATTAACAGTATTCATTCTTTTCTCTTGCCTAATGACTGTAGTTACTCCTTACCTATACGGTTTCGCAAAAGGTGGGGATTCTATAGGATACAAGGCAATTTGGCACTTGTTCTTCGTGGGAACTTTTATAGTTGAAATTAAGAGCGTGTTAATCATACACAAAAGCTTCAATTTAACTATCTCTAAGGTATCGCGTGTATTTGCTATCTTATTTGGGGTTCAAGCGTTCTTACACATTACTCGATTAATTGAAAAGACGTTGTTTTCTACAAGCTATACAGCCTCGATTTATACAGAAGGTATTAAATTTGTTAACTTTGTGTTTGTTTTGTTGTGTTTATTATGTATTATTCTAGCATTACTTAGGAATTATCAGTTAGACAAGAAGTGTATTTAGATGGAAACTTTCGAAACATACATTGTCATATCATGCACTCTAGTTATGGGAGTAGTATTGGTGACAACACTCAAGGAATTATTTGATCGCACAAAAGAGTCTGAATCATCAGGCTCTAAAAACAATGTGGTTGATATGGAGTTATATATTAAGAAAAAAGCTTTGAAGTACCATATCGCGGCTAATGTAAACACTAACCTCGTTGAAAAAACAATTCTTCTCAGAAGAAAAGATGAAACTTTGAAAAGACTGAGCGGTGAATGATACTTGGTGCAGGTCATCATTTTGTTTGGTCTGCCTCCTAGCTTTTCGACCTACACAAAAACAGTATTCCCCCGAATATACTTATACAGCTTGATACTATTTCGCATACTTCCGTACAGTGTTTTGAATATCAAAATCCGTTTTTTCTTTTTGTGCCATCAAAATATCGTATATCTCAGCAACCTGCTGTGGGTTCATTTTCTCATAAACACTGAAGAATTTAGTAATATCTCGTTCTGACATTTCATTGTGTCGCGCAATCGTCTGAAATGCTTCTGTCAGTACGTTAGGATCGATTCGAAGCTGACTACTCATCTTTTCTTCTAATTTAATAAAGTGGTCTGAATCAACATCGAGCGTATTTGCGAGCTTTCTCAACTGCTCGTTAGATGGGTCATATCTTCCAGCAAAATAGTGGCTTACTCCGCCTTGAGAGCTAACCTCGAATACAGAGATCAATTCTCTTTGAGTTAACCCTTTTCTTTTCATTATAACTTGAGCCTCTTTAGCCCACGCTTTAACTGCCATCTCTGAACTTAAAATTGGATTGCTAATACAATAATAATACAGTCTGTAGATTTTTTTTCAATCAACAAATAACTTTGGACAAACGGAATATAACATGTATTATAAAAATACATATTATAATACATTGGGTGGTTGTTGTGGATCTAAATCAGTGGGCTGTCGGTGGTGGTAGTTTGGAAGCACTCGCTGACTCATTGGGGAAGTCGTTTTTTACAGTTAGAAGCTACGCGTACGGACATCGACGAGTGCCGGAGGATGTTACTGAAAGAATAAAGGAGTTTACTGGAGGCAAAGTAACGCCTGAAGACCTTAAAAAGCCATTTCTAGATTTTCAAAATCGAGGAGATAGTTTTGGTCTCGTGAAGATGTCAGGGAAAAGGGTTGGCAGTTTACTTTCATCTATTGACCTTAACGCTTCAGAAATAAAAAAGCGTGAATTCTTAAAGTCTGTTGAAGGCTGTTTAAGTCTTGGGGAATGTGAACTTTCGAGGGAGGGAAAATCATGAGCGAAAACCAGTTTGCGGAAAGGTTGTTCGTAACCTTAGACGCCCGAATTGAAGAAGAAAAAGAGATGCGCCAATCAGCACAAAATGATCCGAAGTATGAGTACTTTTTAGGTCGTGTTGATGGGCTTGAAGCGGGGAAAGTTCTCTTACAGCAGCTTATTAGCGAGCAATAGAAACAAGGAATAAGGTAATGCGTTATTTAAGCCTGTTTAGTGGAGTCGAAGCAGCCACGTTAGCCTGGGAGCCAATGGGCTGGGAAGCAGCAGCATTCTGTGAATTTGGCGAATTCCAATCGGCTGTACTTGCCCATAGGTGGCCCGATATACCGAACTTTGGTGATATAACGAAAGTAACAGAACGACAAATAAAGGCGCTAGGACAAATAGACATCGTTGTTTTTGGCAGTCCTTGCCAAGACTTATCAATTGCTGGAAAAAGAGAGGGTTTTAAAGGTGAGCGAAGTAGCTTATTCAGACAAGCAGTTAAGATCATCGACTGGTGTAGAAAGCACTGTGGCACAAGGTTCTCTATTTGGGAAAACGTCACTGGCGCATTCTCTTCTAACGGAGGCGATGATTTTGCAGAAATCATCCACTTACTCTCAGGTGCTAGCTTTGATTGCAAAAAGTGGCAAACAAGCGGTTTTGCTGTCGGAAAAAAAAGGGCTTGTCGAATGGTGTGTGCTTAATGCGCAATACTTTGGAGTACCGCAGCGTCGTAGAAGAGTGTTCGCTGTCGCAGATTTTGGAGACTGGGCCAATCGCGGACCGATACTATTTGAGCCCGAAAGCGTGTTTAGGGATTTTGAACCGGGCAGAGCGAAGGAACAAGACACTGCCATCAGTCCTAAGGCAGGCACTAGAAGTTCAAGCCACTGGGATGACGTAAACAAGCCGCATCCAACGCTTTCCCAATCTCACAATACTGGTGGTATCGCAATGTCTGACCAGGAGTTATTTAGTCAGCGTGGCTCAGGGCTTGTTTCTGCAATTCACCAGAATACTAAAGGAGAAGTTCGCCTTAGTAACGTATGTCCCACTTTACAAGGCATGGGCGGCACTGTTGGGCAGGGTTATCAAGCTGTATATACCGAAAGTGGTTTTGGAAAGTGGCGCAAAGGTTGCGGCACTTTGAGGCAAAGTGGCGGTCATGTGGGAGGTGGATCAGAAAATTTAGTCCTTTCATGTTCTGAGTATAAATGGATACCTAAGGTAGCTAATTGCCTTCAAACATCTTGCAATGATTATTCTAGGGCTGATGGCTTCAATATGGTAGTTCATGGGACTCAAGATCCTATCATTTCCAATTTAGCTCATTGCCTAGGTCGGAACCATGGACAAGAAAATGTCATAGTGTTTAACCCAAACCAGGAGGGGATGGGCTTTTCCAACATTGCGCCACCAATTTGCGCATCCACTGGCGGAATTAATCAGGGCTGTGTGATGGCGGATCGCGTAAGGAAGCTTACACCAATTGAGTGTGAACGGCTTCAAGGTATACCAGATAATCACACTCAGATCCCTTGGAAAGGTAAACCTTCAAGTGAGTGCCCTGATGGACACCGATACAACGCAATCGGCAATTCAAAACCCGTATATGTAATGCGGTGGATAGGCCAAAGGCTCGAAAATGAAGTAACCAATCAAGAGCATCTTACGCGTGAACTTCTAAATAACTCTCAACAGGAAGCATAGCCATGTTTGACAATTTATATGACAGATACTCAGAACACAAAGTGGGTAATAGTGGCAAAAGACAGAACGGCGAAAGTAAAAAAGAAAAGCCTAAAGATAAATAAAAATAAAACCCGCAGTACTTTGGCGAGCGCAGCGGGTTTCATCTAAGAACGGAGATTAGTATGACATATAACGTACAAAAAGCAAACGGGGGTGTGTATGAGCAGGGTAGCTACTGATTGGGCGTGGCAACAAGAGCTAAAAACATCTTCACTTAAATTATTACTACTCGCAATGGCAGATAGAGCCGATGAGGATCATTGTTGTTTCCCTAGTGTTGCGCGTCTCGTTAAAGATACAGGACTTAACGAAAAGACAGTAGGTACCAATATGCGCAAACTCGAAACTCTGGGTTACTTGTCTGATACAGGTAGACGAAAAGGGATCACGGGAAAAGTAAAAGTTTATCGGATCAATGGTGTCGAAAACTTCGAAAAAATCAATAAGCCCGAAATTGGGGGTATTAATGAAAGTGCCCCTATGAAGGCCTCGTCACACAAGGGCTCTAGAGGTGAAAAATTTAATACACCCAAAAGCGGTAGTATTGGTGAAAATGGAAGTTTTAATACCCCCGAAAACGGATCTTTGAATACCCCCAAAAACGGATCATTGAATACCCCCAAAAACGGATCTCAGAACCAGTCATTAGAACCAGTCATAGAACCATTTAAAAACACAGCAAAAAATTCCCTCGATTTTTCAAGCTGGCCTGTTCAACCATCTGAGCAAGTGCTATTGGACTGGGTATCGTATCGAAAGAAGAAAAAGCTATCGGTGAGTCAGACAGTGATTAACCGGTTAGCCACAGAATTAAACTTGGCACACAAAAATGGGGTTAGCGTTGATGATTGTTTGTCTGAATGCGTGGTGCGAGGTTGGCAAGGATTTGAGTATGCATGGCTTAGTGAAGAGGTGAGGGTTAGAGCTAAGGCCAATGTAAAGCAGATGCATCAAACCACAAAAAAAGCATATTCGGAAACAGGGGTGATAAACGAACAGTCATCGCGCAAAGACGTTAGTGAAGCTTTGTTGGCGGGTTATAGCTATCGAGACCTACCAAAAAGCTACAGGGATGACTTGCTCAATGAATGGCGGGTAGGGCGACTTCCAGTCAAATTAATAACAGCTTTGGAACACCAAGGCGTAGCTCTGTAGCGCTATGAGGGATGTTAGATGCGAACTAAAATAGAGTGTTTGCAAGTAATTATAACAGTGGACCAATCAAGGAGAAGCTGAGAATGGCCGAATTAGCACTTGTTAAAACAATCCACGGATTAATGCCAGTTACAACTGATGATGGTGATTTCATTGATGGCCTTAAGTTAGGCGAAGTTGTTCGGGGCGACTTCAAGCGTATGCGTAATGGTGACTTTCATCGTAAGTACATGGCGTTATTGAGTTTGGGCTTTGACCACTTTGATACTCAGCCAATTGAATACAATGGTTACTGTATTAAACCATTGAAGAATTTTGATGAATTTAGGCGATGGGTAGCCATTCAAGCAGGGTTTTACGATGTAATTGGATACCCTGAGGGCATGGTAAGGCTACGAGCAAAGTCCATATCTTATAGCAATATGGACGAGCAAGAGTTTAGCGAACTATACAGTAAATCAATTGATGTGCTACTTGGGTCGGTTCTATCCAATTTTGAAGATTATTCTGAAGTAGAGCAAACAGTTGAGCAAATTGTGAGGTTTGCATGAGTTTAATAAGCCGAACGTTGAGAAACAGTGCAAAAGGTCAAGATTGCCAAGTCCGTATACCAGGCATATGTAACTTCGACCCTAGCACAACTATTTTTGCCGAGCTTTGTGCCCTAGAAGGGATGGTAAGAACTCAGTTGATTTGGTTGCATACTGGACTAATCGAGGTAGTGCAATAGTGGGGTTGCTGTCACTGTTGTTTAGCGAAGGAAAAGCAAAAGATCCACTTGAAACGGTGGGAGGTATTCTAGATGAGCTGTATACCAGTGAAGAGGAAGTTCTAAAGCAAGAGGTGCTAAAAGCTCGGTTGTTGGCAAATTCTGCAAATGTTCAAGCGCGTATTAGTGAAGTTAGCGCCTCTCATCGCAGCGTGTTTGTTGCTGGCGCACGGCCTTTTTTGTTGTGGGTATGCGGCTTAGGCTTTTTATTTGCGTTTGTAGTCAATCCCGTTCTTCAGTGGTTATGGCCCGATGTGGGCGCGCCTAATCTGCCACTAGATGCCATGATGGAATTGACGCTCGGTATGCTTGGGCTTGCAGGTTTAAGAACGGTAGAAAAAATAAAAGGAGTATCAAAATAATGGCAAGCAATAGCGAGCGACTATTTCGACCAGAGAACAAAGACCTCCCGAACTTGATGTTTAGAGTAGAAGATGACCGTGGAATATGGATAGTCACCGGGCAATTGACTACCAATGAGAAACAATTCTTGAGTAGTATTCCCGCGTCAGAGAGCATTGAGTTTTATATTTAGTGTGCATTTGTAAGAATCCATGACTGTTCGATAAACTCTCAGTCATAGTATAACATTCATGTTTAAGGAAGGGTCAATTAAGACCTGTGTATGAGCATGTCCACTTTGATAGCATTAAGAGGTGTTGATTAGCTCGAAAAATATAAGTCTCAATTTGACACTTTGTTAACTTTTTGTATAATTAATTTCACAGTCAACGCGTCATGACGTCAAATGACAAGAACTGTTAAAAGTAAACTAATAAGGATATAAGTAATGGAAGTTTGTTCTACAAGTCCCGCTAAAAAAGTATCACGCATTAGTAGTAAAAAAATAATATTTGGTGTCGTGGCACCGCTTGCGGTCGTAGCTGGTATTTCATTTGCAAGCGTAGAGGCTGGACATGTTGCACCTAGCATACATAAATTGAATGCTAGAAATGGTGGCCCTTCAATACCACCTGATAAACCTAGTGACTCAAAGTCGATTTTTGAGATATTTAAAGGTTTAGTATCTTAAGTTTAAAAGTAAAAAGGGCCAAAAGGCCCTTTTTTATGGAAAGATCACAGGCTGCATGGTAAGCCTTTTCGCATATTTTTATGGGTGATAGGATCGCTTATAAATATTTCACAACCCCCCAAACGTGCCACCAGTTTAGCTAAGTCATCTTGATATTTTGTACTCCCACTCGCTGAGCTGAGTGTATAAGAGGCTAGAAGTATCCAATCAAGCTGAAAACTTACATTATACTCGTCGAACTTGATTAGGTCTTCTTTAGTGAGTTTGCTTGAATCTGTACTAATTTCAATGGCTTCTAGTGAGAGAGAGACAGCCTTATCTAGCAACTTTTCATCACCATACATGTCATAGAGGATGTTGTTTAATCTGGCGTAGTCCATGCGCCAATATACCTGAGTGCCCATTGACAATTTATCGATTTGTAGAGTGGAAAAACGTTCATGCACTCCATTGATCTTTTCAAATATCTTTTGAACATCTTTTCGCAAACGGTCATCTAAGGAATCTATATCATTCCAGATTTCTATTATCGTACTAACTTGTGAGCGTATTGCCACATAATTATCATATTGAGTCCAAGACTCAGAGCCACTGAGACGATCAAATGTAGATTTGATGTCCTTCTTGTAAACTAGAAACAAGAATGAACTCAAAATGGATACTAGGACTATCGGTATAAGAACTCTTTTTTGGTATATTTTTGCTAGAAACCCCCACAGTTGGAACTCTGCAATAGGTTGACTTTGTGGACTCTGTTGCGCCATTCGCTCTCCTGTAAATGCATGAAAACCGATTCAATACTACATTAGTTACTCTATATTAAACAAGTGTTTCATTTGTGTTTCTCTTTTGTTTCTTTTTGGGCGCGATAGGCTTATTTTGTATGGATCATCGAACGAGTGATATGTACCAGAGCACCCAGTACTTTTCACATTTGAACTTATACGGGTAGCGTCTCGCTATTCGCAATATCTCTGAACAGCTCCACCCACTCAATAATGCCAATAATATCACAGGCTTTCTTGTCGTTGCGTAATTGACTAAACGTACATACTCTTGATTTGGTGCGAGGGGGCGCGGTTTTACGCCGATCATAGTCTTCTCCTTTGATCTTCTTATCATCCTGATAACTAGTTAATCAGCTTAGTATAATTTGTGAAGTTTTCCCAAGTCAGGATTCTACTTTTATTTTCACTTGCCATCATCAATACTATCACCAGAAGGGTGAGTACCCGACGCCATGGGGTAGCTATTGACAGGTTGGGCAATTTTTTGATGACTTTTCAGTATTGTGATCAAATGACTAAATAGCTACTCAAAAGGAAGGTTTGTCATTTTAAAGTGCTTTTTTCACTTCTGTGTATACTTAATATAGTAAGAGGAAGTTATACACTTACACGGAGAAATTAATTTTCTTTGAAATTAAGAAAAATAGAGTGACTTAGGTTGATTTTTGCTCACCGTGTTTACTACTCAGATTGGATAAGTTAATGGTCACTTGCAATATAAACCTATCCCTGACTTATCCACAGGCAGCGGTGATTTGTTCTATTGCAAAATGTTTTTACCCCCACTATCTTAGTTACTGCAGGGCCTAGGGTAGTAAAGGGGAGGCGCTATGATTGAGCCCATAGCGCCAAACGAAAACCTGCAAACAGGGCTTGTTGCTCTGAGTGTTTTCGCAATGTGTGACAACAAAAGCGTATAACAAACATGTCAGAGCTTCAAGGTTAATATTAATAATTAACATTGGAGGGGTGAATTTGAAGTTCAGTATTTCAGTTGAATTATCTGACGCAGCAGTCGCTAGTGTATGTCACTTAGCAATTGCTATCTTATCGCTACTTATCTAGATATTGAGTTGGGGGCTTCGGCCCTTAACTCTTGTGCTTGCTCTGTTTTGGTGGGAAAAACTTAACAGTTGGCGTTATTACTACACCGAAGTCTCCTTGTTTTACACTATTTTGTATTAGAACTTCACCATTTCTCCAAGTAAATGTGTTTGGATTTACCAATCGTCTTCTACCTCTTTTAAGTCGAGTTTTCCTGTCTTTAAACTATCTTGCATAGTAACTTCACCATTTTTCCATATGAATGTGTTTGGATTCACTACTAGTCGTTTACTTAGAAGATTATTTACATCATCTACTATTTCATTCGGTAAGCTCAGTATCTCTTGGTTCAAACTTTTATTCTTTGCTTTAGCCTCTTCCAACTCTTTTTTCATTTTTTTGATATCACTTTCATATGAGTTCAACAGTTGATGAGTTGCTATATTTGACTCTTCATGTGTACTGATATCTTTCTCAAGAGAACTAATTTTCTGTAGCGCTTTGCTCAAATCATGCTCTATCGCTTGATGCTCATCCTCCGATAACCGCTCATCCCGTTCTTTTTTGAGGCGATTGAACTCTTCTAGGCTTGGCCTGATATTAAGTTCACCTTTTAAAGCATCATACTCCTTCTTGGTTGGCCTACCTTCCATTGATTGAACTAACTGTTGCAGTTTGTGTATTCTTGTATCTTTTTTGTCTAGTTCTTCTTCAAAACTCGCTTTGTCGCTTTGATGCGCCTTACGCATGGCTTTCAACTCTTCCTGTGAGACAGGTTGCTTAAGCTCAAGTTCTAGCTGACGTTGCTTGAATTTGAAATTTACCTTTTTTGTATAATGAAAGATATACATATCAATTTGAGGCCAAATAAATACGTAGAATGCAGCAATCCCTAAAGGCAAGATTACCCGATAGCTCGATAAGTCAAACTTTGCATAGTAGCTATGTAGGTTTACAACCTTGACGTCCCATTGCGCACTAGAGAATACGAGTAACAGAATATCGATATTAACGACACACCAAGCAAACAAAAACGTGGCCAGAAAGGGGCTTGATAGCCGTTTTGCTAATGTTATGGTCAGGTAATCCTTAAATTCTCCTATCATCATATACCCTTAATAAACTCGTTACGTCTGCCTTGAAGTTCTTCAATTTCATCCTGACGCGCTATTTCTTCAGGTGTTGGTGGATATTTAATATGCCACTTAACCATGAGCGGTAACAGGTCTTTGCTTGGTAAATCATAGTAGTGGATCATATGTAGAATACTGCGAGCGATTTGACCTTTGATTGCATCTCGTGGTTCAACAACCGCGTTTTTGCCTGATGTGCGCTCGAAGTCACATGTATCATTCTTAAACCTTGGTGTTTCTCCTGGTATCACACCATAGCTTTTATTGCCCCGGCTTGAATTGTATCTTTGCTTGGCTGGCCAAAGGTTATGCAAGTCAGATGACGCGGCCCTATAAACATCGTTATCGCAACTCTTCCTTGACTTGCAACCAAGCGCTTTTGCTATCCAATCAGCAGGGTATACATGCTCTAATGTAACTCTCTCGCCAGCTAGCTTTTCTTCATCACAGTAAAATGTTTTATATGGCTCATCATATAGTTTTAACCAGAACACCTTATCTCTGACCTTATCGTATTCAGAATCATCTGCGAGTAACACCGGCGACAAAATAAAACATGCCAGTACAGCAAATAGTTTCAACATTCCTTTTCCCCTCCACAATGCATATCAATGATTAATACTGTAACCTTAAGGTTAACAAAATGTCACTAGTTAATTCGCTGTTTACCTCTAGAATGTTAGTTAAATATGTAATAGTGAAAATAAAAGCACACAGCAATACTTGCGAGACAAGCGAATGCTAGCAGCCCACTGAAAAGCCCGAGAAACAAAAGAAACGTGAGGAGGAATGCATACCCTCCACATAGGAATAGTAGAGTGGCACTCCGAGTTGCCTCGTGAAGAAAGCTCATAAAAGTATTACCTAATTTGGAATTAACAATCAAAGTGATAAAGCCGTTGATTGTCATGCTAACTACACTACCCAGTAGTGTAAGTTCTATCAAACTAGGGCGTCGAATTGTATTAAGTGCCATTATGGTTAGTCGTCTAGCCTCAATGATGTTTATGGCAGTTAAAAATATGACGAAGCTTGCAGCCGTCATTGATGTGAAAATGAGGGTGTAGTACTGGTAATTTCTTTGTTCTATGTTTTCCATTATCTAATCCATACGTTTTTTGAGTTTGTGTATTAGGGCATTTTTGAATCTTTTTTTTCTATAATGACACTTTTTTCATAAACTATGCTTTCTTATAGCCTAAACAGAAAGTTGATAAAACTCCTGAGCTTTGTACGTACTGTTGCTGTTGAGTGATTTGCGATAACTCGCCAAGGTATTAGTGTTTTAGTATTGATTTTTTATCTCTTACTAGTAATTTATTGCTTAAATTCATTTAGGGGTAAAGGAATATGGAAAAAGCTTATAATGTGGTTATGGGGCGTATAGAGTATGCCTATCAAATAAAACACTCATATCCAGAGCATTACGCAGAAGTGCACAAAGATAATTTTGTATGTAGCAACCCTCGCTGCGCCGAAAAGGCTACAACAGTGGCTTGTGCGCTTGGCAGAATCGTAAATGGGATTTTTGAACCATATGTAAAGGCTCCACATTTTAAGGTTAAGAACCATATTACAGGGTGCCACTTTGATAAAAGTAATGGGTGTAAAGTTAAAGACGACGGTAATGGAAGAACAGTTGTCGAATATAGCCATGTCGGAGAAATTTTACCTCCCAACGAGCCTGAAGAAACTAATTATCGTCAGGTAGGCAGTCAACAAAGGAGACACGCCGATACGGCTAACTCGAAAAGTGGTCCGCGTTCTAATCGTAGGCGAAGTAACTCAATTGCCTCTGCAGTGCTTTTCTACATTCAGAGTCCTAAGCAGAACTCAGTAAAACCACTAAGCATCAACTATAAACAAAAAACCTACCGAAGCTACTTTCAGCAAATTACAGGTGCGAAAAACATACGATTTAACGATGACTTTTTGTTTTATAAGGAACTAAGATTTACTCAGCCGCCTATTGTTAGTGAAAATATGATTAAACTAACGCTCAACCAAAAAGACCCTGTTACCGACGAGTTTTTCGAGTTGCATCTCAATACCGCTCGTTGGAAGGAGAATATTAAAGAAGGTGTACTACGTGAAATTAATATTGGATATCAAGAAGCACGCAGGAGGCTTGAGGGAGAGTGTGTAACGGTTTTCTTCATCGGTAAGCAAGATGGTAATAGCAGTAACGTTTTTCACTGTGAATACGCAGAATACTTCTTTATGTATATTGGGCAAAAATTTGCCCTCCAATTTAACATGTTTGGGACGCGCAAGATTGCAGTTGATCCTCTGCCAGAAGTTAGAGATGAAGGTGCATACATTGATTCAATAGCTGATGAATTTATTGATACCCGGGAACATAATGAGCTGGTCGATAATTCAACGCAAAAAGTTGAGTTAATAGAAGTGCCTATGCATATGCCTGTGCACGATAAGAAAAAATTCATTGTAGAAGAGCCTGTCGGTGGAGAAGAAGCCAAGTATCATGAACCTATGCCAAAGTATGACCAACCACCAAAGCAGGAACAGGGACTAATGAAAAATTTAGTCGGAAAGTTGAAGTCGCTTTTATGGGGTTAAGAATACTGAGTTGTACTAGATTAGGCTGTTTTCTGACTGATAGCTATGAGGCTAGTACACCTAAATTATGCACGACCAAGCTCCTTTTCCTCAAGTTGTATAGCGGCTCAAAAGCCAATAGAGCGCGCAGCGATGTCCGCTTAATTTAATTTGTTAGTTACGTTCTTTATCTGAAATATGGAATAGTATTTTGCTTGAATCTTGACTGGTTTCAAAGCTGAACCCAACATTATCAATATCATAATTCAATCCATTTTCATTGAAATCCTGGCAACTTGAATTACCCCACATATCTTCGTAGCAGATTGCAAATATTTTCGGCTCATGTTCTCCAGAATGTAATAAATATTGGCCAAAATTTCCCTTTGATAATGTATTTGAGATACCGGAGAGTAAAGATAGCTCGATCTCGTTACTACTCATCTCAATCCCCACCCACTTATGAATATTAAACGTGATCTCATTATATTTTAGCCCGTTTATTGTTATCTCTCCGTTATCAAAGTTCTTGAAATAGCTATTTATGCTAATCATACTGAGAATGAATTTTAAAAATTGTGAGCGTGTCATTTGGGACAAGATTAAATCATTTGAACGAAGTTCTTGCATTGCTTTTAATGAGGCGTTTACGTCAATTCCAGACCTTTCTTGAAACAATTTAAAAAACTCTGAATGGTCCATGTAGTCTTTAAGATAGTGCTTGCTGACACTTTTATAGTAATAACTTTTAGCGGAAGTACATAAAACAGTAATAGCTGGATTAATAAAGAAGTTATTATCGTATTTCTTCAACCGCTTGAGTTCGCTTCCAGCAATATCGCTAGAGAATGAGAAAAGCACGGTGGGTGACGTTCCGCCAATAGCACTGAACCTTTTAAATTTATCTATGGTGGTTTTAAGTTCATTCGCATTTAAAGCACTTTTGACTTCAAAGTTATACTTTACGGCTTCGACAGGAACAAAGGTCAGTTCATTTTTCATATATGAAGGAAGTATCTCATCATCATAGATCAGGATATCAGTTTCATTTGACTGTTCCCCCATTGCGTTTTCAATAACCCCTTTTGTCAGATTATATCTCTTTGGAGTAACTTCTCTTATTAGTGCGGAAAGCTCGTTTTCATTAAAGCCTCCTTTAACTCCTTGGTGAACTACGTTTTTATTGCTTTCAAACTCAGCCTTCATGGCTGATATCTTCGCGCTGAATTTTTGAGATATGATGCCCATTCACTTACCTAAAATTGTGATGCTTTTTCCGTATACCAGGCAGCTAAATAAAATAGATTCCCTAGTGGAGTGTTTAAAAACGGCAAAGTGTCTAATAGAGTATTTACCTGTTTTAGTTGCAAAATTGTTTTGTTATTCAAAAGTTAGGTTCTGAGCTTAGCCTAAATTACTTGTGTGAAAAAGCACCAAAACGCCGAAAGAGCATAATATATGGTTATATTGCGAAGACTGTAAAATTAAACTGTGCTTAAATAGATGCTCGGCCAGTTGATCTCACAACACACAGCCGACTGTCATCTCTGATTGGGCTTTATTACAGAAGTGATATTGTTTTTTGCTTTGGGTCTACATTTTCTGAAGCTGAACGAGGAGGGATTGCAGCGACGACAGATTCAAAATATTTGTCTAGCTTTTGATAGCGCTCTTCATTTAGCTGCTCATCTTGAATGGATAGTAGTTTCTTACTTCGCCTCCATTCCCAAAAACCACACTTTTTGGCCACAATAGATATGTTATTGTCAATTTCTTCAATTGCCTCTTGCTTTATGTCAGCCTGACCTTTTTTTATCAGTTCATGAGTAAAATCATCTAATTCTTCAGGTTTGACTTCACAGTTATGTATATGGTTTAGTCCTACCTGACAAGATGCTAGAAGAGTCTCTACACCCTTTAGCTTATATGCGAGAATCGGGGATTCTTGGGCAAGTTCTTGTAAGGCGTTTTCAAATGGTTCAATCAATCGCTCTAAAACACCATTAACCGCGGTGGAAACCAGCTCAACATTTTGAGATTCAATTAGAGGGCCTAAGAATATATCTAGCTCAAGTAACTCTTCCTCAATTAGGTGATCTTTTAAATGGCTTTTGTACTTTTCCATAAACAATTCTCTTTCAGTTTTTGGATCAGATAATTGGGCCTTAATGACAAATCTAATTTCAAAGAGCATATATAATACAACCTTGGCACTTCGTTTGCTGCCAGCTAACGAACGGTAAAAGTATCCAGCAGCACTAAGTACAGCAGCTAAGACGAGGCCACCGACGCCAATTAGTGCGGCAATAATTCGTTCATCATATTCCATACGGGCATTCCTTTTGATAATTAGGGGAGGCTATTTACACTGTTTGCTGACAAATGGGTTTGGCCAACCTTGATGCTTAGCTTTCAGTTCATTTATATCACATTCAGCTTCGCTCACTGGATCTTGTTTATCCCACGCATTAAACAACTGCTTTTGCTTTTTGCTAATTTTTAAGTCGTACTTACTCTCGAAATAAAAGTAAGTTCTTGCAATGTCACCACGTATATTGGGAGTAGGTTCAAATGTCTTTGATTTGAAATTGACTTCGGTATCACACTGACCATAGACACGTTGTTCACCTTCAATCATTGTGAACTTGAAGTTACTACGGTCCCCGTTAACCTCACCGATTGCGGGAACCAAGTTGTGCAAATCACCCTCCATAGCTCTAAATATAGGTTCGTTCTTGCACTCCTTTCGCCCACCTTTTTGCCAGCATTGAAGCTGGTGGCCGAACTCCCAAGCAGGTACAACATGTTCCCACTCGATACGTTTTGCGCGTTGATTTACTTTGCCTTTCTTCGTTAGCTCATTACGAGGTTTATATCCGCATTTTGACGTTTCTGGCACAAGCTTCTTTTTACTCAGCCACTCAATATCACAGCCACAGTAAAATGTGGTGGGTTGGGCTCTATAAATCTGTTTTAGTACTTTTTTTGCTTGTCCAAAACTTATGCTAGGTTGTTTAGTTTTATCGCCGCCTCCACTAGTGGCTATTGCACCTGAACTGACAAATAATAGGGCAAACAGCTCTTTATATTTCATGTAATTGCTCTACATCAATGGATAAGGCTTTAGCCACTTTTTGTATTGTATCAATCTGAACTTTGTTCCCAACTTTTTCAATTTGAGATAAGGCAGATTGTCCGATCCCTAATTTCTCAGCAAGGCCTTTTTGAGAAAGCCCTTTATAGCGTCTCCACGCTGCTATCAAGCTGCATTTGTGTCTTGCTTTAAGGTCAAGAACTTGGTTTGGTATTGAACTTTCTTTAGCTCGGCTAGATGTTAGTTCAAGCCATGTATCATAGGGCACAACCGCAAATGCTGGCTTACCGTCTTGCGTGATTATTTGTACGTCATCCATTAGCCAAATATCCAATACATAACTAATGCACCTATTACACCAGCTAAAGCCCACAACACAGGGGTATAGTCTTTTAATTGCATTTTCATAGTAACAACCTTTAATCAATATAAGCTCCCTAGATGGGGAGCTTAGTCCATGCTATGATTAGCGCTGCGATTATGCCGAGTACGTAGAATGCCAATCTTATGTTATCTCGGACTTCGCGACGTCGCTGGGATTCAATTTCTTGCTCAAGTTTTTGAATTTCCAGCTCCAATTTCCTTTTTTCAAGTTCTTCCATATATCTCCTTATGTTGCTTAACTGAAACTAATATTAATCTAATGTATTAGTTTTGGCAAGCGGGTTTAGAGATATTTTCTAATTTATTAGTTTTATATTAGCTAATTTAATTTAAGACGTTCTTACAACTCTAACTAGATACTGAACGGCTGGGCAGTTCTCAACAGGAACGGCAGTAAACGAGCTGGTTTCAAATGTTCTGTTTTTCAAGTCACCTTTTAGCCGTTCCGTAGTAGTCGCCTGCCTCATGCGCCTGCGTGCTTCTGCGCGGTCTTCTACTTCAATATAAACGGCTTCACCAACTTCTAATGGCTCTAAAAAAGCGCTGATAGACTTTTTCTTTTTTGCTGGCTCTTCATGCATTTCACTGTAACTCGTTAAACCTCTTCTAGCTGTGAGAGTAGGGCTAAGGGAACACGCAGTCAAGCAGGATAAATATACAGTTACATAAGTGTACAGATGCAAAAATGTGTTATAATTTACTATAAAACAATGTGTTATATTTATTTTTGCTATTTCATTAAAGGCGATTTGAATATTTAGAATCAGTTAACTGATTCTATACAGTGAAAATCACTTAACTGATTCTAAGGAAAAGATCATGTATTCACATCTAGACAAAATTAATACTGGTTCTGCTGCTGAAGTAGCAAAAAACATACGTAAAGATTTAAAGCACCATTTTCCTAAAATTAAGTTCTCTGTACGTACTCGGCATTATGATAGCGTGGCGATCAGTTGGACAAATGGGCCGACTAACTCGGCTGTAGAAAAGGTATTGAATAAGTATGAAGGTGGAAGCTTTAACGGCATGGAAGACATATACGAGTACAACACATCAGAATTTAATGGCATGTATGGGAGTGTTAAGTACATATCTACAACGAGAGACACTACAGACGAGCTAATAGGGCTAGCAATTAAACTATTATCGTTAGAGCTCGAAAAGAAAGGGCCAACGGTAGCAGAGTTTAGGAGTGGCCACACACAGACCATATCACCTTACGATTGCTGGTCAGTGCACCATAGCTGGCAAGCACTTATACATGACAAGCTATCAAGCATCAATTACACAGACGGATACAAGCCAAGGGTAAAGCCAATCAAGTTGCAAATGGGTTGGTATGCAGAGCTAGACGGGGCATTCATAAGCGCATCATTATCAAGTAGTGGTATAGAAGCATGCAGGAAGGTTGTTCAACTCATCTAATACAATCAGGTAACTAGCCAAAGCTCGTCATCATGACGGGCTTTTTTTATCTCCACACAAAATCACTCAACTGATTCAACGCGAACACATCGAGAGTCACGCAACTGGATACACCCCGTAACAGGTTCTTTTTTAACGATTTTTCGGAGCAGGGGCGCTGACCCGCGGGAAAAGGACAGTCAGAAATTTTGAAAACGCATGTTGCCTATCTTTTAAAAACAAGTGGTTAGTGCTAATGTGGCCGAATCAATTAACTGATTTTAATCTGTCAATATGGATATTCAACCCGGTTCTCTTACAGAAAACCAATTTGACTTGTACGTCGAGTTAACGCGCATTAGCAGCGATACAATCAAACAAGCGTTAAAAAAATCACTGGTTCTTGGTCTCACAGACGATCAGGTGATTGAAACAGTTGAGGGTGTCAATTCATCAAATTATCACCGTGGTAAACGTGCCTTTAAACGAGTTTACGAGATCGTGGAGAAGATAAAACATGAACAAGGTTAACCAAGCTCAACTAGCTGAGTTATTTGGCGTCACGCCAAAAACTATCCGTGAATGGCGCGATATGGGCATGCCTTGTTTGGGTAAAGAGGGCAGGCAGTATATGTATGATTCACACGCCTGTTTTTCTTGGCGTATCGAGTTTGAAGCTAATCGAGTAAAAGATAAGTTTGGTGTAGATGGTGACGCTGATGAGAAAATGAATTTATTGGAGGCCAAAACCAGAAGAGAAGCAGCAAACGCCTTACTTGCGGAATTGGAACTCGCTGAAGCTCGCAAGCAAGTTGCTAACATTGATGACCTTACACGTAATTTTGCTGTGATTTTACAAAATGTAAGAGCTAAGCTAGTTGGCCAAGCTAATCGTTTATCTGGTAGCTTAGCACACCAGGAGCAGGAGGAAATTTATCGCATTCTCAGTGACGATACTAAAGAAACGTTAAAGGAGTTATCAAATTATAAGCATGAGTATGCTTGAAAAGGTGAAAATACATAATACACATGGGTGACAAGTAGTTGGTGCTAGAGTAAGTATAGACAACTATGGGGAAATCTTTAAGGGAGTAGATGACAAATGAATGAAGATATTTTGGCAAAGGTTGCCGCTTCTGAAGTTGGAAAAGTAGTGTCCAACAAACTTTTTGGCTGGTTAGAAAAAAAGTTGAAAAATAAAAGGGAAGAACAAGAAGCGTGCATGGTTCTTAATGCCATTTCAGTAACTCATCGGGATAATATAAGAAATAAGTTTATCGATAAGTATTTATTCTTTAAGACGATAAGTTCCGGCGACAGGGCTGTATTTATTGATGAGATATATGTGCCGAATTCAATTTCTAGAGTTTCATATAGCAAAGAAAGAGTGTTTCGTTTATCTGAAGAATTAAATCGTAATAAAATTACCTGTATTAGTGGTCGTGCTGGACAGGGGAAAACTACGATGATTAGAAATGCCATCTGGAAAATGATTAATGATGAAAATAATTGCACCTTCCCCTTGATGATTACTCTAAGAAAAATTAATTGGAAAGAAAATTTGCAGTTAGCTGAGATAGTGCGAGAGGAACTATTTAGCTTAAATATAAATCTAGATACTGACACGTGTGAATACATGCTAAAGAAAAATCTGGTTTCTATTTTCTTTGATGGATTTGATGAGGTTGCGCCAAATCGGCAACAAGCTGCATTAAATGTTATTTTGAGTTGCTATATAAGGTATGGGAATAGGTGTTGTGTCGCGACTAGGCCCGGGGCTTCAATATTAAATGAAAGTCTGGTAACTGGATATAAAATTAATGACTTGTCATTTTTTAAAATAAAAAAAATAGTGTCAAATTATTTTTGGTTGGAGAGTGGGTCAAAGTATTTTCTACTTGAAGCAATAAAAAATAGCGATACTATTCAGCGAATTCTTTCTACGCCAGTTCTTGTTGATATATTTGCTTTTGTATACCCTGAATTGAGTGAGGAACCTAAATCCTTATTTGATTTTTATAAGCGTATTTTTGAGTTAGTTGTATCGAAGCATGATAGGTTGAAAGTTGCTTTCAAACGTGAAAGTTTAACGGCGATAACGAATGAAGAGTTGGAAGAGCTTTTCAAAGCACTTTGTTTTAAAATTATAATTGACACTAAATATGAAGGGATTAATAGAGAATATTTTGAAAATCTAGTTAAAGAAGCTAATAAAATTACTATAGATAGTCAAAGTGACACATACGATATAGCTGAAGATTTAGTCTCGAGATGTTGTTTAATAATACAAGAAGGTGATGAGGTTGACTTTGCACACAAGTCAATTGTTGAATACTATGCTGCGAACTTCATAAGTATGCTTGATGAGGAGTCAAAGTTTAAATTTTATAATTTGTTGCTCGGTAAATATATTAATCATTTAGAAATAAATAATGTTATTTACTATCTCAGCTATATTGACAAAGCATATTTTTCGAAAATGTATTTGTTGCCTTATTTTGAAAAATTATATTTGGGTGATGAATTTGAAATGATAGATGAAGTATTCGTGATGGGAATGATCTGTGGTTATGACAAAGTAAAAATAGTTGTTGATAGTGGCCGCGTCTTGAATGCCGAAGTATACCGGAATGATAAATATTTTCTTCTGTCAAGACTATTATTGGAACTTCAAGCCGGAATTGACTTAACGGAAGTGCCAGTGAATGAATATCTATTACATTCAAGAGATTTGGCTGATGAATTAAACACAATAGACTATGGTGGCATTTATGATGATGGCACCCATATTTTGACAGCTTATGAGCTTTATACCGGAATCGATTGTAATGATGAGTTAGCCGTTGAGATTTATGATGCTAAGGAAGCTCTAACGGAGTACTTAAAATCGTTACGCAAGCAAGCTGAGGTTCATGCTTTAACTCTCGAACGGAAAAATAAATTTCTTGAAAGTTTGTTTAAAAGGGTATAAAGATTTTTTGCATAACCATAAGGTTGCACTTATGATGGTAGTATTTGCGACTTTTGAGTTATGTAGTGATTACTGCTCTAGACGTTTTACAAACCAGCCCTGAAGCAATTGATAAGATTGAGACCGACCTTACAGAAATTGTTCAAACTTATCTAAGACCACCCCCCAATTTGAATCTGGTTGAATGGGCTGACGAATACCGATATTTACCAGATAACAGTGCCGAGTCTGGACGCTGGCGGACCAGTCGCGTTGAAGCTGCTCGTCAACCCATGCTGAGTATCACTGATCCTGATGTGCAAGAGATAACGGTGATGGCGTGCATTCAGTTCATGAAAACTGAATTGATGTTAAATACCTCGCTTTACTACGTGCATCAAGAGCCTTCCCCGATTATGTACGTTGCCCCGAACGAAAAGCTGGCTGAAGCATGGTCGAAGGAAAGATTTGTAAAGTCAGTGAAAGCGACTCCTGTTGTTGCTGGTGTCTTCTCAGACAATAGACGAGGTGAAGGTAACACCATATTGCAAAAGCAATTCCCCGGCGGGCAATTGTCAATTGTCTCCGCGCGTAATCCCGGTGATTTGGCAATGCGGGCCTGTATGGTGATGTTGTTCGATGAAATTGACAAATATCCGCAAAACGTTGGCGCGGGGGCGGGTGGTTCAGGCGGCGAAGGTGATCCAATTGGCGTTGGTTGGGGGCGAGCTACTACATATGGTAAGAGAGCTAAGAAGGTTGCTGCGTGCTCTCCTACCGTGGAAGGGAAGTCACGAATAGCCCAAGAGTATAAAAACTCAAATCAATCTGTATTTATTCAGCCGTGTCCGCATTGTGATCACCGAAAAACCCTGACATGGCCTGATGTATACATTCCTAAGAATGAAAAAGGCGAGTTTCTACACCAAGAAGCGGCTATCCGCTGCTCAGAGTGCGGCACGCTTTGGAATGAAGCTGATAGGCTTAAATCAATACGTAATGGGTATTGGATAGCCACAAAGCCCGAGGTTACTTGGCATCATGGATACAAAGTATCGTCTTTGGCGAGTCCGTTTACACCCATTGCCACGTTAGCAAAAGAGTTTTCAGACGCTCAAGGAAGCCCTGAATCACTCAAAGCGTTCTATAACACGCGTATGGCTGAAACGTGGAAGGAAGTCAGCGACCAGCCTGATCACGAACGCCTTTATGAACGCCGAGAGCCCTACAAGATTGGCATTGTTCCGCGTGGTGGGTTGTTCCTTACTTGTGGGATTGATGTTCAGAAAAACTACCTTGTTTATGAGGTGGTAGCTTGGGGGCGGCGCAAAGAAAACTGGTCGATTGATAAAGGTGTGATCCAAGGCCACATTTCTGAAGATGATACACACGAACGCTTACGAGCGTTTTTAGATCGGACTTATACCAACTGTATTGGTGTTGAAATGCCGGTATTGAAAACCTGTATTGACTCTGGTTATGAGACGCAGCAGGTATACAACTTTGTTCGCAACTACGGTAGCCCTCGACTTGTGGCCGTCAAAGGTGAGAAAGATGAAAACTTATCGACTATTCTTGGCACTCCTAAGCCTGTAGACATAAACATCGACGGTACGCGCATAAGTAACGGCACTATGCTCTGGAGCGTAGGGGGCTCGGTGGTCAAAGAAGAGTTCTACCGCTGGCTCAATCTTAAAAAACCTACAGATGAAGCCCTAGCAACGGGCGCAGGTTTCCCCTCAGGCTACTGCCATTACCCTATGTACGACGAAGAATATTTTTTACAGATCACCGCTGAACAGCATGTCATGCTGACGGACAACCGAGGTTTTCACTCATACCGGTGGGAAAAAGTGCGTGAAGATAACCACTTCTTGGATTGTCGAGTATATGCGCGTGCTGGTGCGTCGATGCTGCAAATTGACCGAATGAAGGAAGCCGATTGGGGCACGCTCGAAGCTAAATGGTATCCAGACAAACCTCCTGTGCAGGTTGTGGATACACAAGAACAAACACAGCCTTTTAAAAAGCCAGTTGGTAAAAAATCAACCCGAAAACAGAAACGTGAAGGATGGATCAAACGATGACAGATAAACAGGCAATGTTAGAACGATTAGAACGTGCGTATTACTCAGGCGTATTAAAAGTGCGTGAAGGCGACCAGTGGATCGAATATCAAAGCGCTCGTCAAATGCGCGTAGCCATTGATGACTTGAAAACCGAAATAGTAGGTAAAAAGCAAAAAGCTCGTCGTATTTTTACGAGCAATGGTTACTAGTATTTGACCAAACTTAAAAACCCGTTTATCCTGTGTAAATGCAACATCTTAGTTATGCATTTGTGAGTTTTGGTTAAGTGAATATTGTTGATAGGTTCGTTGGTTATTTCAATCCTGAAGCAGGTTTAAAGCGCGCTCAATCTCGGGCGGCAATTCATGTGCTTTCAAGAACCTATGACATTGCATCAAAAAGCTCTCGTAACAATGGCTGGCACAGACCCAAGACCAATGCTGCTCAAGAAGTTAGTCGAGCGCTTGCGGATTCCATGGTGAGTGGGCAAGAGCTATGCAGAAATAATCCATTAGCCAAAAAGGCCAAGCGTGTTATCGCTGCAAGTACAGTTGGTGCAGGCATTCGAGCGAAATTTGTCGTTGATGATGGCAACCCAACAAAGCGCCAAAAAGCGACTTTGAAAAAGCTGAACCAAGCATTTAAAAAATGGGCTAACTCGAAGCAATGTGATTTTGACGAGCATCACACTTTTTACGGTTTGCAGTTCTTGTGGATGTCAACGGTTGTTGAGTCAGGCGGTATTTTCATAAGAAAACATATAACTAAAGATGGTTCTCTAGAACTTCAGTCTTTTGAGCAATCACATTTAGATCGTTCAAAATCAGCAGTAGGCACAGACACGGATGTCGATATTGTTGACGGTATTCAGTACCGAGATGGAAAGCTAGAGGGATACTGGTTGTATAGCACGCCTAGCCAGTCTCTCACTCATCGCCATAGAAACGAATCAAAGCTCTATCCAAAAACAGAGATAGTACATATTTATTTAAAAGAGCGTTCCGGGCAGCACCTCGGGATCACATGGTTTGATGCGTCAGCCAATATTTTGCGCAATTACGAAATTTACAAAGACGCGAAATTGATGCAGCAACAAATTGCCGCGTGTTTTGCTCTATTTGTAGAAGATAGCTCAGCATCAACCGGCTTTGCTGATAGTGAGACAGGTGAAGATTTACCCGAAGAGTTAACACCAGGCATGATTGAAAAGGTGCGCAATGGGCAGATCCCCCACGTTGTGACACCACCCAAGGCAGACGCTTCGACTAACTTTGATACAGCTTTGAAGCGTGATGTTGCATCGGGTATTGGTGTTACTTACGAGTCTATGACAGGCGACAACTCGCAAACCAATTTTGCCTCTGGTCGTATGGGGCGTATCGAGTTTCACCAACAACTTGATATATACCAGACGCACATGCTCGCCCCTGCACTAGATGTGATCGCAAACTGGTTTATGCACACATATGAGCTTAAGCACCGAGCTATTAACGCAACCAATGATTTCGAGGCTAACTGGACATTCCCACCGCGCTTATCAGTCGATCCTAAAGTTGATTTTGATTACATCATGTCACAAGTGAGAAACGGCATGTTGTCGCCAAGTTCAGCAGCGCAGATGTTAGGTCGTGACTTTATGGCAGTGATCGAGCAATGGAAAGAGGATAAAACACTAATAGACCGCCTTCCATTCGATTTTGACCCTTCAATGTTTTCAAGCGCAGGTAACCAAATTGATGAAAATGACACAGCCAGTGGTGTTGTCGGCGCTCAATCTAACAAGGCTGATGATGAATAGAACCGAGGTAGCAGCGACAGCGTCCGCATCGACCTCTGGTGTAGGCGGAGTGACGGTTGCGTCAGGTGTACTTGAGCAACTAAACGCGTATGCACCACTGATTGGCTTAGGGATTTCTTTCATATCACTTTTGCTCGCCATTTTATTTTTTATGGCTGGCCGAGCAGACAAAAAACGTGAAAACGACATATTACGTGAATTACTAAGCGAGAAGAAAAATGAAAAATAACCAACAAGTTCGACAAGGTACGTTTCACGTAAGGGCTGAGATCCAGCAAGAGTCAATCGACATTGAAAATCGCAGTGTTTGGGTTTGCTTCACGACAGGTCAAGCAGGTAAGCGTTATGACTGGTGGAATGACACCGAGTTTATGGAAGAGTTGGAAATTGCACCGAGCGCTATTCGCACAGCTCGACTCGACAAAGGTTTATCAGTTTGCGACAACCACAAAACGTGGTCATGCCGAGATGTGTACGGTATCACTGAAGAATACAAAATTGAGCGCGGCGAAATATTGGGTCGTGTTCGTTTTGCTACTGACCCAGCTTCGGAAGAAATGTGGACCAAGGTTCGCGACCGTGTATTACGCCATGTTTCACTTGGTTACAAAGTCCATAAATATCTAAAAACCCAAGAGGACAGCGACAAGTTGCCAACTTACCGCGCTGTTGATTGGGAACCTACCGAATTAAGTTTTACCCCGGTTTCGTTCGAGACCACAAACGGTGTGCGCTCAGACAACGAGCGTGCAAAAGAAGAACTACACAACGTTATAATTGAGGATACCACTATGGACCCTGAAGAAAGCTCGAACGAGACAACAAATACAACTCGTTCAGAACATAAGGCACCTTCTCAACCAGTAGAAGTCGGAAGGGCGCAAACGGAGCCGCAACCAACTCCGAGCGCTGCACCGCAGGCTGTTGAGCAGCCCAGCCAGCAACCGACTGTAAATCGTGCAGACTTAACTGAAATGATGAATGTGGGGCGCAGTGTGGGCCTCGATGATCAGATCGCAATCGATGCGTTCACACGTGGCGACACTGTTGACTCTTTTTACCGCACTGCCATCGAAGCACAATCGAGTCAGTCTGAGCAAAGTGCAATTCGCAATTATGCGACGTTTGTTAGCGATGGGCGGACTGATCAGCGTGAAAACATTAGAAAGGCAGGTGAGTCTTTTCTTTTAGCGCGATGCGGGCGCGATCCACATGAAGGTGTTTCACAGCAGCTAGTGCGTGACTTTAATGGGATGACATTGTTGGATATGGCGCGTTATTTTGTTGACGCGCAAGGCGGATCAACACTGGGCATGAGCCGTCAAAAGCTTGCAGCTCGTGCATTTCACACCACGAGTGATTTCCCTTTATTGTTAGAGAATGTGCTCAACAAGAACCTGCAAGATAGTTATGCGGAAGTGCCGCAAACGTGGCGTGAACTTGGCCGAAGAACAACCGTTAACGACTTCAAAGAGAAGAAAACGTATTCACTAGGTGATGCCCCAAACCTCTTACCGCTTGGTGAAGATGGTGAGTACAAAGCTGGCACATTCAAAGAAAATGGTGAAGCGTACTCAATTGCAACGTTCGCCAGAAAAATCGCGTTTTCTCGTCAAATGCTCATCAACGATGATATGAGTGCGTTTGACCGTATTGCCCCCATGTTTGGTCGCTCTGGCCGTGATCTTGAATCAAATATCATTTGGGGCTTAATTCTCGGTCATAATTTCTTTACGAACAAACCGGCACAAATACTGATGGCGGATAAAAAATCAGTTTATCACGCTGATCATAATAACTTGCTTGATGCTGGCTCTAAGTTATCCAAAGACAGTTTAAAAGCCATGCGAAAGCTCGGTCGTAGACAAAAATCACTCGGTGATAACTACACCAATATAACTTGGGATTATTTGGCTGTTTCTGATGAGAATGAAACGCTCGCCGAAGAGTTGCTATACCCAGCATATGTCGCTAACACCATGGCTGAGCAGCACTTACGGCACAAGATGAAGCTCATTGTTGAGCCTCGCATCTCCGCTGTGAATGAACAGCAATATCACACTTTCTCTAGAGGTATCGATACATTCGAATACGCCTACCTTGCAGGTGAAGAAGAAATGTACATCGAGACAAATACGAGCCATGACATTGATGGTATGAGTACGCTTGTACGCAAAGATTTTGGGGCTGGTTGGATTGATTACCGTGGTACAGCCATGGCAACAGGTAAAGCATAAGGAGTAACGAAAATGCCGAGTAATTTTATTCAAGAAGGTAAAAGCATTGAATTCACTGCACCTACGGGTGGGGTAGTGTCTGGTGGGTTATACATCATTGGCTCTACAGTTGTTATTGCTTCGACGACTGCGGCGGAAGGTGAGCGTTTTAATGGTCGTACTGAAGGTGTTTGGGAGTTACCAAAAACCGCATCGTTAGCAGCAGGCGAAGGAACAACCGCAAAATTTCTTGTGTCATCGGGTAAAGTCTCAAGTGCTGCGGAAGCAAAAGTAATTGGGGTGTTTACTGAACCTGCTGTAAACGGCGATGAAACTTGTAGTGTACGCCTCGTTCAAACGGCGGTGGCGTAATGTATCGAGACATTTTCACTGATATGGCAGAGCGTATTAATGACACGTTGGGTCATGTGTGCACTTACACCGACGTTGATGGTGAAGTTTTTGAAGATGTCTCTATCACTATTAATGCGGGTAAGCCTGTGGTCACTGAATTTGATGTGATAGCAGGTTCAATTGTTGAAGGCGGAATATTGCGCATTGACATTCCATCGCCGCAACCAGGTGACACGTTTACTGACGATTTAGACCGAACGTGGCAAGTAGACGGGATCAACCGAGTGGTTACCGCTAAAACATACGTCCATTTAACGGAGGTGTTTCAGTGACCGTTTATAACGCCAGTAACTTATCTGGTCTAATTAAAAAGATGCAAGCGAAACCCGAAGCGGTGAATAAAGCTGCGTCCTTAGCCATCAATAAAACGGTTACCTATTCAATCAAAGAAGCCGTTCGAGACATAACGACTGAAACGACACTTCAGCCTAGTTATGTTAAGCGCCACATCAAGCGTGTGTCTCGTGCGGCACCTAATAATTTACGTTCAGTGGTACATGCAAATACACGCGAAACGCTTTTGACGCGCTTTCAGCACCATAAAACAAGCAATGGCATTGCGGTTCGTATTAATAAACGCGGTGGGTTTGAAAATATCCCACATGCACGTTTGATGAAGCAGCCACTAAGAGGTTCTGCGCGTCAAAGCGTTGTATTAGCTAATAGACACGCGGCTGGTCATTTTCGAAGTGGATTACATAAAGGCGTGGGGCGTACACCGGGCAAATCTCGAAAGCTTCAAAAAATCATAAAGCGTGCACGCACCAAGCCATACGGCGTGACGGTTTTACATTCTCGTTCTATCAATCAGTTGTTTGTGAGTGCGCGTGAGCGCATGCAGCCAGTGATACAAAACCACCTTATTACGGAATTTAAAAATGACTTTCGGAGGCTAGCTTGATGACACCTAACATTACAGAAGTCATTCAACATGATGTGATAGGCAAGCTTAAAACAATCCCTGATGTGTGGGTGATTGATGGTTTTGTTCAACACCATATCAATGACCTAAGAAAAGAAAAAAAACTGCCTGCGATTTTTGTGCATTCTATTCATGACAACACACTGGGTAATACCGCTGGTAATTCATCGAAATTAGGCCGAGATATAAAAATAATTGGGCTGGTTTCCCCCCTCAAAAAAGGCAGCATACAACGAGAGTTGGATGACCTTTTGTACAAAATCAGAGCCGCGTTATTCGTTTCAGATGAAGACGATCACAGTTCCAAATCAATGAACCTAAGTTTAGGCGGTGCCAAGTTCGAGCCCTCTGAAGCTGGCGACCCGTTTGCGTTCGTAGAGCTCGATATAACGCTTACTTACCAAGAAAAATGGAGATAAATATGAATATTAGACCTCTTGGGGATATTGCAATTTTACGTGTTCTGCCTAATGAGCAAAAAGTGGGCAGCATAGTAATACCTGGCAGTGCTATGGAGCAATCGACGTTATGTGAAGTGTTGGTGCCAAACGAGATCAGTTATCACCGCAATGGCAATCCACGCGAGCCAATCCTTAAAAAAGGTCAGGTTGTACGTATCCCCAAAGGCAACGTTGGCACGCAAATGCCAGAGGCGCCAGATGGTGAAACGTGGTTAGCAATGCCTGACGATTGCATTTTATACATTGTGAACGGTGGTACAGCATGACAACACGTAAGCAAAAACTAATCCCTGTGGTGTTCAGTGACTTCACTGAGTTCAACGGTGTTGAGTATCAGCCTGGTAGTGAAGCAAGCGTAACGCCAGAACAAAAAGTACTTTTCGAAAAACACGGCTTTATTAAAGGTGAAGACAATGAATCAACAAACGAGAAATAGAAGCTTTCAAGGTCGCGGCTCTATCTACATTCAAGAGGTTGGCGGCAGCGGGGCTTTGCTGCCGCTTGGCAACTGCTCGGAACTATCAACCAGTATTAGTGAAGAGTCACAAGAACAAAACGATTATGAAAACGCCGGTGGCGGTGTGATTGACTCGATTTCACGTGTATCACAAGTGACGGCCAGCGCAACGACATTGAGCTTTTCACCACAAAACGTGGCGTTAGCCATGCGTGCCTTGGTTAACGCTGTGCCAGGCATTGCGGTTGCGGCGGAAGAACACACCGCACACAAAAATGGGTTTATCCCATTCAAAAAAATACCTGATAAGTCAAAGTCAATCACGGTGACTGATAGTACAGCTAGCACAACGTATGTAGAGGGGAGTGATTACAAAGTTCGTAATAGTGGCATTTTGATTTTAGATGCGGGTTCTATTTCCGATGCTTCGACTATCAAAGTCACCTATGAGTCTATGACGACCTATAACGTGGAAGGTATCACGCAAAGTGCTAAAGAATACCGCGTCGTATTTGATGGGCTTAACGAGGCTGATCAAAACAAACCAGTACGCGTGACATTCCATCGAGTGCGCTTTAGTACGTCTGATGCGATTAGCTTTATTGGCGATGACTATTCTAGCCTACCTTTGAACTTCACTATTTTGAAAGACGAAACGGTATTAGGTGCTGGTGAGTCTCAATACATTAAAATCGAGCAAGCGGCTTAGTCCCCTGAGAGTAACTGGCCGTTCGCGGCCTTTTTTAAGGCTTTTCTATGGCAAACAACGAACATAATCAAGAAGTCGTACAGCTCATAATTGACGCTAAGAACCTGTCTAGTGATGAGCTGGTTCAAGCTGCGGAGCAATTGCGCAACCTTGGTAATACAGCCAGAAAAGCTGAGCAAAACTTACAGCAAATTGAAGTTAAGCAAGGCACGATCAGTTCTTTCCAATCGCTTAAGCAACAATTGACGCAAGCTCGAACTGAGTTAGCAAAAGCTGAAGTCGAATTTAAAAATCTCACTGTTTCAGTAAAGAATAATAAGAAAGCAACAGATGAGCAAAAGCAGTCTGTAGAGCTGGCGAAGTTGTCACTTAAGCAGCAACGTAAAGAGTTGAACAACCTTCAAAAGGCATACGATAACTCTAAGGCTGAGCTTAAGCAATTTGGTGCACACACAAAGAATTTAACGCAAGTCTCAGAGCAACTAGGGCAGGCACATAAAAACCAAAAACAAGAAGTTGAGCGCCTTAACGCTGAGCTATCAAAGCAAACTCAATCTGTAGCAAAACGCATTGAATCTGAAAAAAGGCTTTTAGGTGTTACAGGAGAGCTCACAGAAGAAACCAGAAAGCAGATAGAAGCAGATAGGCAAGCCGCCGAGCAAAAAGAAAAGCAGGAGGCGGCGGCTCGTTATCTTACATTATCGCTCAAAAAGTATGAGCGACAGCTTGAACAACTCAATCGCGATAAGCAAAATGGTGTCATAACATCAGGCCAGTATATCAAGAAAGAGGAACAGCTCAGATCGCAGTTAGGGCTAACCTCTGCGCAAGTTTCAACGTCACGCCGAGCAGTTGAAGTTGATTCGGTTAGCAAAGACAAAGCGGCCAAATCGACAGATGGCCTAACCAAAGCAACACGCCGACTTGCGCAAATTTACACCGTGTTAATCGCGGCTCAATCAGCCATCGAGGTGGTGCGCCAAAGCACGCAAGCCTACGGTGAATCTGAAGCAGCCATCACAAAAGTTGAGAAGACTACAGGGCAGGCGCGTGAAGTTATCGCGGCCATGCATGAAGAGTTGGCGGTACTATCTCAGGAAATAATGCCGACAAGCACCAATGAACTAGCACGTTTTGCCGAGATTGCTGGCCAGCTAGGCACTAAGTCCACAACGGATATTTTGGATCTTGTGGCCGCCGCAGATGCGTTAAATGTTTCAACCAACTTAGCCGGTGATGAGGCTGCAACGCTTTTATCTCGTATCCTGTCGATGACGGGAGAAGGCATACCACAAATTAATAATCTCGCTTCTTCTGTGGTGACTCTAGGTAATAACTTCGCTGTTACTGAAGACGAGATCGCATTCATGACTAAAGAAATAGTCACGGGTACGAGTGCGATTAAGGTGGGCAGTGCAGCAGCGGCCGCTTACGGTACTGTGTTAAAAGAATCAGGTCAACAAGCTGAGCGTTCACGCTCTGGTTTTACGCGCTTGTCACAATCTATTTTGCAAGCCGTACAAAAGGGCGGCTCGGCGCTTGAGCGACTTCAAGAGCTTACCGGGTTAACTGCGCAAGAAATAGAGAAGAACCTAGGGGAAAGGCCTGAAGAAGTCTTATTCAGCTTAGTTAAAGGGTTGGCAAACGCGAAGAGTGAAGGTGTGTTGTTGTCAAACATCATGCGTGATTTGGGTATCGATTCACAAGAAACGTTAGAAGTATTTGAGGTTTTGACGAACAAGGTGTCTCGACTCCGGTATGCATTGGATCTGTCGGGCAAAGCATATGTTGATTCTACTGCGCACTTTGAAGAAGCCGCGAAAGTCTATGCAAACCAAGAGTCACAGATTGCCCGTCTAATTAATCAATTTACCGGGCTAAAGCGAGCTGCGGGAGAGGCGTTCAGCGACGAACTAGACCAAGGCGTGAGAACAACCTCAGAGCTGTTAACTAGCCTAGAGCCCGTCGTAACCATGCTAATGAATGGTATGGGAGATTTGTCTGAGGGGGTTAGCGAAGTAGTTGAATCGTTTGGGCTGGCATATGATGTCATTAGTGATGTAGGTGGATCTGCCATTGGGGCGGTATTAGCCGTTCAAGTGGCTAATGTACGGATTTTGTTTAACAGCCTTACTTTAGTCATAAAGGGTTTTGCGTTCACACTCAATGAAGCAAAAATTGCGATTGCTGAATTTGCCGGGGTCAGTGGTGAAAAGCTTGAAGCGATGCGCGAAACGAGCAAGAAGATTGTTTCAGGGATCCAAGAAGATTTTCGTGACATAGGGCATGCTGCTGACCGTATTTTTGATGAGTCTAGTGCTGCATATGAAGATTTTCTCTCTGTCTATGAGAAGTACAAAAATGCTTCGACAGAGTTAGGTGAAGAACAGCAGAAGCAGATCCAAACCCTTATCAGTGCTAATAAGTATTTAGCTGATAACGAACAAGCTTATATTGAACTCGCTGCGGCACTCGTTCGTGCAAATAGGGAAGCCGAGATCCGCACTCGGATGATCGCACTTCAAAATAAACGTGACGAAGAACGTGCCAAGCTTGAACGAGAAGAGATTGCACGCAACAAGGCGCTGAGAGAAGAAGCTGAGCGACTTAATCTCAATCGAAAAGAGTTAACTGAAAAATCTGAAGAGCTTCGAACAGAGTTTGAAAAAGGCACTATTAGCATTGCTGACTATGAGGCCAAAACAAAGTTATTACTATTTGCCGAAGAAAGGTTAAATGAACAAAGCTCAAAGCTTGTTTTAACACAGCAAATTCAAGTTGCTCAAAATGAACAGCTCAGTGATACAGTCAGAGGTCTGAAGCTTTCCGAGATTGATTTAGAACATGCTATTTGGGAGCTTGATAACCAGTTAAACAAGAATATAAAAACGGACAGTGAAAAGTTAAAACTGACGCTGCAACGCATTAATGCTGAACGAGAGTTGCAATTAGTCAAAGAGCGCTTACGCGTGCAAACAGAGCTAGAGACTAAAACCAATTTTGAATTGCAGGTGATAGCTGAAAAGAACACCAGACAAATCGAGTTGTTAACGGAGAAGTATCGGCAAGGCACGATCACGTTCGGCGAATACCAAACCAAGTTAGATACCTTGAAAGTCACGCAATCTCTTCTCAAAAATGCCGTGGTTGCTGAAACCACAGCAACGCAGAGTAATACTGAAGCGACACAGCGAGCGACTAGCGCCGTTAATAGTTTTACTCAAGCGAAAGATAGATCTACGCAAAGCGTGCGTAATAGCATTCGATGGAATCGTGAAAGCGCCGAATCATTCAACCAATACTCAAAAGCGGTTCAAAACTCAACGAGATACACCAGCATTTTTGCTAAGTCTAGCGCACAACTGAGTAAACAGACTGACTTATCAAATCAATCAACTGAATCGTTGCAAGCTCGATACGATGAACTGCAAGGTACTATCGTTGAAAACGGCCGTGTATCAAGTAGTTGGTGGGTTGACCTAGCGAGAGAGTCAAACAAAGTGTTTCAACAGGAGCAAAAGGTGATCAGCCAAACGCTCCATATGCGCAAACTAACCGAGCAAGTGCGATCAGGCAGTAAATCACTCAGTGAGTTGAACAAACTTGCAAGTAACGCTAGCCGCCAGTTTAACAATTTAGACTACTCAGACCTAACAGCTTATTTGCGTGAAATTGAAAACGCAAAGCGAACGCTTAGCCAAAGAGCGCAACAATCTGTTGCAATTCCATCACCTACCAGCATTTCACCCGTTATTAGGCAGCAGGCGCAAGCGGTGAGCGAAGTGATCACCGTGCGCTTTGAATCACCAAGCGGGGCCCAAGCTGAGTTAGCAATGCAAAACAGAAGTATGCTCGACTCACTTATTCAAATTCTCAGAGAGTCAGGCTTGAGGGTGCAAATATGATAAAGCTCAATAATTTAACGTTACCAAGGGGCTTAACGCACAACCCGTTTGAATACTCAGCGATGGCCCAGAGCAATCAAATGTCTGTAACGGGCAGGGTCGTTATTCAGCGGGGGAAATATCAAGATGGTAGACAAATTACGTTAACAGGTGGCGCAGATAGGTGCTGGTTGAGTTTGGCAGACGCGCAAGCCATCGCTGCACTGAGAGAAGAAGACAGATTGACGCTGGTTATCAACGGTACGCAGTACACCGTTAAGTTCGACTTGGCCCAATCTGATCACCTAGTCATCAACCATTTAATGGCAGATACCTACTACATAGAAAAAATACGCTTTATCGAGGTTTTATAGTGGCAATTCATCAATCAGACATCAAATTCAAAGAGTCGCAGCGTATGGATGATACGCTTGACGGTGGTGGGCGTATTACTGGGCAAGTTATTGTTGATGGTACTGAAAACAGTATTTTTCCTGATATATCTGATTTGGATAGGGCTACGGGATCAGTTAGTTTACGCAAGGTATATCTGCACGTAGATAACCCGACAGATGATAAGTACTCAGGCGCTAACATTGCGCTAATTGAGCCACCAGAAGATGAAAGCGTGAGCGTGACGCTCATGTCCACGTTTGATCACTATGATACCCGCAAAGATGCCAAAGATGTAATTGAACGTTACTTAGCGAGGTCATCGCTTTGGCCGGGCTCGCTATTGGGGGATCAGCTTAGAGGGCAGCGAACAATACGAATTGTGCAGCGGGACGACTACAGAGAGCCAAATGTAGGCGAAGTGTTATCACTTATTAGCAATGAAAGCAAGGATAACGAATACGAGCAGTATATTCGTATTGTTGATTACTCTTCAGAAATACGTACTTTCACGGTACAAAATAGCGGTAGCCTTCAATCGTTTCAGCGTAGGGTAATCACCGCTGAAATATCAGAGCCACTGCGTGAAACGTTCAAAGGCGGTGAACCCAGCCCCGTGGATTTTAATACAACTGAAACAACATTAAGAGAAACCATCGTTGCAAACGCGGTGAAGTATTACGGCGTATCTACTCTGGTTAACGATGCTGCATTTGGTAGCATGACTCTCAATGTCGATGACATATTCACTCAACTTGTGCCGTCATCTCGTATTGAAACGCCAGTCACGGACGTTAACGCGCTTGGGCAAAAGACTTCGTTAACAGGTTCTGGTGCACTACATGAAACCACAGTATCTACATTGTTAGAACCCTATAAATCTTTGTTTTTAGGAAGTTCTATTGCGCATGGGTCACTAGTTGTTGAGTACGGAAGTATTACGATGACTGATGACAGTAACGAAAACCTGTTATTAGACGGTGTGGTAGTTGCGTCTATCGACTATCAAACGGGTGTTATTGAGTTCAATGAAAACATGCAGGTATTGAATGGCAATACAAAGGTGAAGTTTATTACGGCTGCGCTTCAGAAAACCACCGCAAATAGTGATTCGATTGAAATAGATTCTACAAATCGCGGCTATAGTTACGTTCGCGAATTGGCACCAATACCTTCACCTGGCACACTAGTGGTTAGTTATATGGTTCAGGGCAAATGGTACACGTTGATAGATAAAGGCGCGGGTGTACTGACTGGCAGCTCCGACAAAGTAGGAACGGGGAGCGTTGATTTTAATACTGGCACACTGACATTAACCTTGGGTGCTCTGCCCGATGCAAAAACCCATATTGTGATGCAATGGGGGACTACATTTAGTGTCATTGATAGAACCAGTGACAATACCATCCAACCTTGGTTCATCATCGATTTACCTCAAAATGCTACTGCTACGGCCCCCGTTGTAAAATGGGGGAACAAGCAAGCTTCAGAGTCCGGCGGTGATGGCGTTCTCATTCATGATGCAACGAAAAACTTGATCAAGTTTAGACCTCACGTGCTGCAATCAAAAAGCACTGAATTTACCATTGATTTCGATGTGCTGGGGTCAATTAATTCTGCAAGTAGGCCTGTTACGTTTTTGAATGATGTTTTTACAATTGAGTTGGGCGAAAGCGTGCAGCCAGGTACAGTGTATTTTGAGGTGTCTGCTAGCACTGTCGAAACTGACCAGCAAGGACGGGAAGGGCAATACAATCAACTGCGCTATTACTTTTACGATGCAGCTACAACATACCCTTGCTTTGATGATGGTTACGGACGGTTAAAAAATACTTATGGTGAGCAAGTCGCGTCAATTAATTATCAAACGGGCGTGATCCAGATCCAACGTAGTTTATCTTTATCTGTCGCGCGCGATGTGAAGTATAAATATTACAAGTACATTTTTTTACGACGAGACAAGTCGGTTACCAACGTAACCATCAATGACATGTCATCATTGAATGTGCGCTATGGTGGTCTTAGCTCAAACGCTTCTGACTCCTTCGCGTTTAAGTGCGAAAAACTTATTATTGATGTGCCTCGGTCAAACGATGAGAGACTTATACCCAATACCACCCGTTTTTGGCTGGCCGGTAAATATTACTTTGAGCACGACGGCAAATTATACAATGAAATTGACCATGCAACAGGGGCTCGCGGGCCGTCTGTAGGCAGTGTGCAAAGCCTCTCCGCACAAATTCAAGTTGATAACTGGCAAGCTGAGCAGTACGTAAACTTTGCGCGAGTCGCCTTTTCAACATCTCTTGATTACAACCAAGTCGATAGTAATGCAGTATTTAGAACCATAGCAGCCCCTTTGGCACCTCAATCAATGACCTTATCATTTGTGGCCCCTGAAGGCGGCAGGCACTCCGTTACTTCTGATGCATCGGGCGCGCTGATAAGCGCATTGGTAACTGGCAAAGTTGACCACCAAACTGGGGTTGTTACGTTTGAAACGAATGAAGGTGTTGATATGTCAACGCTGAGATATTCGTGCGTAACGTACAGCAATCTGCCTTTGGACGCTGATTTAATTGGACTTGACCCAGTTAGATTACCCAGTGATGGTCGTGTACCAACGGTCACGAAAGGTGATGTTGTGCTGGTTCATCAAACCGATACTATCACGGCCACAGTTGGGCCAAATATGGTCATCGATTTAAATAAACCCCGCCTTGCTTCGGTAAGCGTGGAAGGTATTGAAAGCTCAGATTATGTCACCGACTTAAATGCAGGGAAAATCACTTTTGCTCAATCTGTTTTAAGTGCTGAGCGCGTCATTAGCTATCGCTATGAGGATATGGCTGTGGCGACTGATGTGGATATTTCAGGTACCGTCAGGTTAGCCAAACCTTTGTCACATGATTACAAAGCCCAAAAAGCGAAGGTTTCATCACTGCTTGTCGCCAAGTCACTGTGGTCTCGATATACAGGCTTATTCGACCAAAGAACGTGGACGGGGGAGTGGTCTGACTCGCTCATAGGTGAGCAAACCAGTGCGCAATACAATGATGCGGATCACCCAATTACCACCGACAACTTAGGTGCGATCACTGAACGGTGGGCGATAGTTTTTACCAGTAATACATCGTTTAAGTTAATTGGCGAGCATACCGGGCAGATAGCGATTGGCAGTACTAATTCAGAATTTGCACCGCTCAATCCCAACACCAGCACCCCTTATTTTACAGTGCCCCACTTAGGGTGGGGCGATGGTTGGGCCGCTGGCAACGTGCTTCGTTTCAATACAGTCGGGGCAATTTTCCCAATCTGGTTAATTCTCACTGTTTTACAGTCAACACCATCAAGCGCTGAACGTGAACGATTTCAGTTCGAAGCGCGTGGTAACATCAATAGGTAATATAATAATGGCTACAACATACCCTAGAAAATGGTTTACTTCTGAGTTCCAAGGTGCGCCGGCATGTGGTGCACCAAATCGTCAAGCAGGGCTATTAAACAACATTCTCAAATCATGCCTAGTAACAGGGTTTGGTGACACTCAAGTTGATGCACTTGAATACGACGAAGCAGAGCAAGCCGCTGTAGCGACAATTCAAGCTGGACATAGTTTTCAAAAGTATCAAGTGATCGAGATTATTGCGGACCAAGAGGAATACACAGGTGAGCATCGGGTAACAAAGGTAACGGCTACGCAGGTATGGTTTGAATTAGATAGTGTCCCTACGCAAACTGTAAGCGGTGCAATCACAATGAGAACCCCCGGTGTTGGTTGGACAATCGAACACGAATCAGGTGATGGCCTCATTGTCATATACAGAACCAAAGCTGATGAAGGTGATTTTCTGATCCGTGTGGTTGATGATCATTCGTTCGGTAGCTCTAGTACATCGTATGGAACTAGAGCGGGCGTTCAATTAGTAAGTGATGTTGTAGACATTGACACTTTTGAAGAGGCTTACACAAGTTTGTGGGTTAGTAATACTTGGTATAACAACAGAGATGTGAGCGACTGGAACATAGTTGCTAACGATAAAATAGTGTATTTCACGCACGATAATACCGGTGGGAATTATTCTTACTATGAAGCTAATTCAATGTACTGCGTTGGTTATATTGACTCTGTTAGACCTGGCGATAGGAGTCACTGCATTACTCGGGGTAACTTCAGTGAAACAGATACACCTTACAATAAATTAACCGAATTTTTGAATGATAACTCATACAATAGTACTCCAGTTCGCGCTCGACTGGCACGTTCTCATACTCAATTAAAAGGTGTTGTCCCATTCAGATTAATGAACTTTTGGTCCCTGCTTGGTGATGGTCTTTCGACACCAAATTTAGCTGATAATGGGGTGTATCTAAGCCAGAGTGATTTACCAGTTTTGGAGCTCGAAGGTTCTACTTATACGTATAGAGGGACACTTCCTTTATTAGTGAATCGCTACCATAAACAAACGAATGACCATCGAACAATTTACCAAAATTTAAGGCATGATAGGGAGTTATTGCTGGTGCTGTGCGGGTCACATTCAAATAGCATTAACGAAAGCTATCTATCTTCCGTCTTATTTGATATTAGTTCAGAGGTAGTGTGATGGCAGAGGTAGAATACACGTACCATACGATTTCACAATCATTAGTTTGGGGGTCACCGCATAGCCGTGAGCTGGCATTTCCATTCGGCAACTACCCTCAATATAAAGCCACCCGCAACCTGAATCCGCAACGAATAGCGAAAGGGCATAAAATCCATGACCTGAATAGGCGTCAAGGTTATATAAAAAGTACCGTCACGATTAATGGCATTCCTGCGGCGGGACGGCGCGTACTGTGTTTTACTCAGGCAGGTATTATCATTGACGAGAGTATGACCGATAAATCAGGTAATTACAGGTTTGATAACCTCGACTTGACCACCAAATATATGATCATTGCCCAAGACAGCCCCGCGTTTGGTGATGCTGAGTACAACGCGGTGGCCGCTGATTTCCAGTCGCCAACGGAGTATTAACCTATGCAGTTAGGTATACCTTATAAGGATGAGCTGCTTAGGTCTATTGGAGATAATGCGGTTCTAATAAAGTTGGTTGATGCTAATAAAAATGTACTTAGCGAGATTAAATTAGCAACCCCTTCGTATAGTGAAATAAACAATGGCATTATGCGGATGCATCCCACTCAAGCAGTTATGTTGTTAGAATCTGGTGTATTGGCGAGCGCTGAGATTTTGGACTCGTCTGGTGTAACTGTCGCTACTTTATCAATCGGTGGTAGTGATAGTTTTGCCGATTTGAGATTGCCAATTGAAGACGCAACCGTATTTAGAGGTGCGATGTTCTCAATTCAGGATTGGTCTATCTCATGAAGTTTTCGCGTAAGCGTCAAGATAATGCTCAACTTGATTTCATCATTGATGTGCAGGTGCCACCTAAAGGTGATCCGAGCTATCTAGCGCTTACGTTCGAAAAAGAAAGACAGTTAAATGCACAAATTGAGCTAAAGCCCGCTGACAGTGAGCCCGTTGCGTTGTTTATTTCTGGCCGGGCAAAACTCCAAGCACTTAATGCTATAGGTGAAATTGTCACTGGCATTGCGTTGACTGGTCACGCAGTAGTAACTGATATGCAACTCGAAAGTGTGGTGAATTATGATGTAAACGTCGAACGAGGTGGTCGAGGTAGCGTAAGCAACGGCTTTCGACATGGTATTCAATTGGCCCAAGTTATAGAGCCAGTAGCTGGTAACATGCAGCGTGAAAGTGTTTGTCGGCAAGTTGGCATATACGGTGCTAAAAAGCTGGATCACATGTTTATCATATCGCATGATTCATTGGCTTCAATTGCTCGTAACATACTATTCAGCGTTAAAGATGCGTATAAAACACAAATACTCCAAGAGCAAAGCGCTCGCTTTTTACCTCGGTTAACGGGTGGGCAATGGTTTGGTATAGATAGTTACGAAGCTTTGGTTGCACAACATGGTTTTGGTGTCTTAATGCCAGTAGCTGCGGCAGAAAGCTTAAGCACATTGTTCGAGCACGCTGCATCCTATAGCTTGACTTTGCGAGCGCCTTTTTACAATCGGGGCTATTACTATAGCCATTCCGTTGAGTCGTCGTTGGGCAATGCAGGCAATGTCATACATGGCGAACGTCCGATAGTAATAAAGCCACCAATCATACAGCCACCCACAAGACCACCATTAAAATTAGACTTCCGAACTCTTAGGCTTTCTGATGCACAACTAGAGTTCGTGAGAGTTGAACTGGATGCATTAATAGTTATGAACAAAATCAAATGTGCGATTGTTAATAAGCAAACGAACGCTAAACATGAAATTAATCCAGTGGCTGCATCTTTGAACCTCGACATTGAGTCATGTGCATGGCTTTTATCGGGTGAGCTCGTAGGGGATGAGGGCAGCTTATTGGCCGTTCAGAATGAGATAGAGATGGAGGTGAACGGGCATGTATGGCGTTTCTTTGTATCTTCGTTTGAGCGCTCCATATCGAGCATTACAGATACTAAATATAGGTTTTTAGCTGAAGGGCGCTCAAAGTATTTAGGCGAACCATACGCGCCTAAGCAAACTGGCACAGTTGATCAGCCTATATCACCATGGCAAATTGTTGAAGAGCAAATACAACCGACAGGGTTTACGCTTGACAGGTCAAACATGCCTGATTGGATCTTGTCCTCTGGCTCATACTCATACAACAGTAAATCACCGCTGGCACTATTAAATGATGTAGTAGCGGCATCGGGTGGAATGATTAAACCAGATCGTATCAACGATGCATTAACTGTTGAACCGAGATATAAACGAAACCCTGACGAATACAGCACACTAGCAGACGAGCAATGCGATCATGTTATCGATATATCTCACATCATAAGTGAATCACGTTCAGACCAAAGCACACCTGTAGTTGACTCTTTGTTTGTTGTTTCAGATACCACTGGCACCACAACAGAGCTGCTTAAGTCGGGAACAGTTGGAGCCAACAGAGGTGCGGATGTAATTTCCCCATTACAGCAAGATCACGCTGTGAATAGAGATCTTGGTCGCAGAATTATGAACGAGTCGGGGAGTCAGGAGTTAGTGAGAATACGTGTACCACTTGGCAACAGTTTAATTGAACCCGGCATGATAGTTCGATTTGGTGACACAACAGGTTTATGTATCTCGACGGGTATATCCGTGAACGGCTTAACCGATGTTTGGCAGGATGTAAGTTTGGAGGTCCACCACTAATGGCAACGGGCAATCCATGGAAACAGTTTCAGAGCGTTCTTGGTAACGGCACTCAGAAAGTTTTATTTCGTGCTCAAGTGGTCGCTTTGGACCCCCAGCAATCACGAGCGAAGCTAGAACGGCACGATGGTCAATTATGGGTTTCAAACTCAATAGGTGCACAACTTAACGACAAAGTGATCGCAGATGATGAACAAGTGAGCAAGGTTTTAACTAGCAACGATTATCAAAAAATAGAGGTGTAAATCGTGAATGATGTTTTAATGACAGAGATGAAAAAGCAGCTAACTACCCATGAGGGTAAGAGTCATTTCGCGTATGTATGCCCAGGTGGGAAAATAACGGTAGGTGTTGGCCGTAATATTGAAGAGCGCGGTTTGTCAGACGACGAGATAGATTACTTACTAGGCAATGACATTAAACACGTACACGCCGAGTTGAACAGACGTTTCAAAGGCTTTGAGGCGTTGGACGATACTAAAAAGCGTGTATTAATGGATATGGGCTTTAACCTTGGTATAAATGGGCTTTTCGGATTTAAACGTATGTTTGCAGCATTAGAGGCTTGCGACTATGGCAAGGCGGCGGATGAGATGTTGAATAGCCGCTGGGCTCGTCAGGTTGGCAACAGAGCGCAATATCTAGCAAGTCTCATGCGCGACTAATCTTCAGTGCAAGGCTTACATTTTTCATCAACCAGCATGTAAGCCTTATCGTGATGCAATACACCTTTTAGTTTCGTGCCTTTGGGTAACTCAATAAAACCAAACAAGCCTGTTTCGTCATGCGAGTATGCTTCGATGCGCAATAGCGTGATAGGTTTAAATTGATTAGCACGGTGCGATTTTACAATACCGGCAAACTCAATCATGCGATCTTCACCATCAACAACACATGCGACTTTTCGGCCGCTGATGCTTTTACTGTTATTGGGGCTGCCGTACTTATTCAGTAAAACTCGGCCATAGTTATGGCGATATGCGATTGTTATAAGCATAGATATTACCTGTCAAATAGGTCTGTATAAATATACAGTTTTTAATGGTGTGGTTGAAGTATAGATCGTGAGTTTAATCTACGTTACATGCTAGAATGCTCATATAGAAAAGCCGTCGGTTTTACAGAGCTCACATAGGAAAATGTAAAAATCTACCATCACTTCTTTTGGTAACTGCATGTTTATTATAAGTTATTGCTTTGTTTGCGCCATCTTGAGGGGGTGGTGGCTTCGGCCGTGGGGGTTCAAGTCCCCCCATCCGCACCAAATTTAAAAAACCAGCATCACGCTGGTTTTTTTGCATTTCAGGCCCAGTAGCTTTTGTCTTTTTGGGTTACTAGCTGCTAATATTCTCTCGAAAATTTCTTATAGCATTAATTCGTTGAAAAATTTACCCTTGTTTAATTTTGGCTTATCTTGCCAAACGCTAACGCTGTCTGATAATCATATCCAGCTTACGACTAAGTCTGGGGAGTTGTTATTTCAGTGGGAAAAACTTTTACAGCCACCAGAGTTAAAGAAAAGCATTTTTCATTATATTCTAACGATATACTTGAAAGCGGATAGCAAACCCCATGTTTTTACACTGGCAGAAACCGGTGTTACTACTGAACAGCTACAAACACTTTGGATAGCGCATCACAGTCCATTCCTCTTGAAAAGTCTCAATAAGTTAGAACGATTACTGAAGCAACAGTATTTATCATCGAATAACCTAAAGGTCGTACGTCAGTCAGCTGAAAACTTGGCTAAGTGCTGGTTATCATGGCAACCTGAGACCTCATTGCCTCACGCTTTACGCCAAGCGCTTTTTACAGTTAGAGAGCTGAGCAGCTGGCAAGACGCCGATATTGACGATTTTAGGGAAGCCTTTATTGCCTATCAAATGCATCAATATCAGCACTTTTTTGACACTATAGAAGCAAAGCCGTTGACTCAAGCTCAAAGGCGCGCCTGCATTATTCAAGATGAACGACAGCTTTTATTGGCTGGTGCGGGAACAGGAAAAACCAGTGTGATGGTAGCGCGCACGCATTTCTTATTGAGAAGTACCAACACACAAGCGCAACAAATATTATTACTCGCATATGGCAATGAAGCCTCGCAAGAGCTTACGCAGCGACTAGGTGAGCAATTTTGCTGCATGACTTTCCACTCCCTAGGCATGCATATTATTACGCAAGTAGAAGGGGAACACCCCAAGCTCAGTGAGCTCATCACAGATAGCCAAAAGATGGATGCGTTTATTCAAGATACATTGCAAGCGCTATGTATGGATTTGGGCTTCAAGCGCGCGTTTGAGTACTTTTGTAAACAGGAATGTGGTGTAGCAAATATTGACAACGTGAATACATTCTTGCAATCGCCCAATAGCACACGGGTTGTCAGACACATTCGGTCATTAATTAGCGCATATAAAAATGCATCAGCAATAAATCAACTTGGGCAAATTGAAGCAGAGCAAAGTGAACTGTTGGAGTGTTTAAAACCGATCATTGCTGAATATCAACTTTATCTTAGTAACGAAAATGCAATCGATTTTGAAGATATGATTGCACGAGCAACTCGCTACATTGAGCAAGGGCAGTTTCGAGTACCTTGGCACCATATTATGGTTGACGAGTTTCAGGATATTTCACAAGTGCGTGCAGCGTTAATTATGGCCATGCTTGCACAATCTAAGCGCTATCTCTTTGCGGTGGGCGACGATTGGCAGTCTATTTACCGCTTTAGCGGAGCGGACGTTACCTTAACGACACAATTCATACGCCACTTTGGGGCCGGAACGGTCACCCAATTGGATAGAACATTTCGCTATCCTCAGCAGATACTGGATATGTCCCGCCAATTCGTTTGTGTGAACCCAGAGCAAGTGAACAAAAGAATTTCTGCGAATATATCATCTGCGGATGAGACCATTAAGGTTTGGGATTCAGATAACGAGCAGGATGCTTTAACTCAAATTATAGAGAGTCTTGCCGCTCATGGCAGCGCTAGCGTACTGATATTGGCCCGATTTCATAAGATGTTACCTGACAGGCAGTTTGTGGCTAAGCTGCAAGGTCAATTTCAACAGATACAACTCAAAACAATGACATTTCATAGCTCTAAAGGTCGTGAGGCTGAATACTGCATTTTGCTGGGTTTACACGAAGGAAAGCAGGGGTTTCCTTCTCAAGCTAGAAAGCAGCCTTTATTGGAGGCAATGCTACCATTAAAAGAGCGCTTTGAGTTTGCTGAAGAACGCCGCTTGTTTTATGTGGCGTTGACGCGGGCTAAAAAACAAATGTTTCTTATTAAACCGAGCGTTAGACCTTGCCGATTCGTGGACGAGCTGATGGATTAATTAACCCTGCCATAGCTGATTTGTTTTTGAAAATTAAACTATTCTTCTAATTTGAACCGTATAACTGAATATCGTGCGTAGGGAAGGATGAAGAATGAGTGATAACATTTTACAAGATGCAATAGCGAGGCTTACTAACATTGGTAAGCATGACGAAAGGTATCATGCTGTGCTGGAGGCGCTACGTCAGCCACAGAGTACGTTGATCAATCATATTGCTATTCGTAAAGACAACGGTGAAACGGCTTACTTTAAAGCATATAGATGCAGATATAACGACTTATTAGGACCAACGAAAGGTGGGATCCGCTTTCATCATCAAGCCGACCAAGATGAAGTTGAAGCACTCGCACTATGGATGACATTGAAGTGTGCTGTTGTAAAAGTGCCTTTTGGTGGTGCCAAAGGCGCCGTAACGGTAGACCCTAAATCTCTCTCACCAATGGAATTGGAGCGCTTGGCTCGCTCTTATATTCGCGCAAAAGCTGACTTTATTGGTCCTGAACTGGATATCCCAGCCCCCGATGTGTACACCAATGCTCGGATCATGGGTTGGATGATGGATGAATATGAAAAGATAACTCGAACTAAGTGCCCGGCGGTGATTACTGGTAAACCAATCGCTTTTGGTGGCAGTCTAGGGCGAGACAGTGCGACCGGCAAAGGCGCCTATTTATGTGTGGAAGCACTGGCTGAAAAGTTAGACTGGGAACCCAGTGACAAGACGGTCGCGATACAAGGTTTTGGTAATGGCGGCTATCATTGCGCGCGATTGTTACAAAAAGCAGGATATAAAGTGGTTGCCGTGAGCGACTCAAAAGGGGGAATTTACTGCCAACAAGGGTTAGATATTGAAAGCGTTTATCATGAAAAGCAGCAAAGCAATACGCTAAAAGCCGTGTACTGTGAACACTCTGTGTGTGAAGACATTGAGCATGATAGAATAACTAATGAAGAGTTATTAGCGTTGAACGTAGATATATTAATTCCGGCCGCGCTCGCGGGTGTTATAACTAAACATAATGCGGATCAAATAAAGGCAAAATATATTGTTGAGATTGCAAATGGTCCGGTCACCTTTGAGGTTGATGCGCAACTAAAAAATCAAGGTACGCAGGTTATTCCAGATATTCTAGCCAATGCGGGTGGCGTTGTGGTGAGCTTTTTCGAGTGGTGTCAAAATCGACAAGGTGAAGCATGGGGTGAGAGTAAAGTGAGTGAGAAGCTTGAGAATTATATGCGCAGCGCATTTAACAGTGCCTGGCAATTATACGAAGAGCGCGAAACATCAATGCGTGAAGCTGTTTACTTACTAGCATTAGAGCGCTTGTCAGAGGCACTACAAGCGCATGGAACATCAGACTACTTTTCTAATTCAGTCTAAGTCAGTTAGTTATAGGTTGTTAAACTCTTTTTTGAGCGTGTAGCCCTCATCAGTGACGATTTTCTCGAGTGTAGATACACGCTCTTTAAGAGCACTAATTTCCTGCTCAAGAGCCTTCTTTTCCTCACTATCTTGTGTTTTCTTGTGAGTTAGATAGGTATTAAGCATTTTGTTTAACACACCAAAGCCAACTGCAATAAAAACAATCAGAACAACCATAGTTGTGCCAGACATATTCATTTCCTTAATTTTACAAATCCGTATAAACATATCAGGGATTACACTAAAGGAATAGTCTTAGTATGGAGATTTCTACAGTGGGGTGTGAGGCGGGAGTACTATCTCCCGCTTCATGATTATGCTTCGTAAGGAAGTGGGTCTTGAGCGTGATTTAGCTCAAAGGCTTCTAAGCGTTCTTGGCAAGCGCCGCACTTTCCACACGCTTTCTCTCGGCCATTATAGCAAGTCCAAGTATCACCGTAATCTAGACCCATCTTAAGGCCATCAGTCAAAATATCAATCTTGCTATTGTTCAAATACGGGCAAACAATTTCAATTTCTTCATAGTTGGCAATGCGACAAACGTCATCCATTTTCTTTACGAACTCAGGACGGCAATCTGGATAAATTGCATGATCGCCCGAGTGTGCACCGTAAAATACCTTGTTGGCTTTAATTGAAACGGCATATCCAACAGCCAAAGAGAGCAAAATCATATTACGATTTGGCACTATGGTGCTCTTCATACTTTCTTCTTCGTAATGACCTTCTGGGACCTCAATGTCATCGGTGAGTGAAGAACCGCCAATAAGTTGGTTAATCGCCGAAATATCCACAACTTTATGAGCGACATTCAGCTTGTCACACACTTGTGCAGCCACTTGCAGCTCTTTTACATGGCGTTGGCCATAGTTAAAAGAAAGCGCATAGACTTCATAGCCTGCGCGGATAGCTTTGTTTAGCACGGTATATGAATCCATTCCACCGGAATAAATTACGACAACTTTTTCGCTCATAGGTGTTTTGCCTCGATTTTGATAGAGGTTTACTTCAGGGCGCGATATACTACACGGCCGCTGAGAAAATAACAATTTTCCTTGGTGTTTTTTTGAGTTAGTCATACATTACGGAGCCATTTTGTACAAAATCAACGAAATTTTTGAAACGATACAGGGGGAAGCTAGCTTCACTGGTGTGCCTTCTATATTTTTGCGCTTGCAGGGATGTCCGGTGGGATGTGCCTGGTGTGACACTAAGCAAACTTGGGACGTAAACCCAACATATCGCATTTCGTTAGAAAATACTGTTGAGAAAAAAGCTGATTCAGAATGGTGGGCCGAGGCGAGCGCAGAGCAAGTTCTCGATTTATTCAAACTGCGAGGCTATCAAGCAAAACACGTCGTGATCACCGGTGGTGAGCCATGTATGTTCGATCTAGTGCCAATTTGTGAACTGTTGCATAGTGCAGGTTACAGCACGCAAATAGAAACCAGTGGTACGTTTGAGATCAAAGCACCAGAGCAAACTTGGGTAACGGTTTCGCCAAAAATTAATATGCGGGGTGGCTACAAGGTACTTACTAGCGCCATGCAGCGCGCCAATGAAATAAAACACCCTGTGGCGATGCAGAAGCATGTGGAAGAGCTAGAAGCCTTGTTTGAACAAACTGGCGTTACCCCAGAGCTTGTTTACTTGCAGCCTATTAGTCAAAAAGCCAAGGCAACTAAGCTGGCGATAGATACTTGTATGAGAAAGAACTGGCGCTTATCGGTGCAAGTACACAAATATATTGGTATTAACTGATTGATATGTAAAAGAGGCGCTTAATAAAGCGCCTCTTTTACATTATAGACTTTTAAGTTGATCAATCACCACTTGGTGATGGTCTTTGGTTTTGAATTTATTAAACACGTGTTTAATTTTACCACCTTGGCCAACTAAAAAGCTGATGCGGTGAATACCGTCGTACTCTTTGCCCATAAACTTTTTCAAGCCCCAAACGCCAAACGCGTCTGCAACGGCATGATCTTCGTCAGATAGCAGATCAAAGTTTAACTCTTTTTTGGTTTCAAAGTTTTTAAGTTTTTTCACTGGATCGGGACTTATGCCTACTGCAATTGTGTTCAATTCCGCCAATTGGGTTTTGTGATCACGAAGTTGTTCAGCTTGCACTGTACAGCCAGGTGTCAACGCTTTTGGATAAAAGTACACAAGCACTTGGCTGTGCTCTAACAAAGAGGCCAAAGAGACTGTTTCATCATTCTGGTTTTGTAGTGAAAAAAGGGGGGCTTGCTCGCCTGCTGTTAAAGTTTTCATGTTAATCCTTAGCGAATTCGTCTAAAAATATAATCTACGTTGAGCGCGTGAGAAAGATCTTCAAATTTAATTTTAAATTCATCTATATTGACTTCAGTGGGAATATTAAACTCAAGCTCACAACGCATATGTAATTGTTCATCTTGCTCAAAAGTGTCTGATTTTAGCGAGCATATACTAATTTGGTGTTCGGCAAAGAAACGCGTTACTTTACTTAAAGTGCCAGGTATATCAAGCCCGTGATATTCCAAAGTATAGCCAGCACTAAAGTCGCCTTGTTGGTGCGAGCTGGTGCGTTTCATCATCGTCAGCAAGCCAAGTTCCATGCCTTTGACAGGTAAGCTGTGTTCAACGCGACTAATGGCGGACATATCCCCACTTAATAACATAATAAAAGTGAATTCGTTGCCCAATATCGCTATTCGACTATCGATGATATTACAGTGGCAATCACTTACCAGTTGAGTCAACTCGCTGACAATACCCGAGCGGTCTTCACCTATGGCTGTTAACACCAGTTGTTGATTTGCAAATGCAGTCATTAATGAAACCTAACCTTTAAAGTTGTGTACTGCCCATTTTCTGTACAGAACTGAACGGCGAACAGTTGATATTTAACCGAAAATGGTAACATATATCTGAGCTATGAACATGTCTGATCTGAGAATTATTGTCGGTAAGGTGGATTATTTTATGGCATTCTTGTGTTTATGCCCATTGGAAAGTACCATAGTTGCAAAATTTTACGGTTGATTAAGACTAACCTATTCATTCTTAAAGAACTCACCATCTTTGGGAATATTTTGATTTGACAGTGAACCAAACCAGCATTCCCTACTCATAGTATTGAAATAAAAATTAATGGGTCTGCTAAGGAGAATAATCAGTGCAGTATTGGATCCCAAAAACGTTGGCTATCGGCGTATTACTTGGTTTATCTGGGTGTAGTGTTTTTACAAATGATGCACATCATGAGCGTAACTACCGTGTGCATGAAGCTGTTAAGGTGCCTACTAATTTAAAACAGCCATCACAAGATCCCGTTTACACAATGTCCGTAGCGAGTTTTGACAACGACCCTGATCCAAAAGCTTACCGTCCACCCGCTCAAGTTTTGACGCTTGCAAAGGGGAGTTGGGTTGAAGAAAACGAACAACTAGCAAGAGTGTTTTTTGATAAAAATGACGGTATTGAACACTTAACTAATTTTATTTGGCAGTCTGTTGACAGTGTTATGAGCAACAGAAGTATATCTTTAGTTGAAGATAAACGAGCGGATGGGAGTGTGACAACCGATTGGTATTCGTTGATCAAACCAACGGAGGGTTGGTTTTGGGAAGACGATGAGGTCGTGTCTGAGCAAAAATTTCGCTTTATTGTGGAGCAAAAAGCGCATCAACGAACAGCATCGTTAAGAGCAGAGTTAGTGGATTACCGCAGCGACAAAGTTGAATTAAATGATTTATTAAAACAGCGGCTTGAGGCAAGAGCTGTTAATGAAGTTGTGGCTGAATTCGACTATTTGTACCGTTTGCTTGAAGTTGAACTGAGAAAGCAGCAGGGTATGTTATCGCTTGAGCTTGGCTTCGATGCGCAAGGAAACGGCGCTATGCTTACAGAACAAAGCAGTGATATAGTGCTGGACAGATTCTCAGGCTTTTTAGAGCGTATGGGCTTCACTATCATTAAAATTGATCGTGATTCAGGAGATATTTCAACTCGTTATGAGAAACCTGACACGAGCGTATGGGATTCAATTTGGGGCGATGATGAAATCCAGTTACCTATCGAAAGTGGGGATTATAAGATTTCTATTGCAACGACCAAAGATAAGAGTACCTCTATTACATGGCGTGATGCGCAAGGAGAAGTACTAGATACAGATGTAATGGCGCAACTGCAGCAAGCACTACTTAAGGCATTGCGCGATAAAGGTTTAACTATTTAATAGTTGACCTGTTTTTTCAATGAGAAAAGAGCCTAGGCTCTTTTCTTCGTTTTTGTAGGCTAAATATAATGACAACACAAACAAGTCGCAATGTGACGCCCGATTGGCGCACGCTTTTCGCATTTATTGTTCCTTCGCTTATTGGGGTATTTTTGTTTATGACACCAGTTGCAATTGGTGAGGCAATGACAATCCCCATTGCGGTCATGGCAAAAGCTTTACAAGGGTTTGTAGCCCCTTTTATTGATACCCTTATTTTGGGCATTATCTGCATAACAGGTGTGATGAGCTTAGTTGTCAAACTTCTCAAGCCTGCGGCTTTGATGAACGTAACCTTGGTCAAGCATTTGTTTGACGTGAGCTGGATCTGGTTATTGACACGCTTGGCAGGTATGGCATTTATTCTAATGACATACTTCAATGTTGGACCTGCAATGATCCATTCAGAACATACCGGAGCATTGGTATTGAACGACTTGCTGCCAGTCTTGTTTTCTGTGTTTATTTTAGCCGGATTATTACTTCCTTTGTTGTTGAATTTTGGTTTGTTAGAGCTCGTCGGTACATTGTTGACTAAGGTGATGCGACCACTTTTTGGGGTGCCTGGCCGTAGTGCGGTTAACTGTGTTGCGTCGTGGTTAGGTGATGGTAGCGTGGGTATTTTGATGACGGCTAGGCAGTACGAAGACAAATACTACACACAAAAAGAAGCCGCTATTATTGGAACGACTTTCTCTGCTGTGTCTATCACATTCTGTTTGGTGGTGATAGGCCAAGTGAAATTGGAGCACTTGTTTGCACCATTTTATCTAACAGTATGTTTGGCAGGCTTTGTTGCCGCAATTATAGTGCCTCGATTACCTCCACTGCGTTTTAAACAAGATATGTATGTTGATGGAAGTCCAGCCGACAAAGATGCTGAAGCAACACCTGAAGGTAAAACCTTATTTAAGCATGCACTAGATGTTGCATTAGAAAAGGCAAGAAAGGCGCCCGGCGTAAAGGGCACGTTGCATGAAGGTTTATGTAATGCGCTAGATATGCTGTTTGCGGTATTACCTGTAGTGATGGGAGTGGGTACACTGGCATTAATTGTTGCTGAATATACCTCTGTATTTCAGGTGCTGGGCACGCCATTTGTGCCTTATTTAGAGCTTCTTAATGTGCCTGAAGCTGAAAAAGCGGCGCAAACTATCGTTGTGGGTTTTGCTGATATGTTCATTCCTTCAATTCTTGCTGCAGGTAGTATTGAAAGCGATGTGACTCGGTTTATTGTTGCTGCGATGAGTGTGACTCAACTTATTTATATGTCGGAAGTAGGGGCATTACTGCTTGGTAGCAAGATCCCTGTCAATCTTCTGGAACTGTTTGCGATTTTCATTTTACGCACATTAGTTACATTGCCTGTTATTTGCTTAATGGCCCACTGGTTAGTTGCGTAACTCGACCATAATTAAAGAGTTTGGACTACTGAGTTACTCAGTTAGTCCAAGCCATCTTCTTTTTCGTCTTGTTTTTTCTCATCACTTTGTTCTTTTGTTTTATTGGGTTTAACTTTAACGTCAAATTTGGTCGAGTATTTGAGTAGTGCAATATTGCTCCAAATAACAGCCAAGACACCTGCAATAATGAGTATAACCTGCCATGTTTCGAGTTGTTTCATCATGGTTCCTTCGGATTTGTTGTGTATAGCATTTTAAATTGACTTTGAGCCACAAAGATTTTAGCTGTTTTATAAGATGGTTGAAATAATCATGTGATTTACTTAGATTTTGCGAAGCAATTTTTTCACTAAATTGGTATTATTCACCCAGCAGTCAGGCTGTCGAATTTAGTCTCATAGACGACAGTGATTTTTGTTTTTGATAGGTGAACTATAAGCTCATGGAACATGTTTTGATTTGGCCATCGCAGTATCCAATGTTACTACGTGGCTTGGTAGAGCAAAATGGGGCATTTATACTCGACGCCCTAGAAACTTGGCCAAGTTGTACGACAAGTACAGATGATCAAGGCGTTAAAACGACCGTACTCCCTCCTATTTTTTACCTTCAATGGTTAAAACCGTTGGAGCCTTTTGAGTCGTGCTATTTTCAGCATATTGACGAATATGATGAGCAGCAGCAGGCTTATACACAACAGTTGTTTGCACATATAGAGCAATCAGGTATGACTCGCCAAGCGCTGATTGTTCGATTGTTAGAGTGCTTTACTCAGTACAGCAATTTAGCGATACAAATTGAGTCAACTGAATATCCTAACTTTTTTGATTTACTTATCGCGTTAGAATATGGCCAAGTATTTGAATGGTGTTTGGCGGCCAACATTCAGTTATCTCCACAGGATGTTTGTACGGCCTGGCTTGAGCCTAGTTTTCAAGCTGCGATTGAAACACATTTGGATCATTGCATAGTAAATCGTGACGCGACTGCATCACTAGCCGCAGAGCTACTACTTCAAGATGCGCATTACTATGGTTTGTTGGAAAAGCTTTGTGACGATAAAGAGCAAATTGTAGAGAGGCTAGAGCAAGCATTACTAGAGCTGATCTGTCGTGATGACATTAAACAACCAGAGTTGATGGCGTTGCTAGCACAAGGGGCCAAAGGGACGGCTCGAGACGAAAATAATAAGTCAGCGCTGATGTGGGCAATTGAAAAAGGCTTTGTTAACGTTGTGGAGAAGCTGATTGAGTATCATGATGTCAATGATACTGACGCGAAGGGGCAAACCTTTTTACATTTCGCTGTTCAGTCAAACTTAGCTACGATGATAAATTTAGTACTAGACAACGGAGTTGAAGCTCATAAAGTTGATGAAACCGGACAAACACCTTATCGCTTAGCGCTTAAACAGTCTGCCTTAGTTGCGAAAAAAACGCTCGAACAAAGAGGGATTAAGGAATTGTCGGAAAGTGCAAAAATCCTAAAGATAAAACAGGTTCATGTATTATATGCGCTAGTTAGCTTGCTACTACCCCTACAATTTGTATTATTTTTTAGTGAGCAAATTGAAGATAAATCTATGGTTGTTTGGGGGGCTACTGCACTGGGCCTGATGTTATTTGGTTTTGCACGCATGGTAAGAAAAGGGCAACTTTACCCTACTTTACCTCACCCTTGGTCACTGAAAGGTTTGATGGCATTAAGTTGGTTTAGCGTGAGTGCGCAAGTACTGTTTGCACTATTAGTTTTAAGCGCATTTATAAGAAGTTAAAGCTGAGCTTCCTCAGCTTTAACTTTAGCCTATTTCTTATTACCGTCCTGGTGCGCAGCTTTTTCTTCAGCGAGTTCGTCTTTTAGCTTACGGATCTTTAATCCAAGCTCTTGGCCACGATGACGAGCATAATAAGTACACCCTATGAACATACAGGTGGCAAACAATAATTCCAGAGAGACCCACAGCAGCTCTTCAGGAGATACCCAAAGCAAGCTTAAGCTATGAATAAAATAAATCATCACGATGAAGTTAGCCCAAGCGTAAGTGTATGGTTTATCTTGTATTACCCCTTTTAACGGTAGCAATAAGGGGAGTATGTAAACAGTGAACACAAAGCCCGTACTATATCCTTCCCTAGGGGCCAGCCAAAAAAGCCATGTTGGCATCAGAATAAGTAGCCCGACGTAGCCAAAAATAGCTAGGCGTTGATAAGTAACAGTGATCGGTTGTTTCGTTGGTTTAGTCATTTTAACTTACTAGCAATATTAAATAATCTGATACCGACCGCGCGGCAAATTTTCTTTTCACATTCGCTCAACACATTAGAATTATGTGCACCTGCAACATGTGTTGCACCATAGGGGGTGCCCCCAGTATTTGTTTCCAGTAGTTCGGGCACATCATAGGGAACACCTAGTAACATCATACCATGATGCAATAAAGGTAAGGAGAGGTTAAGAAGTGTGGCTTCGTTACCACCATGCATACTACTCGAAGATGAAAATACGCACGCTGGTTTATCAATTAACTGGCCTTTTAACCAAAGGTCGCTGGTGGTTTCCCAAAATGTTTTCGCTTGTGCAGCCATCATACCGAATCGGGTTGGGGAGCCAAAAGCGAGCGCATCGCAGTCAATGAGATCTTGTTTACAGATCACTTGATCATGCGGCTGTTTTTTTTCGAAGGTACGAAGTTTAACGACCGCACCACTGAATTCTAGTGCATCGCTAATTTCATGAGCCATCGCTTCCACTGAGCCATGGCTAGAATGGTAAAGAACAACGACGCTAATCATTAAAGAATTGACAATACAGATTCAGGTGGACGACCTAATGCTGCTTTTTGTCCGTTAACAACGATAGGGCGCTCGATCAGTTTTGGATTGTCAATCATAGCTTGACGAAGCGTCGCCTCATCACTGTCTTTACTCAATCCGAGTTCTTTGAACACTGTTTCTTTACTGCGCACTAATTGGTGCGCAGAATTAAAGCCCAATTGTGCTAATAATGTTTCGAGTTGTTGAAGATTGATAGGTGTTTTTAGGTATTCAACAACCTCTGGAGTAACCCCGTTTTCTTCGAGTAAAGCAAGGGTTTCGCGCGATTTCGAGCAGCGAGGGTTATGATAAATTGTAACTGACATATCAAGTCCTATTCGTTTTTCTGACTATTTTAATGTATCAAGAAGGCGACTTAAAGCTTTGCTAACTCTTTTTGCATTTGGCGGTATTGACTTAGTAACGCCTTCAAGCGAGTTTCTTTGATTTTTTCTTTTTCTTCGACATGATTTAAAGCCCGCTGAATTTCATCGGCGGCTTTTATATAAGCTCCATATAAAGCGAGCACACTGGCTCTCATCTCATGATATGCTGCTTTGTCTCCTTGTTTTTTATAAACATCGCTGAGTAACTCTTTAGCTAGTGCATGCTTGGGCTTTTCGAGTAGAAAGAGCCTTAATGTACGTTCGGCTAAATCTAATTGGTTTGCTTTGATCGCGGCATTGGCGAAATTAAGCGTCAGCACTTGGTTGTTAGGCCTAAACTCATGTTTAATTTGCAGCATTTTGGCTGCTTGTTGAGGCTGCTTTTGTGCAATCAGTAAGTCGGTGTAGGCATCTAGGTAGAAAAGATTGTTGTCATCTTGCTTTAACAACTTTTCCAATAGAGATTGTGATTGGTCTAACTTACCTTGATCCAGCAAACTCAAAGCCAAGCCGTATTCCAGCGCTTGTTTATTCATCTCTGTTGCTTTGAGTCGTAATTGGCTTTCAAAAAATGCTTGTGCATCTTCACTGGAGTACTGATAACGTGCCAGCACTCTACTTTTTGCCAATTCAAATTTAAGGCTTACAGGTACATACCTTGCAGCGTATTGTTGAGCCCTAAGCCTCACATCAGATACCCTAGACTCAGGCAATGGGTGAGTGAGTAAGAAGGCGGGTGGCTTTGTTTGGTAACGGATCTGCGCTGCTAATTTAGATAAAAACGCACTGGATTGCGTTGGGTCGAAACCGGCTTCATAAAGAGTTTGCATCCCAAAGCGATCGGCCTCTTGCTCAGCTTGTCGGCTATGCGTTAATTGGCTTAATTGAGCTTGCGTAGAGTTAGCTGCGAGTATCGCCATACCTGCATCTGGTGCGACTACGGTCGTTAAGATACCTGCGATCATCCCCGCTAAAGTCATCGCACTATTATCTTGTGCTTGCTGAATTCGCCTAGCCAAATGACGCTGCGTAACGTGTGCAATTTCGTGGCCTAATACGGATGCCAATTGACTTTCGTTATCAGCTTCTGCTAGTAAGCCTGTGTGAACACCAACATGCCCGCCGTAAAACGCAAAAGCATTTAATGCTTGGTTATTTATCCAAAAAAATGAAAAAGGAAAACGTACGTCGTTGGCATTGGCAACGAGTTTATTACCTAATGACGTAAGATATTCATCCAAAACGGGGTCTTGAATAATGGGCGACTGGCTTCGGATCTGCATCATCATCACTTCACCGATGGCCTGTTCTTTTTCTATGGGGAGCGCTTGTAGGGCTGAAGTGCCAAGGTCTGGCAATTTTAGGGCACTTTGTCCATGGCTAGTCTGGCTTGCGATCAACATCGCTAAGCACAATGCCCCACGGACTACAGGGGTCAATCTCATACTATTCCTTTTTTAAACCTTCACCGAGCATAATGCGTGCGATGTCAATCTCATCACCGCATATTCGGGCGTCTTTTTCACACATTAAATAAAAATCTTTAATTGTGACACCACCAACTGAAACAATGTTCAATTCAGCTTGTAAAAAACTGATAACTTTGTGAACGACTTTATGGGCGTGGAGTATTAATGCTTTATCTGCAGCATCTCCTCTGTCAAAGTAAAAGCCGATAAATTTATGTAATTGGTTAATACGAACCAAGTGTTTCATACTATGTGGATCCCACACATAAAATTCTAAGAAACGATTATCTTTAACGTACTTATCTACTTTGGTGTCTTTTGCGTATGGGAACGCCCATAACTCAAATCCTCGCTCCGTAAACACTTGATTGAGCGCGAGTCTTGGTTTGTCTTCACAGTGAATAGCGCCGACATTGTCTTCATAGCCATTCAGTAACTCTAAGTTCCAGTTACGTTTATTTAGCACTCGTTTCACTGCGTTATCAAAACCGTGATGCAAAATTCCCTCGGTTTCACTAATAGACGAAGCGACCATATGATAAAATGGTGGTAACTCCCCCCAATTGATCTGCTTTTTGTACCAATTTATTTCTTTTAGCGTAGGATTGGCAGGTAATATGGCCTTATTGTTCGCATGGGGCATAACGAGCTACTCTCCAACATTATTTATCGTAAAAGGATAAACCATTGTACTCTATCAGGCCACAGTTGTGCGCTTTTAAGTTACTTGTATGAGGTGCTAGAATCGTGAAAAATATTGCAATTAGATACCTAGAAAAAAGTCAATGCAAAAGAAAATAATTGAGTTTAATTTATCACCTTACCAATGCCCGCAGTTGTTTGTTCAATTTAAGTGGCAGTTGAAAAAAGCGGAGCAAATCAATTCAAGTATTCATTTTTTTTATCTCAAACAACAAGACATTGGTGATATAGTTCGATATCTCAGTCAGCATAGTTATTCTTTTAAAAAAAATGACGGCGCAGAGCCATCAATAGAGGTTCACATAAGCAATGTTTGAAATTGTAAAAGCTTGGTACCAAAATAAATTTTCAGATCCTCACTCGGTCACTTTGTTATTAATGCTGATAGCATCAGTGGCTTTATTGTATTTCTTAGGTCCATTTGTAATGCCGGTTTTAGTCGCCTTGGTGATAGCCTATTTGCTTGACTGGCCTGTGTCTCGTTTGCAAAAAATGGTGCCAAATCGTACCCTAGCTACTACCCTGGTTATTTTATTGTTTGTTGGTTTATGCTTGGCTTTGATGCTGGGCATTGTGCCAGTACTTTGGCAGCAGCTCAGTAACCTGTTACAAGAAAGCCCATACATGATAGAGCAGGGGAAAGCGTTTCTGTTGCATCTACCAGAGGATTACCCGGCACTTATTTCCGCCAATCAAGTGCAAACTTTGGTTACTAGCGTGGAAGCCAAAGCGCTTGAAATTGGACAGTTTGTTGTTTCAATGTCATTAACTTCTTTGAAAGATGTGGTGGCTTGGCTGATTTACCTTATCTTAGTGCCCTTACTGGTATTCTTTATGTTAAAAGACAAAGTGATTTTAACGAAGGGAATTTCTGGTTTAATTCCTAAAGAGCGGCGATTGATCAGCCAAGTGTGGTCTGAAATGGACCATCAAATTATGAATTATATTCGTGGCAAAGTGTTTGAAATAGGGATTGTTGGCTCTGCCAGTTTTATCGCATTTTCTGTTTTGGATTTACGCTATGCAGCTTTGCTTGGAGCGCTCGTAGGATTGTCCGTGCTCATTCCGTTTGTTGGTGCTGCGCTTGTCACGATCCCCGTTGCAGCGGTCGCAATGTTTCAATTTGGTATTGAAGCGCAATTTTGGACTGTGGTGATAGTCTATGGGGTTATTCAAGCCCTTGATGGCAATGTGTTAGTGCCGCTGTTATTTTCAGAAGCAGTTGATTTAAATCCAGTCTATATCATTGTTGCGGTGTTGTTCTTTGGAGGCTTATGGGGCTTCTGGGGGGTATTTTTCGCGATTCCATTAGCATCTTTGGTAAAAGCACTGGCTAACGCCTGGTCTAACCAACGAGATGATGGATAAACATATCGTGAGTGAGTAAAGTTAAGGCACGGGCAGTGCCTTAATTGCTTTTTACTTTGCGGGCCCCGTACTTTCTCGTACTACTAGGCTTGGCGTAAATGTGGTTTGAATGTCTTTATCCTGCTTTCTAGAGCCGCGAGTTTTACTAAACAGCAATCTTGCGGCATGTTCAGAAATGACATCATTGGCTTGGTGTGCAGTGGTGAGTTTTGGCCAAGTTTGGCGAGAGAATGGTGAATCTTCAAACCCTGTAATTGATAATTCGCTCGGAATATCGATATTCATTAAGCGTGCAGCAAACAAAGCACCCGCGGCGACCTCATCGTTACCACCTAAGATTGCACTAATTTTGCGTGGATTACCATTTGCTAACAACGCTTTTGCGCCCTTGACACCTGACTCGAAAGAATAGCTTCCCTCGTATAATAGTTCTTCCGATGGCTCGATATTATGATCGCGGAGAGCTTGTTGATAACCTGCCAAACGTTCCGAAGTTGATTTGTGTTCTTTATCCCCAAGTACAAAAGCAATGCGCTTATGTCCTAGAGAAATGAGATGTTGAGTAATTTCATATGCAGCAGCATAGTCATTAACCAAAATACAGTTTTTACGCTCTGGCACATCATTTTCGCGACCAGATAATAAGCGAACGTACTGAACTTTCATTTCATCCAACATATCTATAATGCTTTGCTGTTCTGAAAGCGGAGGGGTCAACACAAGGCCAGCTAAACGAGAACGCTTAATCATGGTTATGAATTCTTCTTGCATATTATCATCAAGATAACTGCATGGATGAATAACCAACTCATAACCTTCATCTTTACAGCGCGATAATACACCGTTTTGCATATCAATTACGTAATAAGCGTTTGGGTTATCGTAGACAAGCCCGATGGCAAATGAGGACGTACCAGCTAAATTCCTTGCAGCAATATTAGGCTGATAGTTCAACTCATTAACTGCACTCATTACCAAGTCATAGGTCTTTTTTCTGACCGAAGGTTCTTTATTGATCACCCGAGAGACGGTTTTCATTGAAACACCGGCTAACTTAGCGACATCATTAATGGTGACTTTCATGTTATTGTTCTTTTGTTTCCGTAGCCTAAAGCCCGTTAAATTTGATGTTTGATTTTACTTTGTTGAGGCATCGATATCGGGCTTCAACAAGAATAAATACTTCTTTATTCGTGCGATAAAGCAGAATAACTATACTACACATAGCCAGACTGACATAAACTTTAATGAGTGCAAAACAAATCTCACCATCCAAAGGCCAATCCATCTAGCTATGCGAAATTCATTAAATGATCATGTGAGCTGCTTAGTCTATCTAATCTGAATGAAAAATAGCAGTAGAAATATCATAAATAAATGAATGATACCGGTGTCAAAAGTCTAAAATTGCGTTATTATCCACATTATAAAATTGGATAGAAGAAAATTGACAGCGTTGTCATTCTGGCATATGGTAATTGCTGTCGATAATCTTTCGCGACTAAAAACAGCCGGTTAACGGCTCGTTTAACGCGCTTTTGTTAGGGGAATGGGTATGAGTTGCCGTAGTGATTTAAGTAGTTGGCAGGCTTTAGAGCAATCAGCAAGTGAATTAAAGCAGCAGCATTTAAAGAACTTGTTTGCACAAGACGCACAGCGTTTTGCTAAGTTTTCTTGTCAAATACCAGGGCTTTTATTTGACTACTCAAAACAACTAATTGATGACCAAGCATTTTCTCAACTCATTGCTCTAGCAGAGCAAACAGAACTGAGCGCGTGGCGGGAGAAAATGTTCAGTGGAGAAAAGATCAATTTCACTGAAGACAGAGCGGTGCTTCATGTCGCGCTTCGTAACAGAAATAATAAGCCTATTATTGTCGATGGTGTAGATGTAATGCCATTGGTGAATGCGGAATTGGAAAAAATTAAAGTGTTTTCTGATAAAGTTCGCAGCGGCCAATGGGTTGGATATACAGATAAGGCGGTAAAAGATGTTGTAGCGATTGGTGTAGGTGGCTCAAACTTAGGTCCGCAAATGGTGACTGAGGCACTAACAAGCTATGCCGATGACACTTTAAATGTGCACTACGTTTCAAATGTTGACGGTGTTCAGCTAGCAGGTGTGCTAGCGCAGCTTGATCCAGAAACAACTTTATTTGTGATTTCATCAAAAACCTTTACCACATCAGAGACTATGACTAATGCTCGTTCAGCGGTTTCGTGGTTTTTAGAGCACGCACACAGTGAAAGTGAGATTGCCAAGCATTTTGTTGCAGTGAGTACCAATTTAGAGAAAACTCGTGCGTTTGGTATTGCTGATGAAAATGTCTTTACCATGTGGGATTGGGTTGGCGGTCGTTTCTCTTTGTGGAGTGCGATTGGTTTACCAATCGCGTTGTACCTTGGCTACGATAAGTTTGTTGAAGTCCTTGAAGGCGCTTTTGAAATTGATGAGCATTTTAGAACAGCTCCTTTTGAGCGTAATATCCCACTTATTATGGCATTATTAAGTGTTTGGAATACAAGCTTTTTAGGACATACAGCACAAGCTATTTTACCTTATGATCAAGCATTACATATGTTACCAGCTTATCTGCAGCAAGGTGAAATGGAAAGCAATGGTAAACATGTTGCTTTTGATGGTACTCCGGTACCATACACGACAGTACCACTTATTTGGGGTATGACAGGGATAAACGGTCAACATGCGTTTTACCAATATTTACACCAAGGTAATAATATTGTGCCAGCTGATTTTATTGCATCACTTAAGCCTCAGGTGAGTGTGGGTGCACATCACGATATTTTGTTATCAAATTTCTTTGCACAAACCGAAGCTATGATGGCAGGTGTTGATGAACAACAGGTAAGAGCTGATTTATCGGCTAAAGGCAAGCCAGAAGCCGAAATTGAAACCCTTTTGGCGCACAAAATTCACCAAGGTAATCGCCCAACCACATCCATGATATTAGATGTGGTAGACGCCAAGGCTGTTGGCAGATTGGTTGCTTTGTATGAGCATAAAATCTTCTGCCAAGGTATTGTGTTGGAGATTTGTTCTTTTGATCAATGGGGTGTTGAGCTTGGCAAAGGGTTAGCTTCAAAAATTGAAAAAGAATTAACTGAGCCGAACGTTAGTTTTGAACATGATAGTTCAACCGCAGGCTTGATTGATTACTACAAGAATAATAGATAAATAGTTTCGTCATCTTTATGTGACAACCAGTTCACTTCTAAGTGAAAAAATACCTTTGAACGGGTAGCGCTGGAGTTCTTAGGGCCTGTATTTTTGTGAGAGGAATTACAGTGCCCCTAAGGCTCATTTATTATATCGCACTGTGCCTTTACCTGTTATTTTCATCACGGTGTTTATTCACCATCAATTTTAATAGTTGAACTGTTACAATCGAATTCAACACCGTTAATTAGCGGTTAGTCTGGTACGCTAAGGCATAGGTTACACCAGACTCAAATAAATCAATGCGTAGTCATCGAACAAGGGCTGTTATGACGCGCTTAACCAGTAGAGAGTAATTTATGCTTAATCCTTTTGATATTGTTATTTTTGGTGGGGGCGGTGATTTAGCATTACGCAAGTTGTTACCTGCAATGTATCGCGCATATCAAGAAGGCAACTTACCTGAAGGCTCTCGTATTCTGCCAACTGTTCGAGAAGAAAGTAAAAAACAAGAATACGTCGAAACAGCACAGCAAGCCCTGAAGTCATTTTTAGGGGATGGGGAGTTTAACCTACGCGATTGGAAGGCGTTCGCCGAGTTTTTGGTACCAGTGGTCATTAACGTTACAGAACCTGATGCTTATTGGGATGAGTTACGTACAATTTTAGAACAAGATGCGCTAGATAAATCTCGTGTGTTTTACTTGTCACTTCCGCCTGCAGTTTATGGTACTTGTTGTGAGATCTTATCGACAAAAAATTTGATCACGGCGACATCACGAGTTGTTGTGGAAAAGCCAATTGGCTACTGCGGTGAATCAGCTGAAGAGATAAACGCCAAAATTGCTGAGTATTTCTCGGAAGAACAAATCTTCCGCATCGACCATTATCTCGGTAAAGAAACAGTTCAAAACTTAATGGCACTGCGCTTTTCAAATGCACTGTTTGAAAATCTTTGGGATGCAAAATCTATCGATAACATTCAGATAAGTATCTCTGAGACGGTTGGGTTAGAGTCGCGAGCTGGCTTTTATGACAAAGCGGGTGCACTGAGAGATATGGTGCAAAATCACTTATTGCAGCTTTTATGCTTGGTTGCCATGGAGTCACCTCATAAACTAAACGCAAATAGTATTCGTGCTGAAAAGCTCAAGGTACTTGAAGCCTTGCGTCCTCTTGTTGATGAGCAAGTTGATGCTAACATAGTGCGCGGTCAGTACGTACCGGGCGATTTAAATGGCAAACTTGTTCCAGGGTATTTGGAAGAATTGGGTGAAGGTTCAAGCAAAACCGAAACTTTTGTCGCTATTCGTGCACACATCGATAACTGGCGTTGGGCTGGGGTACCTTTTTATCTCAGAACGGGTAAACGCATGAAAAAGCGCTGTGCGGAGATTGTTGTTGAGTACAAGTCCGTATCTCACAATGTTTACGATGAGTCTGTTGGTCCAATTCAACCAAACCGCTTGGTGATCCGTTTACAGCCAGAAGAAACCATTCAATTAACCTTGATGTCGAAACGTATGGATAATTTAAACATGGAGTTGCAGCCGGTTACGCTGAATATTGAATTAAGCGAACAATACGGCTCGAGTTTCCATTCTGATGCGTACAAGCGATTAATGCTTGATGCTGCGGCGAATAACCCTGCGCTGTTTATCCATCGTGACGAAGTGCGTCAGGCTTGGCAATGGATTGACCCAATTATCGAGCGATGGCAGAAAAAAGGAATTCCGTCGTTATATCGAGCTGGTTCCTGGGGTCCAGAAGACGCAGATGAACTGTTGCAAGAAAATAACCATGCGTGGTTCAACGTTGGGGAGCAAGCATAATGGCTCAATTAACAGAACATTTTTTTGACTCTAAAGAGGCGATGACAAACGCGCTTGCAAGTAAAATTGAAGCAGGTTTGGTTCAAGGTATTGAGCAAAACGGACGCGCAGTTATGATGGTATCAGGTGGTTCCTCTCCTGCGCCAGCTTATCGACACCTATCAAATTTACCGTTTGATTGGGAAAAAGTGTCGGTTGCCATGGTGGACGAGCGTTGGGTTGATGCAACCCACGAAAAATCGAACGAAGCATTTATTAAATCTACTTTGCTACAAAACCATGCCGAAAAAGCACGTTTTGTCACCATGAAAAATTCTGCATCCAGTGCAGTGGAAGGGCAGGGTGATTGTGAATCGCAATATCAAGCATTAGGAAAGTCGGATATTACAATACTTGGTATGGGTCCTGATGGTCATACCGCGTCACTATTCCCCCATGCTGAAGGGTTGGAGTTTGGCTTAACATCATCTAATTCAGTTTGTGCGATCAATGCTAAACAAAGTGAAGTGACAGGCAGTATTACTGAGCGTATGACGCTCACATTAAATGGCATTGCGAATTCTCGTCAGGTCATTTTGCTTATCGGTGGTGAAGAAAAGCGCGCAGTTTATGAGATAGCCAAGCAGGCAGGATCTGAATTCGAAATTCCGCTCAGAGCCGTTTTGAATCACCCCGATATTGATCTTACTGTTTATTGGTGCCCATAACAGATTCATGTATTAAGTACCGAGTGAGTCATTTCTTGATGACTTACTTGGTATTTTGACTTTCTACTGATAAATAACTTCTATTTTCCAAATTAATTTCCTCAACGCTCTGAAGCTCAATAAAAACGTCACCTTTAACACTTAAACTGGGCGAATTAATAGCTCGCATGCTGGACATCCGTAGCTTGAAAATCTATAATGACAGCGTTGTCATTTTTGAAATATATACCCTTGAATACTTCTGCCAAAGTTTTTCGAAACCAATATAAATATTTCAAAAAGTTATAACAGAGCGTTCTTCATAATTGATTTTCATATTAGAGTTCCCTTTTTGGCTTCTAAATTGGGCTTTTTATGTTATATTCTCACCAGATTTTGTAACAAATCATAAAGTTAGAGATTAAGACTTACGTAAATTCAATAGCTTATATTTATTGTTGAATATTTTTTGATTAATTCAGCAAAAAACATGTAGCGAATTTGTAATTTACGGTGTATGGTTTGTTATTAGATGACAGCGTTGTCATCATCACTGGGCAGAAGTGATACAAAATTCCAACAAAATGATTCAAGGGGAATCCTGTGTTAGCTAATAATTTTAAGAAAAGCTTACTAGCAGTTAATGTCGGTCTTGTACTAAGTGCAGGTGTGTCTGGCGTTGCAGTTGCTGCTGATAATAATCAAGCCAATGAAAATGTTGAAGTAATTGAAGTTCGCGGTATTCGTGCTTCAAATAAAGAAAACATCAACGGAAAACGTTTCGCAAACTCCGTTGTTGACGTAGTAACTGCTGAAGATGTTGGTAAGTTTCCAGATGGAGATGTGGGCGAATCTTTGGCACGTATCTCAGGTGTGAGCGTATCTCGTCAATTTGGTCAAGGTCAGCAGGTTTCAATTCGAGGTGCATCAGCACAATTAACACGCACCTTGCTAGACGGTCATTCAATTGCATCTACAAGTTGGTTCGATCAGCAAGCAGTTGATAGAAGCTTCAACTACTCATTATTACCTTCAGAACTTGTTGGCGGCTTAGAAGTATACAAATCTTCTCAAGCGAACATTGTTGAAGGTGGTATCGGTGGTACAGTTATTGTTAAAACTCGTAAGCCTCTTGATTTAGATGCGAACACTGCATTTGGTAGCATTAAAGGCGACTACGGCACAGTATCAGAAAAAACAGATCCTGAAGTTTCTGGCTTATATAGCTGGAAAAATGAAGAAGAAACGTTTGGTGTTTTGATTTCTGGTGCTAAATCTGAAATTGATTATCAACGAAATGGTATTGAATCTTCAGGTGGTTGGAGTGGCGCTATGGCACCAACTACGTTCCAGCAGGAGCGTGATAGAACAGCGCTTTATGCTGCTTTCCAATATCAACCTAATGATTCATTAATCTTTGGCTTGAATGTAACTAGCCTTGAGCTAGGCGCAAATAATGCTAACACGCAAATTATCATTTTCCCTGGTGAAGGCTCTTGTGATAAGAGAAATGCGTCAGGTAACTGTGTGTATGCGAACGTTACCAATGCTGGCAATGGTGTTGGCCCTGCGTTCTTCCAAACTTGGGTACGTAAAGCAAGTATGGAATCAGACACAGTCGATTTTGATTGGAAATATAATGCAGAAAGCTTCACTTTCTCGGGTCGCATTGGTAAAACCGACGCTGAAAGTGCTGTAACAACGGCAAACTTCGGTGAGTATTCAAACAACACTGCTGATTTCACTGGCACGATTGATATGACTGGTGATGTTGTTAACTACAATATTGCTAACAAGAGCTACAATGCGAGCATTTTACCTGGCACGATTGGTCCACAAACTTGGGCGCCAGAGTTCAATCCTGATATGGATGAAGAAACTTACTTCAACCTAGATTTTGAAATCCCATTAGATTTAGGTGTTATCACAGCGATTAAAACGGGTTTCCGTTATGCTGATCACAAAGTAACGCAAGATGGTAATGGTGCAAACGTCAATGCCGATCTTCGTCCAATGAGAAGCGCATCTGAATACTACCCAGGTACAGTTTCAGCTGGCGGTGGTTTTGTTCTTCCAGAGCCAAATATGGATCTGATGATCGCTGATTCTTTAGCGATGACAGAAGGCTATACACAGCGTCCACAGGCATATGGTACCGTTGAAGAAGAGAACACAGCGCTTTATGCTATGGCCGAATTTAGTGGTGATAGCATCCGCGGTAACGTTGGTCTACGCTACATCGCGACAGATATTGAGTCAGATTACTACGACTTAAGTGCAACAGGTCAATACGCAACTACATTAACAACTGACAAAGCAGATTATAGCGAGTTTTTACCTAGCTTTAACATGGCGATTGATGTGACTGAAGATGTGATTTTACGTACATCTGCTGCACAAGTAATTTCTCGTCCAAACTATGCTGATTTGTTCGCAACTCGCAGCTTGGCTGGTTACACCGATAACCGTCCATTAAACGAAGTACTTCAATCTGGTAATGTTGGCCTAAGCCCGTTCAAGGCATTCCAAGCAGATATCGGTGTTGAATGGTATTTCAGTGCGGATGGTCTAGTTAGCTTAACTTACTACACCAAAGAAGTAAGCTCATTTATTTCTACTCAACAGCAAACGAATCAGCAAATTGGTATCGAAATTCCAGTTTATAAAGACAACCCTGATGCGGGTGATCCGCCTTGTGGTGCTGGCGTTTATGACTGTTGGACAGTGAGTAAGTCTACTAACGGTAGTGGTGGTTCAATCGAAGGTATTGAATTCCAGATCCAAGACGCATTTGATAACGGATTCGGTTACTCATTCAACTACACTTATGCAGATACCGAAGCGCCGGCTGAAAACTACCCTGATAGAGTGGGCGTTTTCTCAGATTCATCAAAGAATACCTACAACTTAGTTGGTTTCTATGAGCAAGATAACTTCTCAGCTCGTCTAGCTTATAACTGGCGTTCAGAGTTTATTATTCGTGAAGCACCAGGCTGGTACGGTAACCGTGAGCATAAGTCATATGGTCAACTTGACTTCAGCGCGACTTACTCCGTGACTGATTACTTGGATGTTACTTTCGAAGGTATTAACTTAACTGAAGAAGACAGTATCCAGCTTGGTAACAACCACAGCTCTACAACGTTACCAAATCCTGACTTACTAAATGACTTCCCTGTATGGAGTTTTGAAGGTGAAGCACGTTACAAAGTGGGTGTAGCGGTTCGTTTCTAATAGAAAAAAATAAAAAAAGCCCAGCTATTGCTGGGCTTTTTTATTAATATAAAAATCGTTAAATTGTGCATTTAAGATAGCCATTAGGTGTTTTTATGGATATTAAGAAAGTTGTGATAGTCGGAGGTGGTACAGCTGGATGGTTGGCAGCAAATCATTTAGGTAAAGCCATGGCAGCACAAGGTGATGTGTCAGTCACACTCATCGAGTCGTCGGATGTGCCGCCAATAGGTGTTGGAGAGGGAACAGTACCTGATATTAGGCATACGTTAATGAGTTTTGGTATCAGTGAATCTGAGTTTATACGTGAATGCGACGCGACTTTTAAACAATCAATTAAATTTGTGAATTGGATGGATAAGAAGACTCATGGCGAGGCTAACTATTTCCATCACTTATTTGATGTGCCTCATGCAACGCAAGCCAAAGAGCTCACCAAGTTATGGCTAAATAGAGGTGATCAGGTTAAACACTATGCCGATTATTTATCTGCGCAGCATCAAGTTTGCGAATTAGCTCTTGCGCCAAAAGATATTACAACACCAGAGTATCAGTCGGATTTGGCCTATGCTTATCATTTAAATGCCGCTAAATTTGCACAGCTTTTGGCGAGAAATGCAAAACAAAAATATGCTGTGGAGCATATCGACGCGAACGTATTGACAGTTAATTGTAATGAAGAAGGGGCGATCACCTCCTTAATCACAGATAAGTTTGGTGAACTTCACTTCGACTTTTACATTGATTGTTCAGGCTTTAACTCTTTATTGATCGACAAAACACTGAAGGTCCCTTTTAAGAGTGTTTCAGATACATTGCTTGTTGATAGAGCTTTAGTTGTTCAGGTTCCCACTGAACCAGATGATGAAATCCCTCCTTATACAATCGCTACTGCGCATCAAGCGGGCTGGATTTGGGACATTGCATTGTCTAGTCGGCGGGGAGTTGGCTTTGTTTATTCAAGTAAGCATATGTCTGACGATGAAGCCGCGACTAAGTTTGATAAGTATTTGGGGCACAAAAGGGGGCAAGTAGCATATCGACAAATTCCAATGAAAGTGGGGTTTCGAGAAAAGTTTTGGCATAAGAATTGTGTTGCACTGGGCTTAGCACAAGGTTTTTTGGAGCCTTTGGAAGCCACTTCAATTTTGTTAACGGATTTTTGTGCGAAGTTTCTCACTCAGCGTTTCCCCAAGACTTTGTCACAAATCGATTATCTGGAGCAGCGATTTAACCAATCTATGCAATACGCTTGGGAACGAGTAGTCGATTTTATTAAGTTGCATTATTGTATTTCAGATCGTACAGACTCTGCGTTTTGGATCGACAATAGAGAAAATGCTTCGATCCCTGAGAGTCTCAAAGCTCGCCTTACCCTCTGGGAAGACTTTATTCCGGTTAAAGACGATTTTTTTAGTCAATTTGAAGTGTTTTTTCTGGAAAACTTTTTATTTGTCTTATATGGAATGGATTATAAAACGAGCGCGCATGAAAAAATTGCTTTATCTGACTCTGATATAAAAATGCACTTTGAACGAAGAGAGGGTTACGATAGCTATTTGAGAGATAAACTACCAAAACATAGGGCACTGTTAGATAAGATAAAAAAATATGGTCTCCAATCTATCTAGCAATTTGGACTAGCGGAGAAACTACTCGCTAGTCATTTTGATAAATTATATTGGTAGCAAGCTACTTTGAGATTGTCGCAAATGAAGATATCGATAATCTTCCCTTTTTAGGGTCTCGACTATAGTCATTTTCTAACACTATATTCGCACTGTGTAATATATTTCCAGGGTAAATTACGAGTCTATTTTGTTTTGGGTTGATTTTTAACACTTGTTCAAAAATGCTGGTGCTTTTATTTATATAACCTGAGTGTTCGTCTTTAAACCTATTTATATCTTCCATCATGTATTTTAAGTGTGGCGCATGCTCTTCTTTAAATTCAATGAGTTCAGCTGGTTTATACTTATATATACTTGTTCCCCCCAAATCTTGTTCAGATAAATAGTGAACAAAAGCAAAGTGCTTACTATCAAACGTGTCAATGTGTGGCACTTTTTGTTCATTTATAAGCTTATCTGGCGGGCAGGTTACCAGAGACAATAAGCTTCTGTGAAAAGTCACCTTATCATATTCCCCTGGCAGATCCGCTAAGATATTCTCTGAGAAAAACTTCTCTAGAACCCTGAGATACGGCATAGGCATATTGTCTCGAATACCAGGGTAAAATGAACGATCTGCAAACATCGGGTTGAAATATGCAATATTATAAGCAAAATTTAAAATACTTCCCAAGCCATCCAAAAAGTTGTCTATGATATACACATGCTTATCAGTCTCAGGAATTTGTAGTTTATTTATTTTTAAATTTTCGTGCGTTGTTAATTCTTTCATGTGATTGCCATGTGATAGATTTGTTAGCGAGTGATTTTTTGAATTGTTATAGGCGTTTTGTCTTACACATTTTTCTTTAATAATGTTAGCAAATTTACAGTGTAAGGGCACCTATAATATTTCGTACAGAAGGAATAGGGCTAATATATTCATTAGCCCTATTCATATTTTGGTTAAATTTCTTTGAAGAAATTCTACGTTTTTATTTAAACATATCTTTTTGCTAGTCAACCTCGGTTGAATTTACATACTTTATAAATTTAGCTGGATTACCCGCATATACCGTATTGCTAGGAATATCTTTATGCACCACACTGCCAGCACCAATGACCGCATTGTCACCAATTGAGACACCTTTGTTGATAATCGCGCCGTAACCAATCCAAACATTGTTGCCAATGGTAACGGGTTTGGTTATTAAGCGACTAACTTCATCATGACTGTCTCTATTTGTTAAAGTATGCCCGTCACAGTCCATAATCACGACATTAGGGCCAAAAAGTGCGTTGTCGCCTATGGTGACCATGTCATAACTGACAATGGCGGTGCCTTGTAAACAAGCGTTATCGCCTATAATGATTTTACCGCAGTGTTGGTTTGGGCGTTTTACCACTGTGAACTTCACCAAATCGCTCGGAAAAGCAGCAGCGCTGCTAGAGTCCAAAAACGCATTCTTACCGATTGATATTGCACCTTGGAAGGCAGCTAAATTAACACTGGGTGGTGTGTCCATAGTGTTTTCGTATATTTCAACATAGGCGAAGCGTGGTGTGCCGAGCAGTTGTGGTGTACAGGAAAATGCCACACCTGAATCAATGAGTGCTTCAATAGCTTGCGCTGAATAAGAGGGAAAGAAATGATTAACAAACTTTGCCATTGGACGCCCTTATGAGTTGCTGAGTTTCATTGTTGTTCGCATCAGGCGCATTGCCCATATTTCGTATGTTTTTAGTACACAAACCAGTTAAGCAAGCCGCTACTGCAAGCCCACCTAAAATAGAGGTGGCTATTTTTATGCTTGTTAGATCTAATAAAGTACCCATCACAATGGACGAAATAGGCACTAAGCCATGGACTGAAAACAAGACGATACTAATCGCACTGGAGAGCTTATTCAGAGGCACATGTAGCTGATACCAAGTTGTACCAGCCACAATCGCAAAGCCGGTAGTGCAGCCCAGTATGATTAATAGCAGACATATAAAGACTTGATTTGTTTGAAACCCTAAGTAGATAAAGGCAACAGCAGCAATAAAATCGAGCGCCAATATATAAATGCCTAAATAGCGCATTTTTGGCTTGAGCACTGTCACTAATATTGCACCTATAAAAGTTCCTACTCCTTGACTTGCAAACAAGTAGCTTAGTCCGGCTTCATTAGTCGCTAGATGTACTTTGGCAATATAGGGAATAAAAATAACGAGAGGGCCATAAATTAAAATTGAAACCAGCATGAGATAGCTGACAATGACCCGCAGATTGGGGTGCTCAAAGGTGTACTTAAAGCTATCGATAATGGATTGATGAAGTTTGCGAAGTAGTTTTTCACGTGTATGTTCTATTACTGTTTGTGGGCGCATTAACATAGCGCACGCTGTCGCGAGTAGCACCAAAAGTGCATCGACAAAAAAGGCGAATGTTAAGTGGTGGTGTGTGATTTGCTCTGGCATGACGTTTGTTATAAGAGATTTTGCCCACAGTAAACAGAGTCCAACTAGCACAGGGGCAATGGATTGAATAACAAAATTGCCGCCCATAGTCAGCACGTTAGCGGCCAAAATGCTGGAGTTAGGCACAATATGGGGAATAATGGACTGATTTGCGGGAAAACACAGTGCTGAAAAGCTGCCTGCCGAAATAGCAAATAGGATGAGCAACAGGGTATTGGGCATCCATAGCAATAACGAGGTTGCGAAAGCCAAGGTACATGTTGCAAAGCCTAGTCGACCAATTCGGATCACCATCAGAGGTGTTAATTTGTCACTAAACACGCCACCTATAAGAATAAATATACTGTGTGGCACGCCAAAGCATGCCATGACAAGTGCCAGTAAAATTGGATTATCTTGTGATACTTCAAGCGTTAACCAGGGTAAGGCAATTAAGGTAAAGTAAGCGCCAATTTGGGTTAGCAACATGCCAACCCAATGAAGTTTAAACTCATAGTTTATGAATAGTTCTTTCATGAGTTATTGCACGCTTCCTGCATGGCAAAAGCCAATAAACTGCCAAACATCAAACTCATTAGACGCGTTTGGTCGCTCGGATTTTGTCCACCACTTGGCTTTGTAGAGTGCATGCTGGTACTGCACTTGCTGATTGACTTGGTAAACAGCGTGACTGTTCCAGTGAGCAGTTTGGGCGCAGTTAATCAGTGCTTGAGCACTTGATGTCCAGCTTGTTGTCACTTTGGGCCACTGACCGATGACACTGACGCTTGGTAGTGGTTTACTCGCCTCATCTTCTTGCTCTTGGGTCCATTCTCGGCCTTGTTGTTGATGGCATGTTTGGCAGGTCATTGTGTAGTCTCCCCATTGCCTTTTAGTGGTAGTGATGAATGGTTCATCATCAGTTGGATCATCGTTGTTCCAACGCGCATTTAACTCCACCATATTCTGTTCGCGCAGTTCAAATGCCTTGTGGCCAATCTGCCACTGTGAAAAATGAAATTCAGGCCAGTATTTAACACTCAAGATGTTGGTTGCTGTGGTGAAATCGCCCGCTTTGATTGCGTAATCAATAAGGCTAGTGATGAATACTAAACGGTTGAATGAAAACCTTGGATTATCAGAGCAACTTCTGAAAGAGAGATCTTGATTACACGCTGCAAGTCCTTGCATCATGTTATTGAAGCCTGTTGCGAAGTATTCCGAATCGCTAAAATAGCTTGATGAGAAAGTAATGGAATGAAATCCTGGATTGACGTTAAACCATTCGGTTTGTTCTTGCTCAATGAGCCATTGGCTTTGTTTATCTTGGTGAAGCTTTGCGAGCCAACGTCTAGGCAAGGTGTTCCAGCCACCGAGTAGTGAGGCGAGTCGCATGGTTTTTTTATTAGTTGGATTGGCGACAAATTGCATTTCTAGCTCATGAGAGAGTGCCAGTGCTCTATTACTGTAAAAACTTGTGAGAATAAAATAGTTTAACGTGCTCGGGTCGTCATAATCCACCTCGCCGCCGAGCCATAATCTAGATGCAGTCACCAAAGCATAGGTCATTACGTTACCCGGGTCTTGAATGAGGCTTTCTAGCAAAGCAATACCAGCTGGTATCGCAAGCTCTGGTGCTTTGTTAAATGCATAATGAAATTGAATGTGGCTATTTAAAGATTCATCGACATGTAAAGATGAGTAGCTAAGTGCTTGATTAAGAATTCGTCCTAATTTTTGTCGTGAATCTTGTGCCCAGGTAGGATCTGCTGCAACTAAAGATAAGCGCTCCAGAAAATAAAGGGCGAGAATACTGTGTTCTAAAGTGCCAGGTGTCACCTCATCTTTGACTAATAACGAAACACTCAAGTGACGAATTGCTGCAAGCATAACAATAGGTTGATAAACGGGCGATTCCATGTAGCTGATACTTAATACATCATCAAATGTTCTGCCTGCTTTATTTTGCTGAAGTTGAGTATATAAGGGCAACATATCGTCGTACATCGCCTTACTAACGCCTAGCTTTTGATGAAATACATCTGACGAATAGTAGCTAGGGAAATCAAAGCTTGAGTGTGAAACACTGGCAAATACAGACGAGCTGACCAGTAAGAATATTAAGTACAGGTATTTCATCGTGTTATTCCTTCTAAATTTTTTATGTAGTTCTCTATTAGTTCAGTAACTTTTTGTTTTTCAATTAGTTGTTTACTGCAGCCAACGTAGAGGTGTTGCTGAGCATTCTCAAAATAGGTTGATAGATACATGGAATGGGGACTGCTTAAGTCATGATCATTTTGCACATCTGGAATTGCTTGCTTTAGTGCCATTTCTTGTTCGTTTAATGACGTGGCAATAAGCTCTGATTGGGCATTGGCGTTCAGTTCCCCTTGATAGTTGTAACTAAAATCAGGTGTGTGTATTGGTTGCAGCAAAGCTTGCAGCTGAGGGTCTTGATTGAGGGCTTCTAGCGCATGATAACCAATCGCATTGTGAGGCGCTTCTTTGAGAAATTGAGCGATGAAGGACGCGGTTTGATGTTGCGATTTGAGAGTCTCAGTATCAATTGAAATGACAACTCGAGAAACTAAATATCCAACAGACATGTTGGTATCAACTTCAATCTCTTTATTGAAACGATTAAATTGTGATAACTCTAAACTGATGTTCTCTAATGAAAATGTCTGTTGCAGCGCCCGAGCAATCGCCGCGGTATGTATATCTGATTGTTGGATATTGGGGTTATCTGCACATAGTGATGCGATTCGCTGTGTAATGTGCGCAGGAATCGCACTCCGTTGGCTTTGCAAATTACAGGGGATATTTGCCGCAAGTGCCCGTTGTTCGTTAAACATCCTTGGTGCTTGAAGCTGGGCACTGTGATTCCAAAAGTCTAGATCCGCTTGCCAGTTGCTCTGATTGTTTGCATGTAATGGTCGTTGAAAGTAACGCGCAAACTCTCTAACAAAAGTGACGTAATTGTCCACACTGAGTGAAACCGAGTGGGACTTAGTGACGAGCGCTTTAACTATTCGAGTAAAGTTTCGAGTAATTACGCTCATACTGAAACCATCAAATACGGCGTGGTGCAATGACAAAGTCAGAAAAACGCGCTGTTCGCGCTTGATATAAAACAGTCTAACTAAACCCGAATTGAGTCGCATGGAAAGTACTTCTTGCTCAATAAAACCACAGATGTCGCTATGCTCAGATAGTTCGGATAAATCAAAGCATATTTGTCGACGGGTCAAAGACTCTAAATCATCGATGTATTCTTTGTAACTGTCTGGCTCAAAACCAGTTCTAAGAGCAGGGTGGTGGGCAAGCAGTATGAATACCGCATGACGAATAAGTTCAAAGCCCAGTTGTTCGTCACTGTCATTAAGAACAATAGTATGATTAACAAGCCAAAGATTATGTTTGCCACCAAATGATAAAAACAGTTTCCGGTTGGGTAGGCTGGGCAGATAAATGGCGTCATGCTGCCAGCTTGCATGGTGCGAAATAGGTTGGGTTAAATCTATTTCACAGCGCATAGTTGGCTTACTTTGATTGAGCAGCGCATGCATATGCGCCAGTGTTGGATCGGCGAGCAATGTTTTGATCACCAGAGACTTGCCTGTCACATGCGTTACTGACGAGAGGAGATCAATAAATTGGATAGAATTGCCACCTTGATCAAAAAATGAGGTGTGCGGGTCGATGTCTGACTTTTGCAAATGTTTTTGCCAAAGTGCCACAATTTCTTGTGAATAGGCGTGTAATTGTTGAGCTGATTTTGGCTGCGATTGGGTTGATAAGGCGTGTGCTGCTAGTTTATTACGATCTATTTTGTCATTAGGTGTTTTTGGCAAAGAGTCTACTTCGAGAATATGCTGAGGTCGCATATAAGCGGGTAGGTGCTTATTAAGCAGAGTGTTTAATTGAGTAACAAGTTGATCAGAATACGTATCGGAAACCACAAAGGCGACAAGCTGACCGACTTTATTTAGAACCACTGCGACGGCTTGTACGGCTTCATGTTGCATAAGCACCGATTCAATTTCGGATATTTCTATCCTAAAACCATGGAGTTTGATTTGTTGATCAATTCGCCCTAAGCAAATTAACTGCCCTTGATGATTTAGTTTGACTAAATCGCCAGTTTTATAAGCACGAACGACTTCATTCGTAGGCAGTGACAACTGAATAAACTTGAGCTGTGTTTCATCATCACGATTGTGATAATCCAAAGCGAGCCCTTCGCCTGCTATTAATAATTCCCCAGCTGTGCCTTTGGGTAAAAGTTGGTTCTGACTGTTAACAATATAAAACTGAGTATTGTCGATGGGCTTACCAAGGTGGATATTGTCAGTGTGGCTTAACCTTGCTACTGACGACCAGACGGTGGTTTCCGTTGGTCCATACATGTTCCAAAGCATCGTTGGCTGCGAAAAAAAGTAATCGAGTAATTCGGTGTTTAAAGGTTCGCCACCACTGAGTGCTTGAGTATTTGGATTGAGCCTCACCTGATATCGGTGCAGCATATTCCAAGTTGTAGGCGTTGCTTGGACTAGATTTAGCTGCTGCTCTGTAATCACCTGTTGTAATTGTTGGGGATCTTTACTCTGCTCTGACGTAGCGATGTACACGTAACCTTGACTCAGCAGAGGTGCAAAAAGCTCTAAGATATGAATATCAAAAGAAATTGACGTGAGTGCCAATGCCCGTGTTTGAGCATTCAAATTGAGAGTGTCCGTCATTGATGCGACAAAGTTGAGCAATGACGCATGGCTAATTAATACGCCTTTGGGTTTACCTGTTGAGCCAGAGGTGTAGATGATATAGGCAGGATGCTGAGGTTTAACTTTAGCAAAAGTATAGGAGTCAATGGCACGTAAAGTGTCACACGAAAGGACATTCTTGTGCAGTTGGCAAGCAAAATGGTAGTTTTCTTTATCGCAGAGCAACAGCGGTGCATTCGTATCCTCAAGCATATAAACTAATCTTGCTTGAGGATAATTAGGGTCGAGTGGCAAGTAGGCATGGCCACTGTTCCATATTGCGATCATCATGGCCAGCATGTGGTTGCTGCGTGCGCAACATACTCCGATAATGCTATTGTTAGCTAACTTTTGTGCCAAAATAGCTTGGCTATATTGCTCAACTAATTGGGCCAGCTGATGATAATCAAGTGCACTGTGTGCATCCTCAGTTGCTATGCCATCATGGGCGTTACAAAAAACGGCGCCCAGTGCCGCTGGTAGAGTGTTCAAATACGAATAGTCTCTGACGCAGCCGTGTCCATAACTCATTAACTGCTCTAACTGATTGTCAGGTAGGAAGTGAAGTGATTGCATCGAGCTTTTTGAATGTGCAATGAGTTGCTCTAGCAAGTGTTCAAATGACTCAGCAAGCCTTTCAATACTTTCCGGCTCGAAGAGTTCTGCGGCATATTCCCACTCAAGAGTTAAGCCATCACTTTGTGCGTAGATATCGAGTGTTAAATCGAATTTTGCCAGCCGATGCTGGTGAGAAGATGGTGTAATATCAAGCCCTTGTAGCTCTGGCACAATCGCTTTCATATTATGCATGGCTAAAAATACGTTGATCAAAGGCGGTTGATTAGGGTGTCTGGGTACGTCAAGACTGTCTAGTAAAACTTCAAATGGTAATTGTGAATGGGCAAAGGCATCGCCCATTATGTGTTTGAGCTTAGCTATGCAATCGTTAAAACTTTGCGCATAGTCCACTTTGTGTCTTAACAATACCGTGTTAGCGACAAAGCCAATGAGCTCGCTTGTTTGTTCATGCTCCCTATTGGCGACGGGGGTGCCTATCAGCGTATCTGTTTCATTACTATGAAATGCCAATAAAATGCTAAATGCACCATAGATAATGGTGAATGGGGTGGTGCCAAGTCGTTTTGCAAAGCGATTAATTTTGTCATTAAGGGGGCTGTCTATATGACTGATGTATAGTCCCGCGGATACAGCCGTTTGTTGTGCTCTTGGATAGTCGAGCGCAAAGGTCACGTTAGGCTGGCAATCTGCGAGTGTTTTTTGCCACCACTGACAAAGTAACGACAGGTTTTGTTCATTGAGTATATCTCTTTGCCAACGTGCAAAATCAATATATCTCAGTGTGTTATGCTTCGGCGGTACCGCTATTTGCTTTACTTGGGCTGCATAGTGCAGCGCCACTTGCTGGCAAAATAAAGCGATAGACCAGCCGTCCGCAGCAATGTGGTGTATCGTGATGGTAAGTTCATGATGCGTTGGCGAGTATGTTTGAAGACATAGTCGAACTGGTAATTCGCAACTTAAGTTAAAAGGCTTCTCTATAAACTGCTTTATTTTCTGCGTTGTATCTTTATTGGTTAAGGCGAGTTGCGTAGTGTGGTCTACTAGGCTCAATGGCAACTCGAAGTGAGGTAATATTTTTTGGAACAAGGTACTACCTTGTTTATTGTAAACTGTTTTTAATATCTCGTTTTGTTCAATAACGTGAGTCAACGCAGTTTGGAACGCAGCTAGGTCTAGCGAGCCTTTCATCGTAAAGCTTCGAGCAAGATGATATTCAATAGCACCGTCTCTTAAGGTGTCTATTAACCACATGCGTTGCTGTTGAAATGACACCTCACCTTTGGAGAATGATAACGGTGATGTGTCAATGGACTGAGACAATGAGTTTTCAAGTTGACGAAGTTTATGCTGCTGCAGATAGGTGATTAGCTCAGCTTTGCGCTGTTTTAGTTCAGCCACAAGTTCAGCACAGGGCTGAACTTTGGCATGCAAGTTAAGTTGGTCATTGTCGTTGAGCGAGAAAGAAATACCTTGTCGCTGACACTGGGAAATTAAATGCTCAATGCTCATAGTGCCACCGTGATAACTTGTTCATTAGACACTTGGTCAATTGATTGCCCAATATCGGCGTAAAGTGCACCAATGTAATCGGCTAACTTAGTGACCGAGTCATGCTTCATTACCAGTGATGCGGGCAGAGGGTTGTCGCAAAGAGCCTGCAAACGTTGCTTGAGATCAATAGCCATTAGTGAATTCAGGCCGTAGTCAAAGACACTGGTATTTGCGTCGATATGCTCAGGGTCGTTTAAACCAAGTACACCTGCTAACTCAGCTTTAACTGCATTGACTAATAAACTGTTTCTTTGTGAAGATGAAGCCGTTGCAAGTTGTGACTTGAGTGGGTTTTCGGTGTTGGCGGATTGTTCAGGCAATAGGAGGGTGTATACACTGCCTGCATTCGGTTGAGCACCAACTAACTTGGCATTTTCCCAATCCACTTTAAATATGCCTATCTGAGCAGTCGCACTTGAAAGCGCATGTTCAAGCTCTGTGATACCTTCTCTTGAGGACAATGCGTACATACCTGCACGCTCCATTTGCAAGCGCTCTTGCTCTTCAAGTTGTGCAGCCATACCAGCCTCTAACCAAGGACCCCAGTTAAGACTTGTTGCATTGAGCCCTCGTTGTTTTCTAGCGGCGCACAAACCATCCATAAATGCGTTAGCGGTTGCATAGTTTGCCTGTCCTGCCCAGCCAACCATCGCAGCAATAGACGAAAAACACACAAAGTAGTCAAGCTCGCACTCTAGTGTTGCTTGGTGGAGATACCAGGCTCCGTTCACTTTTGGTGCCAACACCGTCGTCATATGCTCAGCGCTTTGCTGGCTGAAAGTTGCATCTTTGAGTACACCTGCAGCGTGGAAAATGCCTTTCAATGGGTATGGTGTTTTCTGGATATGAGCGATAAGTCGGGATACGTCATCACGTTGACTCACATCTGCCTGAAGGTACTCTACTGCGCACTGATATTGTTGTGCATCCGCTATCACTTTACCAAGCTGTTCACTGAGTGCACTTCGGCCTGTCACAAAGACCTGACTCGCTCCCTGCTTGGCCAGCCATTGTACGACCTCGAGTCCGATACCGCCTTGCCCGCCTGTCACTAAGAAACTGGCATTCTCAAAGTGTGGGGTGTTGTTATGACGTTGGTACAAATGATTCGGTGTTGAAGTCATTGCGATTGTTACAACGCCCTGCAAGTCATACGCTGGCGTGTTTGGCATCGATATCATCTGCTCGAGATGCGCATTGCCTCTGTTATGCTGCATGAGTGTATCGACAATATGAGTTAATTTATCGGCCAGCTCATTGGTACTTAATTGGGTCGCCATTGTGATGGTTGGCTTTATCACTGAACAGTGTTCGGGCAAATGTGCGGTACTTAAAGATGGCTTTAAGCTAAGCACGCAAGCGCCGTATTGCAGTTTTTTTGCTAACGATGGCGCAGGGGCTGTGTTACTGCACCATACAAGGGTTTCAACAAGGCCATCAAATTGTGTGAGTTGCGCTTCGTTAATAGTACGAACAACTAATCCAGCAGATTTAAGAAGCTCGATAGCTGCAAAGTCTGCTTTGGTATTTGGCGCGTAAAATGTAACCGCCGATTGAGATGCCATGGCTTCGATGGCGAGCTGTAATGCGAGGGTGTTGTGTACACAGGAGATATTGGTTGATAGCCAGTCAACTTGGGCGTTGGCGATTGCTATTAACGGAATATCGATATTTAGGTGGCTGGTTATGCCTTCATATGCCACGCCAAGCAGCGGCTTATTCTGGTTATCTGTTAATAAGTACAGTGCTGGTGTCAGCTGACCTGAAAGCACTTGTGATGACGTGGCAATATAATGAACTTGTGCAAGGTCATGGTGCGATGACACAGGTTGTTTAATCGCCAGCCATTGTTCATCTATGAATTGCCACTGATAATGATTGGGATGCGCAGGTATCACTGGGTAAAGAGCGTTATCTAGGCAATCAAAAGTATCGAGTGCTCTTAACTGGTGAGAGTATGCTTGGCCGTGATGGATCGCGATTTCAGCATCGAGTATTTGCGGTTGTTGTAGCAAAGTATTAAACACATCAAGTGAGCTTTGCGCATTGTCCAAATCGAGTAAAACAGTATTAAACTGCTGGTTTTCGGACGCAAAAACTCGGCCTAAGCCCCAAAGCGCGGTTTGCATGGGATTAATTGTGCTTTGTGCTGGCGCATAGGCACCTTGTGTGACAATCACAACCTCAAGAGGGTTTTGCCACTGTTGAGCTTGCAACGCTTGCAGAATCTGCAGCGGTTGAATGAAGGCCTGTTGCTCAATAGACATTGACGCAATGTCGAGTGAGGCATCACTCAATGCTCGCAAATCTAAGATGACTCTTTGTGTGTTTGCTGTGTGCGCAACAAGTGCATTAGATAGCTCTGAAGAAGCAAACGGCAAAGAGGTGATAATTCCGGGCAAATTATCTAGTTTTTGCAGTGCATGCCCAGCACTAAGTAAAAGGGTGGTTGAGTTGCTTTGCGCATCATGTTGGGCATTAACCACGTCAAGATTGGCCCATGTATAGTGATATTTTAACTCTTTGTTTGAATCATAACGTTTAGCAGAGTTACTGCGCAGCTCAATACCTTGGATCTGTACACACAGATCGCCATCAAGATTAAATATGTCAATATCACCTTTGCTCGACAACGGATTAATGTATTCAACCGTTAATTTGGCAAAACAATGCATTGCAGGCGTTTTATGTAGGCATACGGAGGCTATTTTAACGGGTAAATAAGAGTGCTCGACAAGTTGGAAAAAGCTTTGAAAAGCGCCATCTAAGAGCGTTGGATCTAATATGTAATCGGTATTTTCTTGACCTTTTAATTCAACCAAAACAGTGCGTTCATCTTTCCAGCATTGCATTACACTTTGGAATTGTCCTTGATAGTTCATCGCCAAGTGATGGCATTGTTGGTAGAACTTTGTTTGATCTCGTTGCTCAGAAAACTCTAATTTAGCCTGCTGCAAAGGTTTACCTGCCAGGGCAATACTCGGTTTTTCAGCCATTTGGCACTTGGCTTGTAAATGCCAATTGTCACTTTGGAGTGCATGGATGGTCAATTGTTGAGTGTGCTGGTCAAAGCGCGTTTCTAAAATATTGGCAGTTGCCTCGAGATACAGCGGCCGTAAGAACTCAATATCCCTTAGTTCGATTGCGTGTTCAGGCCATTGTAATTGAGCAATCTGTAAGGCCGATTCAATGTAGCAGGCACCCGGGTAAATGATATCCTCACCAACTTGGTGCCCTAATAGGAAAGCGTTTTCGGCCAAGTCAAACTTGCTTTGCCAAACAGGCTGTTGACTGATTAATTGTTGGCCTAGCATCGGCACAACTGCATCGAAATAGGCGTCTTTTTTCTGCTTGTTTTCGATTCGAGTTAGCTGTACATCTGGATTCTCAAGCCAGTATGTATCATGTTGCCACGCGTAATTTGGTAGCGCAATGGCATGATTGGGCGAACAATCACTGAAACCCAGCGCAGATCTTACATCTAGCAATCCCGCAGTAGTCAGTGATGCAACACAAGCAGCCAATTGGATCTGATCATCTTGTGCTCTTGATAGGGTGTGCGTAGTAAACGTTGAAGGGCTTGTTGAGATCTGTTTGATTGAATGTGACAGCACAGAATGAGGTGCAACCTCAACAAAGCATTCAATGCCATCTGTTAATATTTGTTCAATGGCTTGATAGAAATAAACAGGCTCACGAACATTGTCGGCCCAATATTCACCGCGCCAATTTTGCCATTGTGCAGTTTGTCCTGTAACGGTGGAGTAAAAGGGGATCGTCGGTGCTTGTGGCTCGATATCCCAAAGCGCTTGTATGAGCGGCTCTTTTAGCTTTTCCATCGCGGGGCTGTGATAGGGCACGTCAACATTCAAAAACTTAGCAAAATGTCCAGTGTCATCCAGTTGTTGTGCAATGTGCTCTAGACTTTGTTCATCACCTGAAAGTGTGACAGCTGTTTCGCTATTGATTGCCGCGATAGATACTAGACCTTCATATTGCTCACACAGTGTTTTTGCTTTGGTTTCATCAATGCCGACTGCGAGCATCTTTCCTTCACCGCTGGTGGTTTGCTGTAATTGGCTACGGTGGTAAATAATTTTTACGGCGTCAGCAAAGTTATAAACACCCGCACAATAACTCGCTGCAACTTCTCCCGCACTGTGCCCAACGATGGCATTGACTCGCACACCTTGAGCTATAAGGGATTCATAAAGCGCAACTTGAATCGCAAAAATAGCAGGTTGTGCATACTGAGTTTCATGGATTTGATCTGAAGTTTTTGCCAACACATCTCGTAAAGACCAATCCACATATTTTTTAAGCTCAAGATCAATATTGTCAATTTGATGTCTGAAAACATCGTCGCTTTCATATAGCTTAAGACCCATTTGTGGCCAGGTTGTGCCCATACCTGAAAAAACAAAGGCGATGGGGGTTGAGCCATTATGCTGTGCTTGACTATATCTAGTGGCTTTATTGGAGAGCTCAGCAGTGTAGTCTTCAAGTTGTTGAATTAGGTTTGATGCACTGTGTGCTGTTACTGTCAGGCGGTGTCTATGAGCTGTACGCAATAATGCTGCATTTACACAAAAATCGTTAAGCTGTTCTTCATTTAATTGTTTGGCTTGCTTTAAATATAAATTGGCAGATTCCTTCAAAGCCTTTTCAGACTTTGCACTTATGACAAGCTGCATCAGTGACTTTTTTGTTGACACAATGGAGGCTCTTTTGGGGGCCTGTTCAATGACAACATTAGCATTGGTACCGCCAAACCCAAACGAGTTGACAATGGCTCTGCGTGGCTTGCCGGGTTTATCTGGCCATGGGGTGTTTTCAGTGACTATCTTGATATTGAGCGCATGCTCATCAATGGCTGGATTGAGTTTGTGGCAATGGATATTCTTAGGGATCACGCCATTGTTCATCGCGTTAATGGTTTTAATTAGGCCTGCTAATCCAGCCGTTGGTTCTGTATGGCCGATATTACTTTTTACCGAACCAATAAAGCACGGATTGTGAGTTGTGCGTTGAGCGTGCTTACCAAGCGCATTACCAAGAGCGTTGACTTCTATTGGATCGCCGACCGCAGTCCCTGTGCCATGTGCTTCCGCGTAGTCAATATCAGCGCCAGTTAGCCCTGCAATAGACAATGTCTTGCTTAGTAATCTTTGCTGAGCTTGCCCATTCGGTACAGTGATGCCACTCGTATGACCATCCTGGTTTGTACCACTGGCTTTGATCACTGCAAGGATTGGGTCGTTATCTTCCATTGCTTTAGATAACGACTTGAGTACAGCAACTGCGACACCTTCACTGCGCACATAACCATTCGCGCTGCTATCAAAGCTTTTACATAGGCCATCGGGTGAGAGCATGGAGGCTTTGCAAATCGACATGGTCATTTCTGGACGCAATAGTAAATTAACACCGCCAGCCAGTGCTATTTGGCTGTCGCCATTTTGAATTGCTTTACAAGCCAAATCCAATGCAACCAACGAAGATGAGCATGCCGTATCTAGAGTTAAGCTAGGTCCATGAAAATCGTAGCAATATGAGAGTCGATTTGCAGTTAAAGTCATAGAGGAGCCAGTTGCCGAGTGGCTACTTATCTGTGCATGTGCATTTGCGTCTGTTTGCAGCTGTTCAAAGTCATGCATAAACTGGCCAACAAATACACCTGTGTCACTGCCTTTGAGTTGGTTAATATCTAACCCTGCGTTTTCAATTGCTTCATAACTCACTTCTAACAGCCAGCGATGTTGCGGATCAATATAGGGGGCTTCTTTGGGTGAAATGCCAAAAAAGGTGGCATCGAACTTATCTAGACCCGACAAAAATCCCCCATTTTTGACGTACATTTTTCCTTGAGCACTTTTGTCGCTATTGTAATAGGCGTCGATGTTCCAGCGCGCCTTGGGGATTTCTGAGATGCCGTTCCCACCTTCGAGTAAAAACTCATGAAATGCAGTGGGGTTATTATTTTCGCCTGGAAGTCTGCAAGCTACCCCTATGACAGCGATGTCATTTTGGTTTGAAAGTGTATGTTTAGTTAGATCTGCTTTTTTCATTTTATTTTTCCAATAATTAGTTCGGCTGAGTTATTGCGCTTGAGGTACGTTGTGCGGCTGGTGAAGTAACGAAGGAGAATCACATGGGGTTGGTTGAGTATGCGATGTGAGAATATCTGTCCAAGCTAGCCCCTGATTAAGCAGCAATGTCGCTACGGTGCAATGTTTGTTATGAATGTATTCAATATTCTTTTTTGCACTGCGTCGGATGGCATTTTGATCTTTGTTATGGGGATAATGGATTGCTTTTGCTGATGCATTAATTGCAAATTCTTGCCCGCTATTTTGCAGTCGAAGTGCCAGTTCGACATCTTCTCCTCCCCAGCTGTTGAACGTTTCATCGAAGCCACCAATTGCATGTAATGCTTCGGTTTTGCAAGATGCATGGCAGGTCCAAAAAATTAACCAAGGTTCGCAAACCTGATCAAGGGAATAATCTCTGGGCGCTAAAAAAGTATCGCGGCAATCTTTATATTGCTCAAGAAACCGACTGTCGGAAAAAATATTAGGATCGCATAGCTTTTGCTGACAGTTTTGTACGTCGGATATTTTATGTTCTTCAAACCCGTAACAAAGGCCAATTTGTACATCAATATGGCGGGTTTCGAAAAAAGTAAGATGGCTTCGCAGGCAGTTAGGCGCAATTAAAACCCCTGAGTCGATAAACAGAGTATGCTCAAAATTAGCTGATGCGATCCCTAAGTTTCGGGCTCTTGCTACTCTAAAGCCCAAGTCTTCTTGGTAAAAATACTCAATGTTCAAACTGTTTGCGAAAGATTGGACCACCTCAGAGGTGTTATCGCTGGAGCCATCATCGACGACAATGACCTCAAATAAATCTCTATTGAGAGTTTGTCTCACTAAGCTGTTCAGAGTGAGATTAAGCAGTAAACTCCGATTGTATGTTGGAATAATAACGCTAATCCCTGACCGCCATGTTTTCATACTACTTTCCTTAATTTGGCTGAAGGCTATTTTTTTGCCCCGAAATTGGACACTTTATGTATAAAATGTGAACAAGTTTAAATCAATAGATTATTCGTATAATTCAAGATGTAAATAGCTTAAAAAGCAGGTGAAATCAGCTAACTTAATGAATTTAATAAAAATGAAAAATTCTAAAGATCTCTTATGGTTGAAATTTATTCACTAAAACGAGTGCTGAACAGGCCCGAAAAGATTCACTATTGTTTTGCGAGTTATCACAAAAGTAAAATAGTCATGGGAGCGGTATTCAATAACCGCTAAAGTGGGTACGTGCTTATTGGTACGTTATTTTTCAATAGCTTAAACCTAAGCTGCACATTAGTGAACTTGTTCAGTAAAGCTATTTCGCTCACTTTTTTCGTTATTTTATTTTGTAATAGCGTGCTATTGCTTCGTGAAAACGCCCAGCCGCAGATGAGATTAAATAGAGACAACTCCATTGTGAATTCTTTTTCTATTCGTCACTCTTAAATTTATGAGTATTACATTATGGCAGTGCACTATTTTGAGGTTAGAGTGATTTTTCACCAAAAAGTGTTTGCTTTTTACACTGCTGTGTTAGAAAGTAACAAAAAGGATATTGTTATTTTGTTATTAAGTAACATAGATGGTTACTTGTGGGTGTACATTACTGGCCACGATGAATAAAAGAGATATACATTTGTACTTTTGATAATGCATCAACTGGGTTGAATATAAGAATAAGGGAACGAACATGTCTAAAAATGTGACCGATAACATTGTACAAAAATCACCGAGAAGCAAATTAAGTGTCGCAATATCCTCAGCGATTATGGGGTTTTGTCCTCTCTTACTTGCCGCGCAAGAAACGGTTAAAAATGACAGCGGTGTCAATTCTGGGAAGAGTGAAGAAAAAGTTGAGATAATAGAAGTAACGGGTATACGAGGCAGCATAAATAGCGCACAAAATATTAAGCGTTATGCTGATACCGTAAAAGACGTTATTACCGCATCAGACATTGGTGCATTACCCGATAAATCGGTCACAGAGGCACTGCAAAGGGTGCCAGGGGTCACCATAGAGCGGTTTGCTTCATCAGACGACCCAAAGCACTATGCCGATGAAGGGACGGGCGTGCTCGTGCGTGGTTTGGATCGCGTGCGCTCAGAAGTAAACGGGCGTGATGCATTCAGTGCTAATCCATCAGGTGGTTTAAGCTACGAAGATTTTCCGGCAGAGTTACTTGGCTCTGTTGAAGTTGTTAAAAACCAAACCGCGGATCTGATCTCAGGTGGTATCTCTGGTACGGTGAACCTCATCACTCGCAAACCATTTGATTCGGATGAACGCTTAATTTCATTGAATGCGAAGGCTAATTACGGTGACTTCAGAGAAGAAGTGACGCCGTCATTTTCTGCACTTTTTTCAGATGATTGGCAGACTAACGTTGGTAAGTTCGGCTTTTTAATTGCCGTATCAGAATCAGAATATCAAACTCGTGGAGATGGGGTTGGTTTAGGTAACTTCCACTCTCGTGGTGATTCTTTTGTTCCTACCTTGGATCAATGGGGTGGCATTACAGGGGTCGATCCTTCGTCGCCTGTAGATGGCCCCGCTTTACCAGGGCAGCCAGAGGGCAGTGTATGGCATGTGCCTGTGGCGATTCATATGAGTACGGCGACGAACGACCGTAAACGTACTGGCTTAACGTCATCTTTACAATGGGCGAATGATGACGAAACGATTGTTGCAACGCTTGAGCATATTCACTCTAAAGCGTCTTTACAGTGGAATGAGCGTCAAATCGGTCAAGCCGCACAAGGCTTTAAAGGCTTTATGGGCTCTTCACAAAACTGGGTGGATGATGCCGAAAATGGCTATCCGCTCACAACTGAAAATGGCTTTGTTACGTCTGGTATTGCGCTTGGTGTGTCACCAGAAACACCATTTTTCTACCGTAGTCGATGGAATTACAACGAGAATACCGTTGATGATTCGTCTTTTAAGCTAACCATTAAGCCTGTTGATAGGCTGACTGTTGATTTTGACTATCAGCATGTGAGTTCCGATAAAAAAGTTGAAAACTATAGCATGTCCGGTCAAACGCGAGGCAACCACGTTCATGTGGTTTCACCTTACTTCTTAGACATGCGTGGTGAGCGTCCAACGGTGAAGTTTTTAAGTGATAATATTCTCACCGCAGGCTGGTCTCCTAATGAAGACTGGAATGGCCTGGTTCCAAACGTATTTCTTGGTAGCGGCATGGAGCAAGTAGAGCGTAACAGCGCAGAGTCCGACAGTTTTAAACTTGATTTGAAATATGAATTGGATGGCAGTTTTACCAGCGTCAGTGCAGGCGCCTATATCTCGGATAAGGACCTGACGGTAAGGGACACTGCCTACGAAGGCTGGTCTGCCATTGGTACCCCTTGGGTTCAAGAGGATAGAAACGCAGCTGCGGCTGTCAATCGACCTGAGTTGTTCGAACGCGTCGACTTTTCTAATTACTATCATGGCGATGTATTGCAAGGAAGCGTCAATAACTTTTTGTTTCCGAAAATGGATTTAGTGAGAAACTATGCGCAATCGTTACGCCAAGGCTGTAAAGATGGGTGGCATAATGCGACGCGTAGTGCTGAAAATGGCGGTGTGTGTACAGGCACTTACGTACCTTATGAAGACAAGCCACACAGAGTTGATGGGCCTTTTGCTGCCTTTAATATCAGTTCAATCAATGAAAAGCGCACCGAGTTTTATGTCCGAGGCGATTTTGACTTTGAATGGCAAGGCATGCCTTTGGTCGGTAATCTAGGTTTACGTTACGTGAATTACCAACTAGAGTCCACTGGTGCCTTGGTTCAGCCACCAGAAAGTAAGCGTGGTGAAGCGGGTAGCTCGTTAAACAATGTTATGCAGTTAGCCGAATACAAACGTTACTATGATATCGCAGGTGGTAAGTCTGAACTCAGTACGGTAGATGGCACTGATTACTCCACTATATTGCCTAGTTTCAATGTGAGTTTGGGCGTTTTAGACGATGTTGTGGTGCGTTTTGGGGCGTCACAGGCGCTGTATTATCCAAGCCTGGTTGATGCCAGAAATATCAATATCATCAGCTTAGATTATGTTAGACGTCTGCAAACTCCAGGCGCCGATTATGATGAAGAAACTAACCCAGTGGTTGGCTTAGACAGCATTGAGCTGACCGCATTATCGGGTAATCCATTTATTGAGCCGGAAGAAGCAACCAACCTTGATTTGAGTACCGAGTGGTATTTTGCTGACGCAGGTTATATTACCGTCGGTTTATTCCACAAAAAGCTCGATAATATCATCCGTGATAAATCTTTTGATTTAGACGTGACTTATGGCAGTGAAAAATATGATATTTCTGCTTATGGTCCGGATAATACCGGCTCGGGGACTATACGTGGCGCTGAGTTCTCATACTCACAGTTTTACGACATGCTACCAGGCGCATGGCGTGGGTTGGGTTTACAGTTTAACTTTACCTATATTGACCAAGATGGTCTTGAGGACCCGAATGAAGTGTCTGCAGGCACACTTGGGTTTGATGAAAATGGTAATCCAATCAACGATAACCGTAACACCTTTCGCGTGTTTAGTGGTTTACCATTACAAGGCTATTCAGATAAAAACTTCAACGTGATTGGTATGTATGAATATGAAGCCATTTCATTTAGGTTGGCTTACACATGGCGTTCAGAATACTTACTCACATTGCGGGAGTCTGAAGAGTATGTGCCAGCTTATGCAAAAGCCTCTGGCATGATGGATGCGAGTATTTACTACACCATCAATGACCACTGGAAAGTCGGTTTCGAAGCCAGCAACTTGCTCGATACAGAAACTCAGACTGAATATCAAATGAACCAAGCTGGAACTAGAACGCAAGCTCTTAACTTTACAACGGATAGACGTTTTGCGCTCAGTGTGCGAGCAACCTTCTAACTAAGCTCAGCCGGTGCATTGCAAACAACGTGTGCTGGCTAGTTTTTCCAAAAATAGTGTCTATTTGCTGTGTTTTAAATGAAGGAGTACATAGTCATGAGCGAGTTTCTCAAAGGCTCTGGAGATACACTAAAGTTACAGCACTCTGGGTGGGATATTCTTGCTGAGCAAGTCAGTTTACCCGCAGCAGTAGTGCGCCAAGAAGCGCTTACACAAAATGCTCAGTGGATGGCACAGTTTGCAAAGCATAACAATGTGTTACTTGCACCTCATGGTAAAACGACTATGTCGACAGAGTTGTTTCAATATCAACTCGATATGGGGGCTTGGGCAATTACCCTTGCGACCGTGCCACAATTGATAAGTGCGGTTGAAGCAGGCGTAGAACGCGTGATTTTAGCCAATCAATTAGTTGGAAACTTCCACTTTGAATTGGTGGCGACTTTACTTAAAACAAGACCATTGGAGTTTTATTGCTTTGTTGACTCGATAGACAACGTTCATGCGCTGGGGTCGTTTTTTGACAAGCAGGATGTAAAGCTTAATGTGTTACTGGAAGTCGGGGTATTTTCGGGGCGATGTGGTGTTCGAACAGAGGGTGAGTTACAAGCATTACTCCAAGCATGCCAAGCCTATCCATCTTTACAAGTGATGGGCCTTGGATTTTATGAAGGCGTGATCGGTGGGGACAATGCACAGCAACGCGTTGCCCAATTTGTAGGTGAAGTGATGACACGCGCTGAGCAATTGCATCAGCAAGGGGCGTTCTCAAACACGCAACCAATTATCACGGGGGCGGGTTCAGCTTGGTACGATGTTGTTACTCAAATGATGAAACAAAGCGCCAAGCAAACGCAATTTAAATTGGTTATTCGTCCCGGTTGCTATCTTATTCATGACACTGGCATTTACCAAGATGCGTAGCAAGCCATACTCAAGCGCAGTGAAATAGCGTGTGATGTGCGCGGGGAGTTGGTGTCTAGTTTGTTCATCTGGGCATACGTGATGTCAGTTCCTGAAGCGGGCCGTGCTATTGTGGGTATGGGCAAGCGCGATGTGGCATTTGACGCAGGTTTACCAAAACCTGAATGGCATTATGATAAAAGCTGTAGGCAACTTCAGAAATTACAAGGCAATGTTTATCTTGAGAAAATCATGGACCAGCATGCGATGTTGCGGTTCCCAAATAGTTGTGCATTCAAAGTGGGTGATATGCTCTGTTTTTCTACTTCTCACCCGTGTTTAACGTTTGATAAATGGAAACAAATTGGCGTAGTTGAGAAAGACTGGGTGATCTCTAAAACCATTACGACACATTTTTAATAGAGGCAAAGGCTTGGATATTATTAGTAAAATTAAAGAAGGGTTAGGGCACTTTAGTCCGGCAGAAGAAAAGGTGGCCAGACTCATCATCAGTGAATTAACTTTCGCTGCAAGCGCATCCATTAGTGAGCTAGCTGAAAAAGCCCAGGTGAGTCACGCCAGTATCACGAGGCTGGCGCGTACTTTAGGGTGTGACAATGTCCGAGATCTAAAGTTTCAACTGACTCAATCGGCGGCCATTGGTGAGCGTTTTACCAATCCAGAGTTTGTCGATAAAGAGAAACTCTCCCATGTATACGCTTCTATTCAAGAGATCCTCGCGATAAATGTTGGCTTGATTGAAGAGCAAGTGGTTGAGCTAGCCGCTGATGCTATTTGTGATACTCGACACTGTTTGGTGTTCGGTGTGGGAGGCGGCAGCAGTATGATGGCGCAAGAATGTCAAAATCGTTTATTTCGCCTCGATGTATTAAGTAACGCGCATTCAGATCCCATGATGATGCGAATGGCGGCAGCGACGGTCAATAAAAATGATGTTGTGATCTGCTTATCATTGAGTGGCGTTTCTCCTGACGTGATGGAAGCCGCTCGCATAGCAAAAGAATATGGCGCACAAATTGTGTCTATATGCCCCGATAGTGCGCTGGCTGATATCGCTGATTTTCACCTTCCCATTAAAACTCAAGAAAGTGATTACATTTTCAAACCCAGTGCAGCACGTTATGCGATGATGGCTGCGGTCGATATCCTTTCTAGCGAGGTAGCCGTACGTAATCAAAAGCGCTCAAAAGAAAAGCTAAGGCGCTTAAAAATGCGACTGGATCAACATCGTAACGAAAGTAATAACACACCGCCGGCAGATACACGCTTTCCTTTGGGAGATTAATCATTTTGAAGATCATGGACGTTGATTTCATTATAAAAAATGCCGCCATTTATCAATGGCCAATGGCACATGCAAACATAATGGATGTGGCGATTGATAAAGACCAAATTGTTGCTGTGGGCGACTGTAGCCAATTGAGTGCAGCAAACCGTGTCGATGCAACTGGACTGGTATTGGCCCCAGGGTTTATCGACGTGCACACTCATGATGATCTGGAGGTGCTCCGCAATCCCCATATGCTCAGCAAGGTAAGTCAGGGGGTGACAACGGTTATTGCAGGTAATTGTGGGATCAGTGCTGCACCTTATTGCAAAGACATTGAACCTGTTGACCCAATCAACCTTCTTGGTACAAAAAGCCAGTTAAGATACCAAGAATTAGCACACTATCGGAGTGCTTTTTCACACGCTGCGCCCAGTGTGAATTTGGCAATGTTGATTGGCCATACCAGCTTACGGGCCCAAGTGGTCGCAGATTTAACACAACCTGCTAACCAAAATGAAATAACGAGAATGAAGGCGATGTTGGAGCTGGCAATGGAGCAAGGCGCGTTGGGCTTAAGCTCTGGACTTGCTTACTACAATGCCAAAGCGTCAAGCATGGATGAAGTCAATACGCTCGCGCAAGTGGTTAAGCCTTTTGGTGGTATTTATACCACGCATTTGCGTACCGAATTTGGCGGTATTCTAGATGCGATGGACGAAGCATTTTCTACTGCTAAGCACGCAGATATTCCTTTGGTTATTTCTCACATTAAGTGTGCTGGAAGAGATAACTGGGGCAGAGCGCCTGAGGTTATCGCACATTTTGAAAAACAGCGTAGACACCAAAGCATTGGCTGCGATTGTTATCCGTATTCTGCAAGCTCGAGTACTTTAGATCTAAACCAAGTAACACCGGACACTGAAATATATATTACTTGGTCTGAACCTCACCCTGAAATGGCGAAAAATACGTTGCAAGATATTGCTTCAAAATGGCAGTTGTCATTGTTTGATACGGCCAAAAAACTTCAGCCTGCAGGGGCTGTTTATCACTGCATGTTAGAAGAGGACGTGAAACAATTCTTACGTTATGAATATAGTATGATTGGCTCTGATGGATTGCCTTGCGATCCTCATCCACACCCAAGGTTGTGGGGGACTTTTCCCAGAGTCCTAGGGCATTACAGCCAATCGGAACAAACACTGCCTTTAGCACTAGCTATCCATAAAATGACAGCGTTGCCAGCGCGGCAATTCCAACTACACAAGCGCGGTGAGATCAAAGAGGGTAATTATGCCGATCTTGTTCTGTTTGACCCTAAAAGGGTTTGCGATACAGCCACGTATAGTCAACCTAAACAGCCCGCAGAGGGCATTGAGCGGGTGTGGGTAAATGGCAAGCTCAGCTATGTTGCAGGTGCCAATATTGAGTCAATAGTTGACTATGGACGAGCTGGAAAGTTTCTAACCAATATCCAACAACAAATAAAAATAACGAGAGACTAGTATGGCAATAAAAAGAATTGGTGCCGAAGGTGGCACGGGCACAGGTGGACAGCATTTACCTTTTGCAAAAGCTGTAGAGGCAGGTGGCTGGCTTAAGGTTTCTGGGCAAACACCGATGCGCGATGGTGAGGTGGTAGAAGCCGGTATCGTTGAGCAGTCTCGATTAGCCATCAACAACTGTATAGCCATTATGAAAGAGGCAGGCTATGGGCTTGAGCATGTCACTCATGTGTCGGTGATACTCACTGATGCGCGATATTTTCAATCGTTCAATAAAGTGTTTGCTGAAATATTTGGTGCACACCCTCCTGCGCGAATTTGTATGGTTGCCGACTTGGTTGTTGATTGCAAAGTTGAGGTTGACGTGACCTGCTACAAGGGCGATTGAGCTTCAAAATAACGGCAATTTGAGGAGGGGATATGTCACAGAGTCAGGGGATGTTTTTGTTCGCATTTTTGGTTTATTTGTGCGTGATGGTAGTCATCAGCTGGTTGGTATCTCGTTGGCAACGCTCCAGTGATGACTTCCTATTGGCCGGACGTCAGGTGCCCTTAGTACTTACTTTAGGCACCACAGTCGCAACCATGGTGGGGACAGGCTCATCAATGGGGGCGGTTGGTTTTGCATATCAGCATTCGTGGGCAGGGACGCTGTATGGTATCGGTGGTGCTATGGGCATTCTATTGCTCGCTTGGTTGTTTGCCCCAGCTCGTGCGCAAGCATTTGCGACAATGAGTGAAGAACTGGCAAGTTATGTGGGTAACAACAGTAGTGTGCATAAGGTAGTGGCTGTGGTCATTTATGTTGCCAGTATAGGTTGGCTAGGGGCTCACTTGATAGGAGGTGGCATGTATCTATCTTGGTTGACAGGCATAGATGAGAGTAGCGCCAAACTGTTCATTGGTATTGGATTGGCTGTGTATGTATCATTAGGCGGCTACTCAGCGGTGGTCTGGACTGATGCAGTCCAAGCCATTATCTTGTTTGTAGGCTTTTTACTGATGGCTTATTTCGCTGTTGATTTTATTGGTGGTTGGCAGGTCATAAGCAGTAATAAAGTTGCCAGTGAGCGCGGTTGGCTGTCATATCAAAGCATTGGTTTACTTCCCGCAATTTCACTGTCATTGGCGATTCTCGTCGGGGTGCTTGCAACGCCCTCATTTCGGCAGCGCATTTATTCTGCGCAAAGTGTAAAGAGCATTCGGCTGTCGTTTGCTATTTCTGGCGTGCTGTATTTAGGGTTTTCATTGATCCCCGCCGTGATAGGTATTTGCGCTTATTTAATCAATGGCGATTTAGAAAACTCCGCTTATGCATTTCCCTACATAGCCCTCAACATGCTTCCAGTGACTTTAGGGAGTTTTATCCTGTTGGCGGGGATTTCAGCGACTTTATCCAGCGCAAGCTCAGATGCAATCGCGGGTGTGAGTGTGCTTATCAATGACATTTATAAACGGTGTACGCAAAACGAGATTGCAGTAGACAAGCAGCTGTTAGTATCTCGATTAGCGATGTTAATGACGGTATTTATTGCACTGATGTTGGCGCTGCTAGCTAATGACATTATCAGTTACATCACAAAAATGGTGTCAGTGGTGCTAGCTGGGTTATGTGTGATGGGCTTATTGGGCCGATTTTGGCCTGGGTACACATGGCAGGGGAGCTTGGCAACCCTATTTGCTGGCAGCTTTACAGCTCTAGCTGTCAGTGCTAACAGCGTTTGGCTAAGTTACTTTGGTAACCCCATTATTCCAACACTTTGTGGCACTGTGTTGTTAGGTATTGTCGTCAGCGTACTGACAAAAAATAAAGCCGCAGCAGCACAGCAAGAGCAGGTGGTGTCATGAGGCCATTTATTCGAACAATGGTATTTTTTGGCGAATGTATGCTGGAACATCGTGCAGATGGAAGTCGACATTTTGGGGGCGATACATTTAATACGGCGTGGTATCTAGCATCGCTCATAAAACAAACTCACTTACAAACAATAAACTTGCACTATGCAACTGCCATTGGTTGCGATCGTCACAGTCAGCGGTTTGCACATGTCATGAAAGAAGCGCAAATAGGGGAGCAATTTGTCGAGCGGCTTGAACACAAAACCATGGGGCAGTATTGGATCACAGTGTCAAAGAGTGGAGAGCGCAGCTTTAGATTTGAGCGTGCGCAAAGTGCTGCTCGCGAGTATTTCAATATCAATGAATCTTTAACTTTGGCATTGACGCATAAAACGGTTGATACGATTTACCTGTCAGGGATCAGTTTAGCAATTTTGTGTGATGCGCAACTTAGCCATTTATTGCATTTACTGAGCACCTTTAAAAAACGGGGAGGCATTATTTTTTTCGACAACAATTATCGTCCCACTCTATGGCGTGATAGGCAGCCTCAAAGCGTATATCAAGCCGTGATGACACTGGCTGATATAGCATTTCTAACGCTTGACGATGAGTTTGCTATTCACGGCACACAAACGATAGAAGAAGTACTCGCTCGTTATCGTTCTCACACTGATCAATTGTTGGTGATCCGTCAAGGTGCTTTGCCTTGCATTGTCAAACGTGCAAACGATAAAGAACATATTCTTGTTGAAGCTGAATCACTTGATCCGTGCGCTATTGTTGATACTTGTGCTGCTGGTGACGCTTTTGCGGCTGGGTTTATTGCTAAGTGGTTGAGCTGTGGTTCACAGACGATTGAAGCAAAGATGCAAGCCGCACAATTTGCCCATAAAGTGGCAGCTATAGTGATCCAACATCATGGCGCTTTGATTGACTCTCACCAGTTGCCAAGGCTTAGTGATCAGGAGGCTACTTGTGCGTAGTACGCTCTGTCAATCTGTGATTTGTTTGATAAGCTTGTTGGTGAGCTGCACCGCAATGTGCGAATTGCCGCTCATGCCTATGCCTCAGTCAGTTCAGTTGCAAGCTGGTAAGTTACAACTATCGAGGGCGCTGAACGTGTCGATTGAAGGCTTTTCTGGGCAACGGACTCAGTTTCAGTTAGACAAGTTAGCGATGCATTTCACGCGTATCACAGGCAAAAAAACGTCATGGTTTGTGGCTGATGAAAAACCAGCGCACCTTACTATAGTGGTTGAGTCTAAAGAGCAAACGTTACTAGTGCCTCAGTTTGGGGATGACGAGCGTTATCAGCTGAACATTTCGGGCAGTGGTATTGTGATCCGTGCTCATTCTGTTTTTGGTGCGCAACATGCCTTAACTACACTGTCGCAATTAGCGTCACGTGGTAAAAATCATCGAGTTGTTTTTCCACATGCAAATATCATTGACAGCCCTCGCTTTGTGTGGCGTGGATTGCTTTTAGATAGTGTGCGTCACTTCATATCGGTTGAAACGGTCAAACGCCAGTTGGATGGTATGGCGTCTGCCAAACTCAATGTATTGCACTGGCATCTGACCGACGATCAAGGCTGGCGGATTGAGAGTCAGGCATTTCCAGAATTGACGGAGCGTGCTTCTGATGGACAGTTTTACAGCCAGCAGCAAGTTAAGGACGTTGTTCACTATGCAGCACTGCTTGGGATCAGAGTGGTGCCTGAGTTTGGTATGCCGGGTCATGCCAGTGCGATAGCGGTTGCATATCCCGAGTTAATCACCGAGCAACGCACATACACGATGCAACGTCATTGGGGCGTATTTAAGCCATTGCTGAATATTGCTGATCCCAAAGTGTATGACTTTATTGATAAGTTATTTGCACAAATGACAGCACTTTTTCCAGATAGATATCTACATATTGGCGGTGATGAAGTTGACCCACAGCAGTGGCTTGAAAGTAAAGACATTCAAAAACTGATGGCAGAGCAAGAGCTCAGTAATGGTCAGGAATTACAAAGCTACTTCAATGCACGACTGCAAAGAATTGTGAATAAGTACGATAGGATCATGATGGGTTGGGATGAAATATTACACCCGAATTTACCCAAAAATGTGGTCGTACAATCTTGGCGTGGTCATGATTCTTTGTATAACGCAGCGAAAAGTGGCTACAAAGGCGCGTTATCAACGGGATTTTATATCGATCAGCCGCAATATACACACTATCACTATCGCAACGACCCACAAAAAGCTCTGCAAAAAGTGAACTTATCTCAGCCACAAAAGTTGCGTCAAGCTTTTCAAATAAAGCGCCTTAAAGGGAGCGACGTGAAAGGCGAATTACTTACGTTTGGTCAGCAAGTGCTGATTAAGTTGAATAACAACCATCACCGAGTAGCACGCCTTGAAAATTCAAAAGATGATGTGAGCGCGCGCTTGGTGGTGACCATGGATAGTTGGATGGGACCGCTTAAATTTGAGTTTGATCTTGAGCACAGCGGTGGTTGGGTGTTGATTGGCAATAGCCGTTATCCTGTTGAGTTTACAAGTTCAGAGCATCTACAATCGGTTAGCTTTTCACCTTCGCTTACCAAGGCGCAAGAAGCCCTTATTTTAGGTGCAGAAGCAACTATTTGGAGTGAAATGGTCACCGAAGACAATATTGACTTACGCATTTGGCCAAGGACATATGCCATTGCTGAACGCTTATGGTCTAGTAAATCGCTTATCAACACACAGAGTATGTACGCTCGGTTAGAAAAAATGGATATCTATGCTCATAGGGTAGTGAGGTTGGTGCATCAAACTCAACAACAACAAGGCTTTAACCGCTTGATCAGTAAAGATCTCAGTGAAAAAGAGCGGATAGCCACAATTGAGCTGCTCAATACAATGGCGCAAATGGTAGAACCGAGTCATTACTACACTCGCCATCATATTAAATATCTTAAGAGTGAATACCATCAACAAGCGCCATTGAACTCTTTTGTTGATTTTTTGACTGTGGAAAGCGCGGTAGTGCGCGCTCTGGGGAATAGTGTACAGCAATATATTAACGGTGATGATACGCAGCTCTTAGTGATAGCTGAGCGGCTCGTCCATTGGCAACAGGTGCTGCAAGAAAACAATCACTTATTAGCAAAAAGTCCTTTGCTACACGATGAAGTAAAAACCGTGGGCAAGTTGCTCGGATTTGTGGAACTTGGTCGAAAAGTCTTGTTTGGGTGTCAAAATCATACCGAACAGACAATATCCCAATATGATTTGTTGAATTTACAAAAGCTGAAAGATGAAACTGTCATTGCGGCGATTTATCCGTTACGAGATTTATATTTAGCATGCAAATAAGGAATACCATGAAATTACAATTAGCTGCCTTGCTATTAGTTGCGAGCAATGTTGCCGCCCAACATACTCATGTGCAAACACAAGATTGGATAGAAGATGGGGTGTTTACACAAGGTGTAGAAGGGCCAGCTGTGGATGCGAAAGGTAGGCTGTTTGCGGTTAATTATGGCCTACAAGGCACCATTGGATTGGTTGCAGGAAAAGGCAAAGCAACCAAGCTATTAACCTTGCCCAATGGTTCTGTGGGCAACGGCATTCGCTTTGATAAACTAGGTAATATGTTTATCGCCGATTATGTTAATCATAATGTGCTGCGCATATCTGCCGCCGGACTTAAAAAAGATATTGATGCTTCTAAACACCTCAGTGTTTATGCTCACAATAACAACATGAATCAGCCTAATGACTTAGCTATTATGGATAACGGTATTTTGTTTGCCAGCGATCCCAATTGGCAAACCAGTACGGGCAATTTGTGGCGCATTGATAGTGATGGCAGCACGCATTTGCTTGAAGCAAACATGGGCACCACTAATGGTGTTGCGGTGAGTCCGGATAATAAATCACTGTATGTTAATGAAAGTGTACAACGGAAGGTGTGGCGTTATCGTCTTGATGAAAAAGGCCAAATATCTAATAAACAGCTGCTCATTGAATTTAAGGATTTTGGCTTAGACGGTATGCGGACTGACAAACTAGGGAACTTATATATTGCGCGATATGGGGCTGGAACAATTGCTATCGTGTCTCCACAAGGCAAATTACTTAAAGAAATTCAACTCAAAGGTCAGCATCCAACCAATTTAGCTTTTGGCGGAGAAGATGGTAAAAGCGTGTTTGTCACTATGCAAAAACGCGGCGCAATTGAAATGTTTCGCGTTAATATTGCTGGCAGAAACTTTTCTTCAACGATGGTGGTTAAAAGTAACTAAGTAATCGACATGAAAGAAATTATTATAACGATGTAACAAAAATTGCAAAAACAGAACGGCGACTTGTAAAAATGCAATGACATTTGAAGCGGCACAGCATAAAAGATTTAACTTCCAATTTGGACCCAAAACCTTTAGCCTTAGGGCCACACAAGTAATGATTACAAAAATGAATGGAGTAGTATTATGGCGGAGCAACAAGTGCAGCCTCTACACAACGAGAAACATGCCAACTTCAAAGTACAAAACGGCATCAACGTTGAATTTCTTAAAACACAGCACTTAATTCCAGTTGTAGCTCACGAATTCGCTCGTGTAGCAACTGAGTTCCCAATGGCGTTTGTAAAAAATAACGAAACAGGTCAGTTTCAAGCTGTTGCTATGTTTGGCCTGGCGCCGGGCGAAAACCTATTCGTTGAAGAAGGTAAATGGACAGCTGGTTTTGCACCACTTGCAGTAACTCGTTACCCGTTTGGCTTGATCAAGCACCCAGAAGAAGATCAGTACGGTATTGTGATTGATGAAGCAAGCCCGCTAGTAGGTGAAGAAACTGGTAACGCACTATTTGAAGACGGTAAAGAAACTGAGTATCTAGCTCGTCGTAAAGAAGCGCTAGTTAACTTCATCGAGTTTTCTCGTGTAACTGAAACATTTACTCAGTACCTTGCAGATAAAGAACTACTTGTTCAACAAACACTGACTGTTGAAATCCAAGGCGAGAAAAAAGACATCAATGGTATTTACCTAATAGACGAGCGCAAGCTAAATGAACTAAGCGACGAAGAATACCTAGAGCTTCGTAAGCGTGGTTACCTGGCGCCAATCTTTGCGTTCTTAACATCAACGCACCAAGTAGCGCGTTTAGCACGTTTAAAAGCAAAGCGCTCAGCTTAATAAAAGCTTAGATTTAAAAAGCACCTGCGGGTGCTTTTTTTGTGCCCTAGCATTTGGTCGATTTTTATTGCAAGTCTGATCTATTCCCCGCAAGTTAATATAAAAAGGGGATTAAAATGAAACTTAACTCATTACTTTACTTATCCATGACTGCGTTGTCTCTTATGAGCATAAATGTCTTTGCGGGTTCAAAGCCAATTGCTATCGCAATCCATGGTGGTGCAGGGACAATAGAGCAAAGCAAATTTACAGCAAAGCAAGAAGCCGCATACCGAGCTAAATTATTAGAAGCGGTTGAAGCCGGTTACAAAGTATTGGATGCCGGTGGCGAGAGCCTAGACGCTGTTACAACCGCAATTAATATTTTGGAAGACTCAGAGTTTTTTAATGCAGGAAAAGGCGCTGTGTACACTTTTGACGGTAAGCATGAATTGGATGCATCAATTATGGATGGGCGGAATAGACAAGCAGGCGCCGTTGCGGGTGTAAAGCACATTAAAAATCCAATTAATTTGGCTCGTCAGGTGATGACCGACTCAGTACATGTCATGTTGAGTGGAGAAGGCGCGGAGGAGTTTGCTAAGCGCCAAGGGGTGCTGCTGATTGAAAATGACTACTTTGACACGCCACATCGCTTTGAGGCATTACAAAAAGCTAAGCAGAAGCTCAATGCAAAAGAGAGTAAGCGAGCATACCAAGCATTGCATCAAGCGCTGCCATCAGAATATAAAATGGGTACAGTGGGCGCTGTTGCGCTGGATAAACAAGGCAATCTAGCCGCTGGCACTTCAACAGGTGGAATGACTGCCAAGCGTTTTGGTCGTATTGGAGATTCTCCTATCATTGGTGCCGGGACATTCGCGGATAATCGCTCATGTGCAGTATCTGCGACTGGCCATGGTGAGTATTTTATTCGCTATAGTGTCGCTAGTGATATTTGCGCTCGGGTGCAATATCAAAACAAAACAATTGAACAAGCTGGAAACGAAGTGATACACCAGGTGTTGGCGCCTATTGGTGGTACAGGTGGAGTCATTATTATTGATAACCAAGGACATATCAGCATGCCATTCAATACGAAAGGAATGTATCGCGCAAGCAAATCACAGGGGCAAAAAGCGTACGTTGGGATCTTCAAAAAGGATTGAAAAACAGGCAATTCCATGCGCGCCAGCTATAGTTAAGTTGCTGGCGTTTTTATATGGAGCAAAATAACTATGCAATCAATCAAAGTGGCAGATTATCTTAATCACCGTCCGGTGACTTTTAATGTAGATATGCGAGTAGAGTCTGCGGTTGAAAAATTATTACAGAGCGGTCAATCGGGCGGACCTGTTATAGACAGTAACAAACAGGTTGTAGGTTTTTTATCTGAGCAGGACTGCCTTCGTAAAATGCTTGAGGCAACTTATCAGAATGAGTCGCACAGTGTTGTGGGAGATGTAATGAATGCCGAGCCGGTATGTGTAGGCCCAAATGATAGTGTTGTACAAATCGCTGATAGAATGACGGTGAATAAACCAAAATTATATCCCGTTGTGGATGAAGATGGGCGGTTGCTTGGTGTGATAAGTCGAGCGAATGTGTTACTCGCATTAGATAAACACTTGCATGATACTTATTTGTCAGGTCATCGTTTTGTATAGCGACAAATACTAAATAGTTCCTAAATCGTTTGATATTCTTCACTACAGCATAGGCTCAGTAAGCGGTTTTTGATACACTACGCCGGATCTGATGAATTATAAATAGGTGTTGTGTAGTGAGTGTAGGACCACTGTTTGCTGAGCTAAAATCTTGTTTAAAGAAAGACCAGTTTATTTTAAAAAAGCGCTTGCACGGCGCGAACAAAATCGAAGATTCAGAAAAACAGCGTAAAGTAGTTGCGAGTATTGAAAGTGCCATTGTAAAGAGTCAATCGCTTAAAGTGACTCGCACAGAGCAATTGCCCAAGGTTTCCTACCCAGAACAACTCCCTGTTAGCCAAAAGAAAGATGAAATAAAACAAGCAATAGCCAACAATCAGGTAGTTATTGTTGCGGGTGAAACTGGTTCTGGTAAAACCACACAGTTACCAAAAATTTGTTTGGAGTTAGGCCGAGGTATAGATGGATATATCGGTCATACACAACCAAGACGTTTGGCAGCTAGAAGTGTTGCCAATCGCATTGCTGAAGAAATTGAGTGTTCATTGGGTGAACAAGTGGGCTTTAAGATCCGCTTTAGCGACCAGGTCTCTGATAACACCTACGTAAAGCTAATGACAGATGGTATTTTGTTAGCAGAAATCCAGCAAGACAGATATCTAAACCAATATGACACCATTATTATCGATGAGGCGCATGAGCGCAGTTTAAACATTGATTTTATTTTGGGTTACTTGAAAAACTTATTGCCGAAGCGCCCAGATCTAAAGGTTATCATCACCTCTGCAACGATTGATCCAGAACGATTCTCTAAGCATTTTAATAATGCGCCTATCATTGAAGTATCTGGACGTACATACCCTGTAGAAGTGCGCTATCGACCCGTATTAGATACGCAGAGTAATGACAGTGAGGCACAAGGCGATCAGCTTCAAGGGATTTTTGATGCAGTTGATGAGCTGTGCGATGAGGGGCCTGGCGATATTCTGATCTTTATGAATGGTGAGCGGGAAATTCGTGACACTGCTGACGCGCTGTCTAAACGCAATTTAAAAGGGGTTGAAATACTCCCTTTGTATGCGCGCCTGTCGAATGCTGAGCAGAACAGAATCTTTGCGCCACATAGTCAGCGGCGTATAGTCTTGTCAACCAATGTTGCAGAAACGTCTTTAACCGTGCCGGGCATACGCTATGTGATTGATCCAGGAACTGCTCGGATCAGTCGCTATAGCTATCGAACCAAAGTACAACGTTTGCCTATTGAGGCAGTTTCACAAGCCAGCGCTAATCAGCGAAAAGGTCGATGTGGACGTGTTGAAGCGGGCATTTGTATTCGTTTGTATTCAGAAGAAGACTTTTTATCACGTCCGGAGTTTACCGACCCTGAAATTTTACGCACCAACTTAGCATCGGTAATTTTGCAAATGTTGGGTTTAGGTCTGGGTGATATTACTCAATTTCCATTTGTTCAAGCACCAGACAATAGAAATATAAATGATGGTATTGCGCTACTTGAAGAGCTTGAAGCTGTTTATCCAAGCAAACGGCGTCATGCCACTAAATTAACGCCATCTGGACGTACATTAAGTCGTTTGCCGATTGATCCACGACTCGCAAAAATGGTTTTTACCGCTGACAAGCTAGGAGCGCTTAGAGAAGTTATTGTCATTGTCGCTGCGCTTTCAATTCAAGATCCTCGTGAGCGACCACAAGAAAAGCGTGCAGCCGCTGATGAAAAACACGCGCGTTTTGAACACCCAGATTCAGACTTTGTCGCATTCTTAAACTTGTGGTACTACATTGAGCAACAACAAGAAGAATTGTCTAGAGCGCAATTTAGAAAGCTTTGCCAAAAAGACTTTTTAGCTTATATGCGTGTGCGAGAGTGGCAAGATATTGTCTATCAGGTGACAACTATCTGTGAAGAAATGGGCATGAAGTTGAGTGACAACCAGGCCGAACTGGACAATGTTCACCAAGCTTTACTAAGCGGTATGCTGAGCCACATAGGCGCAAAAGACGAAAATAAGCATTACAAAGGTGCTCGCAATAGCTTATTCCATATTTTTCCTGGTTCCAGTTTATTTAAGAAAAGTCCTAAATGGTTAATGTCAGCTGAGCTGGTTGAAACGAGTAAGCTTTATGCGCGAATGAACGCAAAAATTGATGTGAACTGGGTCGCGCCGTTAGCACAACACGTTGTTAAAAGAAGCTTTAGTGAACCACATTGGGAGAAAAAGCCTGGTTGTATCATTGCTTTTGAACAGCAGACATTATTTGGGCTTATTATCGTGGCGCGTAAGCGCACGGTGTACTCACAAATTGAGCCAAAATTGTGTCGAGAGTTATTCATCAAGGAGGCGTTGGTTGCGCAGCAACTTGGTCAAAATGAAGGCTTTTTGCAACATAATCAGTCATTAATTGATGATATTCATGTGCTAGAACAAAAAGCTCGTCGGCGCGACATTTTGGTGGATGAGCAAACGTTGTTTGAGTTTTATGATGAACGTATTCCACAAGATGTTTGCACTCGAGCTGGTTTTAATCATTGGTGGAAAAAACAAAAGCAAAAAGACAAGCGCTTTTTGCACATGGAAAAGTCATTCTTGATGCAACATGGCGCGGATCAAATTACCGAATTTGACTACCCGGATGTTTGGCATCAAGGGAATATCATGTTACCTCTTGAATACCACTTTGAGCCTGGGCAAGCCATTGATGGGGTAACGGTGAATATTCCATTAGCATTATTAAATCAAGTAACTGAACAAGGGTTTGATTGGCATATTCCAGCGTTCCGTCATGAACTTATATGTGGTTTGATCAAGAGCTTGCCGAAGAACTTAAGACGTAACTTCGTGCCAGCCCCCAACTATGCCGACGCTGTTCTGGCTGCGGTAGAGCCAATGCAAGGTTCGCTTATTGAAGCACTAAGCACGCGTTTATTACGCATGACAGGTGTTAAAGTTAAACCAGAAGACTGGGATCTGAATGCGCTGGATACGCACTTGAAAATACAGTTTCAAGTTGTGGGGGATGATAACGTGGCACTGGCCCACGGCTTTGAATTGCAAAAGCTTAAAGATCAACTACAAGGCAAAGTATCAGATACACTATCTCAAGTTGCTGAGGATGGGATTGAGCAAACTGAAATTACTCAGTGGCAGTTTGGTGACTTACCAAGTGAGTACACGAAAAAACAGGGTAATTATGAAATTAAAGCGTTTCCTGCTTTAGTAGATAAGAAAAACAGTACGGCAATTGAGCTCTTTGATAGCGAAGTTAAAGCGTTTGCACAGCATAAAAAGGGATTGCGTCGACTGGTACTGCTCAATGTACCATCGCCGATAAAGTATTTGCAGCAGAACTTACCCAACAAGTCTAAATTAGGTTTGTATTTTAACCCATTTGGTAAAGTGCAAGACCTAATTGACGATTGTATTGCTGCGGGTGTTGATCAGTTACTCTCTCAGTATCCAGACGTAAGAGACGAACAAACTTTTGAGTTAGCAAAGGAGCAAGTGCGCGGAGAGCTTGGGGATACTGTCGTGTCGATCGCGACTCAAGTTGAACAAGTGTTGAGTGTTGCTCATGGTATTAACAAACGTATGAAAGGCCGTGTTGACTTAACTATGATCACCGCACACGGTGATATTAAGTCTCAGTTAGAGTCACTCATTTTTAAAGGGTTTGTTAGCGCGCATGGTGCAGATAAGTTGCCCGACCTGCTGCGATATATGAAAGCGATAGAAAAACGCTTAGAAAAGCTCCCAGTAGACCCAAATAGAGATAGATTATGCGTTTTAGATCTAGAAAAAGTGGCAGAGGCTTATCAAAAAGCGATTTCGCGCATTCCAAAAGGGCTGCCAATACCGGATAATATACAGTCTATATTTTGGATGCAGCAAGAGCTACGCGTATCTTTGTTTGCGCAAACCCTTGGTACGCCTTATCCAATATCGGCAAAACGGGTGATGAACGCGCTAAAAGAGAGCGAATAATTGTTCAATTTGCTTGCAATTTGTACTAAGCCAATTACCTTATTAAGAGGAACTATTTTTGGATCTTGTAAAGGAAGTGACATCGACTATGTCCGCTCAGCGAACAGGGAATACTACACCACACGTATTAGTGGTAGATGACGAGTATTTTAACTACGAAATGCTTAGCATGGCGCTTTCTGGCGCCTTTGAACTTAGCTATGCGGATTCGGGGAAAAGCTGTCTTTCAAATGCCATCGCGCATAAACCAGATGCAATTTTGCTAGATGTTTGTATGCCAGGCTTGGATGGTTACGATACGTGTCGGATGCTAAAAAATACGCCAGAAACCAAAGATATTCCTGTTGTGATGGTATCTGGTTTGGAGTCAGAGCAAGAACAACAAGCAGGCTACGAAGCTGGTTGCGATGCCTATGTTGTCAAACCTTTTACCATTCAATCCTTATTAGAAAAATTAAAGACTATGGTATAGGGGGAAGTTATGTTGCATGAAGACAAACGTCGATTTATGCGCATGTTAGTTGATACGAAAGCACAACTGACAGTAATAGAGTCAGGGCAGCGACTTGAAGGGGTGTGTCATGATTTAAGTGCAACAGGCTTATCTATAGAAGTCCAAGAACCCGTTGAACCTAATACAATGATGGAAGTGCATATTGATTCAACCAGCGCTGCCATCCCTCCTTTGAATGCACATGCTAAGGTTATTCGCTGCTCTAATGAACAAGAAGACCAGTACACTCTGGGGCTTGAAATAACTCAATTCAACTAAATTCTATCATGTAGGCCATACAGACTCTAAAGGGGGACATTGTATGGCCCATGTATTTATATTTTACCGAAGTAAGCTCAGAGCTGCTTGTTATGCTCATTTTTTCTGTTGCTGTTCGCATAACTGATTTTACTCTGTGACTTTTATAAAGCCACAGAGTAACTGCAATTTAATAAACCTTACAAATGAGCCCTTTTAAGTAAAAGCCTTCAGGGTAGTTGCCTGATATTGGGTGATCAGCAGCTTGATTCAGGCGCTCAACGATCAGCAAGTCTTTCCCTGCATCTAGGGCTGCATCAGCGACGACTTTTTGGAATAGATTTTGTTCCATTAAACCTGAACATGAGAATGTTAATAAAGTACCGCCTGGTTTTAAGATTTGCATCGCAATCATGTTGATGTCTTTATATCCTCTACACGCGCCATTTAGCTGAGCCTTACTTTCTGCAAACTTAGGCGGGTCCATCACGATAGTGTCAAATAATCGGCCTTCATCGCGGTATTGGCGTAATAATTTGAATACATCTTGCTTAACGAACTCAGCTTTTGATAGGTCTAGGTTATTATGCTCAACATTACGTTTAGCTGTATCTAAAGCAGGTTGTGATACGTCAACATTGATCACCTTTTCGCAGCCGCCACGCAGCGCATATAAGCCGAAGGTACCTGTATAACAGAAGCAATTTAGAACTTCTTTATCCTTTACAAAGCGCTCAAGCGCTGCGCGACTATCTCTTTGATCAAGGTAAAAACCAGTTTTATGTCCATTGATAATATCAACTTCTAGTTTTAGGCCATTCTCTTCAATGATAACAGACGATAATGGTGCATCGCCCCATAAGGCACCTTTGGTTTTTTCTAACCCTTCCTTTTTGCGGACATCAACATCAGAACGCTCGTAGATAAAACAATCGGGGAATAGCTCACGTAATGCCATGAGCAAATCACATTTATGGCGTTCAGCACCAGCGCTGAGTAATTGACAAACTAGATAGTTATCGAACTTATCTATGGTGATGCCGGGTAAGCCGTCAGATTCTGCGGCGCATAGCCTATATCCAGTGAGTCCACCTTCAGCAATAACATGTTGTCGTGCATCGAGTGCTCGGCGTAATCGTTTTTGAAAAAATGAAACGTCAATTTGCTCACTTTGATCAAAGCTCCAAACTCTCGCGCGAATTTGCGAGTCTGGACTATAGGCGGCAGTCGCCAAAAATTCTCCATCATGGGTGTAGACAGTGACAGTATCACCTAAGGCAGGCTTGCCCTTTATTTTTTTGATTGCTTTAGAGAAAATCCATGGGTGCTTACGTTTTAATGACTTTTCTCGACCAGGCTGTAAATATAGGGCACAAGACATAAGAATTCCTTACAAAATTGAATGCTTGCCATTTTAGTGAAGGCCATGCCAACATACAATCGTAACAAAGGAATAATCGGCCCATTTAGGTGATAGTAACTACTCACACTGAATTATTTTAGTGTGAAAATACAGATAAAATCTCATTTTTCGCGTCACTGAGAGTGGCTAAAAATACAAGAGAATATGATGCAAGATATTGAACAGGCATGTAAAAGTTTTATGATCAATAGTGTTTTTGCTGACACTGCACATGATCTTACACACATAGAAAGAGTCGTGAAAACGGCAAAACAACTAGCCGAGCAAGAGCAAGCTGATTTAGCTGTTGTGTTACCAGCTGCATGGTTACATGACTGTGTGGCGGTTGCAAAAAATCATCCCGATAGAGCTCGTGCCTCGAAAATGGCTGCGGATAAAGCAGTTACTTTCTTAAAATCGATAAATTATGATGTGTCGAAACTAGATGCGATACATCATGCCATTGTCGCCCATAGCTTCAGCGCGAATGTAACACCTGAAACATTGGAAGCCAAAATTGTGCAAGATGCTGATCGGATGGATGCGCTCGGGGCGATAGGGGTTAGCCGCTGTATGAAAGTTGGCGGAGCAATCGCTCGACATTTATATCATCCAGATGATCCATTTTGTCAAAATAGAGAAGCTGATGATATGCGTTACACACTTGATCACTTTTTTATTAAGCTACTTCATATCGCGGAGCAAATGCATACGGAATCCGCGAAACAAGAAGCGTATAAACGCACTGAGTTTATGAAGGCTTTTTTGAACCAGCTTAAAATAGAGATCTCAGGCTAAGTTGTGAATTAACGTGTCATTCGCTTAACAAAGACCACAACGAATAACGCGAGAGAAAAACTACCTGTAAATGCCTCGATGGCCGCGATAAATCGTGAAATGCCGATTGGGGTTATGTCTCCATAACCAAGCGTTGTGAATGTGACAACGCTAAAGTAGAAACTATTAAGTAATGCACTTATGTTTTCTGCAGCAGATTGTGAAAAATCGAGTTGCAGTAACTGCTCGTTGTACGTCACGCCAAATATGAAATAGAGCAGTGCGCACAATACGATCATGCTGAGACTGAAGCGAATGACGTTTTCGGGTTTTTCACCATATCCACACAGTAAATTGATAAAGCTTGATACCCACCGCCTTTGTGAATACTTCGGGTATTGCTGGTGACGCATACGAAGTTCTTGGTAAGTGTATTTGCCAGCCATTTCGAACAAACCTTGTTGTTCAGCTCCTTTCCTCAAGGATCGATATATTTCTTCAGATTGTAAAAAGAGGTCGTTCGCATCTTCTACTCGTTTTTCTTTCAGGGCTGAAAGTCCTTGTTGCTCCTGAAGCAGCTTGTCACCGAGAAATAGGTTATCCATGCGTGTGTTATTGAGCTTTATACCGAGCAAATTAGTTCCCTCTAGATGACAGCAATGTAAATTGGCGTCTCTAAGGTCTGCTTTCATGAGAGATGCATTTCGAAAGGTGTTATTGAATAAGTGGGCACCTTGGAGGTTGGCTCGGTAGAAGTTACTGTATGACAAGTCGTAACCATTGTGGTCACCAAATTTAACGAGGTTAAGGCCTTCTAAGTTGGCTCGTTTCAGTTCTAAACCTTGAAGTAGCCCGCCACGTTTTGCGTAACGCTCGAGTTTTTGTGTTAACTCTAAACCACTTTTATCAAATTTTGCATCGTGCCAAAAGCATAGGCCTGAGCCCATATCAATTTCTTTGCATTGGTGCCCATCGGGTGATTGATACTGACAGCAGGGTTTGTCGGCCATAGCTTACTGATCTCCTTAGTCATTTATTTTATAGATTAGCAGCTATTTGGCGAGGTAGAATGGTCATGACAAAATTATTTTAAAAATGAAGATGTTTGAATATCAATTGCAGTTGAGTAAAAAGCGTAAAACCGTGGCGCTAAAAGTCACGGATACTGGAGTCAAAGTTTATGTGCCACATAGTGCGTGCATGAGTGAAGTTGAGCGTTGGCTTGAAACGAAGCAAGCTTGGGTTACTCAGCAAAAACGCAAACTAGAATCAGGTGTACAGCCTCAAGTACCTTGGGATGCGAATGAATTAATGGTATTTGGCCAAGCATACAGATTGGTTGCGAACGCGAATGAAGTGTCAAGGGTAGAGCACGAAACACAAACTGTATTTGTTAAGCAAATTGACAATATTGCAGCTTTAAGAAAGCAATTGATCCAACTACTCAGCGATGAAACGCAACTGTATATTGAGGGTCGACTTCCATATTTGTGCAAAGTAATGAATACGGGAATCAAAAGCGTAAAATACAAGGAGTACAAGAGCCGATGGGGAAGTTGCTCTAGCCGCGGTGAGTTGACGTTTAATGTACTTTTAGCAGGAGCACCACAAGCGATGATCGATTATGTCGTTGTTCATGAATTAGCTCACCGCCATATACTAGCGCACAATAAAGCGTTCTGGCAGCTGGTGTCTTATCACTATCATAATTATCGAGAAGCAGTTCTTTGGTTTAAAAAGTTTGGTAAGCAGCTATTTATTGATAAGACATAGATAAAAGTGGTGGAGGGGGCTGGATTCGAACCAGCGAAGGCAGTGCCGTCAGATTTACAGTCTGATCCCTTTGGCCGCTCGGGAACCCCTCCTCTTTTATGGGAGTATACAATTTGGTGGAGGGGGCTGGATTCGAACCAGCGAAGGCAGTGCCGTCAGATTTACAGTCTGATCCCTTTGGCCGCTCGGGAACCCCTCCAAATTGTATTTGTTGTTTGTGGTGGAGGGGGCTGGATTCGAACCAGCGAAGGCAGTGCCGTCAGATTTACAGTCTGATCCCTTTGGCCGCTCGGGAACCCCTCCTAAACAACGGCGGTGATAATAACAAAGTTTTTTATTAAGTAAAGAAAAGTGCTAAAGAAAATTTGAAAAATGCCGATAAAAACGAAGATTCGTAATTAATCGGTGAAACTATATGCAACTTGATGCAGTATTGACCAGAGAAGATCAGCTTGGCACGTCGCTTTCTGTAAGCGTGACTGAGCAACGTCGAGCTGACTTTTCGATGCTATTGGCAATGCTTTCTCAAGATGCATTAGACTTTAGCCAATTTCACCTGCCGGAATCGCCACTTCAAGAAGCTGATTTATCTGAGCAGGCCTTAAAAAAAGAATTACAAATTGGTCCTCAGCGTGAACTCGCGCCAGAACAATTTGATATGTTAATTGGCCAAAGTAATGCGCGCATACTCAGCGAAGGTAGTATGGCCAGTCTGCGCCTAAATGATTGTTTGTCACCTGAACCTCTTGCGATACGAAATGATAAAAAGCATGTACCTTTAGTTGTGGTAGACAACTGTGAGCTCTCGGTAAGAAAACGCTATGAGTCAGTTAAAAGTGGTGACACAGTGAATGAAAAACCCGCTATGAACGCGGCGGGCTTTTATGATCAGCTTGCCAGTGGTGAAGTGCAAAGTGCACTGCAACTCAGTGCATAAATTAACCTCAGCTGTACATAAGCGAGTTTGCCCAATAAAGCAATTTCGCTCACTCTCTTCGTTATTTTCACTTTTAACAGCGCGCAATAACAAGCGGAAATACCTTGGTGTTGAGCAAAATATCATTATTTTAGATTGAAGAGGTTGTAACATATTTATTGTGAGCTATCAAAACTCTTATCCACAGCTGAGGTTAAATTAGGACGCGTTGTTCGTGGCTGAGTGTGTTGCAGCAGTTGTTCGGTTATTTGGCAAAGCAGAAGCTTCGCCGCCTAGTTACTCACATTGATGACTATATGTCATCGTGCGTTTGTGGTACTGAAAACCTTTGATTTGAACAATAGTCATACCTCAAAGTTCAACACCCTCTAATTACTGTGGCATTTCTTAAACTTTTTCCCGCTACCACAAGGGCAATTGTCATTTCTACCCAGTTTGAGTTCAGGGGTTGGGTAGATATCACCATCTAGATATTTCCAGTGCTCGGACTCTGTTATAAAACGCGACTTTTCATGCAGCATGCAAACTTTATTATCTGCAATATAAGTCGCTTTAAACTCGACGTAACTGTCATCAAGCGTTTCAGAAGTGCTCATTATCTCTAATTTAATAAACTGTACCGACTGAGCAAAGAGTAAAATGTCTTCAATACTATGATACTGCTGCTGTGAGCTTGCATAAGTTGTGCGAATATACTCTGCATTTTTTACGCAATACGCACTGTATCTTGAACGCATGAGTTGTTCGGCGGTTGCAGGGCGTTGTGTGCCATTGATAAACGGCGCACAACATTGTTCAAATGGTTCTGGAAGGGAGCAATAACACATTAGGTTTTTGTTTTAAGATATCAATGAATCTATTGTACACGTTTCTTGAGGTGCATTTTTGCTAAAGCAAAAAATATCTGTGTTTGAGCTTGGTAAGTTCAGAGCTTTAAGCGAAATTGGCTCTATAACATCGGTCCAAGTTATCACTGCGGCAAAGTTTCCATTGTTTAACGCAGATCTTAAGACATAGTTCAAATCTACAATATGCTTTTTCCTAATCACCAAAAGTTTACTTGAGTCAATTGAGCAGCTGTCCATCATTGCTTTATTAGGTACGTTGTCAGGCGCAATGAGTAAAGTCCATCCTTTCTTTTGATTACACTGATGAATGATTTTTAATAGTGCGAGACTCGCACTGATATCATCTTCAGTAATAACACAATTAAATGCACTTGTTGCCTCAACTGTGTGAGAGGAGCTTGCAGAAATACCAAAAACAGAACTTGCTTGTAACATAATCAACTCACTGGTGTTATATACAGTATTTGTATACAGTAGTTTATACAGTGTTTAGATGCAAGCAAATATTGATACTTTTTTATACAAAAAATACTGAAGACATAAAAAATGAAGTTGTAGAAACATCCATGTTCTTGAAAGTTAAAGAGGAGCTAGAGTTTTTCTTGGATCATCGTGAGGTGATGAATTTGCTCGTAAAGTGTGGCGGCATAACATTGCGCATCTTTGATACGCTTGGTTGTTAGGTGAGGCTTGAGTTGTTCGATCATTGCTGTGGCTGCGTCCATACCCTGACTTTGAGCAAGTACCAACCAAGCCATAGCATGAAAGGGGCTTTGAGGCACGCCTTGACCCTTGACGAACAGCAGTCCAATATAAAACTGTGCTTTTTGGTTACCTGACATGGCCGCTAACCTTAACCATTTGGCAGCTAAAGGAAACGCCTCTTCCTTCAAATAATACAGCCCTTTTTTAAACGCTTGTTGAGGATCATTCTCATCTGGAAATTTATCCTCGCTATTGGGTGGTGCTGTTACAAAGTCCAGCACGTTGAGCAATTGCTGCTCTAAATCCTGATTTGTTGAATTTTCTGAAGGATTGCGTTCCATAGTGTAACCGTTGTGACATACCCATTTGCAAGTTTAGACGAATTCTAACTATTTTGTCCGGTTAGACCAATGATTTATGTTAAAATCCAACAACTTGTTTCTAATTTAAATACCTTTTCTATGTTTGAGCGCTTATTTAAAGTCAATCAGAACGGCTCCACGATAAAAACGGAGATTATTGCTGGGCTTACAACGTTTGTGACGATGGTTTATATCATATTTGTCAACCCGCCGATGCTAGCCCAAGCGGGCATCGACTTAGGGGCCGCATTTGTTGCGACTTGTATCGCTGCGGCGATTGGCTGTTTTATTATGGGGTTTGTAGCCAATTATCCACTAGCACTTGCTCCAGGTATGGGTTTGAATGCCTTTTTTACCTATGGAGTTGTACTTGGTATGGGCCATAGTTGGCAATCAGCTTTGGGGGCGGTATTTTTATCAGGCTGTATATTTTTATTATTAAGCATTTTTAGAATACGTGAATGGGTTATACAGGCTATACCCTTGGTGTTAAAGCAGGCGATTGCGACGGGCATTGGCGCTTTTTTAGCATTAATCGCGCTTAAAAATGCGGGGATCATTGTGTCTAGTCCTGCGACTTTAGTCCAGCTTGGAGATATTACGCAAGCGGGGCCTTTGCTTGCAATTTTAAGTTTCTTTATTATCGCAGCACTAATGTATCGAGATGTTAAAAGTGGTGTTTTAATTAGTATCTTTGTGGTCACATTAATTGCTTGGGGTGCTGGGCTTGTTAATTATCAAGGTGTTATATCGGCTCCACCGAGTATTGCACCGACCGTTATGCAGCTTGATATTGCGTCGGCCATGGAACTTTCGATGCTCAGTGTCGTTTTTGCATTCTTATTTGTCGACTTATTTGATACGTCTGGTACTTTAGTTGCGGTCACTCAAAAAGCGGGTATGGCAGATGAGAGTGGAAAAATGCCGCGATTGGGCCGTGCACTCTCAGCTGATAGTACGGCAACGATAGCTGGGTCAATGTTAGGCACTTCAACGACAACCTCTTACATTGAATCAGTCTCGGGTGTTTCAGTAGGTGGTAAAACAGGTTTAACAGCCGTGACCGTTGGCGTTTGCTTTTTGTTGATGATGTTCTTTGCACCTTTGGCAAAAATGGTACCTGCGTACGCTACAGCTGGGGCTATATTGTATGTAGCCGTGCTGATGTTACAGAACTTAAAACTCGTTAATTGGGATGATATGAGTGATGCAATTCCGGTAAGTGTCGTTTTATTAATGACACCACTTACATTCTCAATTGCACACGGTATTGCTCTGGGCTTTATCGCGTATACCGCAGTTAAAATTATGTGCCAGAAAGGCCATGAGGTTTCTGCAAGTGTATGGGTACTAACTGCATTATTTGTAATTAAGTTTGCCTTAGAGTAGGGCGTGTTGAGCTTTGCTACCAAAGGCTTCCATTGCGGCGTCATGCGTTACCCACATAGATGACGATGTGCTATCGCGCATGTGGGATATTGAAAGCCTTTGATTTGAAAATTTTACCTTAAAGATCAAGCCCGAGTAAAAGTGGTGGTTACCACTTTTTCTTCGGTGCGAACAGTACGTCTAGGTCGTCTTGTTCTTGCTCTTTCTTTTGTTTTACTGATGATGCGTTAGATGCTTTAAGTTCAGTGCTAATTTCGTCCAAATAGGTTGTCAATTGTGCCTTTTTCTCGGTGACATAATCATCACTATAAGTTACGGCACTCACTGTTGCATAGGCTTTCTCGAAGTACTGTCTAGCAGACCCCACCATATTGGCGGTACGAGCTGACACACCTCTTTTAATTTGGCTTTCCACGTTAATACGTAGTTGTAGCTTTTCTAGTCTTCTATCTTCACTCACAAACATTTGCGTATCAACTTTGCCTTTGGAGTGCTCTGAGCGCAGCACCTGTCTGAGTCTTTTAATACCTTGAACTAGGGCAATGAGTTGTTTATCTGCTTCGGGAAGGCTTAATGCATCATTTTGTGCATCTGGATCAATTGGCGTGTTAAGCCTTTCTTTGGCTTCGTTCAAGCGGTTCTTCAGTTCTTTGTTGGTAGGAGATAGCTCGACCATGGTAGATAAGGAATCTAGTACGCGCCTTTGCAAAACGCGTAAAATCAGCTCTGACATAGGAATGTTACAGCTGTTAACGATAATATCTTCTGATTCTTCAATGATTTTTTTATGTTTTGCTAGTTCTTTTCTACGTTCAGCTTCTTGTTTCTCCTTATGTTGCTGTACTGCACTGACCCAAACTGCAATGACGATCAACGCAACAATCAACATAATAATGATAGAAACAAACATAAATTAACTTCTCTTTGATCACGACTAGAAAGATAAATTTCATCTTACATCAATTAATTGCAATCTGAACAGCTTTCCGTTCATATGGATGAAAAATAATTTAAACTTAAGCATTTATTATTATAGACCAAAACAATAATTTATCCGTTAAACAAGGATGTATGGCTAGTGCTATCTCGTTTCAAGTAATTATGCTAGCCTTAAAGAGTTCGGCTTTGTCGCAAGGTTATTACTCTACTAGCGTGTCGTGCTCAATGCCAAGTTAAAACTAATAAGAAAAATTAAGCTATGAAATTACAACAACTTAGATATATTGTAGAAGTTTTAAATCACAATTTGAATGTATCGGCGACTGCAGAAAGCCTATATACCTCCCAACCTGGTATTTCTAAACAAGTTAGAATGCTCGAAGATGAGCTGGGTGTGCAAATTTTTGGGCGAAGTGGTAAGCATTTGACTCACGTCACCAATGCTGGCAATGAAATTATAAATATTGCACGAGAAATACTGTCTAAAGTTGAAGGCATTAAAGCGGTTGCAAATGAACATACGCTACCAGATCAAGGCAAACTGAATATCGCGACGACGCATACACAAGCCAGATATGCCCTGCCGGGTGTCATTCAGGGCTTTATGAATAAATATCCCGCAGTATCTTTGCATATGCATCAAGGGACTCCACAACAAATATCAGATGCGGCTGCTCGTGGTGATGCTGACTTTGCAATCGCCACTGAAGCACTTCACTTATATTCTGATTTGGTGATGCTGCCATGCTATCACTGGAACCGAAGTATTGTTGTTGCTAAAGATCACCCATTAGCTCAAAAAGTTAATAATTTAACAGTCCAAGATGTTGCGCAATATCCACTGATCACCTACGTATTTGGTTTTACTGGTCGCTCAGAGTTAGATAAAGCGTTTAATGCCCATGGGTTAGAGCCTCACATTGTCTTTACTGCCACTGATGCGGATGTAATAAAAACCTATGTACGTCTTGGTTTAGGGGTTGGTGTTTTAGCGTCTATGGCGATTGATCGTGTAACTGATCAGGATCTTGTCTGTATTGACGCCAGCCACCTTTTCGAGGCAAGTACGACCAAAATTGGTTTTAGAAAAGGTAGCTTCTTACGCGGCTATATGTACGATTTTATCGAGCGCTTTGCTCCTCACTTGACGAAAGACCTTGTGGAAAGAGCAAGCCTACTTAGAAATCAAGATGATGTAGATGCTTTGTTTGCAGATATCAAATTACCGGTTAAGTGAACTCGTGCTTTATAAGAACCAGATAAGTTTTGATATTACGACACTGTAATTTGCTGTAATCGAAATATTGGGGTTTTTGACTACCTTTGTATGGATTGGTTTTTTGGAAGCATACAATGAACGGACAATGCCCCAGTCACTGTTGTTTTTCTTTTGAACATATTTTTTATGACAGCTTACTTGATAGGCTGGCAGAAATACCTTTTGGCAATGTTACGCCAGTTGAAGACGTTGCGGGTCCGTGTTCTTCAAAACACAATGTGATCATTGGTAAAATATACACGCAGTTCTTGCCCACAACTAAAGTGGTTGACGCGATGTTGATTAGTGATGGCAAGGTCGTTATCCAAGGATCGGTTGAGCAAGTTTGTCGATATGTAAAGCAACAGAATATCTCCGCTCGCTTTCAATATTTGAGTAAATATCATTCTGTCTGTCCAGGGTTTATAGAGCCAAATATTCAGCTAGTGTTGAGTGCAATTTTTTCGCAATGGACGCACCTAGGTCCGTTTGGGTTTGACTGTTCGTGGCAAAAAATGATGCCCCATTATGGTTATAGTTATATCGCCCGTGCACTCCTTTATTTGGACAAAGGGATTGAGCCTGACAATTGGTTGTTAGCGTATGGACTCAGTGAAGTGCTATTAGCCGATTATGATAGAAGTGAAAAAGTGAGCACCTTCACGCTTATTAACCAGCTAAAAATTGCTCGGCCCATAGTTGTATTAGACGATAATAGGGCTGTCGCTTATCTCAATGAACCTGCAATGAGGGCAGTGTATCAATGTTTGAATTCCTGTACTGCTAATCCATTTACGAGTGAGGATGAATTTAGGCAATTGTTACATAGCCAACAAGGTTTATTTGATGAGCAACTTATATGGCTAAGTGCTTCACTGCCTGTTTCTCAATTGAGAACTCAATTACTTAATGTCTATACGCAAATGCATCAAATTGTTAAGCGAGCAAATCGCCAAGGTATCACGCATCTCGGTGTTGCAGATTCACATCCATTTTCAAAAAAGCTGCTTAAGCAATTTATGCAGACCAATCCACACATCAATTTAATAGAATCAAAATTTGAGGTGTCTGAAGAGTTGAAGCTATTTTCTGAATTGGATAGTTATATTCCAAACCAAAGCGCAAATAAAAAATCGATTGCGATGAGTGTGAGTGAAGTAAGCACGGATGGATATGAGGGGGTTCAATTACGTAGCGGACAATTTCAACTGCAGCCATGCCAATCATTACTCAATGCTGGGTATAATATTTGTCTGTATTGTGACTATCCTACTCAACCCTTGAGCCCATTGAGAGTCGCAGAGCAGGCGAGTAAACGTATTACAGATCACTTACCGGGTCTATCCATGAGGCATACTCGAGTGTTGTTACCTGAGCAGCGCTTATCCAAAGTACAGTCGTTACATGGTATTACGTGTGCAAGTGCAGAGCATCTTGGTTGTACAGGAGGCAAGATCTGCGAAGGAGAGTTGGCAAACTTTGTACATTTGTCTGGCGACCCATTGGCCAGCCAAACGGATTTAAGAGACCTTTCTATTATCAGCTGTACTGTCAACTAATTGATATAATCCACAGCAGTTATCACCAAACGCTTATTTAATTAACCTCAACTTCGGATAAGTGACTTTGCCCAATCTCAACGTCGCTTTTACGTGGTAATAGCCTGTTATTAACACGCAAAAACGCCTGATACTGTTCGAAATATCATCATTTGACCGAAGTTAAGGCCAACTTACAAAGCATGGTCTGCATCAAAACATTTGCCCATCTTGCGGTTAATTATGGGCTTCAAAGACTTAAGCAAAATCAGTCAGTTTTTTTACTCGTTGTTATTCCTACATATATGAGTTTGTTATGGTGGCTATGCGTTAAAGTTATATAAAATATATTGTATACATTGTGTATTTGATGTTAATACTTTTAGTGTCCATGACGTATGGGCGGGATACAACACAAAAGGTACATTATGAAACTTAAAACAATTATTGTAGCTCTACCCATTTTGGGTTCGAGTTTGAGCCATGTCGCATTTGCTTCTCATCAAAAAACATTTTCTCTTTTACAGCCTGAGTCTCATCATCAGGTAGAGCATATTTTTCATGGACACGAACATGCTAAGCGTGATGAGCGTGCGCCAGCTAATGCTTCTGACTATGGTCTACTGGCTAATATTAATCCTAAAACTAAGTTGCAGCAAAGCGTGCAAGCTGATGCAACTGTGAGTTGTGATTTGAATGCGATCGCAAACGCAACAGGTACTCAGCTTATTTCACAAATTAAAGCTCAGGGCAGTAGTTGTGTAAACGAGTTGTTTTCGGCGGGTAGCCAAATCCAAGTTAGTACGTTTACTAACGATAAAATGGCCACTGTAGTTGATGAAGCTCGAACACTTGCACAAAGCTATAGCGGGGCAGGTAGCAACGATTTGACGACGCTGTTTTTGTTTATTCGTGCGGGTTATTACGTTGAATTTTATAACGATGCGGTGACGTTTAGTGACACGTTACGTACTAAGGTGCAAGGCGCAATTGATGCGTTCGTAAATAATGCGCATTTTTATGACAACAACAACGAGCATGGCAAAGTGCTACAAGAAGTGATCACGACCATGGACAGTGCCGAGCTACAGCATCGGTATTTAGGTGTGGTGCGCCATTGGCTAGAGAATTTTGATCAAAGCTATGCTAGCAACCGCAATATGCGTAATGCAGTGAACGGTATTTTTACAATTCTATTTCGCGGTCAGTGGAATGATGAATATGTTCCTCTGATCAAAAAAGACACTGCGTTGGCTAATGCCTTAGTGGCATTTACGCAAAAAAGTTGGATGATTGATTCGGACTCTGAATTCCTCATTATTAATGCATCTGGTGAACTTGCTCGTCTTAAACAACATGGCGCGAGTGATATTGATTCAATTGTAACCAATGGCTTAAAACAGCTTTTCTCTACCTATAAAAGCTATGGTTATGGTGATGGGCTATGGCTAAATGCGGCTGATGTCGCAACCTATTATGCTGATTGCAGCGAGTTCAACATTTGTAATTTTGAAGAAAATTTAACGCTACAGGTGCTTTCTCAAACCCATCAATGTAGCAACACCATAAAAATTCGTGCGCAAGAGATGACTGCAACGCAATTGTCTTCGGCTTGTGACACCATGGCAGCAGAGGAAACACGCTTTCATAATCGCCTTGCTACGAACCAAACACCTGTAGCAGATGACAACAATACTTTCCTACAAGTTAATATTTTTAATAGTAGTAACGATTACAAAAAGTATGCAAAAGCCATCTTTAAAATAGACACTAACAATGGTGGTATGTATTTAGAAGGTGACCCAAGTAAAGTAGGCAATCAAGCTAATTTTGTCGCTTATGAGGCGAGCTACGCAAAAGGCGAACACTATGTTTGGAACCTTGAACATGAATATGTGCATTATTTGGATGGCCGCTTTGATTTATACGGTGATTTTAACGCGCCAACGAAAGCAATTGTATGGTGGTCTGAAGGTGTTGCTGAATACATAGCGAATCAAGATGATAATCAAAAAGCCATTGATACCATCAAAGATGGTTCGGTATATAACCTAGAGCAAATTTTCGCAACAACTTACGATGGCTTTGATCAAGATAGGATCTATCGCTGGGGTTATTTGGGCGTGCGTTTTATGTTTGAACGCCATAATGATGCCGTCAATAACATGCTCGCTAAAACACGAGTTGGTGATTGGAATGGATACCGAACGCTACTAGACGGTTGGCAATCGCAATATGATGCGGAGTTTACTCAGTGGACTCAAGATTTGGCATCGGGAGAGAATATGCCACCAGTTGTGCAAATTAATGGACCATATACAGGCCAAGCTCAAGAAGCTATTTCATTTTCCAGTCAAGGTAGTAGCGATGCAGAAGGCCCCATTAGTCAATATGCGTGGGATTTTGGAGATGGTAATAATAGCAGTCTTGCAAACCCTACACATAGTTACAGCGTGCCGGGTAACTACACTGTAACACTCACGGTGACTGATTCACACGGTGCAATTGCAACGGCTACAACGACCGCAAGTGTTGAAGCGACACAAGGAGAAACGAAATTATATCGAGGTCAGGCCGTAAGCGTTTCAGCGCAACAAGATGAGCAAAAAATGTTTGTGCTCGATGTTGTTGAAGGAGCTCAAAACTTAAGTTTTGTCACTTCGGGCGGTGACGGAGATGCCGATCTGTACGTCAGTTTTAATAAAGCACCTACCTTAGAAGATTTTGATTGCCGACCTTATAAAAACGGTAACAGTGAGCAGTGTGATTTTGCATCACCACAAGCTGGCAGATACTACGTCATGTTGCGTGCCTACAATACATTCAACAACGTTTCTCTAGTTGCTAACTATGATGCGCCTATCGCAACCTTGCCAGATGCTTGTAAAACACAAGCAGCGAAAACTGGTGGGCGTGCTCTAGATGGAGAGCTTATTTGTTTAGGTGATGAGTCAGTCATGTGGTTCTCGCTTGAAAATGTCAGTGCACAAGACGCTATTCGCATAGAGGCTGCAAACGGCACAGGCGATTTAACGTTGGAATACAGTAATCAAGGTTGGCCCGATGGTAACAATGTTGATGCGCGCTCTGACAACCCAGGAAATGAGGAATGTATAAGTTTGACAGCTCAGTCACAATACTGGGGTTATTTGAAAGTATTTGGCGTCAGCGAGGCGGCATCTCTTAAGGTGAGCTATAATGACGGTGGATGTGGATAGTCCCTAATTTTAAAGCTTTGAAAAGCAGCTTTTCCTTTACATGAAGATTGATAATTTACGTTTATAGAATTGTACAATTATTTACAAGAAAGCTTTTTAGTGACCTCGCATTTGGATAAGTGGTTTGTTGTTCAATTTGATTTGATGGACTTGCTTATTCAAAACCGAGGTTATGTTTTGAAGAGGTGAAGAATAATATGGCCCGACTCTTTACTTACCGAATCATGCTTGCTTTGGCATTCTTTTCACTTATCCTCTACTGGCAAAAACACCATTGCCAGTATATGTGTACCAGCTAAAACCACCGTACATTATTAGTTTGGAATCGGAGATTGGTTCATATTTTGGTGTAATCAATCTAATCAATAGTTATCAAAGTGAGTTTGAGTTTTTTGTTAGATACATACCTAGAAAACGGTTGAATAAAAATATTGAGCATGAAACTTTGGATGGCGTTGTTATGGAAGCAAATCCATCTTGGTTTGACGATAAGTTGCAACAAAAATTTTCCTGGTCTAAGCCTTTCTTGGAAGACACGAATGATTTTGTTTCTAATGTTAGTAAGCCATTTGAATACCAAGGTCAGGCATCTTTATATAATAAAATTATAGGGGGGATAAGGGGATATTATTATTGGCGGATAGTTCCAGTTATAGAGGCTGAACTGGCAACTTTTGTTGAAACAGGCTCTGAGCTTCAGCTTGTTGAAATGGTTGTTAAACAGCGTATTGACTTTAGCAGTAATAAATAGAGCAACAACAAATTACCTTGTCGAACACAACGCCCATTGGGCTAAATATTTGTATTATTCAAAAAAAAGTTCATGAGCACTATAGCAGAGCTATGTTTGCACCGAAAAAAATGCAACATGTGATTGATGAAATAGATCGGCTACTTCACCTTCCTGAATTTAAATATGATCTCTCACAGCTAATCCGCGAGCATCATATTAACGACAAAATGAGAGAAGCAGCACGCTAACGTTGATTATGTCGTGATTATCAACTTTCAGTGTTCTTTATCGGCACCCAAAAGTGTATCTGAGCTCTGTTTTTGATTCCTACTACTATAACCATTTGCTCAATAACAGAGCTCACTTTCGAGTTTCTTAAGAGCCAGCCCATAGCTAGGGCACTAACAACCTAAATCTGGGTCTGATTCAGGGCACACCACGTTCTTACCGCCAAGTACATTAGGAGTCAGGATCTTTGGGAGTAGACTAACATCCTTTGATAAGTGTTTGATTTTCTTTTTATTCAATTTCATTTTTTGTTTTAGTTTCATTACATGGTCTCCTTATGATGAAATCGAACATTTACATATAAAAAACAACCTGTCAATAAATCCGTTTAAATAATGAACGGTTCTTTTGTGTAATAAATTATAGTAGGAGTAGAGGGGATTATTATTGTTGAATTGGCTCAGTAGTAATAAACAGAGCAACATCAAATCATCTTTTAGAACACTATGCTCGTTAAACTAAAGATTTGTATTATTGTGAAAAGTCGATTAGTACTTTAGCCGATTAATGTTTGCAAAGATAAAAATGCAACATGTGATTGACGAAATAGATTGGCTGCTTCACCTTCTTGAACTTAAATATTAACTCTCATAACTAATCCGAGAATGTCATATTAACGATAAAATGAGCGAAGCAGCGCGCTGGTGTTGATCATGTTGTGATTACCAACTGCCAGTGTTCTCCATCGACATCCATGGCTCTTTTGGGTCAAGCGCTTTGTCTTTTTGCAGTAGCTCGATAGATATTCCATCGGGTGATTTTACAAATGCCATATGGCCACAGCGAGGGGGTCGATTAATTGTTACACCAGCTTGTTGTAACCTGTCACAAGCTGCATAAATATCATCTACTGAAAATGCGAGGTGGCCAAAATTTCTTCCACCCGTGTATTCTTCAGAGTCCCAATTGTAAGTGAGTTCGATAGTTGGTTTAAAAGTTGTTTTAGCTTCTTCGAGTTGTCCGGGGGCGGCTAAATAAATGAGAGAAAACCGACCTTGTTCACTGTCATAGCGCTTCACTTCAACTAGGCCAAGTAAGTCACAATAAAAATGTAGAGACGCGTCTAAATCTTTAACGCGCACCATCGTATGTAAAAATTCCATAAAAAACCCCTTATTATCGTCTCTACTTAGTATGGTCTTTTCGAGAGATAACAAGAGGTAACTCGATGTTGCCAGTGCTTTACTCTGATTTGGCGCTCAGTAATACGCCAGAGAAGTTTCGATATGCTTTCAAGCCAATGTGCCAAACTCCCTGCGAAGGTGCGGTAATACTACATACTTCGTCATTACCATCTTCATAAGGACGACATTCATAGTCCGAGGATGTGGGTTTGTTGCCAAAGCGTACATAAAGATCGGCATCCCCAGTACCTGAAGCACTCGTTACTGTTAGTTTGCTCATGTTGCTAGGTACTTCAAAGGTGTAATATAACCAATCATTTTTACTGGCGCTTTGATCAGGCCACTGTTGCTGATTAACGGGTACTCCACCAACATCAAATCTTGCAAGCAGACTGACGTTTGAATAAGCTTCATAAGCGTGCAACATGACATAGTACTGACCAAATTGGGCAGTATTGATTGGGCAACTTTCGTTATTGCCATTCTCATATGGACGACAGTCATAGGCTTGTTGCGTTGCCAACTGAGCAAAGCGCACGTACATGTCGACGTCGCCAGAACCACCAGAGGTTGTAAACGTAAGATTAGAAGCATTCTCAGGGACATCCAATACATAGTGTGTCTCTTTACTCTTACTTGCAGCTAGGCCACTGAGTGCTTGATTGTTCGTTAATACGATGGCTTCTGGCTCGTCAATTGGACCGCTATCAATCACACTCAATTGGTTGGCAGCTTGTTTGAGTGTAAGCACTTCGCCAATGGTATTGGCATGCCACCAGTTAATATTTGCGGGTAATATGAGTGGATCGCTGGCACGTTGTTCTCGCGTTAGTTGGCCTGCTGTGCTGTCAAACTGGGCGGTTCGTACTAACAAGTTGTCTTGGCTTACCGAGAGTACTTTAAATTGCTGAATGCTCGCCAAGTCAATCGTCCACGATTTTGGATCGTTTGCGGAGCGAGCAGGAGCCCCCCAACTGCCTTCACCAATATATACGGTACCGCCGTTGCTTGTTTCATTAAATCCATTTGAAGAGGGCTCAAGCGCTCGAGTGAGTTTGTTGATATGGGTATCAGACTCAACCACTAAGTTCATGCCATTATTATAAAAAGTGTCTGCCCACCACGTGTGTAAAATGGTGTTATCAGATTTACCAGAATAATGCGGATACATCGGCTTATGGTACTGAGCTGCGCGCCATTTAGTCGCGGTTTTATTACTGTGTAAGTCTTGTGCTAGCCAATTGTTCATGGTGGTGGCATAACTAGACCAACCACTATTTTTATATTGACTATTTAGCGTATATACACGCAATAAACTACCTACGTTGAATGCGCCATAGCTATCTGAGTTGGTACATTGGCCATCTTGGTTATAGTCAACACCAAACACTTGGCAAAGGGTTTTGTAATTGTCGTCTTCATGATTACCATGGGTCGCAACAAACGGATAAATACGTTTGTAACTTTGACCATCAATGGTGTCATCGGAAAATGTGAGTTGCCAGTCTTGTAAGTACTCCTTCATTTCAGAGCTTGAGTTAGCGTTGGTGTAATCACCACCGTGCATAATGAAAAGAGGACGAATTTTAGCGATCAACTTGTTCCCTTCTCGACGCGTTGTCCAACCTGTTCGTGTGTCACCGCCAGCAACGACCGTAAACGGTTGGTTGCCTGTCGGCGCGGTTTTGAACCACAACCTTTGACCACAGCCTTCACTGTCGCAAACACGGTAATAGATGGGTGTATCTGCGGTTAAACCTTTGAGTGTCACAAATTGGCTTTGTAAGCTACTTGAAAACGTGTGTGACGCATTCACAGCTTGTGTTGACCAACTTTGTTCATCGGTTGATGTGCCAAATTTAACATGATGATTGCTGCCACTGGTTGGCGTAAAGCCAATAGTGGCTTGTGCACTTGGGTTATGATCCCAAATAAGCCTGTGATATTGGCTACCAGCGTGTGCACTGGCAGTGAGTGTTAAACCAATAGCTAGGCTCACTATACGTGTGCTCATTTCCTTGATCCTATATTTTATTGAGTTGAATTTGCGCGACGACTTAACTGCGTTTGGGTTTGTGTGAGCGGACTCACAAGAATGACAAAAGCAGCATTTCTGTAGGGCAGGTTGACACTATCGCCTGTCTGAAAGTTGACTGCTTTGGCACCTCGTTTCAGGTGCTTAAACTGATTTGATAGGGGAAGCTCGGCGTCATTACTCCAGTAATCCCCTTTTTTAATATGAGGAAAGTAATCGTATGCAATGTGGGGTTGACCGGGTCTACTTGGCTCTTGTAATAAACTTTCCAGCTCATGACTGGTTGGCAGGCGCCAGTTTGACTGACCACAAAGCTGCTCTTGTTGGGTACGGCGGATCAAGTCCTGTGTATCACAGCGCTCGGGTTCGAAATAGCAATCGCCAAAGTTCTCTTTGCCCTGGTGGTGGTTGAACCAAGAGTAGGTCCAATTGGCATCATGAATTGACTCACTGTCGGTTTTTACTTCCCAAAGCACATTCAGTTTCCGGTCAAACACACATGCCCAAGGCCCTTGCCATGGATTTATTAATTTACCTTGCCCTGTTATTTTACTGAAGCGAGGGTGTGCCACAGGCTCGATTGTTTCTTCACAGAACAACGCGTACCCTGATACCAGCATCAACAGTAGTAGCGACCAAAAGAGGCGTTTTATCACAGTGAATACCTTAACTTAATTGCACGCTGATGGCGCGTATGTGCTATTTGGCTATGATCGAATGCTGAAACCCAAAGACAGGTTCGGTTATTTAAAGGGATGTCATACGGAGACTGGGTATTATTTTTTCTGACTAACTCTAGAGTCCAAAACCCATCTTGCCAGTGTCCTTTCGCTCGAACATGTGCTCGGTCACCTTCAAAACGGTTTGAGCGATAGAGCACCGAGCTTAATTTTGTGCCGATAGAGTAGTTATCTAACTCTGGCTTATATGGGGTGGAGCCAAACCAAGGTAACACGGTTGACTTTTCATGCTCAGTTTTTTCAGGAAGCCGTTTTGGCGTTACCCCATTTTTACTGTACCAAAGCCAGTTCATGACATATGCGCCACTTTCTTTACCATCTGGTTGATAACCAGCTGTGTATCGACGTGCGCCATTGAGTACTTTTGCTGGTGGGCCAATAAAGTTGTCATCCGCCAGTATCATGTTGTTAGTTCGTACTGCTTTCCAATGCCATAAATCTCGTATTTTCCCATCTAGGCTGGCGTGATAGCCCTTACCGTGCCAATTGCTAGGTTTATCGGTTAGGGGGGTTTTGCCTAAATAGCTGGTATTGTCGGCACCAAACTGACAGCTGCGCGATAGCATGACTGCAAACTTATCTTCGTAGTAACTTTGCTCGTCAAAATAATAGAAGCCGCTTTCTTTAACATGCCAACCGTTTTCAGTTTTAACTAGGGGCAAGTGCTCTAAGCTCTGAGTTGGATCAGCCCACTTAAATAGAAAAAATGTTTCTTCTTGATTACTGAGCGCTCTCACCTCTACTTGAGTTTGACCGTTTTCAAAGTTTGCTCCATGTGTGGTTAAGATTGAGATTGGCTCAGCTTGTTGCCAGTGCGGCTCGTCAGGCTTGCCATTCACATCCATAAGAACAGTTTGTGCTATGGGCATCACTTGTAGTGTATGTGTGGTTGATTGCAGTGCATAAAATGCACTCGTGCTTACAATGGCGATAATGAAAATTAGAACAATAGGGAGTTGCTTAATGGGCAGCTTAAGCACCCGCTTTATTGCCACTCTGCCTAGCTGTAAGAGGTAAATCCAACTATGCAGTAACAGATATAAGACGACCGACAGGGCACTGTAAAAATGAACAAAGGTAAGGTTTGCTGGCAGCCGGTCAAAAAACAATAAAGTGCCACTGACAGCAGCAAACATAATTGAGATATAACCAAACAGTGTAACCCAGTGATGATAGAGAGTGCTTTTAACCGATCTTTTAGCCACGCATTTTTGATAACCATAGTAGCCTATCGTTACCCACATAATGCTGCCAGCAAACAAATGCCATTGATGTACCTGCCCTGATGGCAATAATGCATTGATTGATAAAAAATAAGGCTTATCAACAGTCGCAATGCGCAACCCCGTAAGTAAACTGATGGCAATAGCGCAAACACCAAGTGAATGTAAAATAATGAAGGTAGAACGACGCACAGCAAACCGCTAATTTAAGGATGTTAATTTATATTACATTTTATTTACGTTTTGTTAAGCGCAAATGACAACACTTTCACTTGCAAAAGAATTTTGCACTTGCCTTAGCGCATAAGGGGGCTAGCTCCTATACTCAGAGCAGCTATGTCATGATTATCCAGATCAATAATTAAGGAGAGAGTACTGTGCCGACGATCACAAATAACAATGTTATTGAAAGTGTCACAGACATTGTAGCTTGTCTTAATACAAGTGATTCAATACAGCGCTTTTTACTTGATATTCATTGTATTTTGCAAAAAGTCACTTATGCCGATAACTTTTATGTGGTTTTATTTGAACATGATGGTACGGTCAGTTTTCCTTATTTTCATGATGTAAAAGACGCAATCACCTCTGAAGACTTCGAAAATATAAATTTAAATTCAATTGAAAAGACTTTGACTGGCTATGCACTCAGCCAGCAAAAAACTTGCAACTTTAGCGAGTCGGACATGCAGAATTTGATAGATTTGGGGGAGTTACAGGTATTGGGCACCATGCCTAAGCAGTGGTTGTGCTTTCCATTGCAGAATAGAAATTCGTTTTTAGGTGCATTCATTATTCAGTCTTATCGCAATGAACAAGAATATTCTGGCGTCGTTGTTGATGTGCTGTATACCATCAGTCATGTTATTTCGTCTGCGTTAGACGCATTTAATAACCAGCGGGCCTTGGTTGAAGCTAACCGAGCATTGCAACTATATCAGCAAGAGCTTGAAGAGCGGGTGCAAGCGAGAACTCAAGAGCTTCAAGCGAGTCTAGATGAGATTCAAAGTGAGGTTGCCAAGCGAGAGCAGTTGCAGCAACAGTTAGAGTTTGAATCACTACATGACAATTTAACAGGGCTTGCCAATCGCAAATACCTATTCAAAGAGCTATCTCGACTTGCGGCCAAATCGGCTCGAGCGCACTTGGAAGTGTATGTACTCTATATCGATTTGGACGACTTTAAACCCATTAACGACACTTATGGACACAAAGCAGGGGATTTGGTGCTTCAAAATGTGGCTAAGCGTTTAAGTCAAGAAGTGCGGGCCTATGATCTGGTGTCACGTCTTGGTGGAGATGAATTTGTAGTACTTATGATGGAGCCGCTTCATTATGGTGTGCTGACTCAAGTATGTGAACGTATATTAAATCGTATTTGTGCGCCTATTGAATTGGACAGCGGTGAACAAGTGCGCTGTGGGTGCAGCATCGGCGTTGCCGGTAATTATGAGCAAAAGTTCAATGCAGAAGCGATTTTACATCAAGCAGATGATGCGCTTTATCGAGCAAAAAACAATGGTAAGAATCAAATTAAATTTGCCGTATTCAAGTAGAGCGTGCTCATCTTTGCTGTGTGCTTTTTTGCAGCCATTCTGGCATTTTGGCAAATTCGCTTATGTGCAGCTGAGATTATTTAGATCCCCATATGTCATAGCGCATTTATAGTATTGAAAGCCTTGGATTTGAGAAAAAATCATATCTTAAAGAGCAGCACGGCCTAGCTATATGCCGTTTTATGCTTTGCTTTAGTTCGCCTTTGCTTTAGGATCGAATTACAAAACTCCTTTATAGCTTTCGTTATGGCATTGAGAATACTGTTTATTTTTTGTTTGTTATGGTCTGTGCAGGCAACGGCTGTGGAAGTCACAGACTTGTATCAAAGTGAGCTATCTGTGACAGACAAAAGCCGCGCAACTCGTGTAAAAGCCAGTCAGCAAGCGCTTCGTAACGTTATCAAAAAGCTCACGGGTCGATATGAAGGTGGTGAGTCACGACTCATAAGACAAGCAATGCGCTCTATTTCGGATTATATGCTCAAATACGAGTATTTAGATGGCGAAAAAGGAGACGTTAAAATACGTGTAAAATTTGAACCAACTAAAGTTGAAGAGTTAATTCAAGACGCTGGATTGCCACTTTGGGGCAACCGTCGACCACTTATCGCTATTTGGCTCGCCATTGAAGACAATTTACGTCGAGACTTCGTAACCCAAGACAGTTATCCGCAGCTTGAGCGATTAATCTACGACACGGCAGCAGAGTGGGGAGTACCTGTGATTGTGCCATTACTAGACTTGGATGACTTGTCAAAAGTGGGTGTGGCAGAGGTTTGGGGTAACTTTTCTGAACCTGTTGAACGCGCTTCTGAACGATACAATGCTGAACGGGTTATCACGGCACGTATGTTCCAGCAACAAAGTAGCAGTAGTTGGCAACTTGAGTGGCGTTATACCGATGCAGAGCTGTTTGAAGTCAATAAATTGGTGGGCGATAAGCAGCAAATACTGATCACTATGGTCAATAACTTTTCAGCGGCGCTAGCCAAAAATTACGCGATTGATCCAAATGTGACGCTTGTAACGCAAAGCACGTTTATCCTTGTTGATAACCTTGATAAATTTACCGAAATTGAACGAGCACGTAGACAATTGGCGAGCATGAGTACCGTTGCGGGAGTGGATGTAGTCTTTCGTGCAGATGACAAAGTACGTTTTCGAATTGATCACACCTCTAGCTTGGCTGACTTGGTTAAAGCATTGAATTTAGAGCAAGCGTTTAGCGTGTATGTTGATCCTCACGCATTTTACCAACTGGCAGATGCTTCAAGATTGCGTTACAGCTGGGTAGGACAATGATGAGTAACGAACCACTACAAATGGCTTTGCCCGTTACGCTACCAGACGATGAAACATTTGCTTCTTATTTTGGGGGACCAAAATCTCTCGAAGTGAGTCATCTAAAGGCTGCTTTAAAAAATATAGCCAGTGATTTTCAGTACACTTACTTATGCGGGCTTGCCGACTCAGGGAAATCACACTTATTGTATGCCACTTGTATTCATGCTCAGGAAATGGGGCTATCAACTATTTTACTGAGTTTGAGAGAAGTAATCGACTTTGGCCCTGAGGTACTAGATGGTTTGGAATCATTAGACGTTGTTTGTATAGACGATGTGCACTTAGTTGCTGGGCTAGATAATTGGGAAAAGGCGCTATTTAATTTTTTCAACCGTTTTAACGAGCCGAGTAAATGCTTGGTTGTCACAGCTGACTTGCTGCCAAACATGTTAAATATAAACTTACCGGACCTTGAATCCCGTTTGGCATGGGGCACGACTTTTCAAATCCGCTCGATGAGTGATGATGATAAAGCTGAAGCGTTGGTGAAAAGAGCTAATATGCGTGGGTTAGAACTCACTGATGAGTGTGCGCGATTCTTATTAACTCGTTTAAGCCGTGATATGCGTGCATTATTGGATGTGCTCGATAAACTCGATCATGCGTCGATGGCAGCACAGCGAAAATTAACCATTCCGTTTATCAAAACCACACTCAAACTGTAATTCAGTCTTTAAAAATAGGCCTGTGAGACCATAAAAATACGATTACAGGTTTATTTTTACAAATATTCACTCCTAATCACAAACTGAGCAGAGTTAGGGCTAGAATCTAGTCCGTGCTTTCAGTTATCATAAGCGATTAATACACAGCAAATTACCTCCATAAAGATCAGGTATAGAATGAACTTAGAGAATATTTTAGCGCAGGCGCTAGAAGCCGTTTCAGGCGCAAGCGAAATAGCGCATCTTGAGGATGTCCGAGTTAATTACCTTGGTAAAAAAGGTGAGATCACAGGATTACTTAAAACCCTAGGTAAACTAGCGCCAGAAGAGCGCAAAGAAGCAGGGGCGGTGATCAACCAAGCTAAAACCCAAGTACAAGATGCAATTAACGACAAGCGTGAGTTTTTAACTCAACAAGCACTTGATAAAAAACTTGCAGAAGAAACCATTGATGTCACTTTACCGGGGCGCACTATGCCAGTAGGTGGTGTGCACCCAGTAACGCGCACTATCGAGCGTATTGAATCGTTTTTTGGTGAGTTAGGCTTTGCTGTTAAATCTGGCCCTGAAGTGGAAGATGATTTCCACAACTTTGACGCGTTAAATATTCCTGAGCATCATCCAGCTCGAGCCGATCACGATACCTTTTACTTTAATCCAAAGTTAGTACTGCGCACGCAAACGAGTGGTGTACAAATTCGTACTATGGAAGCTGAAAATCCACCGCTACGTATCATTTCTCCTGGTCGTGTATATCGAAATGACTACGACCAAACACATACACCAATGTTCCATCAAGTTGAAGGCTTAATGGTTGATACGGATGTAAGCTTTACTGAGCTTAAAGGTATTTTGCACGACTTTCTACGTAACTTTTTTGAAGAAGACATGGAAATTCGCTTCCGTCCTTCTTACTTCCCATTCACTGAGCCTTCAGCTGAAGTGGACGTAAAAGGCAAGAATGGCAAATGGTTAGAAGTATTAGGTTGCGGTATGGTGCATCCGAATGTACTTCGCTCAGTTGGCATTGATCCTGAAAAGTACACAGGCTTCGCTTTTGGTATGGGTGTAGAGCGTTTAACCATGTTGCGATATGGCGTAAACGACTTACGTGCATTTTTCGAAAACGATTTAAAATTCCTAAACCAATTCAGATAAGAGCGAAGTAAATATGAAATTTAGTGAAAAGTGGTTACGCGAGTGGGTTAATCCAGCCATTGATACTGAGGCTCTTTCTGACCAGCTTTCTATGGCGGGTCTAGAAGTTGATGGTTTAGATGCCGTTGCCGGTGACTTCACTGGCGTCGTTATCGGTGAGGTCGTTGAGTGTGGTCAACACCCTGATGCAGACAAATTACGTGTAACAAAAGTAAACGTTGGTGAAGACGAGCTTTTAGATATCGTGTGTGGCGCAGCAAACTGTCGCTCGGGCTTAAAAGTAGCCGTTGCTAAAGTTGGCGCTGTGTTGCCTGGCGATTTTAAGATCAAAAAAGCGAAGCTTCGTGGTCAGCCTTCACACGGCATGTTATGTGCGTTTGAAGAATTAGGTATGGCGGAAAGTTCAGATGGTATTCTTGAACTACCAGCCGATGCGCCTATCGGACAGTGTATCCGTGAATATTTCTCGTTAGATGATGTGACGATTGACGTTGATTTAACTGCCAACCGCAGTGATTGTTTAGGTATTAAAGGCTTAGCGCGTGAAGTGGGCGTACTCAATTCACTTGACGTGACAGAAGCTGTAATCGAAGCCGTGCAGCCAACAATTGATGATAAAATTTCAATTGAGCTTGTAAACAGCAAGTCGTGTCCTCGTTATCTAGGCCGTATTATCAAGGGAATTAACCTTGATGCGACTACGCCGCTTTGGATGGTTGAAAAACTGCGTCGCTCTGGCGTTCGCTCAATCGACCCAGTTGTAGATGTGACCAACTACGTATTACTTGAACTTGGTCACCCAATGCACGCATTTAACTTAAATGCCATTGAAGGTGGGATTAAAGTTCGCAATGCCAACGAAGGTGAAGAGCTGGTATTGCTTGACGGCAACACAGCAAAGCTAAACCCGTCGACATTACTTATTGCCGATGACAACAAAGCGTTGGCAATGGCGGGTATTTTTGGTGGTGAGGCTTCGGGTGTTCAAGAGGGAACTAAAGATATTCTTCTTGAAAGTGCATTCTTTGCACCACTGGCGATTGCAGGCCAAGCGCGTAGCTATGGCTTACACACTGATGCGTCTCATCGCTATGAGCGTGGCGTTGATTATAAGTTGCAACGCGATGCTATGGAACGCGCAACAGCATTATTACTTGATATTGTTGGTGGTGAAGCAGGTCCTGTAGTTGAAGCTGTATCTGAAGCTGACTTGCCACAAGAGAAATCTGTGACATTGCGTCGTGCTCGTCTAGATCGAGTCATTGGCTACCACATTGAAGATAGCAAAGTAACGGATATTCTAACGCGTTTAGGTTTAACTGTGAGCTTTGCGGAAGATACTTGGCACGCTCAGGTTCCTAGTTATCGTTTCGATATCAGCATTGAAGAAGATCTAATCGAAGAAGTTGCGCGTGTATTTGGTTACAACAACATTCCAAATGTCGCACCAACTGCTGCATTGAAAATGACCACGCACGTAGAAGCAAACGTGCCTGTATCGCGTATGCGCAACGAGCTTGTAGCTCGCGGTTATCAAGAAGCAATCACTTATAGCTTTGTTGACCCTAAAGTACAAAAGCAGCTTCACCCAGAGTCAGATGCACTTGTATTACCGCATCCAATTTCTGTTGAGATGTCTGCGATGCGTGTGAGCTTGATGACAGGTTTAGTCAATGCGGTTGTGTATAACCAAAACCGCCAGCAATCACGAATTCGTTTGTTTGAGCAAGGCTTAAAATTCTTAAAAGATGAATCTGCAGAAAACGGTGTATCTCAAGTGGCTGTTCTTGGTGGTATTGTTTTTGGCAATACACACAATGAGCATTGGTCAATTGCGTCTCGCGCGGCAGACTTCTATGACGTAAAAGGTGACTTAGAAGCGCTATTGTCGCTAACAAATGATAAGTCGCGATTTAGCTTCAAAGCACAAGCGTGTGATGGGCTACATCCTGGTCAATCTGCGGCCGTGTATTTTGATGATGTAAAAGTTGGCTTTATTGGTGCTATTCATCCACAATTACAAAAGTCTCTAGGTTTGAACAGCACGGCTTATGTGTTTGAAGTAGAAGTAGAAGCATTAAGCACACGTAAGCTACCTGAAGCGGTAAGTGTGTCTAAATTTCCATCAAATCGAAGAGATATTGCTATTTTAGTTGCAGATGACGTAAAAATAGGCGATATTTTAGAAAGCATTGAGAAAGTTGGCGGAAATCAATTAGTTGACCTAAACTTATTCGATGTGTATAAGGGCAAAGGTATTGAGCCAAATTATAAGAGTTTGGCGATTGCTCTTACACTACAAGCGGTTGATAGAACACTCGAAGAGAAAGACATCAATCAAGTTGTAGACAACGTGGTGGCTGAATTAGCCAAACAATTTAATGCATCGTTGAGGGACTAGATATGGCGCTTACTAAAGCCGACATAGCTGAACACCTATTTGAAAAATTGGGGATAAACAAAAAGGATGCCAAAGACTTAGTTGAAGCGTTTTTTGAAGAAATCCGCTCAGCGCTTGAAAAAGGAGAGCAAGTTAAGCTCTCAGGTTTTGGCAACTTTGATCTCCGTGACAAAAAAGAGAGACCGGGTCGTAACCCTAAAACAGGTGAAGACATTCCTATCTCTGCGCGTCGCGTAGTAACTTTCCGCCCAGGCCAGAAACTGAAGACTCGCGTCGAAGTTGGTACTAGCAAAGAAAGTTAGAATTTCTCAGTAAGTTGAAAGCTTTTATAAGGCCTTGGGTTTTTACTCAAGGCCTTTTCTGTAATAAATGAGTCACAAACCTGCTCTACAATCGTGCCTTTCACAATGTGGCTGACTGAGGTACATAGATCATGCCAAGGGCGCGTTTCTTAGCTAAGCAATTGAGGTGTATGGCTTATGCTTGGTTAGCTTGTAGTTTTATATTCGGGATCTTACTAGTATTCTTATTTGCTCAACACAGAAGTTCCGAGCAACAGCATATTCAATCAATAGCCGAAAAAGTCCATTTTGAACTTAATGCACAGATCAGTGAAATTGATGCATTTCTCAGTCAGGCTGAACAACTTGATGTAAGGTGTCCAAAAGAAACTGTTTTAAAGCTTCGTAAGCAGGTTTTTAAAAACCCAGCGATGAGTGAAATAGGTATTGTGAATCGTCAAGGTCAGCTTCTGTGCAATAATTATGGCGCCCTAGAAAAACCTGTACAGACAACTGCACCCATTAAAGCTGACGGTTTACGTTATCACGGTTTTGTGATCAGTGAGTTTATGGAAATGCCCTCATTTGTTTTGGCTAGAACAAGGCATGATGGGTATGAAGTAAATGTGTTGCTACCGAGCGATTGGCTTCGTCATACACTCGACCTTCAACAATACACTCATTTAGATTTTATCGCACTGGTAGACAGTGAAACAGGTGTGCCAATTGTATTGCAAGGGGGTTATAGTCTACCGTTGCAGCAAAGTGTGTATCCTATTGATAGCGCAAAAGGGACCAAGGGTAAATTTGATGATGGCGAGCATAAGTACTTATTTGCTCTACCTATGCAGGCCTTACCTAAACTTTCTATTGTGGCTGCCAGCACGAGTACTAATATATTTGATGTCGCCGGCTCATCTTTGAGCGTTTTAGGTGTGCTTTACCTCATCGTGTGGGCCTTACTTAGCTACTTTATCTTTTACTATGAACAGCGCCAATTAAGCCTGAAATTTCAGCTTAAGCACGCGATCGCAAAGCAGCAGCTTTTTAACGTTTATCAACCTTTAATCGATGCTAAAACACAGCAAATGGTAGGTGTAGAAGTATTGATCCGCTGGCAGCACCCTACAGAAGGTGAACTGAGTCCCGCTTATTTTGTTCCAGAAGCTGAGCGAAGTGGTGCAATTGTGGAAATATCCATTAACCAAGTGAAAACAGCAGTCAGGGAGCTTAGGCCGCTATTGGCGCAAAATCCAGATCTCAAAGTCTCATTTAACGTCAATGGCCAGCTTTTGAGTTGCATTGACTACTTGAATGCTTTGCACAATGCGCATAAGCACATACGTAAGCTAACAATTGAGTTAACTGAGCGTGATGTACTCGCTCAAGCGCAAGTTAAGCAAACGCTTGAGCAGCTTGTACAATGGGGAATTGAAGTAGCGGTAGATGACTTTGGTACGGGATATAGTGGCTTACAGTACCTGCAAAGCTTTCCAATTGACCTACTTAAAATAGATCAGAGTTTTGTAGCATCAATTGGCTTAGATAATTTGCAATCCCCCGTACTGAATGCAGTCATTGAAATGGCAACTAAGCTCAACAAAAAGCTAATAGCCGAAGGCGTTGAAACATCATATCAAGCTGATTATTTGTTAAAGCAAGGTGTAGATGTGCATCAAGGTTGGTTATACGCGAAGGCGCTTGCGATTGAGGGACTTATTAGTATGACACAAAAAAGGGAGCTTGAATCGCTCCCCACATGCTAATACGCTGTTCTACAAGCTCATGAAATAACAGCCGTATCCAGGAAGGGTAAGAGTAGAGTTGCTAGCCATACCCGTGTGGTGTTCAAGCTCGGTGTGTGCTTGGCCATTCAACTCTATTTGCATGTCGATGGTTTGAGCTTGCTCATTCAAGTTGAATACGCACAGTAAAGTCTGCTGCTCATAGCGTCGGTAAAACGCCAAGAATGGCTCCGCCGTTTCAATGAACTCAATATCACCATAGCGCAAAACTGACTGTGTATTGCGCCAAGCCATAAAGTGTTGGAAACGCTTTAGCACAGAATTTTGCATTTGCTGTTGTGCATCAACAGCAAGTTGCGCGTGGCTGCTTTCTACAGGCAGCCATGGTGTACCGTCAGTAAAACCTGCATGTACTTGTTTAGTTTGCCAAGGCATTGGGGTTCTGCAGCCATCACGTCCCTTAAAGTTAGGCCAAAATGTAATGCCATAAGGGTCTTGCAAATCTTCAAAAGCAACTTCGGCCTCTCCTAAACCAAGCTCTTCGCCTTGATACATACAGCTACTGCCGCGCAGTGAGCCTAATAAAGCTGTGAGCATGCTTACTTGTTTTGGGTCTGGCTCATTATTTGGATTCCAACGACTGGCTACACGTTCTACATCGTGATTACTAAATGCCCAACAAGGCCAGCCTTCTGTCATTACTGACTCAAGTGTACTGACTGTTTCTCGAATGTATTGTGCGCTGTAGTCTTTGGTTAGTAGTTCAAAGCTGTAGCCCATATGCAATTTATTACCATCAGACGTATATTCAGCCATAGTCTGTAACGAGTCTTCTGATGATATTTCACCTAAACTAACGGTGCCAGGGTATCGGTCAAGCAGGGCTCTTATTTCCTGCATAAAAGCAAGGTTTTCTGGCTGGGTATTATTGTAGTAATGGTATTGGAACGCATACGGATTATCTTCACTAAAGCCACGACCTTGACGCAGCTCTTTTGGCTTCGCCGGATTGTCGCGAAGCTGTGCGTCGTGATAGCAAAAATTAATTGCATCTAAGCGAAAGCCATCTACACCCTTTTTCAACCAAAACTCAACATTATCTAAAACCGCACGTCTGACATCGGGGTTATGAAAGTTAAGGTCTGGTTGCTCAGTTAAAAAGTTATGTAGATAATATTGGCAGCGTCTCGGCTCCCATTGCCATGCAGTACCACCAAAGATTGATAACCAGTTATTTGGTGCACTCCCATCGGGTTTAGCATCAGCCCACACATACCAATCAGCTTTGTCGTTGGTTTTATTTTCTCTGCTTTGGACAAACCATTGGTGTTCATTAGATGTATGACTTAATACTTGATCGATGATGATTTTAATATCACGCTGATGCGCTTGCTCAATTAAGTCATCAAAGTCACTCAAGTTACCAAACATCGGATCGATATCTCGATAATCACTGATGTCATAGCCAAAATCTTTCATTGGCGATTTAAAGAAAGGTGAAATCCAAATAGCATCAACGCCAAGTGACTTTATATAGTCTAAGCGATTGATAATTCCGGGGATGTCACCAATCCCATCACCATTTGTGTCTTGAAAGCTACGAGGGTAGATTTGATAAATCACCGCGCCTTTCCACCAGTGCTGTTGAGCCATGTACCGTCTCCAAATTTTGCTCAATTGTTACCCTGTTTACTTAACGATTTAAGCTTACACCGCGCTAAGCTGGGCAATAATGGCAAAAAGCATACGTTATCCCCCAAATACTGTAAAAAGGTTGCATACGTATGCACGTTAAATAGCAAGTTTTACATCTCAAATCAGACACATAATTAAAGAAAGTTTTTCTGTAATAAAAGTTTACCAATTGTGTGTTAAGGAGCTCTGATTGGTTTTTTTGTTCGAGAAATAAGAGATTTCAACTGATTTTTTGGTAAGACCAATTGCCAAAGGGCTCTACCTGCCCAATTGGTTGCATGCACTCTAATGGGGGGCGTTAAACTAAAGCGCTGGGCGATCGTTAATTTTGGCGAAATAACACGCAATATATTTGTTATCTAAAATGTTTCTTTTAAATCAATAAAAACAATTTAAAAACAAATGCTTGCCTGTTATTTCTGTGAATTAAATGTAAAATCACATGAATCATCTACAGTTTGAATACGTATGCATAAAGTTGTTTGTAAAATTAGCTGAGCGCTAATATGCATCCTGACAACAAAAGTAACTGGCCAAAATGAGCGTTCGCGATCAAACGAATATATAAAATGAGCCAGCAATAAATTTGGGTAATTGGGATAAAACACTATGTCTATGTTCAAACCAAGTATGTTAACACTTGCACTAATTGGTGCAGGCGTTGTATCAAACACCGCTTATGCGGCTGAAGAAACGGCAGCAAAAAAAGCAAAAAAAGTAGAAGTAATAGAAGTTAAAGGCTTTCGTGCCAGCGTTGTTGAGTCAATCAACACTAAACGTTTTTCTTCAGAGGTTGTAGAGTCAATTTCTGCCGAAGACATAGGTAAATTACCAGACTCTTCAATTGCTGAGTCAATTGCACGTCTTCCAGGGCTTGCAGCTCAACGACTTGATGGTCGTGCTAGTAAAGTGAGCGTTCGTGGTTTTAGCGAAGATGAAAGTGCAACAACTTTCAATGGTCGCGAACAGGTTTCAATTTCTGATAACCGAGGCGTAGAGTTTGACCTTTACCCATCAGAGATCATGAGCGGTGTAACCGTATATAAAACACCTAGTGCCAATCTTGAAGCTGAAGGGATTGCTGGTGTGATTGATATGCAAACAATCAAGCCATTAAGCACCGATGAGCGAATCGTGCAGTTCAACACTATGTACGAAAAAACCAGCTTCGATAAATTAAACCCAGATGGCGATGATGCCGGTTTACGTGGCACCTTCTCTTATGTTGATAAATTTAATGATGACACCATAGGTGTGGCATTAGCTGTCACCACAATGACTTCTCCAAACCAAGAAAAACGATGGAATGCGTGGGGCTACCATGAATTTAAAGACAATGGTAAGCAATACTCTATTTTAGGTGGTGCAAAACCATTTGTTCGTTCTTCAACGCTGGAGCGTGACTCGGTCATGTTTGTGTTTGAGGCGGCGCCAACTGACGATCTATCGATGGTTTTTGATGCGTTATATGTAGACTTTAAAGATAAAAAAATTCTTCGCGGTATCGAAATTCCATTTGCTTGGGGTCAAGGTACAATATCTGAAGAAAATGCAACAGTGGATGAGGCTACAGGTTTTGTTACTAGTGCCTTGACTGAAGGGCAACGTGTTGTCGTACGTAACGATTATGAAGAACGTTCGGCTGAACTAAGCGCGTTTGGTTTTAATGCAAAGTACAATGTCAATGATTCATTAACATTCGAATTTGACGCGAGTCACTCAAGTGTCGATAAAAAAGTATGGAGCTTAGAAAGCTACTCAGGCACTGGCCGTGGTGATAGCAGAGGTATAGCAGATAATATTGGCTATTCATTTAACGGTGGTAACACCGGTGCTCAATTTACACATGAACTTGATTACAGCGACTATGACTTAATTAAAGTAGGTGGCCCATTATCTTGGGGTGGCAGTAAGGCATTAAATGATAAGTATGGTGTAACCGGTACTGAGTATGAAAACCAGTTACAAGATGGCTTCTTAAACACGCCTACTGTTGAAGATGAACTCAACACATTAAAGTTGGCTGCTAAGCAAGCACTAGATAACGAGTTTCTTTCAAGCGTTGAAGCGGGTGTGTCATACCGTGAACGTGAAAAGAACAAGGTCTCAGAAGGCTACTTCTTAACCTTAAGTGATTTCTCATACCCAGACAATACTGGCATGCTAACAGTTCCTGAGCAGTACCGCCTTGGTACGGCAAATCTCGATTTCATCGGTATGGGTGACATGATCGCTTATGATTCTCGTGCCATGGTTGCCGATGGACGCTTTAGCATGTTGGCCGAAAGCCTAACTAAGCCGGATCATGCGACTAAGTCTTGGAAAGTGGAAGAGAAAGTCACCGCAGCTTTTGTACAAGCAAATCTTAATGCTGAGCTAGCTGGTTTACCTGTAACGGGTAATGTGGGTGTTCGTTACGTTAAAACAAAAATTAACACTGGAGGTGCTATTGCACAAGGTTATGGTGGTAATCCACTGTCATTTACGGCAACGGCTGTTGAAAATGACTACTCACACGTACTGCCTAGCCTGAATTTATCACTTGCTGTAGATGAGACACAAACAGTTCGTTTTGGTGCCGCTAAAACGCTATCAAGACCTCGTATGGACGAGATGAACTCATCATTATCACGTAGTTATAATGAGCAGCCTGATGACAATGGTAACAATTGGAAAATTGAGGGTGGTAACCCACACTTAGCGCCAAAAGAAGCGGTTGGTTTCGATCTAACTTACGAGAATTATTTCAGTGCCGAAGGTTATTTTTCTGTGGCGGTGTTCTACAAAGATCTAGACGTATGGATTTTTGAAGGCGTAGTAGAAGAAGACCTAGCTGGTGTTGTTAACCCTGAAACGGGTCAAGTACCAGAGAACACAACGGCCAGTCGCAAGTATAAAGAAAATGGCGGTGAGGGCGACCTTTGGGGCTATGAGCTGTCATTGACTTTACCATTTAACTTGTTCCACGATAGTTTAGAAGGTTTTGGTATTATTGCTAGCCATACAGGTGTTGAACAAGATGTGACAGATCAGTACGGTAAAGAGTACAAACTACCAGGTCTATCTGAAAAAATTCAAAGCTTAACTGTTTACTATGAAAACCATGGCTTCCAAGCGCGTACCAGCATGCGTAAGCGTAGTGACTTTAAAGGAGAAGTGAATGGTGTTGGCTTCAGTGGTGTTCAAGTTGATATTTTGGGTGAAACTATTTGGGATGCGCAACTTGGATATGACTTTGGTGAAGGTGGCTTTAAGTCACTGGATGGTCTTGCTGTGACCTTCCAAATTCAAAATATCACTGAAGAACCGTTCACCGCATTATCAGGTGATAATGCGCTTCAAGTACGTGACTACCAAGATTATGGCCGTACTTACATGCTAGGTTTAAGCTATAAATTTTAATCGCTGACACGCGAATAAACCCAAAGCCCTTGTTCTTTAAGCAGGGGCTTTTTTGTATCAAAGCAAGAGAGTTTTGTTATGTCTTTTGAACAGGTTAAAAACGTGGTTATTGTGGGCGGAGGAACCGCAGGTTGGATAAGTGCATCATTCCTTGCCAAGCTGATGGGCAAGCTGATAAACATCACTTTGATAGAATCACCTGATATCTCAACGATTGGCGTTGGCGAGGCATCAATCCCACCACTGCAACCATTTAATAGCGCAATGGGTATCAACGAAGCCGATTTTATACATGCTACGCAAGCGACCATTAAACTGGGTATTCAGTTTGAAGGATGGGGCAAGCAAGATAGTTGCTATATGCATGCTTTTGGTACGATAGGCAAAGATTTCCCATTTTGTGAGTTTCATAATCATTGGTTATGCGCCAAACAACAGGGTTTTGGCGCTGACTTTTGGGATTATTCTCTCAATTACCAAGCGGCTAAAAATCATAAGTTTGCAAAATTAAACGTCATTCCAGGTACCAATCTGCCTGGTATTTCGTATGCGTATCATTTTGATGCGGGGCTATATGCCCATTTTTTGGCAAGTCATGCCAAAGCGATGGGTGTTAAACACCTTCAAGGAACTGTAAAGCAAGTTATTAAAGACTATGAAACGGGTTACATTCAAAAGCTTGAGCTGGACAGTGGTGAGCAAATCCAAGGCGATTTGTTTCTAGATTGTACCGGCATGCATGGCCTGTTGATTGATAAAGCACTGAGCACTGGGTTTGAAGATTGGTCCCATTGGCTGCCTTGCGATAGCGCGTTAGCGGTACCATGCGAACATGATAATGACATGCGAGCACCTTATACACGTTCAATTGCGCACGCGAGTGGTTGGCAGTGGCAGATCCCTTTGCAGCATCGCATTGGTAATGGCATCGTTTATGCGAGCAAGCATATGTCCGATGAACAGGCAAAACAGTTATTAATGAACAATTTGCCGGGCAAAGCGCTTGCACAGCCAAAGCAGATCCGGTTTAGAACTGGACGCAGACTCACACCATGGCATAAAAACGTGGTGGCAATTGGTTTGTCGAGCGGGTTTTTAGAGCCACTAGAGTCAACCAGCATTCATTTAATTCAAACCGCGATTGTACGTTTAGTTAAGCTATTTCCTCATCAAGCTATTGAGCCTAGCCAGGTGTCTCTTTACAACCAGCAATCAGAAACTGAGTTTGAACGGATTCGCGACTTTATTATCTTGCATTACAAGCTTAATGAACGAAATGACAGTGATTTTTGGCGACAGTGTAAAGCGATGGAGATCCCAGATAGTCTCGCTAAAAAAATCGCGCTTTTTGAGCAAACGGGCAAGCTGTTGCGTGAAGATGATGAGTTGTTTGCAGAAGCTGCATGGCAACAAGTGCTTATTGGGCAAGGACTTAAACCCAAGCAACTTCATCCGCTGGTTCACATGATGAGTGAGCAACAAAGGAGTGAGCTATTTAGTAGCCTGAATACGTTAATTCAACAAACAGTGGCAGCGATGCCATCTCATGAACAATTTTTATCAAATAACCAATAAACGAGACTCAAGGTGCAGATTTTATTTTTATTTTTCATTGCTGTAAGCATCAATTTTTGTTCAGTTGCACATGCATATCAAGTAGAGCCAAAAAACTGGTGGGTGGGTATGGAGCACCCCACATTGCAAATCATGGTATGCAAAGAGCGAGTTGCCCAAGCGCATATTCATTTACGCCCATATAAAGGCGTTCAACTGGTTGGGGTAGAGTATGGTGACAGCCCAAACTATGCGTTTATAAATTTAAATATTGCGCCCAATACCAAAGCGGGAGAACTTGTTTTTGAGCTCTCCGACAAAACACACAAGTCTTTGCTTACATATCCATTACTGGCGCGCAAAGCGCACAGTGCACAGCGTCAAGGGTTTTCAAGTCAGGATGTCATTTATTTGATCAACCCAGACCGATTTGCCAATGGCAATATTGAAAATGACAGTGTGGATGGCATGCGAGAACGAGCCAACCCAGCATACCGAGGTGGCCGTCATGGTGGAGACATTCGAGGGATTATCGACCGCTTGGATTACCTCAAAAATATGGGATTCACCCAATTATGGTTAACCCCCGTTCGCGAGAATAACATGGCGGATTACTCCTATCATGGCTATGCAATGACCGATTTTTATCGCATTGATCCGCGTATGGGTAGCAATGAAGAATATTTGGAGTTAACCCGTTTGGCAGCCCAAAAAGGCATTGGGGTGATCATGGATATGGTACTTAACCATAGTGGCAGCGAGCATTGGTGGGTGTCAGATAAGCCGACTAAAGATTGGTTGAATTTTGAAGGGGAATTTAGTGGTACTAGTCACGCAAGGCAAACGATTCAAGACCCCCACGTCAGCGAATTTGATAAAAAACAATTCAATGATGGTTGGTTTGTGCCAACTATGCCGGATCTTAATCAACGTCAACCTTTGCTAGCGAAATACTTAATACAAAACGCTATTTGGTGGATAGAGTACGCTGATCTTAGTGGCATTCGTGTGGATACTTATTCTTACTCGGATAAAACATTTTTAGCGCAGTGGACGCAAAGAATTATGAATGAGTATCCGAACTTTAACATTGTGGGTGAAGAATGGAGCACTAACCCGGCGATTGCGTCTTATTGGCAGCGCGGCAAGGTTAATCATGATGGTTATTCATCCAGCCTGCCTAGTGTGATGGACTTTTCACTGCAAGAATCTTTAATTAAGGCGCTAAACGAGCAAGAAAGTTGGAACACGGGTTGGATCAGAGTGTATCAATCTTTGGCGAATGATTTCTTATATCCGGACCCAAGTAACTTGCTCATCTTTTTAGATAACCACGATATGAGCCGCGTGTATACAGAGTTGGGACAGAGTTTAGAAAAAACCAAACTGGCTATGACTTTATTATTGACCACCCGAGGCATTCCTCAGATTTACTATGGAACAGAAGTGCTATTGGATAATACGGGTTCGAACGACCACGGCGATATTCGAATTGATTTCCCAGGTGGTTTTAATTCCCACAAACAAGACGCTGTTACAGGGAAGGGACTGACTGAAAAGCAGCTGTCGATGCAAGATTATGTGCGCAAACTGACTCATTTACGGCAAACTTATCCGGCGATTGCTCGTGGCACGATGACCCACTTTAGCCCTTACTCTGGCATTTACAGTTACGCTCGTACTTATAACGGTCAAACCATTTTGGTATTGCTTAATAAGCAAAATGAGGAAGTAATTGTCGATATGGCGCGTTACAAAGAAGTTGTAAAAGATGCCCAGTCATCGTTTAGCGTTCTGACAGACGAGCAGCTAGATATTACACGACCTGTTAAAGTGCCGCGTAATGGTGCGCTTTTGCTGCGTATTGATTACCAGTAGGTGAATAGAGGGTTTGAATACGTATGCAAGCAGTTCAACCCTAGCCATTAGCCAAGGTAGACTGGCTAAGCTGCGATTATGACAACAATAAGTGACAACAAGTTTAATGAATGATAACAAATCAAAAAAGGTAGCGAAGCTTGTACGCGGGGGGATCGTTTTTGCCGCGTTAACTTCTTTGCTGCCGGGCTGCTCAGAGCCACACAGCAAAACAGAAGCGCAAAGTACTTTATCTGCGGATCACCAGCCTTTAAGCAAACCCATTGTTTATCAGGTTTTTACTCGATTATTTGGTAATACTCAAACGGCTAATGTGCCGTGGGGAACGATTGAACAAAATGGCGTAGGCAAGTTTGCCGATTTCACGCCAAAAGCGCTGAGTGAACTCAAAACCTTGGGTGTAACGCATATGTGGTACACGGGTGTATTGCACCATGCACTGGTGACTGACTACAGCAAATTCGGTATTGAAGCGGATGACCCAGATGTCGTGAAAGGGCGTGCAGGTTCACCCTATGCAATTAAAGATTACTACAACGTAAACCCTGATTTGGCGGTTGACCCCAGCCAACGCTTGCATGAATTTGAAGCCTTGATAAAGCGCACTCATGATGCTGGCATGAAAGTGGTTATCGATATTGTGCCTAACCACGTGGCGCGTAACTACCGCTCTATGGCTGCACCACAAGGGGTATCTGATTTTGGTGCTCATGATGATGTATCCAAAACATACTCAAGAGACAACAACTTTTACTATGTCGTTGGCAAAGATTTTAAAGTGCCGACCAGCGATGATTACCGCCCTCTGGGCGGACAAGTACATCCGCAAGTGGATGGCAAATTTACAGAATCACCCGCCAAATGGACAGGCAATGGCTCTCGTGCAGCACAACCAGACATCAATGACTGGTACGAAACGGTCAAAGTGAACTATGGCGTGAAGCCCGATGGTAGCTTTGATTTTCCTAAACTGCCCAGCGAGTATAAGCAAATGGATGCACGTGCTCATTACGAGTTTTGGCAGCAACATGACTTACCTGACAGTTGGTACAAGTTTCGAGACATTACCAATTACTGGCTAGACAAAGGCGTTGATGGCTTCCGCTACGATATGGCAGAGATGGTGCCGGTGGAATTCTGGAGCTTTTTAAATTCTTCTATCAAGATGAAAAACCCAGAAGCGTTTATTTTGGCTGAAGTCTACAATCCAAGTTTATATCGTGACTATGTGCACTTAGGTAAAATGGACTACTTGTATGACAAAGTGGGCTTTTACGATAGCTTAAAAGCGTTAATGCAACAAAATGGCACAGCACAAGCTGTGTTAGACACTCATAATAGCGTACAAGATATTGCCCCTAATATGCTCCACTTTTTAGAAAATCACGACGAGCAGCGCATTGCAAGTCCTGAATTTGCGGGAGACGCACGTATGGGTAAACCGGCCATGGTGGTGTCACATCTGATCAGCCCATCTCCTAGCATGTTGTACTTTGGTCAAACAGTGGGTGAAGACGGATCTGAAAATGCCGGTTTTGGTAAGCCGAGCCGTACGAGCATTTTTGATTATATTGGCGTACCCGCCCATCAAGCATGGATGAACGGTGGCAAGTTTGACGGTGGGCAACTTAACGAACAGCAAAAGCTACTTCGCGAATATTACGTTAACCTGATGTCTTTGAGCACACTTCCGGCTATCGTTGCAGGCGATTTATTACCTGTTGAACTTATTAGCGACGTTGCAGAAGCTAAGCAGCGGGTAATGACCTTTGCCCGTCAATATGCCGCGCAAAAGCTAGTGATTGCTAGTAACTTTGATGCAACCAATTCGCATACAGTAATGTTAAAATTACCACCTAGTTGGTCAGATAAAAATGTTGCTCAAGCCACAGACTTGCTAGAAAACCATGCGACTTACACTGTGCAAAACAATCAAATTACCATCACGTTAGCGCCTCGCGCCAGTGTGGTCTATCTACTTGAGGACTAGCCGTGCAACATCAAAAACCAAATTTAAGCTTTTGGCAGATCTGGAATATGTGTTTTGGATTCTTGGGGATCCAATTTGGATTTGCGCTACAAAACGGCAATGTGAGTCGAATATTTCAAACCTTAGGTGCATCTGTTGATGATATTCCTATTTTATGGGTTGCGGCACCATTAACGGGTTTAATTGTACAGCCAATTATCGGCTATTGGAGTGATAAAACTTGGGGACGTTTGGGGCGTCGTCGTCCGTTCTTCTTTTATGGTGCGATTTTAACCACATTATCATTGTTCATCATGCCTAACTCACCGACGCTGTGGATTGCTGCGGGTGTGCTTTGGGTCATGGATGCTTCCATCAATGTGACGATGGAACCGTTTCGTGCTTTGGTGGGAGATAACCTAAATGAAAAGCAGCGTGCAACGGGTTATGCGATGCAAAGCTTTTTCATTGGCATCGGTGCCATTGTTGCTTCGGCATTACCTTGGATGATGACCAATTGGTTTGATGTTAGCAATACGGCAGCTGAGGGCCAAATTCCTGATTCGGTTAAATACGCTTTTTACTATGGCGGCGCTATCCTATTTTTGGCTGTTATGTGGACTATTGCAAAAACCAAAGAGTACACTCCACAAGAGCTTGCCAGTTTTGACGGGCAAGCTGAGAACAACCATGAAACCCACATAACTTTAAAGACCATTAACTTTGCCAAAGGCGCGTTGATTTTTGCGGTACTTGGCGGTGGCGTGCTCGCAAGCGTGTTAGCTCTGCAACTAGAAAAAGAGCTGTATTTATTGGCGGGCTTATTGTTGAGCTTTGCCGTTGTGCAATTAATTGCGGGGTATTTACAAAATTCTCAGCGCATTCATGGCGGCTTTTATCAGGTTATGTACGACGTATTTACCATGCCAAACACGATGCGCCAACTTGCGGTTGTACAATTTTTCAGCTGGTTTTCATTGTTTGCAATGTGGATTTATACCACATCGGCGGTAACAAGTTTTCATTATGGCACCACTGATGTAACGAGTAAGGCATACAACGATGGTGCCGATTGGGTGGGGGTACTGTTTGCAGCCTATAACGGCTTTGCTGCGTTGGCTGCTGTTGTAATTCCAATGATGGTGAAGCGCATTGGTCTTGCTAAGGCGCACATGATTAACTTGTTGCTTGGTGCGCTTGCATTGATCAGCTTTATGTTTATTTCTGACCCACAACTTTTATGGTTGCCAATGGTGGGAGTAGGGTTTGCATGGGCATCCATCTTATCGCTTCCTTATGCCATGCTGAGCAACTCACTGCCAACTCATAAAATGGGCGTATTTATGGGGATTTTTAATTTCTTTATCGTTATCCCCCAATTATTAGCGGCCAGTATCCTCGGACTGATTGTTCGACACCTTTTTGAAAACCAACCTATCTACGCTTTGATCATCGGTGGTGTGTCTTTTATTTTTGCTGCCATATCTGTGTTGCGCGTAAAAACCACCGACGTTTAGGGGAATATAATGAAATCAATGAATAAATTAACATTAGCGTTATTGACTGCTGGGCTTGTCGGCTGCGGCAGCGCCAGTTACAAAAATAGCGGTGGCAATACAGTCGCGCCGGGGGCACCTGGAGATAAACCGTTTTGGGCTTACTCGGGCAAAACGGGCATAGGTACATCGTACGAAGCATATCTGGATGGTCAATATTCCGATCGCGCGAAAACAGGTGCGGTATCTAAAGTTTGGTTCTCAATAGCCAAAGGCATGATCACAGAAACCATGTTTGGCTTGATCCACCAAGCACAGCTTAAAGATATGCAGTTTGTTGTCACGGGTACTGACGAGAATGGTCAGCCGTTTAGTGTGGCTGAAAGTAACTCAGATGGTTTCGATATTACCGTTGATTACCTGCACAAAGATGCGCAGGGTCGTCCTTTGTCACTTGCTTATAAGGTGATCAGTAAAGACAAAAAAGGCCGATTTGAGCTTGAAAAACATGTATTTACAGACCCTGATGGACAAAGCTTGTTTGTGCGAGCGAGCATTCGTAGCAACCTGTCGACTCCATTAGCTGCGTATGTATCTGCAAACCCATATATTAATAACAATGGTGTGAATGATTTTGCAAAAGTAACTCAAGATGGGTTACAAGCAAATGAGGGAGATAATTATCTGACCATGCAACTGGCGGGTGGCTTTGCACAAGCATCAGTCGGTTTTACTGGTCAAAGTGATAATATCCTCTCATTGCTGCAAGACCAAAAAATCGCTAAAGCTTATTCATCAACTGGTGAGCAGTCTGGTAACGTGAGTCTTTTGGGTAAACTTGGCGAAGTTGAAGGTTCTGCAAGTTATGACTTAGCGCTTAGCTTTGGTCAATCTGCCCAAGCAAGTGCTACGCAAGCTAAGCAAACACTCGCGAAAGGCTACCAACGTGTATTAGATAACTACAACGGTAAGGGTGAGGTTGTTGGCTGGGAAGACTATCTTGCTTCATTGGCACCCATGCAACGATTAACTCAGTTCAGCGCTGATGGAGGCAAGCTACTTCACACCAGTGCTTTAGTGCTTAAAGCGCAAGAAGATAAGAGTTATGCCGGTGCGCTTATCGCTTCTTTGTCTAATCCTTGGGGCGACACGGTTCCTGCAATAGAAGGGTCAACGGGTTATAAAGCGGTTTGGGTACGTGATTTTTATCAAGTTGCTATGGCATTTATGGCGATGGGTGATCATCACACTGCAAAAACAGCATTTGAGTACTTAGAAAAAGTACAAGTGAGTGATTCTACACCGGGCAATAATGGCGACACAGGTTGGTTTTTACAAAAAACGCATGTGGACGGTGAACTAGAGTGGGTAGGGGTGCAATTGGACCAAACGGCCATGCCAATTATGCTGGCATGGAAACTACACCAAGCAAACGTACTGAGCGATGATGAGCTTAGCTATTGGTATAAAAAAATGCTTAAGCCTGCTGCAAACTTCCTAGTACATGGTGGTAAAGCGAAAATTCTCTGGAATGACACACAAATCACACCGCTAGCGACACAGCAAGAGCGCTGGGAAGAGCAAAATGGCTTTTCTCCGTCGACGACTGCCGCGATTATTGCAGGTTTAGTGACTGCTTCTGATATTGCTAAGCACAGCGGTGATTTGGCGGCGGCTAATCGTTACTTAGAAGTAGCAAAGAAATACGATAGTCAAGTTGAAGCCTTAATGTTCACAACCGAAGGTGTACTCGCTGAGCAAGCAAAAAGCCAATCAACAGATGGGCAGTACTTTTTCAGAATTGGCCAAGATACAAACCCCAATAGCAATACCAAAATAAATAGCAATAACGGCCGTGAAGGCATGAATAAAAAAGCCATTGTTGACGGTGGCTTTTTAGAGCTAGTACGTTATGGCGTGCGTAGTGCAGATGCGCAAAGCATCTTGGCTACTTTGCCTGAATATGACGATGAGAGCATGATTGATAATCTGCGCGTGAAGTACAGTTTTACTTTTGAAGGTGAAACGGGCAGCTATCCGGGCTATCGTCGCTATGGTAACGACGGCTATGGTGAAGATGAAGTAACCGGTCATAATTACGCACAAGGCGGCAGTAACTCAGCTGGTCAGCGCGGGCGTGTGTGGCCTTTCTTCACTGGGGAGCGCGGTCATTATGAAATTGCAGCGGCGAGTTTGAGTGGCTCACTCGATGCTAAAAAAGTGAAAGATATTCAAAATACCTATGTTAAGGGGATGGAACTGTTTGCTAATGAAGGCATGATGCTCCCTGAGCAGGTGTGGGACAATGTAGGCGTTAATCCACATGGTTATAGGTTTGGAGAGGGAACCAATTCAGCAACGCCATTAGCGTGGACGCATGCGGAATATGTAAAACTGGTGCGTTCTTTGGCTGATAAGCAGGTGTGGGACCATTACCCTGTTGTGGAACAGGATCTTAAATAATACACCCCAATTCAGTAGGCGATAGTTGATCGCCTACTGAGCTATAGCATTCTTAGATGTTGACTTAGAAATCACTTCTCAAAAAGTTCTTCTCATTTATCTTTCAATACTGACAACTCCTAGTCATCTACCCGAATTTTTCATATTGTTTAATTTACAAAACAACATATTAAGAGTGTCTCAAAAAACCTTTGCTGTTATGGGCGGTGCATTACAAACTATGTAAAATTGGGTCAGTGCAAAAATTGAGGCAAACACACAGCAAAGTGATGACAATGCAGTTATTTTGTATGTATTATAATCAGGAACGATGAGTAACACGTTTGTTTTAAAATGAATGGGACAGGGAAATCAAGGGGGATCAATGTGTATTGAGCCCTGTCTATAAACTAAAGTAAAAGGAAATAGCATGAACTCTAAACTCGTTAATATACTTGCAGCAGTGGCTTTATGTGGCGTGATGACAGGCTGTCAGTCTACGCAGACTCAAGGCGAAAAAGTTGACAAGCTGACTGTGGGCGTGGTGCAAAAAGAGATCAAAAAAGGCATGCCGTCAACCGATGTGGTTGTTGCATTAGGGAGTCCAAACATCGTAAAAACGGCGCCAAATGGCAATGAAGTTTGGGTTTACGACAAGTTTTCAAAAGAGCAAGTATATCAAACAACGGGCGGCACTTTGGGTTACTTTTCTGGACATGGCGGTGGCATCATTTCGTCAGAATATGGTTCTAGCCAAGTGAGTTCTAACACGCTCACGGTGATCATCAAGTTTGATCAAGCGAGTAATGTTGAGAGTATTGCCTATCATCGCAGTAAGTTCTAAGCCTAGGTTGCGATGATAATGAAATATATTAAGTTGATAATTCTCAGCATGTTAACGCTTTTGGCTCTAGGCTGCGCTTCAACTAAGCCACAAATGTCGACGCTTGAAGTGAGAAGTATGCAGACCAAAGAATACCAAAGCACGAACGAGCTTGAAGTGTATAAAGCACTTATCAATGCTTTGTTAGATAGAGAGTTTATTTTAAAAGCATCTGATTCTGACGCAGGTGTTGTCTTGGCGAGCTACACAACAACTAAATTGAATAAGGGTGAAGTACTGACCAAGGCACTTGCTACCTATCTGACATTTGGATTGAATTGGATTTTTGGCGACAACAATTTAGATGACTCTTTGGTTGTGGATGTCTCAGGGAATGTTACCCAGCGAGAAGGTATCACCAAAGTGCGCATTAATGCCGTGGCAAAGCGACTCAATAGTGAAGGGGAAATCCTAGAAACTCAGATGATCGTTGAACCTGCGTATTACAACTCTATCTTCGAACAAATTGAAAAGTCTGTTTTCTTAGAGCAAAACTACGAGTAATAAATGGCGAATATCGATATTTGATATTCGCCTTCATTCTTTTAGGTATGGCGAACAATAAGGTTCGGTGGCAATAAGGTCGATTCCACATGCTCTCCACGTATTAAATTGAGTAAGTTTTGAACCAGCATTTGCCCAGCAAGCGTGGTATTTTGCTGGATGGTTGTCAGTGCGGGTGAGACGTAACTTGCTGCGGGAATGTTGTCAAAACCCACCACATTCACATCTTTTGGCACCTCAATATTTGCTTCTTTTAAAGCGCGGATAGCACCGATAGCAATAAGGTCACTTGCTGCAAATAAGGCGTTAAATTTTATATTATTGGCTATCAAAGATTTAGTCGCGTGATAGCCTGAGTCTTCTGTGGAGATGGCATTGGCAATTTTGCGTTCGCTCAAGGTGAGTCCATGTTGGTCGAATGTATCTTTAAAACCTTGGTATCGAGCAAAAAACTCTGGACTGTGGTGAGATGCATCACCAATGAATGCGCAATCTGTACGTTTTTTATCGATTAGGTGTTTTGCCGCAAGTTGTCCGCCACCATAATTATCACAACTTACGGTCAGATCTGGGCGGCCATCGACCTTTGCGCCCCAGCACACAAACTTAGTATCTTGATCCAGTAATTGTTGTAGTTTTGATTGATAATCCAAATAGTCACCGTAGCCGAGTAAAATAATGCCATCGGCTCTGTGACTGTCCTCATAGTCCGCGCGCCAATCTTGACTGCTAGATTGGAATGAAACCAGCAGATCGTAGCCCTCTTTTGAGCAAGCACGTGTGATGCTACCCAGCATGCTCAAGAAAAACGGATTAATTTGAGATTCATCAGTGGTTGGGTCTTCAAATAGCAACAAGGCCAGTGTGCTACTTTGCTGCGTTCGTAAGTTACTGGCATTTTTGTCGACTTTATAATTCAACTTTGCAGCGACGTCGTGCACTTTACGTCGAGTTTCTTCGTTCACTAAAGGACTATTTCTTAACGCGCGTGATACGGTTGATTGCGAGACACCTGCGTAATGTGCAATGTCAAATGAAGTCGCTTTGCCTTTGTGTTTCATTTTTGTACTCGACAGAGATAAGAGGTGTTTATTGTCAGCATCTAAATAAATATTTCAACCAATTTTGGCTGAATCGTCATTTTTTTATTGATGAATTCTGACACCGGTGTCATAATGAGGGCGTTTTATCATTTTGTTGTCAAAACGTATTGGCTGTCCACGCTGTGGACAGCATTTTTTTACGTCGGCTAGCGTGCAAATTTAGCTGGGTAGATAACAAAAATAAATGCATAGGCGAAATTGCCCTGAGCATAAAAATAAGCGCATTGAAGCGCGATGATAAAAGAGAAAACAACATGACTCAGACAACAAGTTACCAAGAACAAGATTTTGCTCCCATTGTTGTGGCCGATATTGGCGGCACCAATGCGCGTTTCGCAGTGGTTACCAATTACTGCAATATCACTAATCAATTCGAAATACAGCACCAGTTAACCTACCCAAGTGCACAATTCCAATCTTTTGAAGCCGCTTTAAACCGTTACTTTGAACAGCTACCAATGGAGAGACCTGTACGGGCATGTTTAGCCGTCGCAGGACCGATAAAAGCGCAACAAGTGTATTTGACTAACCTTGGTTGGCACTTTGGTATTGCTGAGTTGAAGAAGCAAATGCGCTTTGAAGACTTAGCCGTTATTAATGACTTTGCTGCTTTTGCTTATGCTGCGCCGTATTTAGATGAAAAACAAAACTTAATACTGAAACCTGGACAACCCGAGCAACGTGCTAATATTGCTGTAATGGGACCTGGTACGGGCTTCGGAGCTGCGTGTTTAGCCAGAGATATTAATGGCAGTGCAGTGATGAGCTGTGAAGCTGGCCATATTACACTGGCACCTGTCACAGCTTTAGATCGTCAGTTGTTGCACGCGTTACGCGAAAACCTGCAACATGTATCCATAGAAAATGTTTTTTCTGGCCCAGGTATTGCTCGCTTGTATCGTGCAATGGCTGATGTGAAAGGTCATCAAGCGATGGATCTCAATGCAGCTCAGATAAGCCAAATGGCATCGGAGTGTGAGGTTTGTGATGCGACTTTGTCTCATTTCTGTGACTGGATGGGCAGTGTTGCAGGTGATCTTGCACTCACTTTTGGTGCGCTGGGTGGCGTTTATATTGGTGGTGGTATTTTACCCAGAATGACAGATCGCTTATTATCAAGTCGCTTTGTAGAGCGCTTTACTGAAAAGGGCCTTATGTCACAGTATGTAGGGCAGATCCCAGTCACTTTAGTTGTACAGGATAATATTCCTCTTATTGGCGCTGCAGCGTGTTTACACGAGCGCCGAGGTAGTTAAGAGGCTTGAGATAATTGCATGAAAAAAGTAACCATTAATAGTGTTGCAACCTACGCAGGGGTTTCTAAAAAAACGGTATCTCGTGTGCTTAATAACGAGCCTAACGTAAGCCCTGCCACGCGTGAAAAGGTCTTAAAGGTTTTCAAAGAGCTCGATTATACACCGAATCCAATTGCACGAGGATTGGCGCGAAATCGCAGCTTTATTATTGGTTGCTTGTATGATAACCCCAGTAAAAGCTATATCACTCGGGTTCAAAGCGGCGCGTTAGAGGCCTGTCATAAGCATAACTACAATTTACTCATTCATCCTTGCGAGCTGCGCGGTGACGCGTTAATCGAAAATATAGAGCAGCTATTGATGACGTCTCGACTGGATGGTTTGGTGCTTACACCGCCTTTTTCAGATTCACAAGAACTCATAGATTTTTTGAAAAAGAAAAAGATACATTTCGCGCGCGTTGCCTCTGCAATTGATGATGAAGATTCTATCTCCGTACGCAGCAATGATGAGCAAGGAGCTTATGAAATTACAGAGCACCTGATTAACTTAGGTCATACGCGTATTGCTTTTATTAAAGGTCACCCAGATCACAGTGCGACTGAGCAACGCTTCCATGGTTACCAACGAGCACTAAAAGAGCATAACATTGATGTTGACTCGACATTGGTTGCTGAAGGTAATTTTAGTTATCATTCAGGTGCTGATAGTGCGAAAGAAATTTTGGATTTATCGCCAAGACCAAGCGCAGTGTTTGCATCAAATGACTACATGGCAGCAGCGGTACTTAAGTTAGCGACACAAAGGCAACTAAAAGTGCCTGAAGACATCTCTATTGCTGGTTTTGATAATGCGCCTATTGCAAGACATATTTGGCCGGGCCTTACAACGATAGCTCAGCCAGTTGAAGAAATGACGCGTCAAGCCGTAGAGCATCTGATCATCCAAATTGGCGATGACCAAGCTGATATTTACCAGACGACGTTGGAGGCGAAGCTGATCGCGCGCGAATCAACGGCAAAGCTCAAGTAATCGATTTCAATTTTTTATACTTGCCCAAAAACCTCACGCTTGTGAGGTTTTTTTTGTGTTAAAAGCTCCTTGAAATTGTGCTAGATCAAGATTGCAGAGCAATGAAGGGCGTACTCTAAATTCATCCAATTTAGGCACTAACAACGATACAAATAGGAATGAAATTATGATTATAGAGCGTCACAGTCTTGCTAAAGAGTTACCAGAATTTAAAGAAAAAATTCACGAGTTAAAAATGAAGGATCGTCATTTTGCGCGTTTATTTGACGACTATCATAATGTGGATCACGAAGTGATCCGTATTGAGGAAGGTATAGAAAATACGTCGGATGAATATTTAGAGTCTTTGAAAAAACAAAGATTGCATCTTAAAGATCAGCTGTATGCCATCTTAAAGTGTTCCTAACTTTCCATAATATGTTCCTAGCCGGGAGTTGGTTTCGACAATACCAACTCCCGCCTCATATCAAGCAGCTTCGCTTGTCAACGTATAACCACTAATTTTAAACTATACTCTGATCATTGTTCTCATCATGGAATTAAGCTGTGAGCTTGCTTTCATTGCTCCTAGTTTTTGTAGGTGCGGTTGGATTATGCTTTTCTCTTTACTCTGCATATAGAATTTGTCAGATCTCAAATCATATGGGCTGGCGTGTACTACTCGCATTGATAGTGTTCTTTATTCTAGGGTACTGTATGTTCGGTGCATATCTGTATGAAGTGAAATCCTCAGACTTACTGAACGTTGGGCTGTCGAGTATTCTTTTCTTTGGCTCTGTTTTCGTTCTAATCATCAATCACCTTAGTAAAAATAGCCTTATGGAACTTGCTAAGTTGCTTGAATACGAGCGATGTCATGCACAAACTGACTTTCTCACCAAGCTTAGCAACAGGGAGCATTGCATTGATAGCATCGATGACAAAATTTCTCGTAAACAGCCATTTACCCTATTTCTAATTGATTTAAATAATTTTAAAACAATTAATGACTCCGTGGGGCACTTGTTTGGAGATAAAGTACTTATAGCTTTTTCAAATAGGGTTAAAGAAGCTTTATTAGAAGGGAGTACAGTATTCAGAATGGGGGGAGATGAGTTTATTATGCTCATAGATGGCGACACAGAAAGTCAAATTTATAAGCAAAATAATCAACTCATGAAAACGTTGGAACAATCATTGTTGATAGATGATACACGTGTAGATATAGAATATAGCGCAGGCGCTGTGACTTACGACACGAGTGCAGATACGGATTGCACCAGCATGCTAAAAAAAGCAGATGATGCAATGTACTATGCAAAACGGTCGGGGCAAACCTTGGTTATTTATGATGCGGTGATACATCAAGATAATAGTAATGATCTTCATTACTTTTCAAAACTAAGAGAATCAATCGAAAAACAAACACTTAAAGTTTTTTATCAGCCTATTATTCTAGCCAATTCTGGCGAAGTACACGCTGTTGAAGCTGTGGCACATTGGCCGCAAGAGAGTGGAAGTTTGATTGTTCTAGAGCAATTTGTGGCGGAGTCGGAAAATAGTAACTTGAATCGCCAGCTAAATACTTTTGTTATTAATCAAGTGTTTGAAGATCTACCTAAACTCCTCAATTGTGAACCGAATTTAATTGTACATATCAAGTTGTCTTGTTGTGATTTTTTGAACAAGGAACTCGTTAATTTACTTGCCAGTCTACTCACTCATACCGAAGTGGAAGCGAAGCATATTCTTTTTGAGTTTTCTGAGCGGATGATGGCCAAAGATATACCCAAAACGAGAGCGCTTTGCGATGTGCTCATCGAGATGGGGTTTGCTGTTGCAGTAGACGATTTTGGCAGCGGTTTTTCATCCTTTACTACGCTTAAGGACTTGCCATTGTCGCAAATTAAAATTGACAGGGCTTTTGTAGAGCATTGTTTGAGTAATGAGCAGTCACAAATCATTGTAGAAACAACGCTGTTTATGGCAAAGAAAATGGGATTGATTGTCACTGCGGTAGGGGTCAATAATGATAGAGTTGCAGATTACTTGTGTGGTTTAAATTGTCATTACATACAGGGTTTCAATGTGAGTGGGGCGCTGCCTTTGAGTGAATGTATTAGTTGGGTTAAGTCAAATCGCCTAGTTAAGTCTGAGTTAAAAAAATACTGATAAAAGATTGGCTGACTTACAGTATTAGATAACCTCAGCTGCACATAAGCGAATTTGCCCAATAAAGCTATTTCGCTCACTCTCTGCGTTATTTCCACTTGTAATAGCCTGCTATTACTGCGCGAAAATGCCTTGATATTAAGCGAAATATCATCATTGGATGTCGAAATAGTTGCAATGTTTCTATTGCTAGCTATCAAAACTCTTATCCGCAGCTGAGGTTAGATATTTGCTTTTATGAAGTGTACTTGAACGAAATAAAAATGAAACGACAACTTAGATAAACAAACTTAAAAAGCGCCATAGTAATTTACAGTTGAAAAATAGTGCGATTGCTAATATTTCTGATGGCTGTGTAATTGATAGATACGCTTTATTGCAAAGCAGCTACGTCGCGTATTATAAAAGAGATATGTGCAGATTGTGTCGCATTTTAGAGCACATAAAGAACCCATCGAAGGGCTCTATTGGCGAATATGTCCGGTGGTGCAATAAGATTAGAATAATGGGGGCTTAATTGGGGGAGTAAAGCCATACATGTTTTCAAAGTCTGGAATATTCTTTTCCCATATCGGCAGATCTTTACCTATGTATTCACGCATCGCATCAAAAAATAGCCTAGTTCGAACCGGCAGATCTCGGTGTGGGTAAACGGCATATAAAGCTGAATAGTCGACCAATTTTACATGGGTCAGTAAAGGAACTAACTCGCAATTTTGTATTTCTTGGCCCACGAGAAAAGCGGGAACGGTGCAAAATGCGGTATCTGACAACACTTTCATCATGAGTAATTCACCATCATTGCTACGAAATATACTTTTAACAGGGATTTCGCGTGGCTCGTTGTTGCTGTCTAAATAGTTGATGCCAGTAAAACGCAAACCATCACTGGCGTAGGTTGCTGCGGGAAGCTCAGCCAGTTGCTCCATGTTTGTGGGTTTACCATAGGCATCTAGGAAACTAGGTGTTGCAAGCATAATAAGTCGATTGCGAGCAATTTTTCGTGCTATCAAAGATGAGTCTTTTGGTTCACCAACGCGAAATGCAAGATCATACCCTTCTCCGACAATGTCAACTAAGCGGTCTTCCAAGCGCAATTCAATTTCCACTTGAGGAAAACGCTTTTGGAATTCATTGACCACAGGCTGAACATACCTTCTGCCTATAATGGTGGAACTGGATATTCTTAAAAGGCCTTTGGGTTCTGTATGGTAGTTTTCCGCTAACAACTGCGTTTCGCTTAGAAGCTTTCTTAATTGTTGTGCCTTCTTTACCATTTCTGCACCAGCGGCAGTCAGCGAAAATGAACGTGTGGTGCGGTTGAGTAACCGAACGCTTAGTTCATCTTCTAGCTTACTGATCTGCTTGGATATAACTGAACGGTCAATATTTCTATTTTGTGCGGCTTTAGCAAATGATCCTCTCTCAACCACATCTAAAAACATCAATAAACGCGTACTTGTGTCCATAACCTGTATCCAACGAAAACCAATTGGTGCCATTGTGGCATTAATAAGTTTAAAAATCGATGCTTTTTTGTCTCCTTTGTCTTTTGTAAACTGACTGTCATAAAGGAAAGGAGAGAAAACACCATGAAAAAATCACTATTAGTATTAGCTATTGTAGGAGGTCTTGTGCATCTAAGTGGTTGCAGCGAATCACATGCAGAAGCAACTGAGCAACAGGCACAAGTATTTAAGCAACCTATCGATGTGACAAAAGTAAAAGCCTACCCTGTGCAAGCGCGGTATACATATACAAGCCGCTTAGAAGCGGTTGAACAAGTCCAACTTCGCCCTAGAGTGTCTGGCAATATTGCACAAGTGAACTTTGAAGAGGGCCAGAGTGTATCTTTCGGAGAGGTCTTGTTTACGCTAGATAGACGACCTTTTCTCGTCAAGGTCACAGAGCTAGAAGCGCGTTTACAAAGTGCAAAGGCAGAACTTGCACAAGCGCAAAGCGATGCTAAAAGAGCATCACGTTTATTGAAAAGTAAGTCCATAGCGCAAGAAGAGTTTGAAAGAAGAAACTCATTGCAAGCTCAGTTAAAGGCGAATGTACTGGCGACTCAAGCCAAGCTTGATGCTGCCAAGTTAGATCTAGAGTATACCGAAGTTAGAGCGCCTATTTCAGGCATTGTATCACGTGCAGAGTTAACGACAGGCAACACGGTTCAAGCTGGGCAAAGTGTGTTAACGCATATTGTTTCAGATGACTTTGTATATGCCTATTTTGACATTAATGAACGTACGTGGCATCAACAGTTCAGCCAATTACAAGGTGATAAGCAAACAGCCGTCATGATGCAATTGTTAGGTGAAAAGCAATTCAGTCATCTGGGGGCTGTCGACTTTGTAGATAATCGCATTAACGAAAAAACGGGCACGTTAAGAGTCCGAGCCGTTTTTGAAGCTTCCGATAAACTAAAACCAGGTTCATTTGCGCGTATCAGCATTGCAGCCAGTGAAATTCAAGAGCATGTTTTAGTGCCAGAGACTGCGGTTGGTACTGATTTGAAAAATCGGTTTGTGCTTGTCAGCAATGAACAAGATGTATTGCAGTATCGAGCGGTGACGCTAGGTGAGCGTTATGGACTTATGCGTGTAATCAAAACAGGACTAAGTGCCGGAGACAAAGTGGCGGTCAATGGTCCTGCTAGAGTGGGCCCTGGTATGCCTATTGCGCCACAGATGGTAGAGGTTAAGCCAGAGCAAAACCTGCTGGTTATGATGCCTAAAGACACGACTCAGTTGCTAGTTGCTGAGCGAGGAGAGTAGAGATGTCGTTTTCTCACTTTTTTATCAAAAGGCCGATTTTTGCGGCTATGTTGTCGTTGGTTATATTGATTGCTGGCGCTATCAGTCTTTTTCAATTACCTGTTAGCGAATACCCCGAAGTCGTGCCACCAACGGTGGTTGTGTCTGCTAGTTACCCGGGAGCAAACCCAACAGTCATAGCGCAAACTGTGGCAACACCCTTGGAGCAAGAGATCAATGGTACGGAAAACATGCTATATATGTTTTCGCAGGCAACCAGTGATGGGCGCATGACGTTAACCGTCACCTTTGCGCTTGGCACTGATTTAGACCGCGCGCAAGTGCAAGTGCAAAACCGAGTGAATAGTGCACTACCCAGATTGCCTCAAGAAGTGCAAAGGCTAGGGGTAGTCGCTCAAAAAGCATCGCCGGATCTGACCATGGTGGTGCATTTATATTCGCCAACCAACAGTCACGATACAACATACTTGTCTAATTACGCAGATTTGTATGTCAAAGATGAGATCGCGCGTCTTCCGGGGGTCGGTGATGTGAAGCTGTTTGGCGGCGGAAAATACGCAATGCGCGTATGGCTTGATCCTGATGCACTTGCCTCAAATCAGTTAACGGCAATGGATGTTGTTAAAGCGTTGCGAGAGCAAAATCAGCAAGTCGCTGCGGGTAGCTTAGGTGCTCAGCCTGCGGCAAGTGAATCCCAATTCCAGGTGCTGCTTAACGTGCATGGGCGTTTGGATAGTATTGAAGAGTTCGAGCAAGTGGTGATCAAAATTGGTGACCAAGGAGCCATTACACGATTGAAAGATGTAGCGCGTGTGGAGCTTGGCCAAGATCATTATGCCTTGCGTGCGTTGTTAGATGGTCAACCAGCCTTGGCAATGCCTATTTTTCAGCGGCCTGGCTCCAATGCTATCGAATTGTCTGAGCAAGTGCGTGCAACGATGGCAAGACTAAGTGACTCGTTCCCAGAAGGTGTTGAGTACGATATTGTTTATGATCCAACAGTGTTTGTACGCGGCTCAATCGATGCCGTAATAAAAACGTTGTTAGAAGCGATAGTATTGGTTGTGCTTGTTGTGATCTTGTTTTTACAAACTTGGCGTGCCTCTATTATTCCACTGATTGCAGTGCCAGTGTCACTGGTTGGTACGTTTGCTATTATGCAGTGGCTAGGTGTTTCTATTAACACGCTGTCTTTATTTGGCTTGGTGCTAGCAATCGGTATTGTAGTTGATGATGCCATCGTGGTTGTTGAAAATGTTGAGCGCAATATTGGCAAAGGACTGAGTCCTGTTGAGGCCACTAAGCTTGCGATGAATGAGGTGACGGGCCCAATTATTGCGATTGCTTTGGTGTTGTGTGCGGTATTTATTCCAACCGCGTTTATCACTGGATTATCAGGCCAGTTTTATAAACAATTTGCATTAACGATCACCATTTCAACAATTATTTCTGCAATTAACTCATTAACTTTGTCGCCAGCGTTAAGCGCGTTGTTGTTGAAGCCTCACAATAGTGAGCCGGACAGATTGACGCGGTTGTTAGACAAGATCTTTGGTCGTTGGGTGTTCCAGCCATTTAATCGACTATTTGAAAAAAGCAGTGAAGGATACGAAAAGGTCGTGAAAAAACTCATTCGTATGTCTGCTGTTGTTGGACTTTTATATCTTGCCTTGATCGGCTCGACAATGAAGCTGTTTGACTCAGTACCTGGAGGCTTTATTCCAGCGCAAGATAAACAATACTTGGTTGCTATTGCACAATTACCTGATGCCGCGAGTTTAGACAGAACTGAAGCGGTAACCAGACAGATGGAGCAAATTGCTTTACAGGTGCCAGGTGTCGCAAATACAGTATCGTTTCCTGGTTTGTCTGTGAATGGTTTCACCAACAGTCCAAATGCAGCCATTGTATTTACGCCTTTAGAAGATTTTACAAAACGCCAAGACCCGAGTCAGTCTGCAATGGCGATAGCGATGGAGCTCAACAAACGTTTTACAGCGATTGATGAAGCATTTGTCGCTGTGTTCCCACCGCCACCGATCCAAGGTCTTGGTACGACTGGCGGATTCAAATTACAAATTGAAGATAGGGGCAATAAGGGATTTGAAGCGCTATTTAATGCACTGGAAAAGGTAACAAATGAAGCGCGAAAAGACCCAGCACTGACGGGGATGTTTTCAAGTTTTAGAATTCAAGTGCCACAAATGGACATCGATATTGACCGTGAACAAGCGATGTTACAGGGCATTCCATTAACCGAAGTATTTAATGCATTGCAAGTGTACATGGGGTCACTTTATGTAAACGACTTCAACATGTTTGGAAGAACGTACCAAGTAACCGCACAAGCACAGGCACAAAGTCGACTTGATCCACAACAAATTTTGGCTTTGAAAGTGCGTAATGTGCGTGGCGACATGGTACCGCTTGGTTCCGTGTTGACGGCAACGCCTACAACTGGTCCAGATAGGGTTATGCACTACAACGGTTATCCAAGTGCTGAGCTTAATGGCAGTCCAGCACCAGGTTTCAGCTCAGATCAGGCGCAACAAGCGATTGAAGCCATCTTAGCTGAACATTTGCCAAATGGAATGGAATACGAATGGACAGATGTGACATACCAGCAAATTTTGGCCGGTAATACCATGGTGTATATTTTCCCGTTGGTTGTGCTATTAGTGTTTATGGTGCTTGCCGCTCAATATGAAAGCTTAAGATTGCCACTGGCTATCATTTTGATTGTACCAATGACGATATTTTCAGCGTTACTTGGCATATGGTGGATTGGTGGAGACAACAACATTTTTACACAAATCGCGCTGATCGTACTGGTTGCGCTGGCATGTAAGAATGCCATCTTGATGGTTGAGTTTGCCAAAGAAAAGCACGATACAGGAAGTACGCCATTTGCTGCTATTGTTGAAGCATGTCGATTGCGCTTACGCCCAATTCTGATGACTTCAATTGCGTTCACCGCCGGTGTTGTACCTCTCGTGTTGGCATCTGGTGCTGGAGCAGAAATGCGCCAAGCAATGGGGGTGGCTGTATTCTTTGGCATGTTAGGTGTCACATTTTTCGGGCTACTGTTTACGCCTGTATTTTATATGTGGATGAATCGTAAGCATGTAAAGCAAAGGTGAAGATGCGTCGTCAATCACAGTTTTGACATCTGAATAACTTATAGTTGAGCTGTCCTGAAATGAATGTTGTAATAAATAGACATTAATGCTGATCGAACGCATTCAGGACACTCACAGTGCAAAGTAAAGAGAATAGTGTGATAACAATACCGAATACAATGAATGCAATTATGCTCGCAAGTGTGGGGCGTGACTTTGAGCTGCAATCAGCACAGATTGATGTGCCACGTATCGTCGATAACCAGGTCCTTGTAAAAGTAGAGTATGCTGGGCTAGCAGCGTTGGATGAACGCTTTGCCGTGCAAGGTACACCCTGCTGGCATTATCCACGCATATTCGGTTTTGATGCGGTTGGTACCGTTGTTGATGCGCCAAAAGGAATGCATCCAGCTATTGGTACGAGAGTCATGTGGCACAATGATATAAGTTCTCCTGGCATTATGTGCGAATATGCGGCGGTAGCGAATTATGCTTTAACTGTTCTGCCACACAATGTCGATCCAGCATTGGCTGCCAGTGTGCCGAGCGCCGGTATGACAGCGTTGATTGCACTCTATAAATTGCAATTGAATGAGGGGGAGTCGGTCTTTATTGAGGCCGGGCACACATGCATAGGCCAGCTGGCAATTCAATTTGCAAAGCAGCAAGGGTTGACGGTATTTACAAGCTGTGTGGCTGATGATTACGACAAACTTAAGCGGCTAGGTGCTGACGCTGTATTTTCGCTCAATGATGAAAGTTTGCTGGAGAAAATCCAACGTCAATATGGTTATGATGGCGTGCAAGGTGTAATTGACTGTACAGGGCAAAATACTAATCTGTTAATTTCCTTATTACAGTTTTGTGGTCGTATTAGTTGTGTCTCTGGTTTGTCTCAACTTGATGACGCATTACTTTTCAAAAAAGCGCCTAACATTGGTGTGGTTTCCTTACCTGGTGCTTGGCTTGCGAAAAGTATCTGTGCGCAGCAAAGAATGTCATTTTTAGGGAATGTATTGATTGAAAGCTTAGAGCAAGGTCAATTGCATATTCAGCAGCATGACATACTTTCTTTTGATTGCAATACGATTTCTGATGTGTTGCGACAGCGTATTAATGACGGTAGTACCACTTTTTCAAGTATTAAAATTGCTTAGGGCATGTTGACCTTTGCGGTATGATTTTTATTCAAATCAAAGGCTTTCAAAGAAATGCGCTATGACACATAGTGGTTTATGTAAGTAGCGCATGACGCCCTAATAAAATCATTTCACAGTGCGAGAGATTGAGGCAGATATGAATTGTCACAGTTTCTCTCTATTCCTTACAAATCCTAACATTTGTTCTTCGCATGCTCAGATATAATGCCTAGCGTGATCTATGACCTATCTAACTAAATCACATGAGAACATGAACACCAGTAATGGGGTAAGGATTTAATTGATGTCATAGAAGCACTAAACATGTGCTTTTTTGTATCTTTTTAACCATTAAATGAGTGCGTAAAATGCACTTAAACAAACATTTGGAACGTTTAATTATGAACAGATTACTTGTAGCAGTCGCATTGCTGTTTTCTTCTTTTGGATTTGCGGCTGAGTCTCCATATCAGTTGATCAATCAAGTGGGAGATAAGCTATTTAATGATATTAAAGAAGTAAATGCGACAGGCAATGCAAGTTCTGACGTGATGAAGAATATTGTCCGCAGTCGTTTAATGCCACACATTGATGTGAAGTTTGTCTCTTTTAAATTACTTGGAAAGCATATTAAAGGTTTGCAGCGTGCTGAAGCTGTTGATTTTATTGCTGCAGTAGATAGCTACTTGGTAGCGACCTATGCCAGTGCGCTGCTTCAATATAAGGGACAAGAAGTAAAGTTTGAGGAATTACCATTTGGCAATGACGCGGAATTTGCAACCGTAAAGGTTGTAATAGACGAAGTGTCTGGGCCGGATATTGATATGCATTTTAAGTTTCGAAAAGGTAAAGACGGTAGCTGGAAAGTATATGATATGGTTGCTGAAGGTATTTCGTTATTAAGTGCAAAACAAAAAGAAATTACAACACGTATTTCAGAAGTAGGTTTGGCTCAAGTAACAACTGAATTGAAGACAAAAGTGTAACAGTTTTAACTTTCCGACTTTTAAGTTAAAAGCCGTTAAGGGCAGTGGAAGCTGCCCTTTTTTTGTTTTAAAACTCTCTGGGAGAGATAAAAGTTCCTTCTTGAATACTGTCGTAGGTTTTTTGTGCTAAGTCATCTAGTGGTGCGAGTGACTTTCCTGAGCTGGTAATTTGATGCTCGATAGGTAGTATATCCACGTCTTTAAAACCAGACATTTGCGCAACTTTTGCAAAGGTATAAGCATGCTTATACTTTTCTTGTTTATAAAAAATACTGGTTAATGTGGCATACACTTCAGGTTTTGGCTGCTCACCTTGTTTGTTGAGCTCAAGTACGCGGTATAACAAATTAATCGTTTTTTCATCGTCTACTTTTGCATAAAAGGTTGCGAGGAATAATTGGATCTCTGGATCTTCTCTAACTTCTTTTTGGTCTTGCATGTTAAGCAGTTTATTCATCGCTACTTGATTATTATTTCGTGACCAATGGTAGTAAAGTAATCCTGGATGAGATGTGTCGACAGTTTCTTGAAATATTCGGTTTATTTCTTTGAGGCTAGTAATATGGCCTTCAACTCGAGACGTGGTTTTTTCTTTGAGTTTGATATGTTCAATCTTTGCAGCGCGAGAGACACATTTGTCATATCGCTCAAAATGCTTTAAAAGCTGGTATTTGTTGTTATCTGAAGGGTCTTTGTATTCCGTGTAGCGAGCAATGATCACCTCAGCACGCTCCTCTCTACAGTGACTATCTTGGTTTAGATCACTACAAAACCCAGGTGTTTCTTTACACACTTTACTGAGTGTAAGTGGACTGTCGCATCCTGCTAATAGTAATACTGATAAGACAACAGTCTGCCTTAATGTCATGTCGATACCTCTGGTCACAATTGATTAATTCATTCTAGCTCAATGAATTGATGAGTAACAGTGGAGAATCGTTGCGGTTTAAATTAGAATAGCCGTGCCCAATCGGGCTATCCGTTCAAAAAAATTGTTTATTAGGCAGAAAAAATGACCTTATCTCACGAGCAAGAATATCAAAATAGCTGGCAAGAGCGCCAAGATTATGCAGAAAATATGCAACCAATTATTGGTCGTCTGTACCGTAACTCAGGTATTGAAATTGCTGTTTACGGTCGTCCTCTTGTTAACTCAAGCACCATTGACGTGATCAAAGCACACAAAACGGTTGCCCGTTTTGAAGAGCGTAAACTTCGTCTTCGTGAAAGCTTCCCATTCTTAGAAGCGATCAGCAAAATGGATCTTGCGCCTGCACGTATCGATTTGGGTAAATTAGCGTATGGCTATATTTATAAAAACGCAGGAGAAGGCCGCTCAATTGAAGAATACCTAAACGAAGAACTCGTTGAGCTTATCAATAAAGGTGATCGTCAAGCGCCTCGCGATGTGGTTCTTTATGGTTTTGGCCGCATCGGTCGTTTATTAGCGCGCCTACTTATTGAACGTGGCGGCTCTCACGCTGATTTACGCTTACGTGCTATCGTTGTTCGTGGTGGCCGTGATGGTGACCTAGAAAAACGCGCAAGCTTGCTTCGTCGCGACTCAATCCACGGTCCTTTCAACGGTTCAATTACAGTTGACCATGAAAAGAGCGCGATTAAAGCAAACGGTAACTACATTCAAGTTATCTATTCAAACTCTCCAGATGAAGTGGATTACACTAAATATGGTATTGAAAATGCGCTTATCGTAGACAATACCGGTATTTGGAAAGATGAAGATGGTTTAGGTTTACACCTTAAATCGACAGGTGCTGCTAAAGTACTACTTACTGCACCAGCAAAAGGTGAGATCAAAAACATCGTTTATGGTGTAAATAACCAAGATGTTAAGAGCGAAGATAAAATTGTATCAGCAGCAAGCTGTACAACTAACGCAATTACACCAGTATTAAAAGCGATTAACGATAAGTTCGGTATTAAGAACGGTCACGTTGAAACAGTTCACTCATATACCAATGACCAAAACTTAATCGACAACTACCACAAAGCTGAGCGTCGTGGTCGTAGTGCGGCATTAAACATGGTTATTACTTCAACAGGTGCAGCTAAGGCAGTCGCTAAAGCTTTGCCTGAACTTGCAGGTAAATTAACGGGTAATGCAATTCGTGTACCTACGCCAAATGTATCAATGGCTATCATCAACTTAAACTTAGAGACTGCGACAGACCGTGACGAGTTAAACGAGTTCTTGCGTGATACTTCACTCTATTCAGACTTACGTGATCAGATTGACTATACAGCATCAACTGAAATCGTTTCTACTGACTTAGTTGGTAGTCGCTACGCTGGTGTTGTTGATTCACAAGCAACAATTGTGGATGGCGATCGTGTTGTACTTTACGTTTGGTACGATAATGAATTTGGCTATAGCTGTCAGGTTGTTCGTGTAATGCGCGATATGGCAGAAGTGTCATTTCCAAGCTTACCACGTTAATTGACCGTGAGTCACAAAAAGCCAGCAATTGCTGGCTTTTTTAGTTTTTGAACGCTCGAGGCTATGATACTCTTGGGCTTAATACGTTACAGCTAGGTAACAACATTTAACAGCAACGTTATTTTTCAGTCATGGACGATGTGCAATATTAAGGTACATAATGAACATCACGAGTAATTTTGACAGCGGAAATATCAAGGTGCTTTCGGCTAGTGAGCCACTTGATATTCAGTTAGAAATTAATAAAGACAATGAATCTGAGTTCTTTCAATGGTTCCATTTCCGTTTAGAGAGCACGCCATTTTTGGGCCACAAGCTGCATATCAATGGTCTAGAAAAGTCGGCATACCCAGAAGGGTGGGATGATTATCATGCCGTGGCATCTTACGATCGCCAAACATGGTTCAGAGTGCCTAGCCGTTATGAAAATGGCAGTTTGGTTATTGAGTTTGAACCAGAATGTGCACACACTTATTTTGCTTACTTCACACCGTACAGCTACGAGCGCCATTTAGACTTACTTTATTGGGCGCAAAGTCATGACGTATGTGAAATTCAAACCTTAGGCCAAACACTAGATGGACGCGATATAAGCTTACTGACAGTGGGCGAACCAAGTGATGATAAAAAGCATATTTGGATCACTGCACGTCAGCACCCAGGTGAAACGATGGCAGAGTGGTTTGTTGAAGGGCTACTGCATAAGTTACTCGATGATGAAGATCCACATGCTGCGGCATTGTTGTCAAAAGCGGTGTTTCATATAGTGCCGAACATGAACCCTGATGGCAGTGTTAGAGGCCATTTGCGTACCAATGCAGCAGGTGTTAACTTAAATCGCGAATGGCAGACGCCAAGTTTAGAAAAGTCACCTGAAGTATTTCATGTATTGAACAAAATGCATGAGACAGGCGTTGATATGTACTTGGATATTCACGGTGATGAGGCACTACCTTATAACTTTGTGGCTGGTGGAGAAGGTATACCAAGTTACGACGCACGTATTCAAAACTTGGAAGAAACATTTAAACGCGCATTACTGACAATTACGCCAGAATTCCAAGATGAATTTGGTTACGATAAAGACGCACCAGGAGAAGCAAATCTCACGGTCGCATCTTGTGCGGTTGGTGAAGCATTTAAAGTGTTGGCCTATACCGTGGAAATGCCATTTAAAGATAATGCTAATCTGCCAGACCCATATTATGGGTGGTCTGACAGACGTTCATATCAATTTGGACAAGACACACTTGCAGCGATTGTGAGTGTTGTAGATAAACTAAGATAATAACAATATTCAAAAAGCAACCTATTATTGGGTTGCTTTTTACGTATAACAACAAGAGGATGAGTCGTGGATGCATTTGGACAGTTTCTAGATTTTCTAGATAGCATTTTGGGGGGATCAGCTTGGTTCCCATATGTATTATTGGGCGTGGGGTTATTTTTCACGATTTACCTCAAGTTCCCGCAAGTTCGTTATTTCAAACATGCGTGTAAAGTCGTAACGGGCAAATTTGATAAAAAAGGCCAGCAAGGGGATACCACTCATTTCCAAGCGTTAGCCACTGCACTGTCTGGTACAGTTGGTACGGGTAACATTGGTGGTGTGGCTTTGGCCATTTCGATTGGTGGCCCAGCCGCATTGTTTTGGATGTGGATGACCGCGTTTTTCGGTATGACGACTAAATTTGTCGAGGTTACCTTATCTCACAAATACCGCGTAAAAACTGATGATGGCACAATGGCGGGTGGTCCAATGTATTACATGGACCGTCGTTTAAATATGAAATGGTTGGCAGTTTTATTTGCGATCGCAACCGTTATTAGCTCATTTGGCACGGGTAGCTTGCCGCAGATCAATAATATCGCGCAAGGTATGGAAGCGACATTTGGTGTCGAGCCGTGGCATACTGGTGGCGTGCTATCTATTCTTCTTGCTCTGGTTATTTTGGGTGGTATCAAACGCATCGCTGCGATCACCTCTCGTATTGTTCCACTGATGGCAGCTATCTACATCGTTGGTGCGTTAGGCGTTATCTTCTACAATATTGAGAATATCGTGCCGTCATTTGCGGCGGTGTTCACGAATGCATTTACGGGATCTGCTGCTGCCGGTGGGTTCTTAGGGGCGTCTTTTGCGTACGCATTTAACCGAGGTGTAAACCGAGGCTTATTTTCAAACGAGGCTGGTCAAGGCTCGGCCCCGATTGCGCACGCGTCGGCAAAGGCTGACGAGCCAGTGTCTGAAGGCATGGTGTCTATTCTCGAACCATTCATTGATACAATTATCATTTGTACGCTAACGGGTCTTGTGATTCTATCTTCTGGCGTATGGTCAGAAAAATTTGATACGCAGTTTGAGCGCTCATCAATGACGATTATTCAAGGTCAATACAGTGAAGACAACGATACTCAAAGACAGTCACTGTATAAATACTTGAATGGTGATAAAGAACATGGTGTAGAACTATTTACCGGCTCTATCGATGTTAAACAAGGTGTTGCACAAGATAATAACTTCACGATCATTCATTCTCGTTCAATCGGTGAAGACATCCGCTTTGGTATTACTGAACGTCATGTTTACACAGGTTCAGTTGAAATCAAAAATGGTATGCTGGTTGATGATAGTATTAGCGTACGTGGTAAATCTTTAGTGCACTCAGCAGAGTTAACAACAAAAGCATTTACACGCGGTTTCTTCGGTGACGGCGGTCAGTACATTGTATCTATTGGCTTGTTAATGTTTGCATTCTCAACAGCCATTGCTTGGTCTTACTATGGTGATAGAGCCATGATCTACCTTTTAGGTAGTCGCTCGGTTATGCCTTACCGTGTATTCTATGTTGCTGGTTTCTTCTGGGCTTCATTTGCCGACACCACTTTGGTGTGGAAATTAGCCGCGGTGGCAATCGTTGTAATGACGTTACCTAACTTATTCGGCATTTTCTTACTTCGTAAAGAAATGAAAGACTCGGTTGATGACTACTGGCAAAAGTTTAATGCTGAAAACGAAGCGGATCAAAGCACTGAGCAAAAAGGTGATGATAAAAGCAGCATGCGTGTAAACGAATCGAATTGAACAAAGACATTCGAATAGAAAACAAGTAAAATAGCGCCCACATTGGGCGCTTTTTTGTAGCATTTGGAGGAGTAAAATAATGGCGATTGTACAATGCCCCAGTTGCAGCAAATCTATTTCAAATAAAAGTACGGTATGCCCGCATTGCGATCTTCAGTTGGGCGAAATGACCGATGAGCAACTTGAACGTCTCGCGATTAAAAAGCGTATCAATAAGCAACAAAAGATAATGAACCATTCTTTTTTGGCCTTAATATTATTTTTAGGTGGTTTTTTATTTCTTTATTGGCGTCAGCCAGAGCCTGAATCATGGCAAATGTACGCTACGCAAGGCGCGATTGCGGTAGGCTGCGTATGGTATTTGGTAAACCGCGTCATTTTAATTTATTTGAAAAAGAAAAAGTAACGATGAATATTGATAGTTTAGTAAATGGTTTAACACCCGAAGTTTATGAACGCTTGCAATATGGCGCAGCTACGGGCAAATGGCCAGATGGTACCCCCTTAGATGAGGCTCAAAAAGAGCAAGCGGTACAGTTAGTGATGCTATACCAAGCTAAAGTCGCCAAAAGTAATGAGCAATTTACTATCAACGAACATGGCCAAATGGTTCAAAAATCAAAACGCGAATTACAACAAGAATTCAAATCTCAAAACGAAATAGCTAGGTTCAGTGAAAATGATCTTTAAACACCTATTTACGCCAAAATGGAAACACCCTAAAACAGCGGTACGTTTGGCGGCAGTTGATAAATTAGACACAGGGAAGGATGCCGAGGTACTTCACACTATTGCCTTGCAAGACAACTCGATAGAAATTCGTAAAAAAGCATTGCATAAAGTCAATGACCTCGTTTTGTGGTGGCAAGCCTATAAGCAGGACCAAAGCCTAAAAGACCTAGCCGAGCAGCAGATTACTAACGCTGTGCTTAACCAGAGTAATGCGTTAAGTGATGATATTCGAAGCGAATATATCGATAAATACGCTTCGAATAAGTTTTTAGAAAAGTTAGCCTTTGCGGAAAAAGAAGTCTCTCAGAAGTGTAAGCTGCTTAAACGCTTGGCTAATCCGAAGCTGATTGAGCGTGCCTTTAAAGAAGGTAATGAGTCATTACAGACAGGTCTATTATCGCTTATTGAGCAATATCAGCTTGATAAAACAGTGTTGAAAAGCGCGCAGGGTGAAGCGCGTAGCACAATAGAAAATCGTTTAGAGCAAGCACGTTTGGCAAAAGTAATGCCGGAGCAAGTTGAGCAGCAAACCAAGATGGTGCTTGCAAAACTTAATGTACTCCGCGAGAAGTTTGACTATGAGCAAGTGGATGAACAAGCCAAACGACTACTCAATCAATGGCAAGAGATTGAACTAAAGTGGTTGGATGAAGAGTCAATAGTTGCCGTTGATAAAAAGTTTCAAATGATCAATGACAAATTAGCCACTCATCTTGAAAAACTAAAAGCAGAGTTTGAACAAGAGCAAGCCATTGTTCGAGCTAAACAAGAACAAGAAGCAGCATTAAAAACTTTAGTTGTTGCTGTGGACGAATTGGCTTTACAGCTATCCAGTGCCGTCAGTGAACTGGATGCAACGAAAGAAAGCCAATTACAAGATGCATTGAAGAGCCTACAAGCACAGCAATCTGAGAGTGCATTCGCGCAATCTTCAGAGTTTCTTGAACAAGGTGCACGTTTAGAACGTTTAGCAACACAGTTAACGCAATTACCCGCATTAATTGATGCAAATACTAAAATGCAGCAGGCACTAGAAGCCTTAGCCCAGGTTAGTTCGACGCAAGAGCTTGAACAGTTAGACAATACACTTCAAGCGCAACAAGAAGCGTATGAAGTGTGTAAAGCAACGTTGCGCCAGTTACCGGATAACCTACAAAAGCCAGCATCAGAAAAGCTTTACGCTCTGAGCAATGAATTTAAAAAGGCGATGGCGCCGTTGGTAGACGAGCAGCAAAATCAGTTAAAGCAAGCACGACGTAAGGGTAAAGATGTTCAGCGTCTGATCGAACAAGGTCGTTTTAATGTTGCTTTTGGTGTATTTAATGGCTTTCTAGAGCATTTTGAAAAACTGACTTCCAACAACCAACAAAGTCTAGACAAGTTACATACCAGTTTATCTGAGGCGCTGCGAGAAGTGCGTGATTGGCAAAAATATGCTGCCACGCCAAAGCGTGCCGAGCTATTAGAGCAACTCGATGATAAGCTAGCTGAAACTGACATTGATCCTAAAAAGCGTGCCGCTGAAGTTAAGTTGCTCAGAGCTCGTTGGAATGAATTAGGGCGTGTTGATACGGATGAAGAAAGGGCACAAGCGCAGCAATTTGACGAGAAAATTGAGTTACTTTTTGCCCCGTGCCGAGAGTACTTCGCTGAGCAAGAACAGCAAAGAGCACAAGCTAAAGAAGCTCGTTCACAAATTATCGCACACATGCAATCTTTGTCAGAGCAAGATACGCAGGTAAGCGGCTTTGATTGGCGTGATTTTGAGAGCCAATTTAATCGATTGGCAAAGCAATGGCGATCTGCTGGTAATGTTGAAGGGGCAGTCTACAAAGAGCTCAATACTCAATACCGCGCTGCTCATAAGTCTGTGAATGATCAACTTAAAGCTTATCATCAGCAAAATGCCGAACTTAAACAAAAGCTGGTAGAGCAGGCTGAGCAACAATTAGCAGTTGAAAATTTAGCTGATGCATGTGAGCAGTTAAAAGCGCTACAAAAGCAGTGGCAAACGATTGGTTTTGCAGGTTCGAAGCACGAGCATACGTTATGGCAAACATTTAGAGCACACAACGATGCGGTGTTTGCTAAACGTAGTGAACAAATTGAACAGCATAAAGAGCAACAAGCCAATCAAGAAGCAGAGCAGCAGGCGCAGTTAGATGCCCTAGCTTCTAAGTTACATAGCAGTTTATCGCTTTCGGAGCTGGAACAACTTGCTGACGAAGTTAAATCGCTTGAGTTGCTATCAGGCTTGAAGAAATTGCAAAAGGCGCTATTGAACAAAATTGAAAGCGAGCAAGCAAAACTACAAGCCAAGAAAGATAAACAAAAGTACAATGACTTAATCGCAGCACTTGAGCAAGGTGACGCGTTACCAGCTAACTGGCAGTTAAGTAATTGTCATACTGGGTTATCTGCTGAGCAGCTTTTGCTACGCCTTGAGATTTTGTCAGATATTGAATCACCAGCTGCGCAAAAAGCTGAGCGCATGGCCGAGCAGGTGGCGTTACTCGATGCTAAATTGCAAGGTGAAGAAGTCGGTTTTGAGCAAACACTAATACAATACCTAAGTGTGGGTGAAGGCGAACTTGATGCGAGCCGCTTATTGACTGTACTTAAGAGCTAACCAGGTACTCAAGACTAAGAATAAAAATCCGATGCACAGTCATCGGATTTTTTGTTTGCAATTGTGTTTTGCGCTTTACACTTTATTGCTGGCTTTCGATAAGATGGTTGACGAGTGCATCATGGATTTTTGAGTCTTGTAGTAAGTTTTTCAAAGGAAGAAACAGAGGCTCAGGTAGTTCGTTGAGTTTAAACCATTGCCATTGAGTACATTTTTCTGGCTCAGTAACTTTAGGTGCGCCTGAGGCGCTAGATGAGACCATAAATAATGTCACATAGTGCTTATTTTCTTTGCCAAAAATGTCATTAGTGAAACCGAGTTTTTTAAATGAGCTGGCAACCAGGCCCGTTTCTTCGAGTGTTTCTCGTTCAGCGCATGCCTCAATGCTTTCGCCTAACTCAAGGTGGCCGCCAGGGGTTGCCCAAGTGTTCGCGCCATGAGCACCAATTCGCTCGCCGAGAAGTATTTTACCTTCACGAAGAATCACAGCGGCGACGCCTACTCGTACAGACATATTCATATGTAAAAATACCTTAAAAACGTTCAATTACTTTGCTGATTTTAACTTTATCGATGTTACAAATACCATAATTTCAGACGGTTAACGTGAGACGGTTAACGTGGACACCCACTCCAATTTGCATGTTGGGTTGGTTTGTCTAAGCTTCTAGTCCTTAAAAATCATACTCAATTCTAGGTTCAAGGAGCGAACGATGGGATTAGCAAGGAGTCGGCAAATCAGTTTGTCGGATACACCATATTATCACTGCGTATTGCACTGTGTTCGCCGCGTGTTTTTGTGCGGTGAGGATAAGCTCGGCGATACTGGACTGTAGTGGCACAATAAATTTGACATGCCATATTAGTAAATATATGCGGACACTCTAATTATTTTTTGAGTGTCCGCGGTTTCGGTATTGCCCTAAAGCTTCTTAACTAAAACTTTGGGTGAGTTGTTAATAAGGAGGGCAGGTTGGACAAGGTCGTTCTAGGGCGGTTCCACCAACATCTACTCGACCTAAGTAAAGCCTTTCTGAAGTGTAGGAACCGTCAGAAACCCACGCTTCAACAGTATGAACTCCTGATTGACTAGAATAGATGTTTAAGGTCGTATTGCCTTGAGTTTTAGAAATAGCCTTTGACGCCCCAGCTCCTATTCCTTGAGCCCCAACAGCTCTTACCCATAAGCGTGCATTTGCGCTCGTGCCTTTTATACCTAGTTTCGAGTATTTATCAGCCATCCAACCTACTGTTACAGTTACTCTGTTAGGTGAGTTTGAATATGGCTTTGAATGGTATTTTATCTGTGGTTTATCTTTTTGGACTACAACAGACATGGCTTGGCATCGTTCTCCTGTCCTAGCCCAAACCACAGCAGGGCCATGAGTATATTTAAAGTCCATACTGTAGTAAGCGTTTGAATCCCAGTTACTTCGATCTTTACCTAAGTAGCCTTGTTCGGAGTTGTAGAAGCTTACATCTCTTAACTTGTCATTGGGATCGAGAAAATCTAAATCTGCCTTAATTCTAGCACCTGAATTTCTTAAGATATATCCAGGCCCTGATATCTTAAGGTCACTTTCAGAATTAATGAAAGAGTAAATAGCGCTTAAAAAATCTGTCTTCGATGCCCATGGAGAAGGTGTTTGATAAAGGTTCCAACTTGCCTCAATTAGATTAGGCAATTTGGCAAAGTCTACTCCAGTATTACTTTTGTCTTTATAACTGCAATCGAAAGGCAATTCATTTGCAGCAGATTGAAATGAGAAAGCAGACATTAGTACTACACAAAGCAAGTGTTTTTTCATTAATGATTCCTTATTTAATGATTTGTTTATTTGTTACTATTTACTCTAATTTGTGTATTGTGTTTTTATTTTGGGTAAAAGTAAAGCGTCAAAATGGATCATCGATATTCGATTTGGTCTTCTCATTTTGGAGCATGGAAACGAGCTGTCAGTTATCGCAATATCATGAAAATAGGAAATTTACAGCCTTATGCTAGTAATTCTTTACGTACAATATCAGCACCAGCACTCAGTGCTTTGAGTTTACCATTTGCGACTATACGCGATAGCGGTGCCATGCCACAGTTGGTGCAAGGGTAAAGCTTGTCGGCGTCAACATACTTGAGTGCTTCGCGCAGTGTGTTGGCCACCTCTTCAGGTGTCTCGATCTGGTCGGTTGCAACGTCAATGGCGCCAACCATGACCTTTTTGCCGCGAACAAGCTCAAGTAATTCTAGTGGTACGCGGGAGTTGTGGCATTCAAGCGAGATAATATCGATGTTCGATTTTTGTAATTTGGGAAAGGCTTCTTCGTATTGTCGCCATTCAGAGCCCAATGTTTTTTTCCAATCGGTATTGGCTTCAATGCCGTAGCCATAACAAATGTGTACGGCGGTTTCACAATTAAGCCCTTGAATTGCTCTTTCTAAGCAAGCGATACCCCAGTCGTTTACTTCATCAAAAAACACGTTAAATGCTGGTTCATCAAATTGGATGATATCTACGCCTGCGGCTTCGAGCTCTTTGGCTTCTTGATTGAGTATTTTGGCAAACTCCCAGGCCAGCTTTTCACGGCTGTGATAATGGTCATCATATAGAGTGTCGACCATGGTCATTGGGCCGGGTAGAGCCCACTTTATCGGCTGCTTAGTTTGCTGGCGTAAAAACTTAGCGTCTTCAACAAACACCGATTTCTGTCGAGAAACGGGGCCAACTACTGTTGGCACACTCGCATCATAGCGATCACGAATTTTAACGGTTTGGCGTTTTTCAAAATCTACGCCGTCCAAGTGTTCAATAAATGTGGTGACAAAGTGTTGGCGTGTTTGCTCACCATCGCTGACAATATCAATGTCAGCAAGCTGTTGTTCGTGTAGCGACACGCGCAGAGCATCTTGTTTGCCGTCAAGAAGCTCTTTGCCTTCTAGCTTCCAAGGTGACCAGAGTGTTTCTGGCTGGGCAAGCCAAGTTGGTTTAGGCAAGCTGCCAGCGGTTGATGTGGGTAATAATTTTTTCATAATAAATTCTGTTCTATATGATGTTGATCATTAAGCGTAGCTTTCAGAAAACTGCGCCAGCACGGTTTGGTATGGTTTGATGAAAAACTCTTCAGCGAACTTACCTTGCTTAATTGCTAGCTTGCTGCGCTCTTCACGGTCATACACAATTTGTGTGATTGAGTGATCTGCATTTTTTAAATTAGGTTGATAGCACCTGCCTGCAACTGCATTGGCGTTGTATATTTCAGGGCGATAAATTTTTTGAAATGTTTCCATGGTAGCAATCGTGCTGATCAGCTCAAGGTTGCTGTAATCGTTCAGTAAGTCACCGAAAAAATAGAACGCGAAAGGCGCAACACTGTTTGGCGGCATAAAGTAACGTACTTGTAAGCCCATCTTTTTAAAGTACTGCTCAGTGAGTGACGACTCATTGGGCAGATATTCAAAGCCAAGTACAGGGTGATGATTTTCAGTGCGGTGATACGTTTTGTTGTCGGAGACACTCAGGCAAATCACCGGCGGCTTTTTGAAGTTACTTTTGTAGGTATTCGACTCCACAAAGTTTTTAAATAACTTACCGTGTAACTCGCCAAAGTTGTCAGGAATACTGAATTGCGGTTGATTTTTGTTGTGATCTAACAACAACACGCTAAAGTCGTAGTCTCGAACATATGAAGAAAAGTTATTGCCCACAATCCCTTCAATACGCTCATTGGTATGGTGATCAAGAATGTTGGTTTTTAATACTTCAATTGATGGGAACTTATCGCCACTGCCAACAATGTCTAAATCAACCGATATAATTTCTAGCTCAACACTGTAGCGATCGGCGTTAGGGTTATCCCAATTTGCAAGGGCATTAAAACGATTATCAATCATGGTTAACGCATTGTGCAGGTTTTGCTGACGGCTTTCACCGCGTGCTAGGTTAGCAAAATTAGTGGTAATACGGGTACTGTCAGACGGCTGATAGTGTTCGTCCAAGCGAATGCTTTTAATCGTATAAGTAAAATCTTTGTTCATGATGCGCTGGTATCCCAAGTTGTGTTCTAACATCTCAAACTGTGTTCGCTACAGTGTATGAGTCCTTCCTAAAGCTTGTTTATGTAGACTGATTTATTGTCCACGCTAGGAGATGTGAAATTTATACGTGGATCAGCACTTGAAGAAAAACGGTTTAACTTCACATAAAACATGAATCACATTCATGATTTAGCGTGGACGAACGTGTGACTCATGCATCGAAGAGGTAAAAAACAGATTTGTATTTTTAGATGTTCAGATGTCTAGGTGTTTTTGTGGCTAAGTTGAATTTCTCTCAATTTAAACATGAGGATTCTTCGCCTCTTAAACACGTCCTAGTGGTAACTTATTGATTAAACAGTTGATATACTCGCTTTTGCGCCTTGAATATCAAGCGACATTAAGTAAAGCAACAAACGTGTAGGCAAACTGCAGTCACTACAACGATAGAGAATAGAGACATAATGAATGAATTAATCGTATTGATTTTATGCTGCGCACTATTAGGTAGTGGTGTCGGTTTTTTAGCGGGGTTATTAGGCATAGGTGGTGGCTTGGTGATTGTGCCCATATTGAGCGCTATTTTAACGCACTTTGCTATTTTACCCGCAGAGCAAGTGGTGATTGTTGCTATTGCGACTTCTTTAGCATCCATCTTATTCACGTCAACTTCTTCGGCGATTGCCCATCATAAAAATGGCAATGTGCCTTGGGCGCTTGCGCCATGGATCATGAGCGGCGTTGCTTTGGGCGCGCTTGCCAGTGGCTTTATGGCAGCATTGTTACCAGAAAAAATGGTACGTATTGTGTTTGTGGTGACGGTGGTCATAATCGCACTGAAAATGTTTTTAAGCAGTAAAAACAACAATGCGGCTGAGCGCACATTACCCAATAAAGGCGTACTTGGCGTTTTCACTACGATCACTGGTGGTCTTTCAGCGATGATAGGGATTGGTGGTGGTGCTTTACTTGTACCACTGCTCACATTTTTTTCATTGGATATGAAAAAAGCCATTGGCTGTGCTTCTGCGTGCGGTATTGTGATCGCTATATCTGGCACCATTGGCTACGTTAGTTCAGGTATCTCGCATTTTGAGTTGAGCAATGGATTTGCAGGCTTTGTGTATTTACCAGCGCTACTAGGCATCGTTTGTACATCATGGTTTACCGCCCCGCTTGGAGCAAAAGCGACACATGCTTTACCCGTTTCAACGATTAAGAAAATATTTGCCATATTGTTAGTGGTAATGGCCGGCAAGATGCTGGTTGGGTGAGGGCTAGGAAAGTAGTTACGGATTGTGTTCCTCAAAATGGAAAGTTCAACTATACTATTTTAAATATTTACAAGAATTTTTACTGGTACTTTAATAGGGAATAAGGGGTATGTTTTGATTACCAATCCAAGCTTCTTCCATTTAGTAAAAGGGCCTTATTGGTGGCTAATCTATTTAGCTTGGTGTCTTTTAATAGCTATCAGTTTTATGTTTACTCACCATGGAAAAGATGAATTAAGTAATTTCATATTACTCGTAGTGTTGTTTACTTATGCTTTGTTTCATTTTTCTATACTGTTTATCAAAAGATTTCGAGTGGTAATAGTTAGAAAAGGGGCACTTTGGAGTGGTTGGCATACATTCGGGTTCGTATGCCACTTTATTGTATCGAGTGCTTATTGCTATTTTTTACTTATAGAGCAGATGACATAAATTGTGCTGAAAGCAAATAAGTCGGATGAGCAAAGCGCCATCCGACGTAATACCTAGCCACTTATTTTACCGATAACTCAACTTCAATATTACCGCGTGTGGCATTTGAATATGGGCAAACTTGGTGTGCTTTTTCTACTAGCGTTTGCGCGCTATCTTGGTCCATATCAGGGATCGATACTTCAAGTTTTACCGCGATACCAAAACCACCTTCAATCGGGCCAATATCAACTTGTGCATCAATATTGGTTTGGGCAGGTAGGGCAATTTTACTTTGACCCGCGACAAATTTTAGTGCGCCAATAAAGCATGCGGCGTAGCCTGCGGCAAACAATTGCTCTGGGTTAGTGCCTTGGCCATCGTCGCCACCTAAGCCTTTTGGTGTTGATAGTTTCACATCTAGACGACCATCATTTGATTTAGCTGACCCTTCACGGCCGCCCGTTGCGTTTGCGTATGCTGAGTAAGCGACAGTTTGTAATTTGTTCATGGTTTTCTCCAAGTAGATGAATTTAGTTTGCATGCAAAGTATATGGGTTTAAAAATAGGATTGCAAATACTTTGCGTACAAAATAAAATAATGGGAGAGGTAACTACTATGAAAGACGAACAACTCAAGCTTGAGAATCAACTGTGTCATCGACTTTATATGGCATCGAATGGGGTAGTAAGACGATATCGACCTTTACTTGATGCATTGGATCTAACCTATCCTCAGTATGTGGTGATGATGGCGATGTGGGAGCATGAAAAACTGACCATTGCTCAATTACTTGAAAAAACAGCCATTGATGGCGGTGCCATGACGCTGATCTTAAAAAAGATGGTGGTTAAGTCATTACTTGAGATTGTTAAGGATGAAGACGATAAGCGCAAGAAATGGGTGGTACTCACCGAAGTCGGTGCACGCCTAAAAGCACAAGCGCTCGATATCCCCGATAAAATATTGTGCGGATTTGATAACGTCAGTAAGGATGACATGCAACAACTAGCTGCATTACTTGATAAAGTTTTGCATAAGCTATAAACAAACATGCTACAAAAAAGTATGAAGGAATGGCTAAAAAGTTTGCTTGGAGATCACTTATTCAACATACTAGCTTTTGAATAATATAGGGTTGCGTTGCAAATAAGTATGACGTAGCGCAACTAATTTGCCAGAGGGATCTTTTGTATGAGTAAGCGATTAAAATTGTTGATGGTGGCAGTAGTTGCTGTATTGGTTTGGTGGCTGAGCGTAGAACCTGAAGTTAGTATTACAGTGCAAGATAAACCACAAAAGCAATTGGTCGAGAATGAGAAAAGAGAAAATGATACAAAAGAGGTAACTCAAATCCTGCTGAAAAAAAGCACTCGTGAGGAGGTGCTAGAAACCAGCACACAGTTACATCAGGCCACGCAAATCGTGGCGACACAATATGAAAAAGCCATTCAGTATCCTCCTTACTCACAGCCTCTCACAGAACATGATTTAGACAGATTAGAACCAAACTTCTTTTATCCGGTTTCAAGTGCCACACAAGATGGTACTGAACCGCTGACCATTAAGCTCTCGAAATATCGCTTTGTATATCCTGAAGATATTAAAGTTGAGGTGACAGGTGGGGATTTTAAGCGTATTGAGTTACAACTTGTAGATGTTGAGCTTAACAAAGAGTATAGCCAATCAAATATTCGAGCAGGGCAGAGTGTCACTTTTCAGGGCAGCAAGGAATACGCGCGTAGTATGCAGCTTATAGCAATAGGTGTGGCTGACGGTAAACGTGTGCCAGTTGTTGCGCAATTTCAATATATGCAACCAAGTGCCAAAATTATTGCATTGTCGAATGCTTATCCGCAGAACGATAATTTACAGGTAGACGTGACACTGGATGTGTCGAATCCTGGGTTATATCGAGTTCGGGCAAACTTACTAACGCAAAGTAATCGGCCTTTGGCACATCTTGTTAGCAAGCAAAAGCTATCTAAAGGTATACAAGTTATGCAATTAAGGGCTCATTGGTCGGTGTTAGAGCCACAACTAAGTGACATGCGCCTTGCTGGATTTGTCGTTGAACGTACGTCGCCAACGCCGGGCGAGCCGGCGCTATTTGGCGACAGTGAACTAGCGTACTTTGATATCTTTGATTTTCCTTATGACAGCTTACAGCAATTGTCTTACCAGCCGTCTCAAAATGAGCTACAAAAGGCTCAGTTTTTACGTCAATTATCTAATCCGGAGAAAGGTTAAGGCCATAACCCATGGCCATATATGCTAAATTGTTATAATTTTGAAACAAAAAATTCTTTTTTTGAATAAGGTTTTTGTTTTTAAATTAATGAATAATAAGCATATATTTAATCTTTAGTATTTATATAAACCTATTATAGGTAAACATGTAAATGTCCTGTTGTTTTTTGCTTGTTTATTAAACATACTGTTGTTTACTCAGTGACCAGAGGTCAGATGTCTGAGTTGTTAATTCGAATAATACGAAATACTCAGGAGTTTACATGAACAAGCAAAGCAGCAAGTACGGATTAAAGGCTTTTGGTACGCTTTTATTTATAGGGTTAGCGAGTTTTACTGCGCACAGTAGTGAATATAAAACCATATTAATTCATGGCTTTCAGCCAGATCAATTACTTAATCCAGCAGGGACCAATGTGAGCAGCGACGGAGATTCATATTGGTCTTCATATTGGGGGGCTAGAGCAGATGAGCGCATTGATTGGCCTTCATATGAACGAATTGAAGGTAAGATCGCAACTGATTGGTTATGGCCTAAATTGAAGCAGTTCTCGCAATCAAACTTATGTGAACCTGGCTGCGTTTTATTAACGCACTCAACAGGCGACTTAGTTGCGAGGTACTTGATTGATAATCAGGCAACTTGGCTTGAAAATGCAGGGCTTCGTCCATTGAATATTGTTGCTACTTTTGATTTAGCTGGTGCTGGCGGGGGGAGTGAACTTGCCGATACCGCAGTGAGTGCTTTAACGGGTGATAGCCTATGGGATGCTGTTGTTGAACAGGCTATCAAACTATGGATTGGGAGCACCACAGTTAAGGCGCTTGGTGTATTGCATGATCTTAAAGTGAACAATGCGCGTAAGTTATCGTCACAACCTTCTGAGCGTACGCCACGACTTCGCTTCGTTGCTAATTCAAGTGACTACTATGGTGCAACGGGTTTGTTTTTAAAGGGCAGCGACGATGGTGTCGTTTCTTCTCACTCGTCATGTGGCGCAAGCAGAGCGGGGAGCTTTGGTAGCTGTTCACAGCAAATTGGCATGGATGGTCATGTTAAATCTCAAGGTGATGCTGTCAATGGCTTTATGCCTTACCACTACCCACTCATCATGGCCGATGACTATACACATCGTACTGTTAGACAAGCGGGACACGAAGGTAAAGTGACTGTGGCGATGAACAATATCAATGTTGCTGGTAAGAATGTTGGCTATCAAACTTACGATCAAAAAACTGGCTTCTGGATCTTTAAAAAGACTTATCGTTATGTAAAAAATTCAGATCATGTTGGTTTATCACAACTGATTTATAACGTAATACCCTAATATACAGACAAATAATGTGGCGATTGTTCGCTCGCCACATTTTTTAAGCGACTAAGAATAGTTAAATCGTTGTGGTTATGATTCGTGATCTCGTATTAACAAGCTCTTAAATGCATCATCAATCGTGTTATAGCGAAAGCGATAGCCCGACTTTTGAAAATGTTTTGGCGCTACGGCTTGACCATAAATCAATAAATCGGCCATTTCTCCAAATAAAAATTGCAGTGCTTTTTCTGGCATTGGGAGTAAGGTTGGACGGTTTAGGGCTTTGCCTAGTGCTTTAGTAAAGGCCTGATTACTTACAGGGTTAGGTGCAGTGGCGTTAAATATCCCTTTCAGTTCCGTATGTTTGATGAGGTACAAAATAAGCTGGATCATGTCGTCAATGTGTATCCAAGACATCATTTGCTCACCACTGGCAAGTTTCCCACCCAATGCGCATTTGAAAGCAGGAAGCATTTTTTTAAGCGCACCACCATGCTGGCTGAGCACGATACCTGTTCTTAATATACATACTCGCGTATCTTGCGTTTGTGCACTCTGTGCTATTGCCTCCCACTGTTGGCACAATTGGTGACTGAATTCATCGTGAGGGGCTTGAAATGACTCGTCAATTATCAGCTCATTGGATTGTCGACCATAAAAACCAATCGCACTGCCTGAAATCAAGGTATGTGGAGGGGTATCGGCTTGCTGAATTTTATCGACGATTTGTTGTGTGATATGCAATCTACTATTGACGATTTTTTGCTTTTGTAATTTGCTCCAGCGCTTTTCAGCAATGGGTTCACCTGCAAGGTTAATGACGACCTCAAGTTGGTTGAAATCGACATCGTCCAGTGAGTCAATGCATTCAACACGGTTTTTAAACAATGCTTGAGCTTTTGAGATGTTTCTTGTTAAGACGGTTACCTGATGTTTATTGAACAAAAATCGGCATAATTGAGAGCCAATTAAGCCAGTTGCGCCTGTAACTAAAACATTCATAGTATTTGCCTATTATTTTCTTTGTCTAAAGTCAGTGTAGGAAATTTACGCCAATTACTGAATAAAGATCATAACGTTTTATTTTTCTTGGTATTCCTTTAAACTTTGCAAAAAACGTAAGGAATTGTCGTGTCTTCGTTAACTGGATTAAATAAAAGCCTCGTCGTGTTGGCCTCACTCGTTGTGGTGCTAGCGGGCGTTAAACTGGCAAGTGATATTGTTGTTCCCTTTATTCTAGCTGCCTTTATCGCCATTATTTGTAACCCTATCCTTAAATTTTTAGCTCGCTATCGTATCCCGAAAGGTATTGCAATTATGCTGATAATTGCAGCTGTTCTGGGGGTTGGCACCAGTATTGGGGGGTTAGTTGGTCAGTCAGTTAACGACTTTTCGCAGCAGCTACCAAGCTATAAAGCGCAATTACAAAGCAAGTTTATCTGGCTTGTAAACACGGGGGCCCAATACAACATACTGATAGATAAGCAGCAAATAATTGAGTTCTTTGATCCCGGTAAGATGATTGATATGGCGTCGTCGATGCTGACGGGCTTTGGTGGTGTGATGGCCAATGTATTTCTAATTATTTTGACTGTGGTGTTTATGTTATTCGAAGCGCCAACCATTGCAAACAAAGTTCACTTAGCGCTTGATGATCCAGAAATGAAGATGAAGCAAATTGACCGCTTTTTGGAGTCGATAAACTCTTATCTTGCTATCAAAACGTTAGTATCATTAGGTACGGGTGCATGTGCGTCCTTGATGTTGTGGTTGTTGGGGGTCGATTATTATATTTTATGGGGTGTAGTGGCGTTTTTATTGAATTACATTCCAAATATAGGTTCTATTATTGCTGCCGTCCCCGCCGTTTTACTTGCTTTAGTGACGCAAGGGGCGCTTATTGCAGGTATTGTGGCAGCAGGCTATGTAACGGTTAATACGGTTATGGGAAATATCATTGAACCCAAATTCATGGGACGCGGCTTGGGTTTGTCTACACTTGTGGTGTTTTTATCTTTGATATTCTGGGGTTGGTTATTTGGTACAGTGGGCATGCTGCTCTCAGTCCCTCTGACTATGGTTGTGAAAATTGCACTTGAAAATAGCGAAGATGGCCACTGGTTAGCGACCATGTTGGGTAATGAGCAATAACTATCCATAGTCGAGATTAATTAATCACTGCCGTGGATAATTAGTAGGGCAACTGCAAATCGTCGATATGGAGTTTAAGCATTCGAATCGTACATTTTTTGTGTGTCACGGATGCTTTGATACTATTTGGCAATGTATATAAGTAGCGCCACTTGCAGGTATCTTCGCTATAGCGCTCGTGTTCAATGATGGTTCTTTTTATGATCGGCAGTAATTGTCGATTGCCAGTTTGCTCTTGTATTTTTTCAATGTCGTGCAACAACTTGTTTATCCAACTCTGTTGGTGACGTCTTAACATGGTGATACTTTCATCAAGGCACTTAATGTAATCACGAGAGCCAACTGGGTGATAGCTTTCGAAGTGAGAGCAATCGGTTATAAAAAGCTCATCAGTGTTAGCAAATGAAATTAACGGGTATAACAAAAGAATTGTCGCGCTAATCTTTTTCATAATTAAATTCTATTAAAAACCTTGCACCAGAAAATTTAGAGTTTCCTATCTCAATAGTACCGTGGTATGCGTTAACAAGATCAGACACAATTGCCATCCCGACTCCGTGACCCGCCTCATATGTATCTAAACGACTGCCTCTAGTGAGTAGTTCTGAGCGTCTATGCTCTGGTATACCTGGACCATCATCTTCAATTTCCAGTTGGAGAATGTGACCTTTATCAAGGTGAACGTTAATCGCTACGCATGTATTACATGCTTTACATGCATTATCGATAACATTCCCTAAAATCTCCATTAAATCGGTTTTATCGCCCAAAAATGCGAGCTTTTCATCGCAGTGCGAATGAAACTCTATACCTTTATCATGGTAGACCTTTTTCATTGCATTCAGTATTGAGTCTAGCACAGGCTTTATCGTTGTTTGTTTTTTCCATGTATCTGATGCGCCCGTTGCCGCTCTTTTTAGTTGATGCTCGATCATGGCATTGATCCTGTCGAGTTGTTCTTGAGCATCTTCATCTTTGGCCAATTCACTTGATTTTAGTACCGCGAGTGGCGTTTTTAGGGCGTGAGCTAAGTCACTTAAAGAGGCTCGATAGCGTTCTTTTTGGCGCTTTTGAGAATCTAGTAACAGATTAAGATCAGACTTAATGGTCAATAATTCATTAGGGTATGCACCCGTGATTTTCTCTCTTTTACCTGCTTCTATGGCTTTAATTTCTTTGTCTAAACGTTGTAGGGGGCGAGCGCTCCAAATAAAGCCTATTGCCATTAACACCGCGATGATCACGCCCATAATCAGCATCCAAGTGATCAGCGTATTTCTAAAACCGGACATCAATTTTAGTAGTGCTTCGTCATCTTTTAACAGGATAAATCGCGCATGCTTAGAATAGTCTGCGTTACCAAGAATAACCGTTAAACTTAGTTGCCAGTATTTAGTCCCTTTATAATCTACCTGTTTAAACTCGGCTGCACCGGCTTCATGATCATTAAAAATAGGCGAAATGGACAGGTTAACAGCTGATTCTGAGTACCAAATCAGACTTTGCCCTTGATAAATGAGTGCATAAGTATCGGAGTTGATGCGATTTAGTTCAGGTGCAAGTAAAGTGCGAGGCATTTCAATACCATCGTCGACAAACTCAACTTCAGAAATCAGAGAATATAAGTGTGCTTCCAGTGTTTTTTCCGTGGCTTCAACCAATGAGGCATGATAAGCCTTACCAATTGAGAAAAACAACGCTGGTAGGGCGACAATAAGCACAAAGACAAGGATGAAACCTTGTCTTATCTTAAGGGATATTTGCGCTGGGTTTACCACTGGGTTTTAAACCTATATCCTCTACCACGCAAGGTTTCTACAGGGTTTAAGGTACCATCAGGGTCCAATTTTTTACGCAGTCTAAGTACAAACACTTCAATCACGTTTGAATCCAGATCAAAGTCTTGATCATAAATATGTTCAGTCAGTTCAGATTTAGAAATCACTTTTTGAGGATTCACCATCATGTACTCAAGCACTTTATATTCGTACGCCGTTAAAGATAGTTCTTTCTCGTTGACCCAAACTTGTTGTGAACGGGTATGGATCTTAATTGGTCCAATCGCAATTTCAGGGTTTGCTTGACCTGCGCTTCTGCGGATCAACGCATTACAACGAGCAATCAGCTCTTCAACGTGAAATGGCTTGGTTAGGTAGTCGTCAGCACCAGCGTCAAGGCCTTCTACTTTGTCTTGCCAACGATCACGCGCGGTTAAAATTAAAATGGGGATCTTAATTCCTTCAGCGCGGGCGCGTTTAATGATTTCAATACCATCAAGTTTAGGCAATCCTAAATCGATAACGGCCATGTCGAGCGGGTACTCAGTTAGGTGATATAAGCCAGACTCACCATCGTGGCATAAGTCTATGCTATAGCGTTCTTTTTCTAGGGCAGAGCGAAGGTTTTCCGCTAGTTGAATATCATCTTCAATTACTAAAATTCGCATTACTAATCCTTCCTGACAGTACCTGTTTTTTTATCAACTCGTATATCTACAACATAGCCATCATTTTGTAGAATTCTAATCACATAACTGTCTGTATTTTCTGTTATTTTCAAAGTTCGGCCGGCGTAATTGTCAAGTGCAAGTTCCACGGCTTGTTTTTTTGTAACAAGATCGGATGCTTCTTTTTCTACTGCGTAAACGTGTGTACATGCAGTAGCAGCAAAGAGTAAAAAACAAACTAACAACTTCATTTTACCCAGCCTCACCTTTTAAATTGCTTTGAATATGCGAATGATAATAAGTGTAACGTAATTAACCGAAACTGAACTACGGCAGTACTTTTTTGTATGGTTTTACAACACTGTTTGAATACACACCTGCCTCTATGTATGGATCTTGATCGGCCCATGCTTGCGCATCGCTTAAAGATGGAAACTCGGCAATCACTAACGAACCTGTAAATCCAGCACTGCCAGGATCTTCACTGTCAATTGCAGGCAGTGGGCCTGCAGCAAATAATCTATTTTGCTCCTTCAACTCGTTTAAGCGTGCTAAGTGAGTAGGGCGAGTAGCGAGACGCTTCTCTAATGAATTTTCTACGTCGGTTGAGTAGATCATATAAAGCATAGCGGTTTGTTCTTTAAAGGGTTAAATGGACCCATAGTGTAGACTTCTTTAATAAGCCTTGTAAATGCTTTGGCGATTTTGTTGGGCCATTGGTCTTTAACACTTGAAAATCGCCCGCTAAGGCTGGTAGAGTCGCTCGGATATTCAGAAAAAATAATAATAAGGTTTTCCACATGAGTGCAAATCGCGAGCATTTTAGCTCTCGACTAGGTTTTATACTAGCAGCAGCAGGGTCTGCGGTTGGTATTGGTAACTTGGTTGGCTTTCCTGTGTCTGCAACCAAAAATGGTGGTGGCGCTTTCTTACTAGTTTACGCATTGTTTGTGGCATTTATTTGTTTACCAGTGATGATGGCTGAAATGGCGATGGGTCGAAAGGCGCAAAAAGACCCCTATGGTGCATACAAGGCGTTATCAGGTGGTGACAAGCGTTGGTCTATTGCAGGCGGATTGGCCGTGCTTACGCCATTTATGATTGCTGTATTCTACATGGTTATTACTGTATGGATTTTTGGCTATCTGGCACAAACGGCGATGGGTAATTTGGATGCTTTGGCTAACCCTAGTCATTTTGGTGAGTTCATTAATCAAACTTCAGTATTTTGGTACATGCTTGTTGTGGGTGTGATAGTCAATTTGATTTTAGTCGGTGGGGTAAAAGAAGGCATTGAAAAGGCTGCTAAATTGTTGATGCCAGCGCTTTTTGTGTTACTCATTGGCTTAGTAGCTTATGTACTGACATTAGACAACGCGATGGCTGGTGTACGCTATTATATCGTGCCAGACTTTTCTAAAATGGATGCCAGCGTGTTAAACGGCGCTCTATCTCAAGCTTTCTTTTCGTTGTCCCTAGGTATGGGTATTTTGATGACCTATGCGTCTTATATTTCGAAAAAAGATGACATCGTCGGTGGCGCAAAAATGGTTGCTGTTACAGACTCATTGGTTGCATTTATCGCTGGTTTAATGGTGTTGCCTGCTATTTTTAGCTTCAATCCTGCGACCAATACTGATGAGCTTTCTGACTCATCCGTGTCGATGATTTTTGAGTTTTTACCTAAGATTTTACTGGCACTACAAGAGGATATTGGTTATTTCGGCGCTTCAGCAGTGGCGTTTATCTTTTTCTTGTTGGTATTTTTTGCAGCTATTACCTCATTAGTTTCAATTGTTGAGGTGCCGACTTCAGCACTGATTGAAGAGAAAAACGTGAGTCGTAAAACGGCATTGCTTATTTTGGCGGGGTCGACGGGTATTTTGACGGTTTTAAGCACCATGTCGTTTGGGATGGTGGATTGGTTGACCCAATTCGTCAGCTACGGTGGTTCGAACAAGAGCTTGTTTGATTTGGTTTATGATGTATTTTACGACACGATATTACCATTTAATGGATTAATGGTGTGTTTGTTTGTGATCTATCGCTGGAAAAGAGCTAACTTATCTGCAGAGCTTGCACAGGGCTGTGAAGGTTACAAAGGCAGCTTTGGCGAGAAATATGTTAACTTTTCATTGTCGACGTTTATTCCTGTTGTATTGCTACTGATTTTTGCAAACACAGTTGCAACAAAGTTCTTTGCGGTAAGCTTGTTTGGTTTTTAAGCCGTAATAGTATTGAGCAATATGAGAGCCGGGCTATATGCCCGGTTTTTTGTTAGAAGTGGTTAGTCAAAAGCTTTTAATACCAGAAGTAGGCTATGATCATAGAAAATATCAACTTGCCCTAAAACGTAATGCCCGAATCTAAATAGTGGCCTAGGCCCAGTGTAAACATCCACAACCCCCATAAACTATGCTCTAACACACAGACCATCAATGAACGACTCCGAGCGTAGGTATATGAAAAAAGCAATCCACCTGCAAACGACAGCGCAATTGCGATCCAATTGTCATACACACAATGAGCGAGTGCAAAGACCGTGGCGCTCAGTAAAATGCGTGTTGTTTTACTGGGTAAAATACGTTTGTATCGATGGAAGAAATAACTCCTAAATATCAGTTCCTGCGGTAATACCGATAAAATAGGGTATGCAATGAGCAAGTAGATCCACTGTGTGGTTGAGTTTAAGGGAAGGTCAAACCAATTTTCTTGATTGATTAAGCCATAGAGCATCGCAGAGAACAGTGCCCCAGCAAAAAAGGTGGTAAACAGGCGGCGTTTAATGGTAGAAAAATGACCAAGGCTGGTTAATCTAAAACGCTTAAAATGAGGATCATTGAGTAATAGGAAAAAGCAAATTATAGTGAGGGTGATGAGCGCTGGGAATAGCCAATTAGCCAAGTGATTACGAAATAAATATGCCAGCGTAGGTAAGCAAAAAAAGATAAGAAACAGTTCACACCAGCGGTATTGACTTGCGTTCAAGGACATTCTCGCTTTAGCTAAGTTTAAAAAAACTATAGCAGTAAAAATGTCCTTAAAAGTGATTTTTTATTTAAAAGATCAGCTCTCAGTTTCCTCTGGCAAATACTTATAAATACGCATAATAGTGACCAGTATGGCAACAAAGGTAATACCCATAAGTCCGAACACCTTAAAATTCACCCAAGTGTCTAGAGAGAAGTTGTACGCGACGTATAGATTCAGCGCTGAAATAAATGCCAGCAAAATCATCCACATTACATTTAACTGTTCACAAATGGAGTGAGGGATGTTGATTTCAGGAGCGGACTGTCCTGCTTTTTCTTTTTCTGCCACTGATTGGAGCAATCCCAGCAACGCTTTTTCAACCAAGTTTTTTTTGAAGATGTAACGAGACACGAGCAGTGCAGCAGATAAAAGGGCATAAATAACCGTTGCTTTCCACATTATGAAGTTTTCATCTTGGAACAGGATAGTCATACCGCCGAGTACCAATGCGATGGCAAAAAATACCCAGTGTCGCGTTGCTACGTTGCCGCTAGAAAAATAATGATAGGCCAGCTGCGCCATAGAGCCAACGATTAGTACGCCGGTTGCCCAATAGATGTCAACAAACTTATAAGTAAGAAAAAACAGAATTAACGGAAGGTATTCAAGCAATGCGGCCATATAAGGTCACCTATTTAATTATCTTGGGTTTGGTTTTACCAAGTTCCTTGCGTAAGTTCAAGATTGACTTTTACCGCTTAACTCCTTAGCCTCTGCGGCTTTTACAATTTGCGCTGCAAATTGCTGCATAATCGAACAAGTAAAAATAGGTAGTCATGAATAAATCGCAATTAGTTTCAGCTATGTCATCAACGAGCGAATTGACAAAAAAAGACACGCAAGCCGCATTAAAGAGTATTTTGTCTACGATTCAAAAACGCTTGTCTGAAGGTGATCAAGTGCCAATTTCAGGGTTAGGCACATTTGCGCTAAGCTACCATCCTGCGAAGGCGGGACGTAACCCAAGAACAGGCGAAGCGATTACTATTGAGGGATGCAACAAAGTGCAATTTAAAGCAGCTAAAGCGCTCAAAGACGCTTTAGCTGATTAATTGTTTAGCGGTGTGTTGCCGCCTTCATGTCACTGACGAACGCTTTGAGTTCACTCAGCATCCGTTGTGGCTCAGATAGGTTTTGCTCGATAATTTTAACGACGGCAGAGCCTGAAATTGCACCAGCAGCACCGGCATCGAGCGCCGCTTTAACGTGTTGTGGTGTAGAAATGCCAAAACCAAGTAGTGCTGGTGCAGCGTGATATTCTTTTAACTTAGTGATCATGGAATCCGCAGGCATTTGTGCGGTTGTCTCTGTACCCGTAACCCCTGCGCGTGATAGCAAGTAGGTGTAGCCTCTGCCATAGCTTGCACACTCGCGTAGTGTGTCATCATCTGCATTGGGCGTGGCGATGAAAATGGGCTCGATACCTGCGTTCATTGCCGCGCGACGGAACAATTTTGACTCGTTTAACGGCACGTCGGCAACCAAAATTGAATCGATACCAGCTTCTTTGGCATCGCGGTAAAACTGCTCAATGCCTCTTGCAAAAATGAGATTAGAGTACAGCAATAGGCCGATTGGGATGTTGGCATTGTACTCGCGCACTTGCTTAATTATATCGAAGCAATCTTGAGTATTAATTTCTTGCTCTAATGCACGAATATTAGCAGCTTGGATCACAGGGCCATCGGCAATGGGATCTGAAAATGGAATACCGAGCTCCAGCGCATCTGCACCACCATCGATTAAGCTTTTTATAATATCAACACTCAGTGCTTTATTAGGATCGCCAATGGTGACAAATGGTACAAATGCACCTTGGTTATTTTCTGCTAGTGTGCTGAATGTGTTTGAATAACGGCTCATTAAAGCTCTCCTCGCTCGTTAAGTACTTGGTGCACATGTGCTAAGTCTTTATCGCCACGGCCACTTAAATTGACCACAAGTATGGTGTTGTCAGTCTGTTGCTCTGCGTATTTTAATGCGTATGCCAATGCGTGGCTTGACTCAAGAGCAGGGATAATCCCTTCATTTTTTGCCAGAGCTTGAAATGCTTCGAGCGCTTCAGTGTCAGTTACCGCAACGTATTGTGCTCGTCCTGTTTCATGTAAAAATGCGTGCTGTGGGCCAACTGCTGGGTAATCAAGACCTGCCGAAACTGAATATGACTCTTCAATTTGACCATCTTTGTTTTGCATTATATATGTATACGCACCATGTAAAATACCTTTTGAGCCTTTGCACAGCGCCGCGCCATGCTCTTCAGTATCTAGGCCTTTACCCGCAGGCTCAACGCCAATCAGTTTAACAGATGGCTCGTCAATAAAATCACTAAACATGCCTATGGCATTGGAACCACCACCGACACAAGCAATAACCGCGTCAGGCAAGCGACCTTCTGTTTCTAACACCTGTTGTTTGGCCTCTTCACCAATCATTTTTTGGAATTCGCGCACGACCGTTGGGAATGGGTGCGGACCCGCAGCGGTACCCAGCAGATAATGTGCTGTTTTGTAATTAGCTGACCAGTCGCGCAGTGCTTCGTTAACGGCATCTTTTAATGTGCCTGAGCCTGCTGTGACAGGGATCACTTCAGCACCCATTAAACGCATTCTAAAAACATTCGGTTGCTGGCGTTCTACATCCTTTGCCCCCATGTAAACACGGCATTTTAAACCCAATAACGCACAGGCTAGCGCAGTGGCAACACCATGCTGGCCCGCACCGGTTTCTGCAATCACTTCGTTTTTACCCATGCGTTTGGTGAGCAGCGCTTGGCCAAGTACTTGATTGGTTTTGTGTGCACCACCGTGTAATAAGTCTTCACGCTTTAGGTAGAGTTTAACCTTTGGGTTTTTTACTAAGTTACGCGTTAGAGTGAGTGGCGTAGGGCGACCTGCATATTCGTTAAGAAGTTCATGAAACTCTTTTTGAAACTCAGGGTCTTGCTGTGCCTTGTTAAACTCGACTTCTAACTGTTTTAGTGCGGGTACCAGTAACTCTGGGACAAACATGCCACCAAAATCACCAAAATAAGCTGCGTTGTTCATTTCCACCTCAATAATTTCTGATATTTGTAAAAGCACGTTGTATTTTTTTCTCGCACTTTATACCGGGGCTGAGCTCAACCCCTGAATTTAAATCCAGCCCTTGCGCGCCAAATTGTGCTGCTTCGTGCACGTTATCTGGGTTTAGGCCGCCTGCAAGTATAAAATGACCAGCAACTTGCTCATGTAGTAAATGCCAATTAAACTTTTCGCCCGTACCGCCAAAGCCGTTTTGGGTTTGTGTGTCATACAAGTGTTTATCAACGTCTTTCATCGGTGAAGGTATGACATCACGTACACCTTGCGCTTTCCAAATTTGGCAAGTCACAGGGAGTTGTGCTCTTAATTGCGTTACGTAGTCTTGGTCTTCTTGGCCGTGTAATTGGACTGCACTCAGTTTGAGCGCTTGTGCGTATTCAACAACTAGATCAATTTGTTCATTGACGAATACGCCTACATAATTCAGTGGTGCGCTTTCGACTAAGCTTTTCGCGCTGTTTAAATCAATATGACGGGGCGACTTTGGATAAAATATCAGCCCGCCGTATAAAGCGCCGGCTTTATATGCTGCTTGCGCATCTTGGCTACGGGTTAAACCACAGACTTTATTCTCTCCTAAAATGAGCTTTCTACACGCGCCGTCTAAATCAGCTTCAGCCATAAGTGAGCTGCCGACTAAAAAGCCATTACAAAGCGGTGAGAGTCGTTTAACATCTCGGTGGGTATAAATGCCGGATTCTGAGATAACTACTTTGTCTTTGGGGATTAATTTTCGAAGCGTTTCTGTGGTTGCTAGATCGGTGCTTAAATCTCGCAAGTTACGGTTATTAATGCCGATGATTTGCGCGTTTAATGCCAGTGCACGAGCTACTTCTTCTTCATTACTAACTTCGGTTAAAACAGCCATATTAAGCGTTTGTGCAACACCTGCCAGTGTTTGATATTGTTCGTCATCAAGCACTGACAGCATCAGTAAAATGGCATCGCCACCGTGCAATCGCGCTAGGTAGACTTGATATTCATCAATAAAAAAATCTTTACAGATCAGTGGTTGTTCCACTTTCTGACGCACATAGCTTAAATACTCATAGCTACCTTGAAAGTATTTTTCATCAGTCAGAACACTGATGCAGGTTGCATAGTGTTTATAAACTTGTGTTATCTCATCCAAGTCAAAGCGTGCTCTTATTAAGCCTTTTGAAGGGGATGCTTTTTTACATTCTAAAATAAACTGCGTGCCTGATTGTGCGAGAGCCGCAAAAAAGTCTCGTTCAGATGGTGTAACTTTGTCTCTAAATTGTGCTAGAGGTTTGTCTGCTTTGCGTTTGACAAGCTCTTCGCGTTTATCTGCAACTATTTTTTCTAGTACGTTAGCCACGGTTACTCGCCTCCACAATTTGCTTTAATTTATCGGCAGCTTTACCACTGGCGAGTACATCAAGCACTGTATGTGTGGCTGATTTAAAGTTGTCAGCCTTTTCTTCCATCACGAGCAGAGCGGCAACGTTGGCTGCAATAGCGGCATTGTGTGCAGGCAGGCCACGACCATGCAAAATGTCTAAACTTGCTTTAGCGTTGTACTGTGGCGTATCCCCAGCAATTTGTTCAAGCGAATAGTTTTCAAGACCAAAATCTTGAGGTGTAAGAACGTAATGTGTTAATGCGCCCTTGTTCAATTCGGTCACTTGAGTTTCACCGTGTAGTGCGATTTCATCGGTGCCAGCGCCATGAACGACCATTGCACGTTCCGTACCTAGTTTTTCAAGTGTTTTCGCCATGGGCTGGCATAAGCTAGGATCATAGACGCCCAATAACTGTGTTTGCGGTGCTGCAGGGTTTGCTAGAGGGCCAAGTATATTAAAAATGGTTCTTGTTTTGAGCGTTGTACGCACGGGCATAGCATGCTTAGTACCCGAATGGTAATTTGGCGCAAACAAGAACGTAAACCCAGTTTGGCGCAAGCACTCACTTGCCACCTTGGCATCCATATTTAAATTAATGTTGAGTGCTTTAAGTAAATCTGCTGAGCCCGATTTGCTCGACACACTTCGGTTACCGTGTTTTACCACATTTAAATCACATGCAGCTGCTACAATGGCTGCCGTGGTGCTCACATTAATGGTGTTTGCGCCATCACCACCTGTGCCACAGCTGTCAACGCAACGCAAACCATGGTTGTTAAACGTCTTTGCGTTAACGCGCATTGCTTTTGCTGCACCTGCGATTTCTTCGGCTGTTTCACCTTTTATTTTTAACGCGATGAGTGCTGCGGTGAGTTCAATATCTGAAAGCTCTCCGCGCATAACTTGGTTGAATAGCATTTCGCTTTGTTCAAAGTTAAGAGATTGTTTATTGAGTAGGGTATTTAAACTGTCCATGTGTGCTCCTAGCGAGTTAAATAAGCGATGCTTTGCTGTAAAATGCGAGCACCATCAGGGGTTAGTATCGACTCAGGATGAAACTGGTACCCGAGTACTTTATCTTCACTGTGATAAATCGCCATGGGAATATTTTCATATTGGGCAATTACTTGTAATGAGTCAGGCACCGAGGTTGCCATCAACGAATGGTAACGAGCAACCCCAAAGCGTCTACCAAGGCCATCAAAAACAGGGTGGGGCTGTGCGTCAATAATAGAAGATTTACCGTGTACGGTTTCTCCTGCATGACCGATAGTGCCACCATAGCTTTGTGTTAGCGCTTGTTGGCCAAGGCAAATACCTAGCATCGGAAATTTACCTTTGCACAGTTCGATTAGCTCTAACAAGCAGCCAGCTTGAGCAGGGCTACCGGGGCCTGGTGAAAGTACCAATATGACAGGTTGTTGCTCTTGGTTCATTTTCTCGAAAATACGTTGTGCACTTAGATGGTTTCGATATACCACCAGATCAAGGCCTAGTAATGTCAGTTCATCAACCAAGTTATAGCTAAAAGAATCATAGTTATCTAAAAAGTAGACTTTGGCGTTAGTTTGCATTGCCGCCTCCTTGATAAGTAGACTGAACAGCCTTGATCACAGCTTGTGCTTTGGCACGCGTTTCATCCGCTTCTGATTGTGGGATTGAGTCGTATACAACACCAGCACCCGCTTGCACGTAGGCGGTTTGGTTTTGAACGAAAGCCGAACGGATCACAATGCAGGTATCCATAGCGCCATCGCCAGTTAAATAGCCTACCGCACCCCCATAACTGCCACGGCGCTGCTTTTCTGTTTGACGGATCAATTGGGCTGCTTTGACTTTGGGGGCGCCAACTAAGGTACCCATGTTCATACAAGCTTGATAGGCATGCAATGCATCCAAGTCAGGCTTAAGCTGACCAACAACGCGAGACACCAAGTGCATCACTTGTGAATAGCGGTCAACCTTAAGCAGCTCTTTGGCGTGGCGAGTGCCTGCAACACTAATGCGGGCAATGTCATTACGTGCTAGGTCAACGAGCATAAGGTGTTCGGCGCGCTCTTTTTGGTCATTTCTCAATTCCAGCTCAATGCGGCTGTCTAAATCTGGGTTGATACGACCGTCAGCAAATTTACCACGAGGGCGGGTCCCCGCGATAGGGTAAACTTCGACCTGTTCATTCTCAACTGAATACTTAAGCGCTGACTCTGGAGATGCGCCGAATAACACAAAATCTTGGTCATTCATGTAAAACATGTAAGGACTCGGGTTTTGCGCTTTGAGTTGCTGATATGCTGATAATGGTTGTGCACATGGTAATGAAAAGGTGCGAGAAGGCACAACTTGGAAAATGTCACCATCCACGATGTTGTTTTTCAACTGACTCACTTGTGCACAAAACTGCTCATCCGAGATATTAACCTCAACAGGTGCACTGCCAGTGTTGGGTGTTGCTAAGTATGGCCGTACGGTATTGCACCGTTTGTTGAGCTCTTCCAGTTGTTTACCAACTTCAAAGCAGTTTGCATGTACGTCTGGGCCATTGAATACATTACCAATTAATTCGGTAGTTTGTGCTTGATGATCGATAAGTACGAGCGTTTCAGCAAGGTAAAATACGTAATCAGGACATGTGTTGTTGCCATTTGGCACATTTTCTAAAAGTTCGAAGTTGGCCACCATATCATAGGCAAATACACCGCCCAAGAATACCGATAGTGGTGTGTCGGAATTTCGTTGAATGCTGTTAATGCATGTACGTAGCGCACTAAATGCATTGTCTGCTTTGAGTTTGCTGAACTCATCGAGCTCTTCGTCAAGCGGTTGGTAAGTCAGCGTCAATGTATTGCCACTCAGTGATGTTTCACAGTTTTGCACTTGATGCTGTAAATAAGGTAATAGCTGCTGACCATTATTAGACTGCGCCTTTACCAATACTTGCTTACCTTGGCATTCAATACGCAGTGCGGCATCGACGAGAATAATACTTTTAACATTGTCCTTGGAGTCGATTTCTGCAGACTCAAGTAGCAATGAATTTTTCTTATCCAGTGCCGCATAAAGAGAAAGTGGGCTTGCGATGTAATCCCGTCTTTGTCTTATGCTGGTCACCTCACCCGGTGTGGTTGTTATGTGACTAAATATCAAAACCTCATTCCCCTAATAATAAAAAACCCCACTAGCTTGTTAGGCTTAGCGGGGTTGATAAATGCATACAACAATGCCGTCCCGCTAAGCTAGGCACCACCACCAAGAAAAAGTTGTTGTTGCATTATTGTTTAACATTTTAAATTTCCTAAATTCAGATACAAAAAAACCCGCTATGTTTAGCGGGTTTAGAATTTCGTATAGACACAACGAATCACCCGCAATTACGAGTGCCACCACCAAATGTTGTTTTTTAACATAGTTGTTTTCATTGGTTTATCCGTTTAGATGTCTTTAGTGGGTACAGTAAACCCCATATTTTCATGCGCTGTCAACCCTAAATTTAAGAAAACGTAAATAAAAATAAAAAAATAGTCAAAGTTCGTAACTCCAACTGATGATATACTTGTACGCTAATACAAAGCGATGATTTTAATACGAGATAATTTGATTAAATACGATTTACATAGCCACACCACTTTTTCTGATGGTCGTTTAAGCGTGTCGGAACTCTTAGAGCGCGCAACAGAAAAAGGCGTAGACGTATTGGCTATCACTGACCATGACACTATCAATGCAATCAAACCTGCCAGAGATTTTATAAAAGAAAATAACCTAGATTTGGAGTTGGTTTCTGGCGTAGAAATTTCGACTAAATGGCATAGTTTTGAAATCCATATAGTGGGTTTGGGGTTGGATACTGATAACGTGCAACTCAATGTGTTGTTGTCTGAGCAACAAGCCAAACGCCAAGCGCGGGCAGAAGAGATCGGTCGACGTCTTGCTAAAAATGGCCATGAGGGTATATACGAACAAGCTAAGTCCTTGGCAAAAGATGCTGAAATTACCCGGGCACATTTTGCGGCCGCTTTGGTCGAGCGCGGCGTCGCGAACAATATCCAAGGTGTGTTTAAAAAGTATTTGGGGCGCAATAAAACGGGTTATGTACCAAGCAGTTGGTGCGATATGACAACTGCTATTGCAGCCATCAAAGGGGCGGGGGGAGTCAGCGTGCTGGCGCATCCTGCCCGTTATCAAATGTCTAACAAGTGGTTGCGTAAGCTCATCAGTGAGTTTAGCAAATGTGGTGGTCAGGCGATGGAGGTTGCACAACCACAACAGGCACCGTCAGAGCGTCAATTTTTAGGTCAGCTAAGTCAAGAATTTAACTTGCTGGCAAGCCAAGGGTCCGATTTTCATTATCCAATGCCTTGGTTAGACTTGGGCAAAAACCTATACTTACCAAAAGATTGCCAAGGGGTTTGGCAACACTGGCAAGCAAGCGAGGAATGTTAGCATGAGCCAATTTTTTCATATCCACCCAGACAACCCGCAGGCAAGATTAATTAAGCAAGCCGTTGAAATCATTCAGCAAGGTGGAGTTGTTGTTTACCCAACTGATTCTGGCTATGCAATTGGCTGTAATTTAGGGAACAAACAAGCGAAAGAGCGCATTGAGCGCATCCGTGGTATTGAAAAACACCATAATTTTACGTTGATGTGTAGAGATTTATCAGAGTTGGCTACCTATGCTCGAGTAGACAATCAAATGTTTCGCTTGATTAAAAACAATACGCCGGGGCCTTATACCTTTATTTTTAAAGGTACTAAAGAAGTGCCTAAACGTTTGTTGAACGAGAAGAAAAAAACCATTGGAATTCGCGTAACCGAGCATCCTATTACTACAGCGCTGCTTGCGGAATTGGGCGAGCCCATGATGTCATGTTCGTTGATATTACCGGGTGAGCAGTATACAGAATCAGATCCTGACGAAATTCGTTTGCGCTTGGAAAAACAAGTCGACTTAATCATTCACGGTGGCTATTTGATTGAGCAAGCCACAACGGTAGTTGATTTATCTGAAGACGATGATGTTCAGGTGTTACGCGTAGGTTGTGGTGATACAGCACCTTTTGAGTAATAACTAATGAACCAAGTGCCACAGCAACAAAAATTACCTTTGGCGTTTTTAAATGGTGAAGCAGTTGTTGAGAAACCAGAAGATCTTTATATTCCACCAGATGCACTTGAGGTTATTTTAGAAACTTTTGAAGGACCGCTTGATTTACTCTTGTATCTTATAAAACGGCATAAATTGGACATACTGCAACTGCCCATTTTGAGCATCACTGAGCAGTATGTTGCCTACGTTGAACTGATGAAAGACCTGCAGTTAGAGCTTGCGGGTGAGTATCTGGTGATGGCGGCACTGCTAGCGCAGATAAAATCGCGTATGTTGTTGCCAGTGCACGAAGAATTGGAAGAAGAAGAAGATCCCAGAGCAGAGTTAGTTCGCCGTTTACAAGAGTATGAACAATTTAAAAAAGCGGCTGAAAATTTAGATGAAATCCCCCGTGTAGATCGAGATACCTACATTGCACACGCACTGATGGATGACTCAGCCGAACCAGAAGTGAACTTTCCAGATATCGCGCTCAAGGAACTTGTTTTGGCATTAGGTGACGTAATGGCAAGAGCTAAGACGTTTGAACATCACCAAGTGAGCGCTGAAGCCTTATCAACGCGAGAGCGAATGAGTCAAATTTTACTGTATCTGTCTGAACATGAAGGGCCTTGTGAATTTAGCGCGTTGTTTACACTCAAAGAAGGGCGAAGCGGCGTGGTTGTTACCTTTATTGCAATGCTTGAACTGGTAAAAGAACAACTTATAACTTGTCTGCAGGTACAGCCGAACAGCCAAATTTATTTGAGTTTACAGCTACAAGAGTGAGTTAACCTCTGTCATAATAGAGGTTTGGGTGTAAACAAGTGGTAGATGTATGACAACGCGTCGGATTAGTGATGAACAACTTGTTGAACTAATTGAAGCAGCTATTTTTGTTGCTGATAAGCCGTTGTCAAAAAAGCGCTTAAAAGAAACAGTACTGAGTGATATCAGTATTTCGAATGTTCGAATAGACAAAGCCATTAACAGCATTAGTGAACATTACCAAACGAGAGGCATTCGTTTAGTTGAAGTGGCGACTGGGTTTCGTTTTCAAGCTTGCTCAAGCCTTAGTCCTTGGTTGAGTGCTTTATGGCAGGAAAAAGCGCCAAAATATTCACGAGCGACCTTAGAAACGCTGGCGTTGATCGCTTATCGTCAGCCGATCACCCGTGGTGAAATAGAACAAGTCCGTGGAGTTACGGTAAGCTCTAACATAATCAAAAGCTTACAAGAACGTGAATGGATTAAAGTGGTAGGTCATAAAGAGGTGCCTGGTAAACCTGCATTGTACGCCACAACCAAACAATTTTTAGATTATTTTTCTTTATCTGGTCTGAACATGTTACCTAAACTGCCTGAGCAGCATCATGTGAAAATAGATCAGATGTTGAACGATCCTTCTGTGAGAGAACCATCTTAATGAGTGAAAAGTTACAAAAAGTATTGGCCCGAGCTGGTGTGGGTTCACGCCGCGAAATGGAAAAATACATAGAATCAAACCGTGTGAGCGTAGACGGTAAAGTGGCCAAACTGGGCGACCGCGTAGAAGAAAATGCGGTGATCCGAGTAGACGGACATGTAGTTAAAATTGAGCAAAAAGAAGACAGAGTTTGCCGTGTGATTATGTATCACAAACCTGAAGGTGAGCTGTGCACTCGTAAAGATCCTGAAGGCCGCAGAACGGTGTTTGACCGTTTACCTCGTTTGGATGGTGATCGTTGGATTGCGATAGGCCGACTAGATATTAACACTTCTGGTTTATTGTTGTTTACCAATGATGGTGAGTTAGCAAATCGTTTAATGCACCCCAAGTATGAAGTCGAGCGTGAGTACTCTGCGCGTGTGTTTGGTGAAGTAACCAACGAAACGTTACGTAACTTAACCAAAGGTGTTGAGCTAGACGACGGTCCTGCTAAATTCCTCAAGATTAAGCCTCTTGGTGGAGAGGGGATCAACAAGTGGTTTAATGTGACTTTAACAGAAGGCCGTAACCGTGAGGTACGCCGTTTATGGCAATCACAAGATGTTGAAGTTTCACGCCTTATTCGTATTCGATATGGCAAGCTGGAGTTAAACAAGCGCCTACCACAGGGCGGTTGGGAAGAACTAGCATTAGAAGAAGTTAACTATCTACGTAAGTCAGTTCAACTACGCAATGAAACAGAAACTAAACTGTCAGTTATGCCTGAAAAGCGCAAAGATAAGCGTAAGAGGGTAAATCAAATCCGCAAAGCGGTGAAGAAGCATAATCAAAGAATGCAAAAGCCAAAGAAACGTGGGTAGTTAAGGTTTGTCAGTAAAGCCAGCTTATTGCTGGCTTTTTAGTTCTCGCCAGTCGTTAATGACATCATTAAAAAAACCACATTGTTGGTATGAGCGCCTTATAAACCCTTCTTCTCTGAGCCTTTTTAATCCTGTCTGAAGCGCTTCAAAAACGGTTTTTCCCATAGGATGTGCACGAGACACAGCAAAATGGCGACTGTCTTGTAGAGCAACCTTAATGCCGTCAATCGCTGCTATTCGGTAGCCCTCGCCACTGTATTCGAAGGGTTGCGTGTTGTTGAATGAAACGAGCATGCCATCAACCCAACCACGGCTGACCATTTTAGCCATGATCACCCAGTCCGATTCATCAATTAAGTTTTTAGGCTTGAGAGAATTCAGAGTTTGCCAATCTGTATGCCATGCTTTACTAGAAATCATGGACAATTGAGATAAGTCTCGATTAATTTTGGCTTTAAGGACTTCCATATTTTCTGGTTTAGTATAAATGCCAGCATAGTATTCGCCTTTTCGAATAATCGGAGCGGAAATATAGAGTTTGTCACGATATTGATTGGCTTGATCTAGCCATATTGTATCAAAGCTGACTAACAACAAACCATCAACCAACAATTTGATATTTCTTGCATCATAATTGCCAACGTCAAATTCAAATTTTAATGATAAACCGCCGAGCGTTAGCGCCTTTTGTAAAATAACATACTCTACAATATCTCTTTGGCAAAGTGGGTGTTTGAAGTTATCGATGGTATGAACGGTTTGTCCTTTGAGTATAGTTTGCGCGTAGTCGTAAATATCTTTTTCTATCGTGACGGTGATCCGCTCCGTAGCGATGGCATTGAATTGTATTGCAAAAAATAGGCTGATAAGAGGGCGCATAACGGCCTTTGATCATATGAGTAACTTCACTTATTGTAGTGTATGCGAGCATGATGAGAGTTTTTAATGTGACTTTTTCATAGTTGTCTAATATTGTATTGATGTTCGGTGGTCATGAAGTGACATGTACATCGATTGTTAACTTCAAGGAGAAACGGAATGATGAAATTTGAACAACTACTTAACCACTTTGATAGTGGCATTTGTGTAGAGCAGTTGCAAAAAGAGTCACTTTTAGATTTAGCATTATTATTTGTGGCAGTTGATGGTCGTATTTGTGACGCTGAATTAGCGGTTGTGAAGCAATGGGCAAGCAAGATTAATTGGAACTCTGCTGTAAGCCTTGAAAATTATATTGCTGATATGTCAGGAAAATGTGTTCATGCAGTGCAAACGTCAGATGTTGAAGCATTTATTCAACACCGCATGAAATACATCGTTGACAAGCCAATGAGAGAGTTAGCACTTAAGCTGGCGCAAAAAGTGGCGGCTGCCGATGGCACAATTGATAGCAAAGAACAATCGGCCATGGACTTTCTAGAAGAGCAGGTTTAGCGGCTGAGTGTAAATTTACTCAGTCTTTGTAAAATACCGCAAGCCAAAGTGTCGTTTCGTTGGCTGCGGTTCGACTTACTCTATGCTTGGTATGTGCCGGGATATTAATATAATCACCTCGCTTAAGAGTGTGTTTTACGCCACCTTCAAATTCGATAGTGCCTTCGCCTTCTAGTACCGTTACCCATTCATGTTCAGTTTGGTTATACCAAAATGAGTCAGGCGATCTTTGTCCGTACGATGTGATACGTTCAATACGAATATGCTTATTTTTTATAATGTCTTCGAAATGCTCTACCGATTTATCAGTGGGTAAGTTAGAAAATAGGTTTTGTGTCATAACAAGTTGACCTTTTGAACTGCAGAATTAACTTCTTAGCATGTTATTGTTCAAAATCATAGTTTGAAGTCTCCATTGTTCTTATTTTGGACGTCTAAACATCTAGAGGTTGATATTTTTCGGATTATCTTCATAATGACAGCATAGTGATAGTTTGAGGGTGAATGATGCCAATAACAGTAAAAGATGAATTGCCTGCCATTGTGCGTTTACGTCAAGAAAACGTGTTTGTGATGCCACAAAGCCGTGCAAAAACACAAGAAATCAGACCGATGCGCTTGGCCATATTGAACTTAATGCCAAACAAAGTAGAAACCGAAGTTCAGTTTATTCGTCTTTTGGCAAACTCACCTTTGCAAGTCAATGTTGATTTATTACGCTTAGATACACACCGCAGTTCAGAAAACTCGGAGCAACATCTTGACATGTTTTATCGTTATTTTTCTGATGTGAAAGATCAAAACTATGATGCGCTGATCGTCACAGGCGCGCCGTTAGCACATTTAGAATATGACGATGTTGTTTATTGGCAAGAACTCAAAACCTTTTTTGATTGGGCTGAACATCATGTCACTTCTACGCTGTTCTCTTGTTGGGCGGCGCACGCTGCGTTATTTCATCACTATGGGATTAAGCGCGACCTTCGCAGTGAAAAGCTATGTGGTGTATTTAGGCATCAATGTTACTTTGAGCATGGCGCATTGACCCGTGGCTTTGACGATGAATTCTTAGTGCCACACTCTCGTTATGGTCACGTTGATCCAAGTAAGATAGCGAATGAGAAAGAGCTGGTGGTATTAGCGGGTTCACAAACTGTAGGCGCGTATCTGATTAAAAACTTATCGGGTAGTCAAGTTTATATTACTGGACATCCTGAGTATGATGCAGACACGTTATTGAAAGAATACCAACGAGACTTGCAAAGTAGCCCGGATGCCCCGAAACCTGCGCACTATTTCCCAAATGACGATGCCTCGAATAAGCCATCAAAGACATGGCAAAGTCATGCCTTTTTGTTATTCTCGAATTGGTTAAACTATTACGTTTATCAAACCACGCCTTATGATATTAACCTCGTTAGCCAAGATGTAAGGACTAACAACTATGCTGAATAAACGCGCAGCCTTAACAGAGGCACTTAAACAACGCATTTTAATTTTGGATGGTGCCATGGGCACGATGATCCAAAAGCACAAGCTGGAAGAAGAAGATTATCGCGGTGAGCGATTTAAAGATTGGCATGTGTTGATCAAAGGTAACAATGACTTGCTCAGTATTACTAAGCCTGAGGTGATAGCGCAAATTCATCGAGAGTTTTTAGATGCGGGGGCGGATATTATTGAAACAAATACCTTTAATGCCACGACCATTTCGATGGAAGACTATGACATGGCCAGTGTAAGTAAAGAAATCAACTTAGCTTCTGCACGGCTTGCGCGTAAGTTGTGTGATGAATACACAGCGAATGATTCGGCTAAACCGCGTTATGTCGCAGGTGTATTAGGTCCAACATCAAAAACCTGCTCAATCTCTCCTGATGTGAACGATCCAGGTTATAGAAACATTACTTTTGATCAGCTTGTAGAGGCCTATGTTGAGTCGACGCTCGCCTTGATTGAGGGCGGTGTGGATTTAATTCTGATTGAAACCATATTTGATACGCTCAATGCCAAAGCAGCGTCTTTTGCAGTTGAAGAAGCATTCGAGCAAGCCGGTGTGACCTTACCTGTGATGATTTCAGGCACGATTACCGATGCATCTGGACGTACTTTGTCTGGTCAAACAACAGAAGCATTTTATAATTCAATTCGCCACATTAAGCCGCTTTCAATTGGGTTAAATTGCGCATTGGGTCCTGATTTATTACGCCAATATGTCGTCGAATTATCAAGAGTATGTGAAACATTTACCTCAGTACACCCAAATGCAGGTTTACCTAATGAATTTGGAGAGTATGACTTGGAAGCGCCAGAAATGGCCAAAGAAATCGTTGATTGGGGTAAAGAAGGCTTGATCAATATCGTTGGTGGCTGCTGTGGCACAACCCCAGAGCATATTAAAGCGTTTGCGCAAGGCCTTGAGAAGGTCGCACCGCGCCAGTTACCTGAACTTGAAGTGCGTATGCGCTTGGCAGGTTTAGAAGCCTGTAACTTGAATTAGGAAGTATCCAATGACGCAACAATCAACAGCCATATTTACCAACGTTGGTGAACGTACCAATGTGACCGGCTCGGCTCGTTTTAAAAAGCTAATATTGCAAGAAAATTATGAAGCCGCATTGGATATAGCACGTAACCAAGTGGAAAATGGCGCACAAGTGATTGATATCAATATGGATGAAGCCATGTTGGATTCAAAAGCTGCAATGGTCAAATTTTTAAATCTAATTGCTTCTGAGCCTGATATTTCCAAAGTACCTATCATGGTTGACTCTTCAAAGTGGGAGGTGATAGAAGCGGGTCTAAAGTGCATTCAAGGCAAGGCCATTGTTAATTCTATCTCATTGAAAGAAGGGGAAGCGCCGTTTATTCGCCAAGCGAAAATTATTAAGCGCTTTGGTGCGGCCGCTGTGGTGATGGCATTTGATGAGGTAGGCCAGGCGGAAACCGCGCAGCGCAAATTTGAAATCTGTGAACGTTCATACCGTATTTTGGTTGATCAAATCGGTTTTCCACCTGAAGACATCATTTTCGACCCTAATATTTTTGCGGTTGCAACGGGCATTGAAGAGCACGATAACTATGCGGTTGAATTCATTGAAGGCACGCGTCGTATAAAAGCTGAGTTACCACACTGTAAAGTATCTGGCGGTGTGTCAAATGTGTCGTTCTCATTCCGTGGTAATAACCCGGTTCGTGAGGCTATCCACTCGGTATTTTTATATCACGCTATTCAAGCGGGTATGGATATGGGGATTGTAAATGCGGGTCAGTTGACCGTGTATGACGATATTCCATCAGAGCTGCGAGATGCAGTGGAAGATGTGATCCTCAACAAAGACCCTCAAGCGGGAGAGCGCTTAGTTGAGCTCGCACCTAAGTACTCCGGCATGGCTCAAGCCGCTAAAGTTGAAGATTTAGAATGGCGTAGCTGGCCTGTAGAGAAGCGTTTAGAACATGCACTTGTTAAAGGTATTACCGAATTTATTGAGGAAGACACCGAAGAGTGCCGTGCAAATAAAGACAAGCCAATAGAAGTGATTGAAGGCCCACTTATGGACGGCATGAATGTGGTTGGTGATTTATTCGGTGCGGGTAAAATGTTTTTACCACAGGTAGTGAAGTCGGCGCGAGTAATGAAGCGTGCGGTTGCTTACCTTGACCCTTACATTGAAGCTGAAAAGCAAGAAGGTGAAACCAACGGTAAAATCATCATGGCCACCGTGAAAGGTGATGTACACGATATAGGTAAAAATATCGTAGGCGTGGTGCTGCAGTGTAACAACTACGAAGTGGTTGATCTGGGGGTGATGGTGCCTGCAGAGAAAATCTTGCAAACTGCCATCGATGAAAATGCGGATGTGATTGGCTTGTCTGGCCTCATTACGCCATCTCTTGATGAGATGGTGCATGTTGCAAAAGAGATGACGCGTCGAGGTTTTGAAATTCCATTATTGATTGGTGGGGCAACCACTTCAAAGGCGCATACAGCGGTGAAAATTGAGCCTCAGTACGATAAAGGTGTGGTGTATGTGAATAATGCTAGCCGTGCTGTGGGTGTTGTTTCAAGTTTGCTTAGCAAAACGCAAAAATCGGACTTTTTGGCTAAAACAACCTCTGAGTATGAAAAGGTGCGCGAACAACAGGCGCGTAAGAAGCCTCGTTCCAAGCCTGTAACCTTGCAACGAGCGCGCGACAATGCAATTAAAATTGATTGGGACAATTACACGCCTCCGGTGCCAAAGAGGTTAGGGGTCACAGAGTTTACCGATGTAACCATTGCAACCTTGCGTCAGTACATTGACTGGACGCCATTTTTTATGACTTGGTCACTGGCGGGTAAATTTCCGCGCATTTTAGAAGATGAAATTGTCGGTGAACAAGCGAAAAGCTTGTACGCAGATGCTAATGCCATGCTCGATGAATTTGAAAAAACGGGTGCGTTACAACCTTTGGGTGTAATTGGCTTGTTCCCTGCGAACAGAGTCGGGGATGACATCGAGATTTATACCGATGAAAGTCGGACGGAAGTATTGACGCTATCTTGTCATTTACGTCAACAAACTGAAAAAACCGACTTTCCTAATTACTGTTTGGCGGACTATGTCGCACCTAGAGGTATTGCGGATTACTTTGGTGCATTTGCCGTGACTGGTGGACTTGAAGAAGACGATTTAGCGGATGCATTCGATGCTAAGCACGATGATTATAACAAAATCATGGTTAAGGCGGTCGCGGATAGATTGGCAGAAGCATTTGCTGAATATCTGCACGAGCAAGTGCGTAAGCAATATTGGGGTTATGCGCCAAATGAAGACTTGAGTAATGAAGAGCTGATCCGCGAAAACTATCAAGGTATTCGTCCTGCGCCGGGCTATCCAGCCTGCCCTGAGCATACAGAGAAGAAAAAGATTTGGCAGCTACTTAATACCGAGCAGAGTATTGGTATGAAGCTTACCAGTTCTTATGCGATGTGGCCGGGGGCAGCGGTATCTGGTTGGTACTTTTCGCACCCTGACTCTAAATATTATGCTGTTGCAGCCATTCAAAAGGATCAGGTTGAAGACTATGCAAAACGTACCAATATGAGTTTGGAAGAGGCCCAAAGGTGGCTTGCGCCTAACTTAGGCTATGAGCCGAGCTAATCGCTAAAACTTTAAATAGACTAAAAAAGAGCTTCCTATGGTAGCTCTTTTTTTTTGGTAGGCCAATTTATGACTTTTGGAGTCACTATTGCAGGAGGCAACTGGCAACGCGCAGAACGCATCTATATCTCGTTTGAGTAAGCGTGCCAAACCTTGGTCTTCATGTAGCTGCTTTTCATATAAAACGAAAGGCATCTCGTTGTGAAATACCGCGGTCTGCCCAAATACGTTGCCTTTTGATTGTGTAAGGGATTTGAGAAGGGGTATTAGGGCCTTTTACCTTGCAAACTTATAAGCTCTTTAACTGGCTAGATGGCTGTACCTGCATCGCCTTGTAAATCGGCCACAATCCGAATATACAGGTCGCTAATACTGATAATACAATCGTGCTTATCATGATTGTGATATTCATCTGTATAAAATTGGTGTTGAGGAAATGAAAAATGTTCCTAGCACCTAATAAGCCAACTTGTGCAAGTGCCAAACCAAACACGCCACCAAAAAAACCTATCAAAGCTGTTTCAAAGCCAAACTGAAGCGCAATATTTTGTTTGCTTGCGCCTATGGCTCGTCTTAATCCTACTTCACTTCTTTTGTTATGAAACTTATTGATTAATAAGCTCATACAGTTTAATAAACAAACGGCTAAGAAAGCAAAAGCCAGCCAAACCGCCACTGTGGAATTTTCAGGAACTATTCCTTCATAAAGTAGGTTTTCTGAAATAGTCCGTGTTTTACTCGGAAGTGGCCGAGGAAAGCGACCTGCTTGTTTCTGTTGCTTATCATAGCTATGCAGTAAAGCGGTGTAGTCATCTCTGTCTTGTGCATGTGTTAACTCAACCCATAAATCAATCCAATGACATTCGGCTTTAAGAATAGTTTGAAAGGTAATTGTTTCAGGGTAGGTCGCACAAAATATAGGAAAGTAAGGGCCAATGTATAGCTCGGAGTTAATTTGTGTTTGAAATGGCACATATATATCGTGTGGACTTCGATAGGAGTCAGCAGCATAGCCAAAATAATTTGGAATGGGGTTCCATTCATCTAGTACACCAGAAATAGTAAACGCGTGTTTACCTATCATAAGTTGTTGACCAACAGAGTTTTCACCCGCAAATAACGTTTCATTTAAAGGTTTGCTGATAATAACCTCTAGGCCGCCTTTATTATTTGCCGGTTCTGTCCACGGTGCGCCATACAAAAAGGGGGATTCAAACATGGAAAAGAAGTCGTTATTGATTGAATACATGTAACGCATCTTAGCTTCATTGAGCGGCTGTATTGTGGTTCTAACGAGATCTTTGTGCGTCGCAACCGGTGTATAGGCTTTAACGATATTCGTGTTGTCATGCAGCGAAGATAAATTTACATAGTCTTGGTACGTTACTACTGTTGGTGCTTGTTCTTCGCCGAATCTTTCTTTGTATGGACGGCTTGCATTCCATGCACTGAGGTACACTTTGAGTATTGTGTCTGCTTTGTCTTCAAGTGGGTGCTGAGACATCATATACGTTACAGTATAAGTGATCATAGAAGTTGCAATCCCAATCGCTATGATCAACATCATCAGTGAACTAAGCATGGGAGTAGAGCGAATGCTTAGCCAAGCTAGCTTAATGTAATATGGGATCATAGCGCCTCCACGTAATGAGGAGCTTGATGAGAAACATGCACAATTAGATTCCTTTTGTTAACTTTCTTGACAAATTAGGATACATCAATTTAACCATTGTTGTCTCTATTTTTATTACAAATTGCGTTGAGCTTGTGCAATATGATTGCATGCGCGGCTTTGATATGATTGGATTTCTTATTTGGCATGCAGTGTTGTACCTTGGAGTTTACTCCAAGATACGGTGCGTGAGTTAAGCACTTCGCGTTACAATTGCGGGTGACACTCTGCTGGCTTGATAAACAGGTTGCATGGTTGCTATTTGGCAGATCAGCCACATACAGACAGCGCCAATGACTAAATAACTGATGGGGACTGGACTTAATGATAATATGTTAACTAAGTACACATTGGTGATAATTGAAAGCGCCATTCCCACTAATACACCCATACTGCTAACTAAAAAGCTTTCTAGCATAAAAAAGCGTAAAATTTGTATTTTACTAGCGCCAAGCGCTCTACGTGTTCCAATCTGCTTGCGTCTTGTAATAATGGAAAAACGAACTTGGGCAAAAATTCCTAAAGCGGTTGCGATGCTGATGATGATCATCATGACCATTAAAATAACCACAACGGCGGAGTCATTTTCATGTGCAGTCTGTCTAATTTCTTCAAAAGAGCGCATTTGGTCGACCCATTTCCCTGGGGTTTTCATTAGTAAATTGGTCACATCTTGCATTGCTTGATCACGCATGCCAGGCTTTGCACGCACAATGATTTTTGGCTCAGTCGCAAGGTAATTGGCATTGGTAACAATACCATACCAATGATTTTCCCACCAACTCCAACCACTACTAGGAAACTGATAGGCTACACCGCGTACGGTAAATGAATTACCAGAGGCATAGATTATTTTTCCAACCGCTTGTCGCCAGTCATCGGGAAAGAGCTTTTGGGCTAATGCTTGAGATATCACTAGCGAGTTTTGTCCCATACGGTTTTCGCTCATGTTGGCGTAATAAAAGACTTCATTTTCTGTAAACCAGTCACCGGCAAGAAGCTGAACATCCCAAGTGTCTTTCATATCGTAGCCGCCCCAGTGGCTAGCTGCTCGTACTATTACTTCGTCAGGATTGGGTGGTAGGCTGATATTTTCCGTTCCTCCACGCTGAGAATAAGGAATACTCGATGTGTTGGATGCATTATGAACACTCTCTAGTGACTTGATTGCTGAAAGGTCTTGCTTTAACAAGGCTTCTAGCTCTGACGGTTCACCTTGTAGATTCATGATAAAGCTAAATGTATCTGATTCAGCGATGCCACTATCAGCCGATACGCGCGTTTGCTTTTGCTCTAACATAAAGGCGGTATTTATTAAGATAGTGAGTGTGACTGAAATTTGAAGTATGAGCAGTAATGCCGCGCCTTTACGTTGTTTCAGCGATTTTAAAATAGGTAATAGATCTTTCATCCTTGGATCCTACAAGTTCTTTAATTGACTAGAAGGGTGTACTTGTACCGCTTTGTAAATAGGCCAAAGACCAAATAAGCAAGTTGTAAATACGGCCAAAAAAACAGTGGCGATGATGAGTATTGTATTCATTTGTATAAAGCTGGTGTTGAGAAAGTTGAAAATTCCTCTTGCACTCAATAACCCAAGTTGTGTGAGCAATAGACCAAATACACCACCAACAAACCCAATTAGTGCGGTTTCACAGCCATATTGTAGCGCGATCTGTTGTTTGCTTGCGCCTATTGCTCTTCTTAAACCCACTTCGTTCTTTTTATTATGAAATTTGTTGATTAATAAGCTCATACAGTTTAACAAGCAAACGATCAAAAATGCAAAAGAGAGCCAGACCGCTATTTTGGAATGCTCAGGTACTGCCCCACCATATACTAAAACTTCTTCAATGGTTCGGGCTTTACTATTTATTGGACGAGGGAACCGGCCTACTTGCTTTTGTTGTTCATCGTAATCATGTAACAAACTTGTGTATGCGTCTTTATCACTGGCATTTCTTAGCTCAACCCATAGGTTAACCCACATGCACTCTGATTTAATAATTGTACGGAACGTGATTTCTTCAGGGTAAGTTGGGCAGTAGGTTGGGAAGTACGGGCCGATATACAAAGGAGTATTAATTTGTGTTTGGAATGGCACATATAAATCATGGGGGCGTTGATAAGCGTAGCTTGCGTAATCAAAGTACTTTGGAATAGGGTTCCAATCATCTAAAACACCCGAAATGGTAAAAGTGTGCGCACCAATCAGCAGTGGGTTGCCAACAGAGTTTTCACCACGGAACAAAATTTCATTGAGTCGCTTACTTATTACTACGTCTAACGCTCCACCTAAGTCTGAGGCTTCTGTCCAAGGTGCACCGTACAAAAATGGTGCATCAAACATAGTAAAAAATGCATTGCCGATTGTATACATATAGCGCATTTGTGCTTGAGCTTTTGGCTGGGAGGGGAGTCTAATTAAATCTTTATGTGATGCGATTGGCGTTTGTGCTTTAACAAGGGCGCTTTTTTGGTTTACTTCTGACAAATTAACGTAGTCTTGATAGGTAAGCACATCAGGTGCTTCTTCCCGACCACCTTTTTCCTTGTAGGGACGACTTGCATTCCACGCACTTAAATATACTTTCACGAGCGTATCCGCTTTGTGCTCTATTGGGTGTTTAGACATCATGTACGTGACAGTGTAGGTGATCATCGATGTGGCTATTCCAATGGCAATAATTAACACCATTAATGAGCTAAGCATAGGTGTAGAGCGCAAACTCAACCATGCAAGCTTAAAATAATACTGGGCCATTGTTTTCCCTTATTGATAAGAGCGCGGCAACGAGTGAGAAAGCACTCGAGAAGGTACCGACTTGTTTTTTCTATTACCTTTAGGATACATGAAGTTAACTTAGATTGTCTCTAGATTTTTTTACAAAAAAGTAACTTAGTATACATTTTGATGTCGATTGCTTGTTTAATGTTCAGTTTTTATGAAAAAGCACATGTTTTCATCGGTCAATGTGCCAACCGCTGTTGAATGATTGAGTAAGCGCAAAATCGCACTTAATCAGAAACCTAGGGCATGTTAGAATCGCAAAAAACAGCTGTAATTAGAGTCAATTCTGTGCTGCCAATACAATCTGTATATTCTCAACTCGTTCATGAATTTCAAAACAATAGTACGGTATTGTTGCAAGCCCCCCCTGGCGCGGGCAAATCCACATGGTTGCCCTTGCAGTTAATGAGAGACAATCACTTTAAGCGTATTGTGATGCTCGAACCAAGACGCCTCGCAGCGCGTAATATCGCACGCTTTTTGGCGCAGCAACAGAATGAGTCCTTAGGACAAAGTGTGGGTCTGCGTGTGCGCAATGAGGTGCAGGTTTCAGAGCATACGAGATTGGAGATTGTTACTGAAGGTGTGCTCACCCGTATGTTACAAAGTGATCCTGAACTAACGGGTATTGATTTAATTATATTTGATGAGTTTCATGAACGTTCGCTCGCTGCTGATACCGCCCTAGCATTTGCATTGGAAAGCCAAGCGGCGTTTCGTGATGACTTAAATATTTTAGTCATGTCGGCAACATTGAATACCGATCGATACCAGCAGTTTTTGTCCTGTCCCATTGTCTGCTCACAAGGTAAAAGTTTCGCGGTTGAGGAGATATACCACCCTTTAAGTGATGAAAGTCGATGGTTAGAGGCTTTACCTAAATTGACGCTAGAAGCATTGTCAAAACAACATGGTAGTGTATTAGTATTTTTACCGGGGCAAAGAGAAATTGGGTATATATATCAACAGTTACACGACAAAGTGCCAGATTATGTGGATGTCGTTACTTTGTTTGGTGAGCAGGATAAACGTGCGCAACAAGCTGCGATAGCACCTCCAGTGGCAGGTCGACGCAAAGTCGTATTGACCACCAATGTGGCCGAAACTTCATTGACGATAGAGGGGATCCGTATCGTTATTGATAGCGGAAAACGTCGTGCAGCAGTGTTTAATATCAAAACAGGCATAACCGAACTGATGACCGTGTCAATTTCACGTTCATCAGCTATTCAAAGAGCAGGGCGAGCGGGACGAATTGAAGATGGTATAGTTTATCGTTTGGGCTCAAGAGCGCAGTTTGAAAGGCGCAGCCAACATGATTTGCCAGAGATCTTAAGCAGTGATATCAGCAGCTTATTGCTTGAAACAAAAGTCTGGGGCACGGACCTAGAAGAATTGCCGCTTTTAGATAGACCGAGCTCAATTGCTGTAAAACAAGCATTAGAGTTACTTAAGCAACTAGAAGCAGTTGATGAGCAAGGAAAAATCACTTCCTTAGGCAAAAATATGCAATCCTTTGGCACAGAACCAAGGTTGGCGCATATGTTGATTAAGGCACAGCAGCTTGAAGAACGATTACCAGGGCTTCTCTCATTGGCTTGCTATTTTGTTGCGCTGATTGAAAGTCGAGTGAAAAGTGCGCCAGAGCTAAGAGTCGCGCTACAAAGCCAATTTGAAAGACCGAGCGCTAGCTTCACGCAGTCACTGTCATCTTGGTTAAAACGTATGCGCATTACTTCTCCACAAGAACTGAAATGTGGGTACATTTCTATTCTTGTCTCGCTTGCTTTCCCCGATAGACTGGCAAAACGTCGAGGAAGTGGATTTGCTTTATCTAATGGTGCAGGTGTTGAAAGTCATGAAGACTATTGGCTGGACTGCGGTTATTTAGCAATTGCAACACTTGGCGGCCATAAAGGGCAGCGTATTTTTAGTGCAACAGAACTTGATATCACTTTAATTCGTGACTATTTGCCACACTTATTCCGTGAACAAGAGGTGTGCGAATTTGATGAAAGAAGTGGTCGCTTCGTGCAAGAGTGTCGAACAGTGATTGGTGCTTTGGTTATTGAGTCTAGACCAAGTAACAAAGCGCTTGATATTATAGCACGAACATCTGCTTGGCTTGGGTTGATACAAAAACAGGGCTTTAGACTTTTTGAGCAGTTTCCAAATGTAGAGCAGTTGCTTATACGGATGAGTTTAGCATGTCGGTTTTATCCCAAAGAGTTTTCAAAGCTTGAAGAAGAAACCTTGATGGAGCAGGCTGAGCAATGGTTGTCGCCTTACCTAAATGAGGTTAAACAACTCCCTCAACTCAAAAAGCTGGACTTACATCAAGCGCTCATGAGCAATCTTGATTGGTCTCAGCAACAACGGCTTGATGCGGTTTTACCAACGCGCATGCAGGTACCCAGTGGTTCCAATATTAAAATTCACTACCAACTAGATGGCCCCGCGAAGTTGTCCGTTAAAATGCAAGAGGTATATGGTGTAACGGAGACGCCTAAGTTGTGTGATGGGCAACTTCCATTACTAATGGAGCTTTTGTCTCCTGCGCAGCGTCCTTTGCAGCTAACCCAAGATCTCGCCAACTTCTGGCAAACAAGTTACAAAGAAGTGCAAAAAGAAATGAAAGGGCGCTATCCCAAACACTTTTGGCCTGATGATCCAAGCACAGCACAAGCGACCAATAGAGTCAAAAGTCGTATGTAGCGTCAATAAAACCCCCTAGTAACCATAAAGGGGGGTTGTTTTAGGTTAAGGAAAACTTGTTAAACGCCCTAGAACACATATTTTGAGCCATTTGTTTCTGGGTTCATATCTACAAAATCGACACAAGGAGCCTGCCATTGAGGATCTGTTGGGTCCGTCGGTTCTTCTGAAATGTTAATGGTATAGCTTGTTTCAGAGAAACCATATACAGAGACATACATATTGTCGCCTTGTGCGCTGCATGTTTCTGTTGCGCTAGGTGAAGTGCTTGCATAGGTATGGTTGTCAGTGGTTGGCTCAAAAAGTTTGATTACTTTGAGTATCCAATTTGTACCGTTACTTGAATCTTGTAGTTGTCAATTCTTCGACCCTCTTCCGGGTACTACGTTTGCGCAGCTCAAAGAGTAACCTTTTACCACTTTACTCGTAGAGAATTGATAACTGATCTAGCCCGTTGGCTCAAATGTTATCCATTTAGAATATTGGTTATCATCAAACGCCTTTACAGCTGTTTCGCCATATTGTGTGTTTTCAGCTGATGCTGTAACCACGCCTGCATTTGGTTGAGTAAGATCATCGCTTAGCGTATTGCTTGCTATCGCTTGAGCGCCAATACTTAAACCAAGTACAAACAGTGCCAAAGGTGTTGTATTAAATTGTTTACGATTTTGCATGATATTTATGTTGCAACATGATGAAAATAAAAATTCTATTCAAGTTCGTTGTAGGGGGAGGGAACCTAAACGTGTGTAAGAAACTGGACTGCAAAATATTTTTGCAGTCCAGTTATATTGTTGCATTATGATGCGCGTTCGATTAGCTCAATGGGAACCTGCTGTATCCCATCTTGGATATTGTTTTTAAGAATATAACAAACAGCTTTTGCGATATCATCGGCATTTATTTTTACGGTACTTAAAGGAATACTCATTAGCTTGGAGTCATCCAAATCATCAAAGCCGACTACACCTATGTCTGCGCCAGGCTTTAAGCCCTGCTCAGATAAAAATTCGATAACGCCATAGGCGACTATATCGTTGAAGCACATCACAGACTCGACATTGGGAACTTGAGCTAAACATTCAGACATAGCCATGCGTCCACCATGCCTATTCGTAGCGCTATTAAATACCCAACTTTGTATGTCATCTCGCTCTGAAATGGCTTTATTGAATCCACTCAATCGTTGGTGATAATCAGAGATTGACGCATCACCGCCAATAAAAGCAATGTGCTTATGGCCTCGGTTAATGAGAGATTGAGTCGCTTTATATGCACCAAGTTCGTTGTCGGGCAATACACACGGTACTTGGCTGTTGGTCACTTGTCGCATAATACTCACAACTTGCGTTTGTGGCTTTTGCAATTGATTTAACCAACTAGCTTGGGTGTTTGGGGTAGGGCATATGATAAAAGCGCGTACTCTGTATTCTTGTAGTTTTGAAACGATTTGAGTTTGCGTGAGTGCATTTTCGCTAGTGTTTACCAATGTGGCCATAAAGCCTAATTCACGGATATGCTTTTCAAGCGCTACGGCCAGTTTTGCTGAATATGGGTTAGTTAAGTCGTTGATAACAATGGCCACTAAATCAGATGATTTACTGCGCATTGCTGCGGCTTCGCGATTGTATACGTAACCCGTCTCTTGAATTGCCTTGAGTACCTTTTCTTTTGCTCGTGTACTGGCTTTATCACTGCCTCTTAAAACCAGCGATACGGTTGATTTTGATACACCAGCAACTCGCGCAACATCGTGTACTGTAACGGTTTGGTTGTTATGGTTGTTCTTGTTCAAAGTGATGTTTTCTATAAAGGGTTGGCATAGGTTGATGAAATTAAAATTGTGTAAATTTCATCTCAATAACTTGTATTGTAACAAATCGTTAAGTATATTCAAAAGAAAGAATTTGGAACGTTCCATTTATTGGTAGGGTAAAGTGCAGTGAAGTAAAAGAGGTTCATAATGAAAATAACAAGCCATAGGGGAAAGAGCGTGAAACGTATAGCCATTTGGCATGTTTAACTTTGGAGCTGAACATGCGTATACACAATCATTGCTCAGTGAAAGCGAGCGAATGAGCAAGCTTATCAATGACGAGAATAACTTGCGATGTGGAGTGTGTTGGTAATCGGACTGTTTAACTCGATTATGTTTCCTACTATTTTTAGTTTAGCCATAAGAGGGCTTGGTCGACTCACCGCAAAAGGTTCAGGCTTGTTATGTCAGGCAATCGTCGGAGGTGCGATTTTTCCACTATTGCAGGCAATTGTCGCAGACAGTCAATCAGTGCAAGTGAGCTTTTTGGTACCCGTTTTCGCATACGTATACATTTTATTTTTTGCCGTGAGCCAGTCAATGGCGCGAGTTAAGGAGGCTAGTTTGTCATGAGTGGAGTACTTTGTTATGGCGAAGCGCTGATTGACTTTTTACAAGTACATACAGCACATCAAGACGGTTTAAATGTGCGTGATTATCGTCAGTTTCCTGGAGGAGCACCGGCCAATGCGTCGGTTGCTCTAGCGAAGCTTGGTGGAAGCGCATATTTTGCGGGGCAGGTCGGTGACGATCAATTTGGCGCATATTTAAAAACGAGTTTACAGCGTTATGGCGTTAATACTGAATACGTTTTGACGCATCCAGATGCACCTACGGCACTGGCGTTTGTGCATTTAGATGGGCAGGGCGAAAGAAGTTTTACCTTTGTTAGAAATGACAGCGCTGATTTGTTGTTGTCATGTGAGCAAGTTGTCGCTGATTGGTTTGAACATAGCGAAACCTTGCACTTGTGTAGTAATACCCTAACTACGGAATTTGCAGCCAACACAACCGATGAAGTGTTAAAAGAAGCTAAAAAGCAAGGGCTAGTGATCAGTTTTGATGTCAACTTGCGCAGCAATTTATGGCCAGCAGATCGAATTGATATTGATCGAGTCAACAGTGTTGTTTTTCGTTCAGATGTTGTGAAATTTGCCGCAGAGGAATTTGACTTACTGAGTGGGAAGCAGCGCAAAACGTTTATAAATAAATGTTTTGATGCAGGATGCAAGCTGCTACTCATTACTAACGGTGCACACGCCATTGAGTATCTAACGCCTTTGTCACAAGGTTACCTTGTTCCTCCAAAGGTCAATGTGGTTGACACAACTGCAGGCGGTGATGGCTTCATTGGCGCGATGCTTTTTGTATTGAGTAAAGGACACAAATTGTATTCTTTACTTCTTAATACATCACTACTACATAGTAGTGTTGCCTTTGCCAGCTGTGCAGGCGCCATTGCGGTATCAAAGCAAGGGGCATTTCCAGCTTTACCTTCTTTAAAACAAGCCACCGAATTATTTTACGCACAATATGGCGAGCAGCCAAACAACCTATTTTTAGAGCAAATCAAACGTGAACTTTTATAATTCAACTTTTTTAAAAAACCATGCACAAGCAATCCTAGACTTTTACTCACAGCGTTGTATAGACACAAAGCGAGGTGGCTACTTTCAAAACTATTACGATGATGGTGAGATATTCAATCATGGTTTTAGGCAACTGGTGAGTAGCACACGAATGGTGGTTAACTTTTGCCGTGCATCCATCGTTTTAGAGAACAAAGACTATCTAAGTCACGCAAAACATGGTCTTGATTACATCGAAAAACATCACTGGCGAGAAAGTACACAAACTTATGCTTGGACTTTACAAGATAATCACCCGTTGGATATGACCCAACAAGCATATGGTTACGCGTTTGTAATACTGTGCTATGCGCATTGCTTTAAGGCGGGACTTTTGGAAAATGAGCACAAGCTGGTGCGTACTTTTGAGCTACTAGAATCTCGCTTTTGGCGCGAAGAAGAAGGACTCTATGCCGATACACGTTATGAAGATGGTCGCTTATGTCAGTATCGCGGGCAAAATGCCAACATGCACATTTGTGAGTCGCTTATTGCTGCCTATTCGGCGATAGGTAATGAACTTTATTTACGACGAGCGAAGCTGCTTGCGAAAAAGTTTTGCTTTGAATTAGCTGAGCAAAGCGAAGGCTTAATATATGAGCACTTTACGCCAGATCTCAAACCTGATTTTGTATACAACAAAGATGACCCTAAAAACTTATATCGCCCTTGGGGGTTTCAACCGGGTCACCAAACCGAATGGGCCAAATTGTTACTGCAACTTAATCGCTATACGGCAGAGTCGAAATTGGTTAACAAGGCTATCTTTTTGTTTGATGCGGCTTATCAAAATGCATGGGACCATTTAAAAGGTGGGTTGATCTATGGTTTTGATCAAAAATTACAACCATGCGATAGCGATAAGTATTTTTGGGTGCAGGCCGAAAGTTTTGCCGCAGCAGCACTACTGTATGCTCAAACGCAGTCCCAAAATTACCTAAATTGTTATAACGCGATATGGGCGTATTGTTGGCAGTATTTTGACGTGCTTGAAGGTGCATTAAAAGCATAGCTTTTGACGAGTGCATCTGGTCTTTTGATTGGGTTGGGTGCACTGTTGAATTGTCTAGCGCTGTCATTTTGTTCAATATGATAAATTTTCAATATAATAAATAACTTATAAATCAGCATGCTAAAGCGTTAAGTCTATTTGACAAGGTCTCATAGCTTGCATTGTGTACATTTTATAAACACAGTGATGTGCAGGTAAGGCGTTTTAAGCTTTACCTTTCAAAGAAAATAATCATAACTGAACAACAGGAACAAACATGAAACTCAATAAAGTACAGCTAAAAAAGCTCAAAGATAATAAAAGCTTAACTGACAAGCAGACGCGTCAAATTGCGGGGGCAGCTTATACCAAAGATTATGGCGCTTGTTATACAGCCCCTGTATTTTGTCCAACTGCAACCATTTGCTAAAAGGCAATAGCCCAGTTTAGGCTGGGCTACTTTTTTATATAAAGTCTACAGCTTATCTATTTGATCGAAGTACAATAAGCAAAACAACACATTTTGCATATGAATCGTGCAAATACCTTCCATGAGTTAACTTCGACATGAATTCGACATTTGAACTATTCGGATTGACGCTAACGTTCAATACGGTTGTTACCTTCTGCCCAGCTTTTTTCGCATTAATTGCCATCACGTTAGCAAAACGGAACTTATCCTTATTGTTGAGTTTCTGTTCGGTCTTGCTCGCTGCCTACTTCAAATTAATTGACGGGGTGGCACTTTTTAGCATTGTGGGTTTATTTGTTGCCTGCTTCTTATTTAGCCGTTCCGAGCATAAATGGATCACCACCCTCACGGGGATTGGGATCTTTGTTCTATCAGTTTTACTGTTTATTCATGCTGCCCCCGGTTTTAATAATCCAATGGTCATTGAATCATATCAGGTCAGTAGTGATGCAGTGCCATATTCGAAACACCTCAATTTCGATAAGTTGTTAGTCGCTTTAGCACTACTTTGTTTTGTAGTACCTTCAAAGAAAGTCAGGATGGAGCAACATAAAGCCAAAATACTAGCGGTAATAGCAGCTAGCTACGTTGTTGGCTTTTCAAGTGGTGTGCACTTTGGCTTAGTGCAATGGGATATGAAGCTTAGTCCGATTTTATTTGGTTGGGTACTGACCAACTTATTTATTACCTGTTATGCGGAAGAAGCATTTTTTAGGGGGTTTATACAAGTTCAAGTACAAAACACGTTGAGCCGCTTTGCCTATGGTAATGTGGCTGTGGTTATCATATCAGGTCTACTGTTTGGCCTTGCTCATTTGCCCGGTGGCGCGGCCTACACTTTCATTGCTACGATACTCGGTATTAGCTGTGCCTACAGCTATCAAAAGACTCAAAATATTTTGGTGCCAATATTTGTGCACTTTGTCTTTAACTTAGTTCACTTTTGCTTTTTTACTTATCCATTCATAGCGCAAGCTTAAGTTCTTCAACGCAAAAATGGTGTATTACTGAGTTTTAATAATGACTCAGTAGTCCACCTTATTATTGATATCCAGCCTAGCGTTCACCAGTTAGATGCTTCAACTTTTCTTACTAAGACTGCACTATATCTTTGCATTTCACTTAGAGTGAGTGATTTTTAATTTTTTACATCTACTGCCAATATTGCATGTGTTTTCTCTTGCAGTTGCTTGCGATTATAACGAGAAAAATTCGAATAATTAGATTTTTTACTCCACTAAAAAACTATGGAAAAGCGAGGTAGTAGCAAAAACAAACCCTGTCATTTAAATTTAATTGTTGCGATTTTTGGTGTTTGTTAAATCTGAATTTTATTTTAAAGATCAAATAAACTAAATAATTTCCATTTTATCTATTTTGGTTTTGTGCAGGTCAACTCAGGTGTAATTTATTCTTAATATTAAAGTGATAGTGATAACTTTCATGTTTTTGTCATATATAAATTCGGTAATTATATTCCTTGTATTTTGGTTTTTAGGCTTGTAGAGAATAATAGTTTGCAAGTGTTTTATTACTGTGCTGTTTTTTACGGTTTTTTGTTTTTCAACAAGGGCTGGGTTGTATATTTTTATTCTTGTTGAGCTTTTACTCTTTTTATTAACGACTTTCAAGTGGGTTGGTTTTTATCTCTCTTGTGTAGATTGTTACATTCTTAATTAACAAGAAAGCGGCTTGATTCTAGCTGAAATTTAAGTTTCACATATATTTTTTTATTGTTAATTAGTTGGTTTGTCACTCTATTTTTTTAGGTGTTTTTTGCATTAACTTGAATATGAAAATAATCATATTCACTATTGATTCAGTAAATTTAATAGTGTAAAAATTCTTCCGTACATTAATTGGATAAAGTGCAGCCTATTAGCATTTGGAAGCTGTTAATATTAAATGGCTTTTATTCCTTTTGTTTTCCTTTTTATTACTTTAGGTTTTTTGTTTATATAGGTGGTTAGTTTTTTTTGATTAATTGCAATTGTTTTTTGTTGTCATTTTTTAGTCATAAAACCCGTAATTTAATATTTTTTAAAGGAAGAAGTGAAGATGAGTCATGAACTCTCATATTCAGAATCAAAAGCTGATTTTGAAACTAAAGTTGAATCAACAATAGATATAGATTTAATAAGTCAACTAACATTGGAAGATATAAAAAGATTTGTTTCTGAAAATTTTCCAAAAGTGCAGTTGAATGGAGAAGTTCATAAATCACTTATCGAAAGCAACCGCCGATATATTGATAAGCGAATAGAAAACAGAGACGATATTTACGGTGTTACAACTGGGTTTGGCAACTCAGCTAGTAATCGTATTTCTCCAGCTTTATCTGAAGAGTTGCAGAAAAACTTGATGGCTTATCATGGCTGTGGTGTAGGTGATTACTTAAGCGAAGTGGATTGCGCTGTAACTTTGTTGATCCGTTTAAACTGTAACGCACGTGGCTATTCAGGTGTAAGCTGGGAATTGCTTAAGCAGATGGAGCTGTTTTTACAGCACAAAATTTTCCCTGCGATACCAGCAATGGGTTCGGTAGGAGCAAGCGGTGATTTAACACCTCTTTCATACATTGGCGCGGCACTAAATGGGCAAAGAGAAGTTTACTATCAAGGTGTTGTAAGACCCACAGCAGAAGTATTTGCAGAGCTGAATATCAAGCCTTATACGCTTAAAGCGAAAGAGGGTTTGGCTATTATGAACGGCACTTCAGTAATGAGTGCGATTGCAGCCAATGCCATCAATGAAGTAGAAAAAGCCATTGATATTTCATGTAAGCTAATTGCACTGTTTGTTGAGCTTATTGACGGCAGAGCATCACCATTCCACCCAAAAGTACATGAATTAAAACCGCATCAAGGTCAACGGTACTGCGCTGATCTTATCTATAAACGTTTATCCGACCCAGAGCAAAGGTTAGGTCGTCGACAAAGAACGGAAGACTCTTTTGAGCACGGTATGAAAGAGCAATTCCGTTTACAAGATAGCTACTCAATTCGTTGTTCACCGCAGGTGCTAGGCTCATTAGTTGATACCTTAAACTGGGCAAAATCAGTGCTACAGGTTGAAATTAATTCTGTAAACGATAACCCGCTTATTGATCATGAAAGTGACCTAATTCTAAACGCCGGTCACTTCTATGGTGGTCACATTGCTGCAATTTGTGATGCGCTTAAGCCTCAAGTGGCGAACATGGGGGCGTTGTTGGAGCGTGAGCTAGGCATTTTAGTGGACGACAGACTCAATGGCGGTATTCCAAATAACTTAGTGGCAGTGGATGACTTAGGCAATAAAGCCTGGATCCATCACGGTTTTAAGGCAATGCAGATCAGTGCTTCAGCCTTGGTCGCAGAAGCGCTTAAACAATCGAACCCTATGTCAGTATTTTCACGCACAACAGAGGCGTTAAACCAAGACATCGTCAGCATGGGGACTATCGCAGCACGCGATCTCAAAAATATCATGTCACTTATCAAATCGGTAATTGCTATTCAAGCTATGGCAATTCGTCAAGCTTATTATGTTTTTGATAAAGATCAGTCGGCGGAAAAACTTAATGAATTATCACGTCCATTCTTTGATTCTCTAACATCTCAATTTAATCCAGTTATTGAAGATAGAGCCATGGATAAAGAAATTAAACAAATGGTTGATTATCTTTTTAATTAATTTCTAAAAAACAAATAAAAATTAAGTCGGAAAATATTAAGGAATAATGATGAATACTATCGAAGATATTATCGAATTTATCAAACATGACATTTTAGTTGAAGAGTTAGAGGTTGCAGATTCAGTCGAAGAGATCGATGAGCACGCAGAACTTGTCGGTGCTGGATTAAATTTAGATAGCATTGAGCTATTGGATTTAGTTGCTGCGGTAGAGAAAAAATACCAGCTTAAGTTTAAAGACTTTCCAAGTGATTTAGTTAAACAAAAAATGGCGTCAATTCACACGCTAAGTGAATTCGTTTCTGAACAAGTAGCAGCATAAAAGTAGATTGTAATATGACACTCTACACGGCTGGTAAAACATTTAGAGAAATCAGCGAAGGAGATTGTGCTGTACACAGCAAAACAATCTCCGAATCTGATGTCTACAACTTCGCGGGGATAACGGGTGATTTTAACCCGTTACACGTAGATCGTATTTTTGCTCAGAAAATGGGAATGAAAGACAGGATCGCTCACGCAGGGATAGCGCCAGCCATGATAGCGCAAGTCATTGGCATGACGCTTCCTGGGGTTGGCTCTATCGTCACTAAATTGAGCATTGAGAATCATGAGCCCTTGTATATTGGAGATACAGTTTACGCCCACGTCAAGGTGGCGCAAAAACTAGAAAATCGACAAGTTCGCTTAGCCATCACTATTTTGAATCAGCATCAAGTACTGATCTGTAGTGGTGAGGTTGATGTTTTGCCACCCAAAGCATCATTCAAAAAGCGTGTCGCGGAAATAGATTTGAAGGAATCGGTAAATCTATGAATGAGATTGAAGATTTAACCGCTCGGGTTCGTAAGCAAATATCATTGTCTGTGGAACTAGAGCCTTCTGAAATTAAAGGGCTAGAAAACCAAGATGATTTGCTGGGTAGCCCTTTATTTCTTGATTCGGTGGATTTATTGCAAGTTTATGCGGATTGCCAACGACTATTTAATGTGACTTTCAATAATGCCGAATATACCGGTAAGCATACGGTAGACAAGATTGTTCAGCGCATTGTTCAAAGTCAACATAATGCACAGCCTACCGTTGAAAACGGGTTTTTTTATTCACCTAATGGCAACGTTTACAGCTTACAGCAATTTGAACAAACGATTGAACAGCTAAAACTGGGCTTGGTTGAAGCACACTTAGATATTCACTTACCTGTTAGAGTGTTAGACAGTGAGCCGGTGAGAATGATGACGCTTTCTTGTGCTTTGTTACTTACCGGGTACATACCACTGATCAGTGCGCAGCCTGATGGCGATAACGCGATTGCTTTCGATACTTTGATGTCCTTACAAAGTAATAAAGAGCAAGCCGAATCGACCAAGAGTTTGCTCACTCAATTGGAACATCTTGCAAGCGATAGCATCATTGCATTTGAAACATCGGGCAGTACAGGCAAGCCTGTTGTGATCCAAAAGTCACTCTCCAGCACGTTACGTGAAGTAGCTGAAATTTCGCAATTACTGGAACTTGGTTCACTCGATTTGATTGATGCTTATGTATCACCAGTGCACATGTATGGGTTTATTTGGTGCTTTTTGCTGCCACTTAAACTCAATTGTGGGGTGATGTATCAGTCAAATACGCAGCTCCGCTCTATACCTCGGGATAAGTCTCGCGTGATGGCGGTGATAGTGCCGACCATTTGGCAAAGCCTGTCAGCTGCTTTATCAAATCAATATGCTTATGTTGTCAGCTCTGGCGGCAAATTTGGCGAACAAAGGGATAATGAATTTGCGCGTTTAGTACAACAAGGCTCGTTGTCGTTGTTAGGTATTGACGTATTGGGCAGTACTGAGACAGGTGCAATGGGCTATCGCTTTATTGGCGATGCTCAAACCAATGTCTACAACTTGTTACCCACAGTTGTTCTGCAGTCAGTCGGTGAAGGCTTTGCTATTCAATCCGCGTTTTTACCCTATGGCACAGATACCGTCAGTTTAGACGATCAAATAGAAATCTTGTCAGACAAGCAAATTAAACATTTAGGTCGCAAAGACAACATTTTTAAATTTAAAGGCAAGCGTTACTCGCTTAAAGCAATAGAAGACAAGCTCACTCAATTATTTCCAGGTTGTGCGCTGCGTGTTTACTTCATAGAAGAAGAAAACAATAAGCGTGGCGGGGAGTTAATTGCATTTGTCGCAAAAGCACAAAGCAGCTTTGAAGTAACCCAAAATATCAAAAACTTATTTCAAGACTTACCCATTCCAACCATTGAGTTTTTAGAAACGTTACCAACCAATGCGATGGGGAAGGTCACACTGCAAGGTTTACAGGAGAAGGTTAAAAATGCCCGAGTTTAAATCACAGGTTGTGATAACCGGATACGGAGTGATTTCTTCGTGTGGAGATAATGCACAGGCCTTGTATCAATCAATGCAATCATTACAGTCAGGTATTGAATCATTGGATTGCTTTGATACAACGGGATTGCCCAGTGATAAAGCAGGGATCGTCAGAACTATACGGGAAAAGAGTGCGGCAGAGCGTGATAACTTACCCGACTTTTCAACATTATTTGCTATTGAAGCGATAGAAGAAGCGCTAAAAGCGGCGGATATTTCAAAAGAGTCTTTAGCAAATAAGCGTGTTGCTTTGTGCGTTGGTAATGCAAACACAGGCATGGAAAAGCTTGAAAGGGGCGTTATTGATGGCCTTCCTGAAGCGCTGAGGGAATACCCTGCGCATCAGCAAAGCGACAACATTGCCAAATATTTTGGCATTGTAGGCCCTGTGTTGACGTTTACTACGGCCTGTACATCAAGCAGTAGCGCAATTGGTTTTGCAAAGCAGTTATTAGATGAAGGTATCGTAGACCTCGTGATCGCAGGTGGTACCGACGCCTTGGCAAAAACAATTTACGCTGGGTTTCACTCATTACAGTCCGTCGCTGAAGGGGTGTGTTCACCATATGATGTAAAAATGGGCTTAAGCTTAGGTGAAGGTGCAGGATTTTTAGTACTGGAAAATTATGCGCATGCAACGGCACGCGATGCATCAATTGTAATGCAATTGGCGGGCACTGCATCAAGTTTAGATGCCTACCATGCAACCGCGCCAGAACCAAATGGAGCTGGAGTGACGCGCTCATTTACCACGGCGCTAGCCCATTGCGATGTATCGCCTATGCAGCTTGATTACATCAATACGCATGGCACGGGGACGCCTGCAAATGACTCAGCTGAACTGTGCGGTATTTTTGCATCTCTTGATGGTCGTCATAAGGCATCTTTACCAGTATCAAGTTCAAAATCATATTTTGGCCATACGCTAGGCGCTGCAGGCGCGATTGAGTTTATCTCTGCGCTGGTAGCGATTGAGCATGATGAAATTCCATCAACACTCAATGGGGAAGATATTCGTGAAGACTGCTTGGGTTATGACATTGTTGTCAATGGTTTGAGAAAACACGCTGTTAATTGTTTTGCTGCCACAAACTCGGCATTTGGTGGTCATAACACCACGTTGCTTGCACGCAAGGAAGTTAAGAACATCGCAATCGAGGTAAAGCAAGAAGTGTACGTGCTCAGCTATGCCAATATTGCTGATAACACGGGGTATTCAAGTGCGGCGCCAGATGCGCAATTAACGTACGAAGATGGGTTTTCGCTTAATGCATTTCAACCAAGCTTGTTTAGAAGACGCATGAGCACCATAGGCCAATATGCCATTGGGGCATCACATCTTGCATTTTGTGCCGCAGACATTGATTACACTGATCAACAGAAAAGCACAATCGGTGCGTATTTTGGCACCAGTACAGGGGCTTCTCAGGTACAGCAACGTAACTTAAACGATCTCGTTGAGCGCGGCCCAGGCGGGGTAAAAAGTACCTTATTCCCAGACACCGTGTTGAATGCTCCTTTGGGTAATCTGGCGCTGGCATTTGGCTTAAATGGCTGTTCGGCCAATTTCAGTGACTTAGGTAATGAGGGCATGCATGGTCTATGGCACGCATACACCGATTTGGCCGAAAACAAACTCTCTTGTGCATAGGTGAGTAGCGCTGAAGATAAAAGCGATACATCCGATCAACTATGGCAGCAATTTAACGTTGCTGACGAGTGTCTAGCATCCAACGCAAATGCCATGTTAGTGGTGAATGAAAGTGATTCTCGCAGTGCTCGTGCGTTGGCGAAGTTGAGCCACTTCAATGCGGGTCGCTGGGTTTACGACGAAAACAAACAGCAATGGCACTGTCATGCACTGACTGACTACTCAGTGCTGCCTGACGTTGTTGTACTTGCGATGGTTGATACCAGTTTGTTTGATTTGTATGCGGCGTCATTAAAGCGCCAATTTGCCAATGTTGAAGTGCTTAACTTTAGGCAAATTAAGCAATCAGGGCTGAGTTGTCAAAGTTTGGATGCAGTGAATGTGGCAACTGCATTGGTATCTGAAAAGTCTGTTATGGGCAAGCAAATCGACCTATCAGTAAAAGAACCTCAAACGGTATTAGTCATGAGTGTGAATGTGCAAAAAAGCGCATCAGTATGTGTTGTATCTAAGATAAAAGGGAATACCCATGTCAGTGATCATTGATGTTGTAGATCTGAAAAAGTCATATGACAAAAATGCGGTTAACGTATTGAAAGGTTTATCGTTTCAAGTCAAAAAAGGGCAGTGTTTTGGGCTTTTGGGCCCAAATGGTGCGGGCAAATCGACCACTTTAGAAATTCTTCAAGGTTTGAAAAAGCCGACATCAGGGAAGGTCTCACTGTTTGGTTTGGAATGGAAAAATAATGAAAAACAGATCAGAAAGAAGATCGGTGGCTTGATGCAAGCGAATAGCTTGTATGGTCGTACAACGATAAAAGAGGCTGTGCGACTGTTTGCCAGCTTTTACAAAGATCCGATGGATGTGGATGAGCTTATTGAGCGATTTGGCTTAAGTGATCACGCAGATGCTTGGTTAGATAATTTAAGTGGTGGGCAAAAACAGCGAGTTTTTCTTGCCATGACCATCGTGGGCAAGCCAGAGCTTATCTTTTTAGATGAGCCAACAACAGGCCTTGATCCAACCAGTCGTCAAAGCTTCTGGGAAATCATTAAAACACTCAAAAACGAAGGCATGACTGTTATTTTAACGACTCATTATATGGATGAAGCTGACTACTTATGTGATGAATTACTGATCCTTGAAAAAGGACAGATCATTGAGTCTGGTACACCGGACGCCATCATCCACCGAACCTTTGCTGATCCAGTTATACGCGAGCCACGCAAAGCAACGCTAAATGATGTGTTTTTGAAGCTGACGGGTCACGATATTATTAAACAGGAACAAGCTCATGCCTAACATACTTACCAGAAAACCGTTTTGGCAATTGATGTTACTTAACATCAGGCCATTTTTCCGTGAACCAGCAACGTTATTTTGGACCTTTGGCTTTCCTGTCTTTATGGCATTGTTGCTGGTGCAGGCATTCTCAGGTGAGAAGCCGCTTGAGTCCATTAACTTAGCGGTAGTTGATTCTGCGCAAATTGACGAGCAATGGTATCAATCAATCGCGAAAGACAAAAAAATTAATCTGCTGACGATTGAAGACCCACTGCTGATTGTAAAGCTGACGGAACACACGCAGCAGGATAACTCTGAGTTAGCGCCGGGCAGTGCGTTAAAATCCATTTTATCAAGCTACAGTGATGTGTTGATTTTAACCCCAGAGGGACTGTTTTCAACCCGTAACAGCCATGAGCAAGCCATTGCATTTAGCTATGTGACCGCGCTTAAAAGCAAAGAAGATCATGACTCGTACATTGATGGAGTGGTGTCGTTAGAGGGCTTCAGGTATATCGATTGGTTGATCCCTGGCATTATCGTGCTGCAGATCATTGGTATTGGCATTACTTCTATTTCAAATGGATTAGTGTCTGACCGTCAGCAAGGCTTTTTCAAACGTTTGAAGCTATCACCATTTAACCGCTTGGATTATGTGATTGGTATTGTCTTTGCCCGCGTATTCTTACTCGTTTTCCAGTTAGTAGCCTTGTTTATCACTTTTTACTTTCTATTTGGTTATCAGCCATTGGGGAATTGGTTAAACATTCTCACTGTGTTGTTATTGGGATCCATAGTGTTGTGTCTGCTTGGCGTGTTGGTTGGTGCCCGCAGCCAGAAAGTCGAAGTGGCAACCGGCATATCTAACTTGTTGTATTTTCCTTTGATGTTTTTGTCAGGCATTTATTTTGATATCTCTAACTTCCCTCAAGCCATTCAAAGTGTTGTGCAATGGTTACCGTCAACCGCGTTTTTAGATGCGTTTCGTTTGACGGCAAACCAAGGTGCTTCACTGGCTGAAGTGAGCACGCAGCTTAACACTCTAATTGGTTTTGCGTTGGCATTATTGGTGTTGATTTTCTTCCTATTTGACTGGGGAGATGAAAAATGATTTCACCAAACAACTTACCGCATAAGCCGCCGTTCAAGTTTGTTGATCACATCGTTGAGGTTCAAGAAAACGAGTATATCGTGGCGCAAAAGTTTATCGGCTATAACGAGCCCGGATTGGAAGGTCACTTTCCAGATGAGCCAATATTTCCTGGCGTGTTGATCTTAGAAGCGATGGCACAAGCCAGTGGTCTGTGCATCACAGGTAAATCCAAAGGGGTGATTGCGGGTATCGACAAAGTGAAGTTTCTTACACCTGTCATGCCGGGGCAAATTTTAGAAGTTCGCTCAAACGTGGATGTGTCTTTGGGTGAACTGGTGAAATTCAAAGTGGCAGCGTATGTGAACAATGAACAGGTTGCATCTGCCGTCATTGCAATCCGATATTTGCAAAGCGTAGGAGCCGCACATGTTTAAAGACAAAGTGGTGATTGTCACAGGCTGCTCTAAAGGTATTGGCGAAGAAGTTTGCCTGCAATATTTGCTGCAAGGGGCAAAAGTCTACGGTGTTGCACGTTCGCAAGTGACGGAGCTTTTATCTGTGCATGAAAACTTTACTTGGCTGCAAGGCTCTGTGAGTGACGAAGGTTTTGTCACCAATAGCATCGAGCGTATCACACTCAAACATCAACGCATTGATGTGCTCGTTAATAATGCCGGTATTAATCACGATGGACTGGTGCAGCTGTTGGCACTTGAAGACTGGCAAAAAGTGTTACGTACCAATGTAAAAGGCACGTTTAATTTCTGCCAACAAGTGTTGCCGACTTTTAAGGAGCAACGGTTTGGGCGCATTGTTAATATGGTATCAAAAAGTGGCGTGACTGGCCGTGAGGGGCAGTTGAACTATGCGACTTCTAAAGGCGCAATTATTGGCCTGACACGTAGAATTGCCAGAGACTATGGTCAATACAATGTTGTGTGCAATGCCATTGCCCCAGGTTTGGTTGAAACGCAAATGGTCGATAACGCTGAGCAGTCAATTATCGCGCCTATTCTTGAATGTACTAGTGTAAAACGCATGGCGCAATGCAGTGAAATTGCGCGTGCTGTGCTGCACTTAAGCTGTGAAGACCCGAGCTACCAAAATGGTGAAGTTATTCACTTAGATGGAGGGTTTTTACTATGAGCTACAGACAAACACTTATCGTGATCCAGCCAAGCAGCGAACTTGATCAAGCATTGATCAATTTCTATCGTGACGCAGGCAACCCCGTTGTATTGATTGAGCCAAGTGCGCAGTTAAAGCAACACAATGCGGCTTTACCAGTATTTGAATTAGCGCAGTTGCAAGAGATGGCACAAACGCAAATGCCAACATTTTTGCAAGCACTTGAGTTGTTGGACATCGATGTTGAAGGCCAGCCTTTGTTGTTGGTACAAGGCGTGCTAGAGGCCAATGAGCAGCCATTATTTGAAAGCTCGCAATGTATTGAAAACACCATGTCATATCTCGATAGCGTGTTTCTAATCTATCAATCACTCGCCACGTTCATTAAAGGTGTTGGGTGCAACGTGATTTTTCCGCTTCATTCTGACAGTTCACATTATTTGGGTAAGGCGGTAAACACGGTTGCGAATCACGCCTTGAATTCGTTTATGAAAACACTTGCCAAAGAGCTGACGAGCGACAAGGTATTCATCAATGCGGTGACAATTCCCTATCTGGCTAAGGATGACAAAATGCGTAAAACAATGCGCAGAGAGTTGAAGCATTCGGTGTTTGGTATGCGACCAACGGTGTTTTTGGAGCAGCAGTTGATAGCGTTTATTGCTGACTTCAGTCGATACAACAAAATGATGACAGCGCAATGTTTGACTTTATCTCCTAACACGGAAATTACCGTTTAACTTCATATGAATACAGATAAAGTTTGATGTGAAGCAGTGTGTGTGTAGCAAAATAATATAGAAGAAATTCGGTATGGAAACGATACAAAAAGACAACACAGCGTTGCGCGTGTTGGTACTTGGCGCGACCTCAGATCTCGGCAAACAAACATGTTTAGATTTGGCCAACAAAGGCTATGAACTACTGCTTTTAGGTCGCAATGCAGACAAGCTGGCATCTTTGTCTCATTCGTTACCCGGTGAGCACAAATTTGCCGTTGTTGACTTGGAGCAACCTGACGACTTAACCCCCATTATTATTGATAACGCAAAGCAATTTGGGCCATTCAAAGGCGGTGTGTTTTGTGCCGGAGTGCATGCAATGACGACGCTTCGCCAAGCCAGTTATGCGGACTTTGAGCAAATTTATCGCGTTAATTGTGGTGGCGCTTTGGCCATGATCAAAGCGTTCACTCGTCGAAGTGTTCGAGTTAAAGATGCAGTTACTTCCTTGGTGCTGCTTTCTTCGGTAAGTCAAGCCGTTGGCGAACAAGCGATTTCCGGTTATGCCGCCAGTAAAGGGGCATTGGCAAGCTTGTGTCGATGTGCGGCGTTGGAACTTGCTAGAGACAAAGTACTGGTTAACTGTGTAGCGGCCGGCATGATCGAAACTAAGTTAAATACGGGTTACCAAGATATGGCTCCTCCAGGTCACTTCGAAAAACTCGCCAATATGCACCCACTCGGTTTTGGCTCAGCAGAGCATGTGTCAAAAGAAATTATTCATTTATTAGAAAGTGAGTGGACGACTGGAAGTTCAGTATTTGTAGATGGTGGATACACATGCATCTAGTTTAATTCGTTAGTTTATCGAACAGTCACAAACAGTGTTATCAGATTTTTACTGATTAAAGTTTTATGCAGTTTTATAAAAATAAAGGAAGTATGCACCCCATGCGTAACGACAATTATCAATCACTTTCTCAGCGACAAGTACAGGTGTGGCAAGGTCAGGAAATTGCGCCAAATAATCCAGTATTTAATGTCTCTTGTGCATTAAAAATTACGCTCACAGATGGTATTGCTCAGCTTGAGAGCATTTTGCGAAAACTCATTGAACGTCATCCTGTTATTGATAGCAGAATTGATAATTCAGGTATTGAGGCACAATTGGCGATTAATGTGGCTACATCCACGGCTGTGTGTTGGCAACTCATGGTTGGGGAAAACATGAGTGATGCGCAGTTATGTGATGTGTATAACAGCCAAGTGATTGACATAAAAAGTAATAATTTTGAGTTTTATTACAAAGCATTACAAAACGATGATGTTTTAGTGCTTGTAAAAGGCCACCATATTGTGTGCGATCAGTGGTCACTACAAATTTTAATCAACGATTTACTCAGACTATTGGTGCTTAAAAACGAAGATGAAACACTCGAGCCCGATATTGAGTACTATACCAGTAAAGAATTCGCACCTTCTGATGCAAGCGCTTATCCTGTTGATTTTATAAATAGAAAGTCTAACAATCCAGAACTTGCAGGCAAAGTGTCGGTGCTACTGGACAATGCCACCGATAGCATTGGCGCAATTAAACAAGTGGCCGCCGAACATGGGATCAGCCCTTATTGTGTGATTTTGGCAAGCACCTTATTAACGGTCAGTCGCTTAACGAATGACGCTGACATCACCATTGGTGTGCCGATTGCCCGCAGAACCCGAAAAAATCGTTACTTGCTGGGCCACTTTGTTGACCTTGAAGCGCTCACCGTTGAAAACATTCATGACAAAACCTTACTTGAGTTGCTAAATACGGTAAATGACAAGCTCAGCGCTTTGTTATTGACCAAATCGTCTTCAACATTAAGCAGCAAGAACATCAATGTTGTATGTAACTATCTAGCGCAACTTAAAACCGCTCACATCATTCCAGAGTTGATGCTCGTGCTCGCAGGATTACCAGATCATCAAATCGTGATTGGTGATGAGCAAGATATGGTCATTGAAGGCGTTCCACTTACGCCGGTGGCTGCGCAATTTGATTTAGATTTTACCTTGTTTGAAGCAGGCTCAAATTTGTGGCGTAAGGTTGTAGCAGAAGCGGACCAATTTAGCTGCGAAAACTTAGCACAAATTGGCGATGTACAAACTCGTTTCATTGCCCATCTAGCCGAAGATAAAGCTCAAGTATGCGGCCAAATCAGTACGTTGACTGATGAGCAAAAACTACAAATAGAAGAATTGTGGAATGGCGATAGACGCCAATATCCTACTTACAACTTGATTGATGGGTTTAACCAGCAAGTGGCTAGTCACCCCAAACATATCGCAGTGATCACTTCAACGGAACAAACTGATTATCAAACATTAAGTGCATATCGATTTGGTATCGCCCATGCGCTAACTGAGCAGTCGGCTAGCAGAGGGTCGCTAGTGGCTGTTATTTGCGAAAAAGGCGCTTATCAAGTTGCGTCACTGCTGGCCATTAACACGGTGGCATGCGCTTACCTACCCATTAACGTGGCTTGGCCAAACTCTCGTATTCACCAAGTTTTGGTGGCTGGTGGTGTTGAACATCTTCTGGTGAGCGATACGTTATATGAACGTTTAAAAGACGAGCCTTGGCTTGCAGATTTTAAGATTACGCATGTGCAAGCGGCTGCACAAAACAGTGAGCTTGCCAATGAACAGTGGCAAGCAGCGCTTGTGCCACCTGCAACAAAAGAAATTGCTTATGTTATTTTTACTTCTGGCAGTACAGGCCAACCAAAAGGGGTGGTGATCACGCACGAAAGTGCCATGAATACGATTTTTGCTATCAATGAGCGATTTAACGTCACTGACAAAGACCGTATTTTTGCCATTTCAGATTTGAGCTTTGATTTATCGGTGTACGATATTTTCGGTGCATTGGCGGTGGGTGCTGCCATGGTGATGCCAGATCAAGACAAAGTGCAAGACACGCATCATTGGTTGCAAATGGTGGATGAGCATCAAGTGACGATTTGGGATTCCGTGCCACAGCTTGCGCAGTTGCTAGCAGATGAGCAAGGTCAGCAGCAATTCTCAGCACAAAACATTCGCGTTTATATGATGAGTGGTGACTGGATCCCACTAAGATTACCTGAGCAACTCTTAGCGATTAATCCGCAAGCGGATGTAATGAGTCTTGGCGGGGCAACAGAAGGCAGTATTTGGTCAATTTGGTATCCTGTAAAAGCGGTTGACCCAAACTGGCAAAGCATTCCCTATGGTTTAGCTATGCCGAACCAAGCGATGTGGGTGTTGGATAAGTTTGGTAATCATTGCCCACCTGGGATCATGGGCGAGATCCATATCGGTGGTATCGGAGTCGCGCAGGGGTATTTTAACGACCCAGAGCGCACAGCGTTGCAATATTTTGAGCATCCAACACTGGGTCGTTTATATCGCACGGGTGATAACGGCGCATGGAATGCCAAAGGCTATATCGAATTTAAAGGGCGTAAAGATTTCCAAGTTAAGATCCGAGGTTTTCGCATCGAGATGGGGGAAATTGAACATTGTTTACTAAAACGTGATGACATCAAACATGTTGCAGTGATTGACAAAACGCACAATGGACAAAAAATCCTCGTTGCCTATTTAGTGCCAGAAGGACAAAGCACGCTGGATGTTGACTTGTTACGTCAGTTTGTAGCCGCGAAATTGCCAGAGTACATGGTACCTGCGGCACTTGTGGTGATTGATGCGTTACCTTTAACCTTAAATGGCAAATTAGACCGAGGAGCATTGCCAGAGCCTGACTTTTCAGCGAGCGAGGCATATTGTGCGCCAAGTACTGAACTTGAAGCACAGCTGTGTGATGTATGGCAGCAAGTACTTGGCATGGAGCGCATTGGTGTTAAAGATAACTTTTTTCAAATTGGTGGCGATTCTATCGTCAGTATTAGCCTGATCTCGGCGCTACGTCGAGCAGGTTTCCAATTGCAGGTGAGAGATATGTTTACCGCGCCAACGGTGGCGAAACTGGCAACATTGATAGAGCAACAGGGTGGTCATGCTGTGATCAGCGTGCAAACTGAGCAAGGTTTATTATCAGGCCAGTTTGCGCAGCACCCAACTCAAAAATGGCTTTTTGCACAGCAGTTGCATAATCCGCATTATTTCAATCAAGCATTTATCGCATATTGCCCCGCAGGTTTGTCACAGGATGCATTAGCCGATGCATTAATGAAATTGAGCATTCAACATGACATGTTGCGCTGCCGATTTACCTCAGAGTTTGACAACGAATATACCGACACAGGTTTATTCGAGCTGACAGAGCTTAATATTTCTGGCCTTAGCGACGATGAATTTAAAGAGTGGCTGAGTGAGCTGCAAGGTACGCTCGATATTCATCACGGACCTACATGGCGAGTGTGTAAGTTAGTTGGCCATGCTGATAACCAAGATCGTCTGTGTTTTATATTCCACCACTTGATCATCGATACTGTGTCTTGGTCAATTCTGCTAGGGGATTTACAACAGTTAGTTGCTGGGCAAAAACTGCTTGATAAGCAAACCAGCTATCGTCAGTGGGTTGAAGGTTTAAATCAGTATGCGTCAGCCAATCAGCAGCAAACTGCATATTGGCAAAATGTGTTAAGTACAGCATCGAGCTATCCGGCTGTTCAACAATCGCAGCAACTCTCGTTAACGCTTGAAAAAGCACAAACCGAAGCCTTATTACAGCAAGCTAATTTAGGCTATCAAACACAAACCCAAGAATTGCTGTTAAGTGCCTTGGTGATTGCGATGGAGACCGTATTGGGCGGCGAGTCTCACGCTATTTTGCTTGAAGGGCACGGCCGTGAAGCCATTGCGGCTGATTTAGACGTGAGCCAAACCTTAGGTTGGTTTACCAGTATTTATCCGGTCAAACTCACTGCCGAGCAAAACGTCGAGCAAACACTGGTTTCAACCAAAGAGATGATGCGCGCTATCCCAGACAAAGGAATTGGCTTTGGTGCTCTATATCAATTTGACGTTGCAAAAATGCCAAGTGAATTGCCTAAGGTGTGTTTTAACTATTTAGGTCAGTTTAAAGCCAGTACAGAGGCGCGAGATTGGCAGATCACAGGTGAGTCTGTTGGTGCACTGAGCGACTCACAAAACCACACCGATACGGTGCTGAACATTCTGAGCTTAGTGAAAAACGAGCAGCTAAGTGTCGAAGTTGAGTCAAAGCTGCCTACAGAGTTGGGTCAGCAGTTCATAAGCGCATTTGAGCGTGCACTTGAGCAAGTAATAGCACAGGGGGTGAAAGTTGCTCAAGCAGGCGGCGTTGCTACGCCAAGCGACTATGCACATGTTCAGTTAAGCTTCCCATTATTACAAGAGCTCAACGCGCGTTACAATGTAGAAGCGCTTTATTCAGCCAACAGTTTGCAGCAAGGTTTTATTTATCATGCGCTTAATCAGCCAGATGACGATGCATATCGTGTACAGCTGGTACTGGATTATCACACAGCGTTAGATGTTGATTTGTACAAAAAAGCGTGGCAGTTGGCGGCTACTAAGCATCCAGCTCTAAGAATGGCTTTTAACTGGCAAGAGCAACTATTACAAGTTGTGTGTAAAGACATTGAACTGAATGCCCAGCATTTTAATTTGGTTGATTTAAGCGAGTTAACTCCCGATGAGCGTGAGCAACAACTAGCCAGTTGGCTTGCTCACGACCGACTAAAAGCCTTTGATTTGGCGCAGCCGGGTTTGTTCCGCATCACGGTATTCAAACAAAGTGATACACATTATACGGTATTAAAAACAGAGCATCACAGTATTGGTGATGGCTGGAGCGTGGGCAACTTACTTGAAACCGTAAACACCTTTTATAACGCGCTAAATCAAGGCCATTTACCACAACTGGACGTCGAAAATGGCTACTTGGCAGCGCAGGCATATCTGTTTGAAAACAAGCAAGCAACTAGCGATTTTTGGCAACAAAAAGTCAAACAGTTTGAACATGCGAACGACATAAACTATTTGCTCAGTCAGTCACAGGATTTATCGCAAACAAACTTGGTGGCGCAACCGGCGAGACGCTGCTTTGAAATCCAGGGTGATGACTTCACACAATTGAGTAAAGTGTGTCGTGATACGGGTGTAACACTAAACGCAGCAATGCAGTTTACTTGGCATAAGCTCATTCAAAGTTACTGCCAAGATAAGCAAACCTTGGTGGGTACAACTGTCTCAGGGCGTGATATACCAGTGAGCGACATTCACGCAGGTGTTGGTTTGTTTATTAATACCTTACCACTGGCAGTAAATTGGCAGCCAGAGCACAGTATTGCGGATATGATGTTACATATTCAATTGGAAATTGCAGATGTAACTACACACAGTGGGGCGCAGTTATCGCGTATTCAAAGTCAAGGTGCGGCGTTATTCCATACTTTGTTTGTGTTTGAAAACTACCCGATCCCAACTGCGGATGATAGCCACCCTGAGCGTATTGAAAACACCATGCGTTATCGAGAAACGCGTGAGAAAAGTGATTACCCGATCACTGTTATTGTGACGGCAACCCCAGAGCAAGTTGAGTTTTCACTAAACTATTGTGAGCAACAAATTGCACCACAACAAGCTGAGCGTTTGATCTCGCAGTTACAAATGATCGTCAGTGCTATCATTACCGCGCCACAGCAGCAACATAGTCAGATCTCATTGTTGACCGAGCAGCAGGCCAATGAATTGCTGATGGGCATTCAGCCAGAGATAAAAATACCGCAAAAGCGGGGCGCACTTAGCGAGATTTTTGCTAAGCAGGTTGAGTTATACCCGCATAACATCGCATTGAAATACCAAGATCAGGCGTTGACTTATCAAGAGCTTAACAACAAAGCCAACCAATTAGCCAATGCCATCATTGCACATTATCCGCAGGTCCTTGAGGCGTCAACTGACAATCCGGTTTTCATCGGTTTGAACTTTAACCCGGGCCTTGAATTGATGATCAGTATGCTGGCTATTTTGACGTTGGGGGCAACTTATGTACCGCTAACGCCGGAATATCCGAAGTCTCGAACGCAGTTTATTTTGTCAGACACTGAAACACCGATTGTGTTGTGTAGCGACGATTTGACTCAGGAATTAACGCAAATAACTGAAGAGCTCAAAGCACCTCCTCAAGTGTTAAGTTATGAGCAGCTTTGCGTACATAATGCACCTGAACAATTACACAACGTGACCTTAAGCGCTGATGATTTAGCTTATGTTATCTATACCTCGGGCACCACAGGTCAACCCAAAGGGGTCATGCAGTCACATCACAATGTGGTGCGTTTGTTTGATGCCAGTGAGCCTGAGTACCAGTTTAACGACTCAGACGTATGGGTGATGTATCACGCTTGTACTTTCGATTTTAGTGTTTGGGAAATTTGGGGCGCGTTATTAAACGGCGGTTGCTTGGTCGTGCCAGATAAAGCTTGTACTCGTGACCCTCGAGAGTTTATTACTTTGTGCCAAACACAGGGCGTGACGGTTTTAAACCAAACACCGAGCGCATTCTATTCATTCGCCGATATGGCAGTTGCGCTTGATGCTCAGTTACCAGCGCTACGCTATGTTATTTTCGGTGGCGATAAACTTAATCTGGCGCGTTTGGATGAGTGGTGGCAAGCCTATGGTGATACGCAAACCAAGCTCATCAACATGTATGGTATTACGGAAACAACGGTACATGTAACGTATCAGGAGTTAACGCCCGAGAATAACCGTCATCAGTCAATTATCGGTCGTCCACTTCGAGATATGGCAGCGTATGTGCTGGACCCGAACCAAAATTTGGTGCCTGTGGGCGTTGTTGGTGAAATGTATGTGGGTGGTGCAGGTCTAGCGACTGGCTATCTGAATCGGGAAGAGCTTACGAACGAACGCTTCATTGATAACCCTTTTGCCGACAAAATTGAAGCGCTTACTGAGCGCCGTTTATACCGTAGTGGTGACTTAGTACGTTGGTTGCCAGATGGTCAGTTGGAATATATTGGCCGTAACGATGAGCAAGTTAAAATTCGAGGCTTTCGTATTGAATTGGGCGAAATTGAAAATGTACTTATTGCCCATCAGCCGGTGAAACAAGCTGTCGTGGTGCCATACAAACGTCAGGGGAATACGCAGCTAATTGCTTACGTTGTTTTGCATCCAAGTGCAGAGTTTAGCAACGACGATGCGATTAAATACCTTGCCGCGCAGCTGCCAGAATATATGGTGCCGAGTACCATCATGGTGATCGACAGTATTCCATTGACGGTGAATAACAAAATTGACCGCAAAGCGCTCCCTGAGCCCGTATTTAATGATGAGACAGACTATGTTGCGCCGACCAATGAACTAGAGTCGCAACTGTGTGAAATTTGGCAAGCGTTACTAGGCATAGAAAAAGTCGGTGTTGAAGATCATTTCTTCCGTATTGGTGGCGATTCAATTATTAGTATTCAGCTCACCTCGCAATTGCGCCAGCTTGGTTACACGTTGAAAATTAAAGAAATATATGAGTCTCCAACGGTCGCGCAACTGGCCAAACACATTGCCCAATTACCGCAGTCTGAACAGTTGCAAACGGAGCAGGGCGTATTAAGCGGCGAGTTTTCGCTATTGCCAGTTCAGTCATGGTTTTTTGATTTACAGTTGTCCGATGCTTCACATTGGAACCAGTCATTTATGATGACGGTGCCAAGTTCAGTGAGTACAGAACAAGTATCGAGTGCGTGTCGTGAGTTAGTGTTGCATCACGATATGATGCGCGTGCGCTTTGATAACGTGAATAAGCAATATCAACAGCGCTATTTAGTGCTTGAAGAAGCGGAGCTTGAACAGTGGAGTCAGGTTGCAAGCATCGATGTAAATGGCTTGGATGATATTCGAATTGGCCAGCAGTTAACACAGGTGCAGCAGTCGCTTGATTTAGCCCAAGGGCCACTATTTAAATTGGTTCACCTACATGGTTATCGCGATGGTTTGGCCAGAGTGTGCTTTATTTTCCATCACCTCATTATTGATGGCGTGTCGTGGCGAATTCTATCTCAGGATATGCAATCGCTGCTGACGGGTAAAACCTTAGGTAACAAAACCAGCAGCTACCGTCAGTGGGTTGATGTGATGCATGCTTATCCACACAGCCATAGTTCAGAGCTTGCTTATTGGCAAAATACGTTGGACCAAAATGCTTTGGATAGCCAGGCAAATATTGCCATTGAAGCCCAAGTTTCTGAGCACGAGTTGGCGTTATCAGCCGAACATACGCAAATGTTCCTAAGACAATCAAATGCGGGTTATAACACCGAAATTAATGACTTGTTGCTTTCGGCGCTTAGCATGACCTTGTCACAGGTGCTTTCAGGTAGTACCCACTTGATCACGCTCGAAGGTCATGGTCGTGAGGAAATATCATCGACGATTGATGTGTCACGTACTTTGGGTTGGTTTACCAGTTTGTATCCTGTGAAGCTGACTGACTTTCAAGACTTAGCAACCACCATTATTCAAACCAAAGAGATGCTGCGCCGCATTCCAAACAAAGGGATTGGCTATGGGGCGTTTTATCAGGCGGGCCTATTAGAGCAAAAATTACCTTTGGTCAGCTTCAACTACCTGGGTCAGTTTAATTCGCCAAATAACACGGCCGAGTGGCAAATCGTTAATGAAAACAGTGGCCAAACCATAGGCAGTCAAAATGAGATGGCGCTGGCGCTGAACATAAACGGTGCGGTGAAAGGCCAGCAGCTAATGTTCTCGGTGCAATCTCGATTAGGTGAGGCGCTCAGTGGCGAGTTTGTGCGTCGTTTCAAACAGTGTTTGGAAATGGTGATCGAGCATACCAAGAACGTGGCAGAGCAAGGTGCGGTTGCTACCCCAAGCGACTTTATTGCCAAAGATTTATCCGTAGAGCACCTTGCACATTTAAACACTGTGCTTGAGCAAACCACGCAGCCAGAGCAAGAAGAAAGCACTTGCGATAATGAAAACATCATGGAGTTTTAAGCGATGTTATTAATGAAGGAAATTAGCGCGCAAAACCTATCTATTTGGGCTGAGCAAGGAAAATTAAAACTGGCTTTTGGAGAGCAATCTCCTCAAGCCTCACTGGTTGAACAGATCAAGGCTAGTAAAGACGAGTTAGTGTCGTTTTTAACCGATAAAAATATTGATTCTGCTCAGGCGTTTAAAAGCTTTATGCAAAGCCTGAATAAGCCAGCGAACAACATTGTTTCGGTGTGTCCAGCAAATAGTTTGCAGCAAGGTTTTATTTATCATCACCTGAATCAGCCGGATGACGATGCGTACCGGGTGCAGATGATGCTTGATTACCTTGAACCTATCAATGTGCCTCTGTATCAAAAGGCATGGCAACTCACGTTGCAGCGCTTTCCAGCGTTGCGCACCTTCTTTAACTGGGACGAGTCTTTATTGCAGGTGGTTACAGCCAAACCGAGCATAGATGAAAGCAATTTTAAGTTTGTTGATTTCAGTGCCTACCCAGCGCAAGAGCGCGATGTAAAAATCGATGAGTTACAACAACAAGACCGCCAACAAGGCTTTGATTTATCCAAACCGGGTTTGCTGCGTATCACGTTAATAAAGCAGTCGGAGCAGTTATACACTATGCTTAAAACCGAGCACCACAGCATCAGTGATGGCTGGAGTGCTCCTTTACTGCTGCGCAGTGTACATGAGTACTATCACCAATTACTTTTAGGCGAAACGCCTAAAGTACAAGTTGAAACGGCTTATTTAGCGACTCAGCAGTACTATCAGGATACGCAAGCACAAACGCAGCAATATTGGCAAGCAACCAAGCAGCGCTTTGGCAGTGCTAACGACATCAATGGCATGCTTAGCGCCCCCCTTGATTTGTCTGCACCGTTGCAAGTGACTCAACCTGATTCACAGCATTTGCTTATCAAAGGCCAGCGTTTCAAAGCACTAAAAACCATGTGCCAAAACAGTGGCGTAACGCTTAATGTGGCATTGCAATTTTGCTGGCACAAGCTTATTCAAGTTTATGCGGGCGATGAGCAAACGATTGTAGGCACGGTTGTGTCGGGTCGTAACTTGCCAGTTGAAGGTATTGAACAGAGTGTTGGATTGTTTATCAACACCTTACCTTTACATGTTGAGTGGCCAAGTGACGCGACCTGTGAGCAAGTCATGGCTCAGATCCAGCTGTCGATTGCTTCGCTAAACAGTGCTAGCAGTATCGCCTTGGCAGAGCTACAGCCAAAAGGGACGCGTTTATTCCATACCTTATTTACCTTTGAAAACTACCCAATTAGTCATCATGGTGACACGCGTAAATGGCAAATGAGAAAGGTGGTTGAGAAGATAGATTATCCATTATCAATTGTAGCGACGGAGCAAGGGGAGGAGTTAGAGGTTACCCTAAACTACAGCGCTAATTGGTTGGATGCTATCAAAGCCAAAGCATTAATTGCCCAGTTAGATAGCTTGCTACAACAACTGGGCTATTCACCAAGTAAAAAGCATCTCGCGTTATGTTTGCTCGATAAGGCACAAACAACACAAATAACTGAGCAATGGCAGCAAAGCCAAGCAACATATAACCTAGACACAGATGCAGCTGGACTCATTGAGCAACACGCGCGCAACACACCAAATAAAGTGGCCTTAAAAGCGGGCAGTGTTAGCTTAAGTTATGAACAGTTGAATAACCGTGCAAATGCATTAGCCGCGAAAATTGAACAGCACTATGCAAGCCAAGGGTTGAGCATTGAGCCTGATACACTTGTGGCGTTATACCTAAAGCCTAGTATTGAAACACTGGTCGCCATGTTTGCCGTTTTGAAGCTGGGTGCTGGTTATGTGCCAGTGTCTCCAGATGCGCCAAAAGAGCGTGTGTTGTTTATGCTCACAGATATCAACACGCGATTAGTGTTGTCGCAGTCGCAATTTGACAGCCAACTAACGGATTGGCTAACCGAGTCTGACGTCGCTCATATTGCTTGTGACAGAGAAGCGCAGCACGCAGATACAGCGTCCACATTTGAGCGCTCAGCCGTAAGCCTAAGTAGTCTTGCGTATGTTATTTATACCTCGGGCACGACAGGCACACCAAAAGGGGTAATGATAGAGCAAGGTCAGTTGCTTAATTACTTTAATGCCGTGCAGCAAACCTTGGGTGATGCGCTAGAAGTGACAGACTTTTCAACCAACTATTGTTTTGACTTAACGGTGACGACCACGCTTTGCCCATTAATGGCAGGTGGCACGGTGTGTATTTATCAAGATGACATCGGCAATGTCTCCGCCTATCAAGCGCATATTCGAGATAATCAAGTTCGCTTTGTAAAAACCACGCCAAGTCTTGCAAGCATTCTACTTGCTGACTCCGGCATTATACTTAAGCGCTTAATGCTCGGCGGTGAAGCACTGACGAAGCAGGTGATTGATAAGCTTGCTTGCGTAAGTGAGCAAATCATAGATGAATACGGCCCAACGGAAGCCACTGTGGGGGCGATGCACAAGCTTGTTGACTCCAACAAAACAGTGAATGGTATTGGTCAAGCCTATGCTAATGTGACTTTGTACGTTCTCAACGAAGGTTTACAGCCAGTGCCCGTGGGTGCCATAGGTGAGTTGTATATTGGTGGCGCGGGCGTGGCGCGAGGTTATTTAAACCGTGATGACTTAACCGAGGAGCGCTTTATTGCTAATCTATTCGCCAAGCAAGGCGAGGCAGCAAACCAACGTTTATATAAAACGGGCGATTTAGTTCGCTGGTTAGCAAATGGTGAGATGGAGTATCTGGGACGTAACGACAGCCAAATGAAGGTGCGTGGTTATCGTATTGAGCTGGGTGAAATAGAAAGTGTACTCGGCGCCACAAAGGGTGTGCAAAATGTGGCGGTGGTCGCTGATAAAACAGGGCAAGAGGCCGTTTTACGCGCTTACTGGGTGAGTGAGCCAAATGCGCAAGTTCACGTGCAGTCTCTTAAAGAAACTGCGGATGCGTCACTGCCCGATTATATGGTGCCGAGTAGTTTTACAGAGCTTGCGCAGCTGCCGCTGACCGCAAACGGCAAACTTGACCAAAATGCGCTTCCCAAACCAGAGCAAACGCAAACTCGTGACTATGTGGCACCAACAAACGAATTGCAACGCCAGTTATGCCAGTTGTGGCAAGAAGTGCTGATGGTGGACAAGGTCGGCATACATGATAATTTTTATGAATTGGGTGGCAACTCAATTACCGCAATTAGGCTATCAGCCCAAAGTCGCAAACGTCTTAAGCGTGATATACCGCTGGAAATGCTATTCAAAAACAACACTGTCGCTAAGCTTGCCAAGGTAATTGAATCGCAAGCAGCGTTGGTGATCCCACGCAGTGAGCAGGCAATGCCGCCATTGTCGTTCGCACAAGAACGCTTGTTGTTTATTGATGCCTTTGAACGTGGTGGACGTGCTTATCATATTCCCGCGTTATTTAAAGTGGGTGATGATTTAAATCTTGATTTATTGCAGCAAGCGTTAAATCAAGTGGTAAGTCGTCATAGCGTGCTGAACACCGTATTTAAAGCCAATGATGAAGACACATATAGCCAGCATGTCCTAGATACACCTGTGTTGATTAAAAAACATGTGCTATCGGAGCCAGAAATATTGGTAGATGTTGTGCAAACCTTTGCTAACAGCGCGTTTGACTTAGCCAACGAAAGCCCCATGCGTGTGTATCACATTCAAAGCGGTGATGAGCGTTATTTATTGTTTGTTTGGCACCATATTGCCTTTGATGGCTGGTCGACCTTTGTGTTTACCGAAGAGTTAACGAAACTCTATTTAGCCAATTTAAAGGGTGAACGCTTAACGTTGCCAGAGCTAAGCATTAGTTACGCAGATTATGCCAGTTGGCAACGTGACTACTTACAGGGTGAGCGTCTAACACGTTTGCAAGATTATTGGCTGGGCCAATTAAAAGATCATGAAACATTAGCATTACCCTATGACAAAGTAAGGCCTGAAAATGTGCGTTATGAAGGGCAAAATATTGATATTGGATTAACGACAGAGCTATCTGAGCTTGTTCGTCAGTGCGCTAAAGCGCAGCAAACCAGCATATACACGGTAATGTTGAGCGCATTTTATGTGACGCTGGCGAGTGTCTCGGGTCAGCAAGACATTGTGATCGGCACACCATCAGATAATCGCCATCATGTACAAGTGCAAGCCTTGGTTGGTTTTTTTGTGAACTCATTGGCACTGCGCACCTATGTCGATAAAAACGCCTCTTTTGATGCGTTTATCAAACAAGTACATGAGTTGGTCACGCAGGCAAAAATTCATCAAGAACTGCCGTTTGAGCGTGTGGTTGAGTTGCTAGAGTTAGAGCGTGATGCGTCACGTCATCCTGTATTTCAAGTGATGTTCAGCGTGCAAAGTGTGGATGCAAAAGCTATTGCTACACAAGGCGTGACCTTAGAGCCTGTAATGGGTGAGCTATTGAACGCTCATGTGGCCAAGCATGATTTAACTTTGCTGGTGGACGATTCAGCCGAGCAATTTAGCCTGCAATTTAATTTTGCCACCAGCTTGTTTGAACGGCCGACAATAGAAGCGATGGCAAAGCGATATATCCGCTTGTTAGAAAGTATGCTTAGTGCCCCAAACAAATCTTTAAATTGCTATGACATGCTCAGTGAAGAAGAGCGTCAATGTGTGCTGTATGATTGGAATGAGCAACGTGTTGCAATGCAAAGCCCGTTGTCTATCCAGCGTATCTTTGAGCAACAAGTGGCACAAAATGCGGATAAAGTGGCGGTGGTGTGTGATGATGAACAGTTGAGTTATGCAGAGCTGAATCAACGAGCGAATAAATTAGCTCGACACATTCGTCAACGTTATGAAGCACACCATCACTGTGCTATCACTCCAGATACACTGATTGCGTTATATTGTTCGCAAAGTATCGAAATGCTTGTGGCGACCTTTGCTGTGCTCAAAGCTGGTGCGGCGTATGTACCGCTGTCGACCGATAACCCACAGGAGCGCACCCGATTTATTTTGGATGATGCTCACGTCAATCTTATTATCACTGAAACAGAGCTTGAAAACGATGTACATGCTTGGTTTGACGGTGGTGCTGCGCCCGTTGTATTGGTTGAATCGCAAGATGTTGCCGAAAATGACACAGATCTTGATATAGACAACCAATTACACGATTTAGCGTATGTTATTTATACCTCTGGCACTACAGGGCAACCGAAAGGGGTAGAGATTGAACATCACGCGGTGAGTTCGTTTGCGCTAAATAACAATTATCTTGATGCGAGCAAAGTGAGCAACATTGTCAGCATGTCATCGTATGCGTTTGATGGCTTTATTTTTGATGCCATGTTCAGCTTGCTCAATGGCTTATGTGTTCACCTGACTGATAAGCATACCCGCTTATCACCGTTATTGTTTGCGCAATACATAGCGCAAAACAAGATTGACGCCAGCTTTATGACTACCGCTTTATTTAATGCCTTGGCAGCCAGCGATTGCCTTAAAGATAGCCAACTAAAGCATATTTTGTTTGGTGGTGAAGCGGTGAACCTACGTGTGGTAAGCGAATTTATGCAAACCACGCCACAAGTTAAACTTAGCCATGTGTATGGGCCTACTGAAACCACAGTGTTTGCGTCGGTTTGCCATTTAGATAGTACCATGACAAACGCACCAATTGGCCATGGCTTGATGGGTAAATCACTGTATGTGTTAGACGAGCACGGCAACCCTGTACCCGCAGGCACGCCGGGTGAATTATATATAGGCGGTTTGGGTTTAGCCCGCGGTTATTTAAATCGCCCTGAGTTGACCCGTGAAAAGTTTGTCGCCAATCCATTTGCTGATGAGCATTCAGGCGAAGAAACACGCATGTATCGTACTGGCGATATTGTAAAATGGTTGCCAAATGGCCTCATTGAATACATTGCCCGTAATGATAATCAAGTGAAAATTCGTGGCTTTCGCATTGAATTAAGCGAAATTGAAAGTGCAATAACGGCCATTGAAGACGTGGAACAAGCGGCAGTGATTGCCTGTGAAAATGACGCGGGTAAATACATTGCGACTTACGTGGTAACACAGCCAAATAGCGTACTCAGTGGTGAGCAAATTATTGCAATGTTGCAAGATCAACTGCCTGATTTTATGGTGCCATCGGCAATTAACTTGATTGACCGTATTCCACTGAATACCAACGGTAAATTAGATCGAAAAGCACTGCCAGAGCCAGAGTTTGTGGGTGGTAGCAGCTATGTTGCGCCACGTGACCCATTGGAGCAAAAGTTGTGTGACATTTGGCAAGATACCTTAGTACGTAGCCAAATTGGTATTCAAGACGATTACTTCAATCTGGGTGGCACTTCAATCGCAGCCATCAAGTTGATGAAGCTCATTAATCAGCAACTTAATTGCGATTTGTCGATTGCGGACTTATTCACCGAGCGCACCATCGCAGGGCTTGCCAACCTGTTGCGCAATCAAACCCGCGATGGCCGATTGCTTAAACGATTAAATACCTTTAAAGAAGGGTTGCCAACTTTAGTTATGGTCCATGCAGGTAGTGCCGGATGTGAGGTATATCAGGGCCTTGCCAATGAACTGACAGGGTCGTTTAACTGTTTTGGTATTGATAACTATAACTTGTTAAAAGCAGATAAAATCAGTGAACTCGATAAGTTGGCAGAGGTTTATTACGCCGAACTGAAAGCAAATATAGAGCTTGAAGACCTGACTTTATTGGGTTGGTCGCTTGGCGGCAACATTGCCCTTGAGATAGCCTATAACCTTGAGCATAACCATGGCACCAAAGCGAACGTATTGTTGTTAGATACCATTGTGAAATCAGGCCGACTAAGAGAATTAACCCACCTCTTTGAAGCCGATAACGAGCAACAGTTGGTTGAGCGAATGCTGGAGCTTGGTCACGATAAAGCGAATGTTGAAGCTATGCTACTTGCGCGTGAGGCCGATGGGCAGTTGGACTTATGCTCTCTAAGTGGTGCGCTTGAGCACACACAAGTGCACTTACTTAAAGCGGGTTTGTTTGACTTGAATGTGGCCACGCAATTAGCGCATGAATGGACTGAAATCTTAACGGCAACAGCAGATAACAATGTGCGTGAGTTTATTGGTAAGAAGATAACCACACAACTTGTTGAGGAACGTCACCATGGTGATATTTTGCAAGAAACTGCATTGATAAAAGAGGCGTTAGAACACGCATTCAAATAGGTTTAATATTTATAAGCTGCACCAAAAGCCCCGACTAAGCTCGGGGTTTTTTTATATGTTTGCGTGAATAGTCGGTGAGTAAAAATCCAAGCGCTTTGTAGGGTTATTATTCTAATTCATCATTACCATAAATAAGCTCACGCAAGGCAGGACGAACTACAGCTAATATCCAAACTATCAAAACTAGTCCACTTAAAATTAATTGAGTAAATTGCATAAACCAAGGTTGCTCCCATATTGGAGCAAACGTTTGCTTTTCTTCTTGTTGTTCTAAAAAGGCTTCATATGCTTTACTTAGGTCACTATGTTTAGTGATGGTTGGGTATTCGATAATCAAGCCGATTTTGGCCAGCGCGAGCCGCGCTTGTTTAGACTGAGATTGATCCACATAAAGCATATGATTCTTAACATCAGCATAATAATTAAGGTGCTCTTGGTCCAAGGCATCTGCAATTTGCACCGAGTCAACGAGTCGGAGATCTTGTACGAATGGACGGTAAACAGGGTGATATTGTCGGCCCCCAATTACTATAGAAATAGCAACCGCTAGAGAGATTATTAGAATTAATACAAGCCTAAATTCTTTATAAGTTATGAGCTTATTTACTTTTTGCATAAATGTTTCTTTTAAATCTACTTCTCAGCTGAGTACGGGTCTTCAGCCAATAGGTAAGCTCTTAAATCTGCTTTTTGCTCTTGCGATAAAAGCCACATACGCATGTCTTTGACCTTTTCGTATACGTCATCACCAAACCTAGCACGGTAGCTATCGGTAAAAGTCTGCTTAGCACTATCTTGTCTTATCCAGCGTTGCCAGTTTTGCGTTACGACGGCGTTTAAACAACCAGCGATACCTTCTTGTTTGAGCAGCTCCCACTCGCCTTTATCCAGCCATAATCCCCCTGTGGCGCTGCTATAGTCGAGTCTGTGTTCATGCTCTGCGGTGATTTTAAACTTACGCATGATGGTGCGGGAAATAGGGCAAATGAGCGCTGCTTTTGTGTCGGTTACATCGTCTGCTTCAAAGCTCACATCGGAGGTAAATTGATACTGTGGGTTTCGTTCTTTCCAAGAAACAAAATCTACGATGAGGATCCAATTACCGCCGCATTGGTCACAGGTGTGGGCTCGGAATAACCCCTCTATAAAGCTGGGTACTAAATTACCGTTGTTACAGCTTGTACAGTTCATATGCGTCTTCGTTTCGTACTGATAATTAACAAAAATCCCTATACTAACGACTTTTGTATCTGTCAGCCACCAAAAAGTCGTCAATACCGCATTTCAGGCATAGTGTTGTATGAAATGAAAGTGTTGTTACTACTGACATTCATTGTCAGCATCATAGGATATATTTTGTAAGTAGAATTAATGGAGAAACACAAAAATGAAGATGAACTACTTTGTTGTTGGTACAAACAACATGAAAGCGGCAGTTAACTTTTATGATGCGCTTTTTGCGCAAACTGAGTTTAAACAAACTTTTGCAAATGAGCGCATGACATTTTGGCAAGGCAAGGATGTTGATGCCGCATTTGCTGTTGCGCTACCGTTCGATGAACAACAAGCAACGAATGGCAATGGGACCATGCTAGGGTTTAATGTGGGCTCGGCCGAAGAGGTTGCTAGGCTTTATTATAAGGCACTGGAGCTTGGGGGAAAGTGCGAAGGAGAGCCTAGGCAGCGGGGGCCAAAGTTTTCAGCATACGTACGAGACTTAGATAACAATAAATTGGTGTTTGGTGATTAGCTCGTTAACAAATGCGTTTAAATTAACAAAGCGCTATTTGCAATAAAATAGCGCCATGGCATTTTATATTATATTTCAAGAAAGTGGTAAAATACGCTGCTTAGAAAATGCTCACTAACCCTAGTCGCCAATGCCATTATCGATTGACTGTTTTGTTTTATGCGGTAATGTAAATTGGGATGGTAACTTGTAAAAGGATTAGTATGCACGGCAACGAATTACAAAAACGACTTTTTAGCGATTCGCTCACAGAACAAAACTATACGGACTCACATTATCAAAATCATCTGTTAGAGCAATATAAGCTTTACGTCGAAATGGCCGATCGGATAAGCAACCGCCGAGGGCTGACAAATACTTTTTTTGCCACACTTAACACGGCATTTTTGACAGCCATAGTGGGTTTTATTACCAATAAATCAGATAATGATTATGTACTTTCCATTGCCGGAATACTGATGTGTATTGTGTGGGCAGTGTTATTGCGCTCATATCGAAACCTAAACTCCGCTAAGTTTCAAGTGATTGGCTTAATAGAAGAAAAGTTACCCGCTTCGATGTTTTGGCGTGCCGAGTGGTATGCGCTTGGAGAGGGTAAAAGCTGGAAAAAGCACATTCCTTTGGGTCCACTGGAAACACTAGTGCCTTTAACATTCGCAATTTTGTATTTGTTAATACTGCTGACCAATACTACTCTCGTTGAACGTTTGAGCAAATTAGTGTCATAGCGCACCATCAACACACGTCGATAAGGAAGTGATTATGCAAGGCGAAGAAATACTATTGATCATGATAGTTGTGGCTCTAACCATAGGGCCGATGCTTTATAAAAGCACGAGTAAAATAAAAAGTGCGTTAATCACACTTATCCGACACAAAGAAATAAGCACAGAAGCGTTTTTAAAGATACTTGGAGATCGGCCCGCACTACTTGAGTCACCTTATATTAATGAGATTGTTAGAGAATGTATTTTTAATTCTCATATTGAACTTTTGCGCCTGTTAGTTGAAAAAGGTGTTGATTTACAGTCATTAAACTCACCAGACACGCCTTTTTTAATGCTGGCGGCGGGCTGTGATGATTATATGGCTTTGTCACAATTTCTTATTGAACACAATGTTGAAGATGTGAGTTCTCCAGAAGAGGGCATGAATGGGTTTAAGGCTGCGCTGATATTGAAGCGTGTCGATCTCGTAAAAATGTACTTAGACATGGGGGCCGATGTCAATGCGCCTTCAAATAATGGTGCAACACCTTTATTTATCGCTGCCCGAGGAATTAATAGTGAGCTTATCGAGGCGATGGGTGAGACGTGTTTAGAGACAATTAAGCAACAAGAAAAACAGACTATCAAACTGCTGTTTGAATACGGCGCAAAGCTTGAATTAAGTGCACAAATATATGACGAAACAATAGATTTACTGGTTATTGCAGCGTCGGCAGCAACCAGTGCTAGTTTGGAAGTGTTACTGAGTCAGGGGGCAGATCCAAATCAATATCACGGTGAGCTATCTCCACTGCTGGCAGCATTAAGTCAAGAAGACGATATTCTTGAAGAAAAACAAGCCAAAGTTAGGTTACTGTTAAAGAATGGGGCACAGGTAGATGATCAAGATGAGCATTTGGAAGAGAGGTTGTTTGTAGCGCTTTATTTAGAAGATATGGCAAGAGTTAAGGCGCTAGATTTACCAGCTTTAATATTGAGGAGTAGCGAACAAGGGCTAAAAAGTGAAGACATCTTTAAAGAGGTTATTAAGGAAAAGCTTACACAAACGATAAGTGATTTACCGGTGAGTGCATCGCAACTATTCGATATGATCATTCCTCGTATTACATGTAACCTTGACGATTGCAAACTGTCCGTTGTGGATGATTTGATAAGTAGAGGTGTTAGCAAAAAGGATGCTAACGCATTGTTTGATTATGCTCTTGCTTCAGTAAATATGGCAATCATAAATCAAGAAGCGCGTTTGAAGGCCATGCTTTTTGTCGGGGTTGATAAGTTTTATCACTGTTTGGATACGAATGATGAAATTTACAAACAGCTGTTAGTTGATGTTAAAACGCAACCAAATAACCGAGCGCAATTTATTGAAAAATTAAAGCAACATGGAATAGAAAAAGCGGGGTTTCAATCTTTAGATATGGCCTCAAATGAGGATAGAGCAAGTTTACTCCCAGATTTTGGACCCCCTATGGAGGAAATAGAGCCATTTAATAATATTAATAGATTTGCGTGGTTAAATTTACTTGATGACGCACAAATGTCTGGAATAACAAAAGAAGAAGTACTGCTCAGAGCTTGGTTAAAGTTTGATGTGTTTCCAGGTGTACTTGAAACGTTTAGCGCTGGCTTTTTTGAGGTTGGGAACGCTGAACCTCAATCAGCTTAGATTAAAAATTTGTTGAGTTGCTCTGCGTCACTGTGCGACAGCGCCATGTGAAGGTGTTTGTAGCTGCTTATATGTTTGGGGAATTTATCTGCCTGAAAAGCTAACACCATTGGCCAGTGGTTTTTAGATAACTCATTACCATGAATGCGTTTTATGGCTTGAATGATGCTCTCTTTGAGGTAACTTTGATTTTTAACTTCACTGGCTTGGGGTGTCACAATAATAAGTCTGTGCGGTTCAACTAGTTTTAATGATTCATTCAGCTCCCACAATATGCCGGGGGTGTCACTGACTCTGAGTATTACTTTGTTTGCTCTAACAAGCAGGTGTCGAACCACATTCTGCCAGCTATCGTGAGGAAGATATAAGCGCGCAGATTCTGCCTTTCTTTGCCCTGACTCGCCGGGTACCCCCAGTGCGATGAATTCGCCATGGGCTTGCAATTGTTTGACAATGGTTTTTTCTGATGTGCCCATGCCGAGTTTTATTTTAGCTTTATCTAGCAGGTTGGGTTGTTTTTGGTCATCTTCAAATGAGCGCAGATAAAGAATCGGGTTTTTGGTTTTGCGCAGTAAAGCCAATGCTTCATCACTACCATGGCCGGTGGTGATTTTTTCTGTTTGAGAGGTTCTTATAAATTCGTTGATAACAGCGGGTGAAATTGCTTCATTAAGTAGCTCTGCTTCTAAATCAAATTCTAAATTGTGATAATTTTTATACCAGAGCAACTCACATAGTAGTCTAAGATCTCTAAGCATATTAGGTGTATATAGTCGTTCGCTAAGAAATAGCTCACAAGGTAACTCAAGTTTTTTTGGGTATTTAGATTGAAAATCAATATTGAGGCGTAAAGTATGAGCAAGTTTTTGTAATACTTGCTCTGAGCGACCTTTTTGCAATTGCTGTGAAAGTACTTGTTCAGAAGCTAAGCGATAATCCGCCAGTTCAAGTTCGCGCATTTTTGCAGCTAAATTTGAAAGGTTTTGGGCATCAACAACACGTTGCACAATTTTGCTTGCAGATAGACCAAGGGCAAGTTGGTTTAAAACGCCTAGGATTTCGTCTTGTCTGAAACCATCATTTATCGCTTGGTCGACCCTTGTCGCTATGTCTAAGCGGCTTAAATCACAATGTTTGAACCGTGCTGTTAAATTATCCATATTGTTATCGTCTCACGTCATTAAGGACTGGTGGAGTATTTGTGCGTCCTTTTCATCAATATGGGCATCAAATGTTAAAAGGTAGCTAAATAACGACAGGCCGCCGTAAATCGGATTCACAAGCAGCTTTTTGACCAAAGTAATCACGTCATGAATGAGTTTGAAAAGCACAACCGAAAATTCAAAGCCTTTAATTTTAATGGATAACGCACTCACAAATGACGCAATTGTGTGCTGAGTTGTGCTTTTGTCAATCGTGACGTAGTAGTCCATATCCCATTGTCGCTTCATGGCTATTTGCTTATTGGAGCCAGAAACAAGTGTATTAAACAATAAACTAAAGCCCTCTGACATCGCGGCACTTGCACGCTCAAAAATCAACATTCCTTTAAAGGCCAGTTGTTTAGCAAGTTTTAAAACCCGCACCACAGTATCGCTGAGTTTGCCAACAATGGTTCGCACCTTATTGACGACCCAGTCTACCGTGCCTTTTATTATGCGCCATATACGTTTGGCACCATCGAGTAAAAAGTTACCAAAACCAACAGACTTCCAATCCTTATCTGTAATTTTATTGTCTTGATTACTCAGTACTTTAACCATGTTTATGGCTCTTTGTTGTGAAGGCTCAAGAGCTTCTTCTTCAGCATGGGCACACACTAAAATATCGATGATCACTAGTGCATTTGTTACTTGGCCATTAAAAATTGCTTGGCGCATTTTTGCTAAAGACAAGTGTAAACAGGCGATGCGCTGACGATTAACACTGGCTTCTCTAAAAAAGCTGCGAGCTAATGAGAGTAGGCCGCCGAGTCTTACCTTATCAGCACTTGAAACTCTTTTTGGTCTGCTAAAGCCATGTTTGTCGAGCTTGGTTCTTTTTTGTGACAAGGTGCGGCAAATAATCAGCTTTTCATCACCAGGGCTGATGACGGTACTGTCTGGGTCGTCGTCACTACCTTTGTGATAACCGTGCAGCCATAACTCAATTTTCGCTAAATGGCCTAAAAACCTCAATGCATGACTCAATACAGGCGCGTGCTTATCTGCGGATTGCGCTTCATACAAAGGCACGTTCATTAACTGTGCGCGTAGTTTTATGCGATGCTCATAAACGAGTTTAACTAATCGATCTTGATCAAATAACATCGCCATTAATGGGGCTGTGATTGAATTACCTTGAGGAAGATCTTGTGCGTCAAGTGCCAACGCAAGTAGTAACTGATGGAATTTGCGTAAACCGGCATCCACTGTGGTTCTTCTTAGTTGTTGTTCGCGCTGGGTGACGGGCAGAGGGTTATCTTTGTCATTCACCGCAGCCTGCGCAAAAAACATTCGGCTATCTTCAATAATGCCTAGGGCACGTAGGCGAACATAGGCGGCACGTAACATAAAATCACAGGGCCGTTCATCATCTAGCCATTTTTCTAATTGTGTGGGTTCTTCAAAGGTAAATACCTGCTGAATTGCCTGCCAAGTCTGGAATCCTAACCAACCATCTTCGTGCAGGCCAGCTTCTCTTTGCAGCTGACGAACGGCCTGTGTGAACCTTGCGTTAGAAACTTTACTTCGGCTATCCAAATACTGCAGGTGTACAAGCCTGTCGATAACCACTTTGCGCAGTTCATCATTCATGCCTATTTTGTTTTTACCTGGCTTAGTATTTGGCAAATGCGGCAAATAACCATCTTGAATACCACGGGCTATTTCTTGTTCGAGTTTAAGTACGCTCCCAGCGTTACTGATCCCTTGCATCGTCGCTCTATGTGTTGGTTAACTTTATCTAAGTCACTGAATTGGATATATTGATTTGGCGTTGCTACTTTTTTACCAAACCTTGAATGCTGTCTTTAAAAATTTCAAAAATCCCCGATCTGAGCGCTTGCCCCGCTAACACGGCATTACTATGCGCTTGCTCAAGTGTTTTCATGTCATCGTTTGGCACGGTATTGCTTCTAAATATAAAAGCATCACCGTCTAACTTATAGCTATCAATCGCAGCGATGGTGATACCGCTTGTGATCTCACCCTTTGCCGCTTTTTTGAACAGCTCTTCCATGTTCACATTATTTAAATCATCACCTTCTACCTCACTTGAAAGTGCGGCGTTAATATCGCCGGTGGCAGTTGTTACAGTCAATGTTGAAAAATCGACGGCTGTGTCTTTGAGGTTTTCTAGAATAGAGCCAAAGGTGGCTTTAGTTGTGTCGCCCGACATAATCATATTCCTTATATGAGTTGTTATTATTGAATGCCAACTGATTGATAAATAATTGATACCTTACGTTTTGCAATCCCACTATAAGCAAAGTTTGTGACTTGCACAATACTGATTATTTTTTAACAAACAGCATTCATTCTATTTGTTGCCTTGCAACATTTAAATAAAGACACTGCTTTTGAAAAGCTGGTAAAAATAAATGATGAGCTGATAGGTTTTTCACTCGAAGGGTTAGACGGACTGACAAAAACGGCAAAAAGCACTTTCTACAAATACAAAAAAGACACGCTAGCTGAATACCTAGAAGGCTTACTTGACTACCGCCCTGAATACTTGTGTACGACGCCCAAAGTTATGTTATCAAGTGATGAAATAAAGCAAAGGCAGAAAAAAGCGGCCAAAGTAACCATAGAACGGGGTGCCTAAATATACAGTTTTATCACTTTCAAATTGTAACAACTGTTTAAAAGGCAGATTTTCATAGAGTTTAAATTCCAATTTATTTGTCACGTCGTTACTCATCTCAGAAATATTTCCTTTGCATACATAGTAGAGTGTTATAGCTCCTACATTATCAACAGCCCATCTAGTATGTGAAGACCCAGTTAGAGATTACTGCGTGAAGTAAAGTGCCATTAGCTGTTTTCCTATATATCCCCCCAATCAACTCCTAATCCAACCTAAAAATGAGAAAATAATTTTAGATAAATATGGTGCGATAAATGTGCGATATAGAGTTAGATATTGCTGACGCTTAGTGCGAAAAATAAGACGTGGAAATGATATAACTTATTGAATAGGGTAAGGAAAAGCTGGTCGGCATAGCAGGATTTGAACCTGCGACCCCTGACACCCCATGACAGTGCGCTACCAAGCTGCGCTATATGCCGACTTGCTGCTCACTATAATGATTTTTTTTTCAAAGGCAATAGTTTAGCGGTCTGTTTGGATGTTTAATGCGCATTTATCTAAAATTTAATGCTTTTTGTTAGATAGGGTGACGGGAGCATAACTAATCTTTTTTTATTACACTTCATCAGTAATCCCATATCAGCGAGAAAAGTCGCTTTGTTTTAAGAGCAAAGTGCGTGTTTGATTTTCACCTACTCCTTCTCTGTATCTAAATTCAGCACCCAAATTCACTGGTAGGTCGACAAAATACAAAAGGTTAAGTGCGAATGAGGGGCAAAGTGGGCTATGACAGTATAAGCATTACAGATATTTCATCATCTTGTCATTTAATTGTTTCTGTAAATGATGTGTATCAAATTTGTAATACCATATGACAAAAAGTTATTTTGCTTTTTATAAATTTTTAAATGTTGACTAAATTGCATCTCCTGATTTTTCATTGTTCAATTGTTGTGAATTATATCTTCTGTCTGTGCCATTTAAAATGGATATCAATCACTTTTATTAATTCGATTTTTAATTTTTTCTGTTTCTTTTGTTGCAAATTAATGTGTTTTGTTTTGAGTTTTTAAAATCGGTAATTTATGTTTCCAAAACGGGTTTTTGTTTGTTTTTAACAATAGTGTGTTGTTTTAAAGTCTGTTTCGATCTGAGTTTTAATTATTTGTTTTCAGTTGGTTGTCGGCGTTTGTTTTGTTTTTGTTTTATGTGGTTTGTTGTGTTTTTTGGGTTTTTATTTTTTATTTCTAACCTTCAAGCTAAGTTCATTTTGCTGCAATAAATCGAGTTGAAAATTTTACCTAAAAGGTACATTCTAGCGCCTAATTTAAATGCGAGAATTCTTGGGTGTGTTTTAAATTAATATTTTGGTTTGATTTTTATTGCCCAGTTTTGACGTGAAAAGGCTTTGTTTTTGTTTTTAATTTTGTTTTTTTGGTTTAGATGACATTTAAGGATATGAATAAATTTATATCATTGTTTTTTAGCTAATTTCTGTAATAAAAGAGAGAGTGTTATGAAGGAATATAGAGCAAGAATTTATGATTTAGTGGGAAATGTTTCACAGAAGCAATTGTCATTGGAAGAAGCCTTTAACTTAGTTCATGAATCTGAGCACGATGTCATTCTATTAAAAGTAGAAACAGAATCTGGGATCGGTTCTTGGTGGGGCCAACAAAGTGAATTAGATATGAATCACCACCGTTACTACAGTGGCATTACGACCAGTGGCATGACATTAGGAAAACTACAGCGCGCATCAAGCGAGGAGTATGATGCAACTTCTCAAATTTATTTTGACTCAGCAAAAGTGGTTAATGCTGCGCTAAAACAAACACAATATTACACATTTTTCGAGCAAGGCCTTAACGCACGAACACTTGAAGTTGAAGCTGAACGCGAAATGTTGATCGCATCACAACGAGAATATCCACCATCGAATGAAAAGCACTTTAGCTTTCCTCCACATGCAGATTCAATCGCTTATGCAAGAGCAAAAGAGCAGTGGCCAATAAAAGACAATTATAAGCAAACAGCGGCATTTATTACGGTGAAAAATTCTGATAACGATGCTGGATTTGTTATGTGGGATTACATTCCGCCGAGTCGAGATAAGCTAGATGATTTTATTAGCTTGTATAACCAAGATGAGGCTGAAGCTTTAGACTTTCTTAATCAGTATAATCACATGGAAATAAAGCCTGAAGAGGGTGAGTTGTGTATTTTCAATTGTCGAAAAATGCACGGGATCCAGACTTGTGATTCGTTGAGGAAAACGATTGGTTCGTTTTTCATCAAACAAGATGGCTGGCGGATATTTGACTGAGTATGCCTAATATGTTCAAAAGTAAGTTGGATAACCAAGGCATGCCTATTCATTGTGCGCACTCAACGATAGACCCTGCCAAACCGAATATTATTTTGGTGCTGCCGTTTGGTGCGAAACTAGATGCTGCACATAGCTTTATGGAGTTAATGCAAGATCAATTCAATGTGTTTACTTGGAGAAGCAGGCACATTCTTGATGAGCATGATGAAGTGGATGATAGCGCAGTGAACATGAAGGGGCATGTGTCAGATCTAAAGGCATTGCAGTCTCATTTTGATCTACAAGACCCATATGTGGTGGGCTATTGCTCCGGTGCGGCTGTCGCCCTGAGCTTTGCTGCACAAAACGATAATTATCAAGCGTTGTATCTGGTCTGTGGCGAATATGTGTTAAGCGACAAAGCGATTGTGCCCGAGCATTATCATGAAGTAGATACCATATTAAAAATGGCGGCTAAAAGCGTGCAGTTGAGTACTTTATTGAGTACCAAAATGCGTGGAGCGCAATCAGCCAAACCGGTTGCAAAAGAGGCGAGTTACTTTAACGAGCCCTATTTTAGTGGCGTGCTGTTACATCGTTACGCACTGAATTACGTTGATTTTATTAGTCATGATTATTTGGCATGTGCGCGCAAAATCAAAAAGCAAACATATGTCTACAGCTCAGATCAGGACTTACACGTCGGTACAGCTCCTTCAGAACTGCTATGTGAATACCTACCTCAAGCCGAGTTGCTTCAGGCTGATTATGGTGATCATTACGCATTTTGTAGGCGCTCTTCTTTATTGAGGCAAGTGAAAAAGGATTTGGTAAATGAAACTCTCATCCAGCAATGTGATCAAGCGGTTTAATGACATTGTATTAGCTCATCCAGAGCGTATTGCAATTGATTCCGAACAGCGTGAAATTAGTTACAAACAACTTGCTAAAAATGTCGAGCATGTCGCAGGGACTTTGTTACAGCAAGGTGTTGCTGCGCACGATATTGTGTTTGTTAAGCAAGCGCGTTCACCCGACTTTATTATTAGTATATTGGCGATCCTAAAGGTGGGCGCTACATACTTACCGGTTTCTAATAAGCTCAGCCATAGCGAGCTGCAATTTATGATTGCAGAAACGCAAGCGAAGTACCTGATCACGGATAGTGATGAGTGTTCAGATTTATCAAATATTGATGTACTCAACTTTGATTTACTTAGTAATTCGCCTATTTGTAGCGAGCCTAATTGGCCACAAAGGTCGAAAGAGGACTGTAGTTATGTGATGTACACATCTGGATCTACGGGGGCGCCAAAGGGTGTAAAAATACCAGATAGAGCGATATTACGTTTGGTTGTTGATGCCGACTTTGTAAATATTGTGCCACAAGACGCTATTTACATGACTGCTGACATTTCATTCGACGCTGCGACATTTGAAATATGGGGAGCTTTGCTTAATGGCGCTCGATTGATAATTGATGGCCCTGAATTTAATCCAACTAAGTTTATCCGCAACCTTGGCGCAAAAAAAGCAACGCTAGCATGGCTTACATCTGGGTTGTTTCACATGATAGGTGCTGATAAGCCATTTATCTTCAAAGGGCTACGTGCGCTTCTTGCTGGCGGAGATGTATTAAGTAGTTCGGTGATTAATGCCGTGATTAAAGCGTGCCCAGAACTGAAAATTATCAATGGCTACGGCCCCACGGAAAACACAACATTTACCTGCTGTTATGAAATGGATATTAATAACCTGCCAAGTGACAATGTGCCTATTGGTAACCCAATTAAAGGAACTCATGTTGCCATCCTAAATGATCAGTTAGCACCAGTGGGTGAAGAAGAAGTTGGCATTCTTTACGCCTTAGGTGAGGGCGTGGCTTTGGGTTATTTGGGAGAGCGAGATAGTAAAGGCGCATTTTTTTACAACGCACAAATTGGTGAAGGTTTGATTTACAGAACGGGTGATAAAGTTTTACGCAAAAACGGCGTTATCCATTTTGTTGGGCGAGAAGATAATTTAGTCAAAATTAGGGGGTATCGCGTTTCTTTGGAGTTTGTGACAGAGAAGCTATACCAACTACCTTATATCGAAAATGCACTCGTTTATCTTAAAAAAGATTTGATTGGCAGTAATGCACTTGCGGTATTGGTTACTGTTAATTCCCCCGTAAAGGTTCAAGATATTAAAAAGGATCTAAGCATTCTTTTATCAAAATATATGCTACCAGATTATATCGAGGTGAAAGAAAGTTTAACTTTAAACAAGAATGGAAAAATTTCTAAAAAGGAAATTATGGAGGTTTAATATGAATAGCAATAGTGAAATCAGAAATATAGTTTTAGAACAAGCGAAAGCAACATTCAATAATGTAGAAATTGATGAAAATACAGATTTTTTCTCTGCTGGTATTAGTTCTTTAGCGGTAGTTAAGTTACAAATGGCAGTTGAAGAAGCACTTGAACGTACTGTTGAAACATCAGAATTAATGATTAATTCAACTTTAAATGGTTGGGTTGAGTTATACCAAAGCGCTAATGCATAAAAATAAGGAGGTCGGAATGAGTTTTTATCTAACGGAAGATGAACTAAAGCAAATGAGAGAGAATGGCTATATTGGTCCATTTGATTTATACGATAGAGAAGAAATACTAGAAAAATATCGTAAAATTCGAGCGAAATTATTCGATAGAAAAAATGCAGCATATGATTTAGAGCATACAAGTGTTGTTTCAGGTTATGACCGCCACTTGGATATTGATGAGCTTAGTGAGCACGTTATTAATCCAATTATTGTTAATAAAGTAAACTCAGTTTTGGGTCCGGATCTGATCTGTTGGCGCTCTGAAATGTTCCCTAAGTATCCTGGTGATGAGGGAACAGATTGGCATCAGGCTGATACATTTGCGCATGCATCGGGAGCGCCGCAGATCCAATGGCCTGGAGATAGCGACTTTGGTGGCGCGATCACCGTTTGGACGGCACTAACAGATGTGCCTGAAGAGGCCGGTTGCTTATGCTTCATTCCTGGTACACATGAAGAAATGTGTTATGACGAGTCGAAAGAGATGCAATATACGCCAGACGAAGTGAATGCGTTAGAAAAAGACGGCGTAAAAAGAGGCTTCTTTGGTTACGACTATCGTAATTTACAAAAAGATCCTGATTGGAAACCAAATGAATCTCAAGCTGTGCCAATCAAAATGAAAGCGGGCCAATTCGTTATATTCTGGTCAACGCTAATGCACTCGTCTTTGCCTAATATTACAAAAGACCAAACAAGATTGGGTTTTGCTGCACGCTATGTTCCTGCGTCAGTAAAAATTTATCCGGATACCGACAAGGTCGTTGAGTACGGCAGTGAGCTATCGCTTGAAAAATACGGTGTTATTTCTGTATCAGGTAACAGAGATGAAAGCCATAACCGTATCCTTGATACAAGCTTAAGTGGTTTTGATTTTTCGAAGAAATAATCGAAATTAAACTATTCAAATATAGCGGCTTAATTCACAGAGCCGCTACTTATTTTTGTAAGCAAACTAGGATGTCACATGGAGATAGAAGAAAAGCTCGTTGCCGTGTTTAAAACCGTAATGGATGAACACACTGAACTAAATTTAAGCACAGGTATCGCCAATTTAAACGCAAACTCAATGCAAGCGGTCATGCTGGTGAGCCAGATTGAGGAACAATTTTCATTGTCTTTACCTATGCAAGAATACTACAGCTGCGAAACACTCTCTGATTTAGCGCGCTATATAACAAGGAATATGTAATGTGGTTAAAGCCTCTAAATGCTGAGCAGCAAAGTGGGAACGTTAGGCTCATATGCTGTGGCCATGCCGGATCAAGTTACGTTGACTTTACTCAGTGGCATAAACACCTTGGCAGCCAAGTAGACGTTATTGCGGTCTCTTTGCCAGGGCGATGTGAACGCATAAAGGAAGCCCCTATTACTGATATTAACGTTTTAGTTGAACATATTGTTAAAGCGATCGATGACCTCCCCAAGTTACCAACCGTCATATTTGGCCATAGCTTTGGTGCCGTTTTAGCCTATGAAATAGCTGCATTGTGTGCCAAGAAAAACAGTGTGAATAGCCCCAAGAAACTTATCTTATCGGCCAGCGCATTAGAAAAAGTAAAACTTTTAAATACGATAGATATTGCAGATATGTCAGCGGTACTTGATACATTTATGCGCAGGGGTTACTTGAGTCCAGCGCAAGCTGAAAACAAAAAGCTCATGGAGTTGATTTTACCTTATTTACTCGCAGACATTCGTTGCAAAGAAGATTGGCAGATAGATAGCGAGTTTAAGCTTGATATTCCAATTCATACGATGGCTTGGGAAGATGATTCACTCGTTGTACCTGATGAGGTACACATGTGGATGACGCGCAGTAAAAAGCATCGACAATGCCAACAGATCAATATGCCAGGCGGGCATTTAGAGTATTTGAATTCGCCTAGTCAGTTCTTCAATACACTTAATGCCGTGATCTCTTCTACAGCAGCATAAAAAGGCAAAACAATAAGGACATACCATGGATAATTTATGGCAACGAGTGAATGTACGAGCGTTCAACCATGCCGATATAGATATGCACTTAGATTATTGGCACAACCCAAGTAATACCTTTTTAGATGTACTTGGCGTGGACCGCAATCGTTTGGCTGCGGCGCATAAAATGAAAGAGCAGCTATTATACGTACTCGACAAAATGCCGCACAAATGCACATTAGTGACAATAGAAATCGACGGTAAGGCAATTGGGGTGCATGAAATTACTGATATTGCCAGTGATGCCAGTGCGGTAATGCATGCAAACATCTGGTCGAATGAATATCGAGGCAAGGGAATAGGCAAGGTTTCTTACATCAAGGCGATGCAATGGTATTTTGACCATTTTGCATTGCAGCGCATCCTGTTTAAGACCCCGAAAACCAATGTAGGGGCCAATAAACTCAAACAGTTTTTGGGTATAAAAAAACTGTCGGAATGCAAATATGAACTCCCTATATTTAAGCAACCACTAGACGCATATCTGTATGAAGTGTCCAAATCTTATTTCGACGCCAATAAAAATAGCATGATAGATAAACTTTCCGAGAGGGCTTATGGATAAGCGTATTGTTGATGAATTAGCTACTTTTGAAAGAAATTTGAATACTCATAAGCTTGGCGCCTATCAAGTTAGGCGAATAGATGCATGGGGTATGTTGATTTTACCGCATGACTCAATGAATACAGATGATGTTGTAGATTTAACAATCTTGGCGCTTAATCATGGTGACGAAGTCGGTGGCATCGTTGTTCTAAATCGCTTGTGTGCTCAAATCGCAAGCGGTGCGTTGGTTGTTAATAAGCGTATTGCGTTGCTACTGGGTAACGTTGAAGCGGCTAAAGTAAGCAAGCGATTTGTTGAACGAGATATTAATCGTTCTTACATGTCGACACAGGGTGAGAGTATTGAGCAAAAAAGGGCTAAAGAAATTGAGCCTATTTTAAAGCGCTCTAGATTTGTGCTGGATTTTCATCAAACAATCGAGCCAACAAGTTCCCCGTTCTTTGTTTATTACTACAATGACAATGCGGCTTTGTTTGCCAATTTTATCGCGCCAACGATCCCTGTTATCACACATAAGCAAAGTACGGCTGCAAAAATGGGAGGGATGCGTTGTGATGAATTTGGCACGCACAGTGGCTGTGTATCCATCGCTTTAGAGATCAGTCAAAAAGGATATGATGAAGAAGGAATAGAATTTGGTCTTAAGTGCGCAAGCCGTGCACTTTTGGCAGTAGAGCAATGGGCGGCTATTCAGGCTCATCACCCTAGTTCAATGAACCCCATGTGGACTTGGGCGCATATTGAAGCATATCCAGAGCAATACATTTCATTAAAACCTGGACTAAAAAATTTTGAATTAGTGAAACAAGGGCAGGTGATAGGTTATTCGCAGTCAGATACACCATTCACCGTCGCAATAGACGGCGCATTATTGTTTCCCAAATACATAAAACCCGGGGAGAAAAAACCCGTGGAAATTTTCCGCTTATTAAAACAAGTCCATTATTTTGAACGGCATCAAGTTACGGCGGAAATCGATTAGCCATTTGAACTAAAAAAGAAAAATCTATTAAAGGAGTATAAATGAGAAATCCAAATAAATTGCTGACTATATTGGCAGCATCATGTTTTGCTTTGTGTAGCAATGTAGCTTTGGCAAAAAAAGGTGTGACTACACCCGATGGTTTTGAGTCTGTCATGGTATTGATGGGTACTGGAACAATTGATGCGCATAACCCTGAGCCGCGACCTGGTGTGATTGGTTGTCAAGGCTTGCTATGTGACGGTGACTTTTTCCAAAAAGTCATTATGGGTCGCACTGATGAACAAATAGCACAAGTACAAGACGAAGCGAAAGCATTTTTCTGGGAACGTTTTGGCTTAAATGTAGAGGATTTGGTTGCCAATAATCGAGCAACATTTGGCTCCTTTACTTTAAACCCGGATTTTCAGTATCGTCTACATATAGCAACAGGTATGAAGGCGCAAGATGAGGGGTGGATTGTACGAGATGGTGGCTTCAGTCTATCTATTACAGATCCGCAAGGTGTGACACTTGGTGGTGAGTTTTCTGGTCGTGTAGCACGTCAGGGTGAAATGCTTTTATATGGTAACTACAATATTCTTGTCACCAATAAGCGCGGCAAGCCGAAAAGAGAAATTGTGATTGACTATCGTTCACGTGTTCCCGCAATTGCTGACGATGATGGTTTTAGACTACAGAGCTTGTTAAGTAACGAAGAGTTTGGTGAAGGTCTGGTATTGGCAACCATTTTGCTGGATGACAAAACAGAAGGTGAGATTAAAGTAAATGCAAGAACTGTGATTTCCTTTCCTGCCGAAACATTACTAAATGAGTATCCTGCCTTTCCTGAGTTTGATGCAAAACCTCGCGTAAAACCTTAATGGCTTAAATGGGAAGTGATAGTGCTTCCCGCTACTTTGAATAACAAAAAATGAGATTTAAGAAGTGAGAAGTAAAGTTAATATTCGCGAGTCGCTTGCGGGAGTGCATGAGTATTGGTCACAGCAAACACTAGGTGAAGCGAATGGCCAATTGTATAAAGTAGCTAAGGGTCAAGGGGCAACAAACTGGCACAAGCATGATGATCAAGATGAATTATTCATTCTCTATGAAGGGTTGTTGAATATTGAACTAAGGGATCAAGTAGTTGAATTGCTTCCAGACGATATGTTTATTGTGCCCAAAGGGGTAGAGCACAGAGCGGTCGCGCCTGAAGAGGCCAAATTTCTTATTGTCGGATTAAATATTACGTCCACACCCGAAGGTGGTAAGCCAAACTAATAAAAGGTATTCATTTGCAATCATCTTCATTGCAAATGAATACCCCATGAGCTTGTTAGCCTATAAGCGTCAATTTATTATATGGCTATTTAACCCAACTCCCTTTAGGCAGCGTTTTTTTCATTTTTGGGTTCGTATCAGGATCAAATACAGGCTCTATCCCTGACTTTAATTGCTGGTTGTAATCTTTATATAACCAAATTACAAAGCCAGAAAGCATGAACAGCGCAACAACATTTACTATCGCCATCATACCCATTGATACATCGGCCATGGTCCAAATAATACCTAGCTCTCCTACAGCACCAAACATTACCATGCCCAACACACATAAACGGAAAATAAGCATGCCGTGTTGATGGTTATGTTCCAAGAACATTAAGTTGGTTTCCGCATATGAGTAATTCGCAACAATCGAAGTGAAGGCAAAGAACAAAATCGCAATCGCAATAAAAGTCGCGCCCCATTCGCCAACATGCTCAACTAATGCGGCTTGTGTGAGCGCAATACCAGTAATGCCAGATTCAGGCACAAGCTGATTAGATAATAAAATGAGCGCAGCGGTTGCACTACAGATCACAATAGTATCGACGAATACGCCCAACATTTGCACATAACCTTGTGATGCTGGGTGGTTAGGGTTAGGTGTTGCTGTTGCTGCGGCGTTTGCGGCGCTACCCATACCAGCTTCGTTTGAAAATAAACCGCGTTTAATACCTTGGATCATCGCTTGCGTGACTGCATAGCCAATTGCGCCAGCGCCTGCTTGTTCAATACCAAAAGCACTGTAGATTATCTGCTTGAACACACTGGGTAGTAATTCTACGTTAGTTGCACATATATATAGTGCAACTAACAAATAGGCGAGGGCCATAAACGGCACAACAAGTTCAGCAAAGCGAGAGATTGTTTTTAGACCACCAAAAATGATGAATGCAGAACCAATAACTAACACTATGCCCATTACGTACTTGGGAACGTTAAAAGCGACTTCAAACGCTGCGGCAATTGAATTGGCTTGTACTGCATTAAATACTAAACCAAACGCAAGGATCAAACACAGGGAAAACAATACACCCATCCAGCGTTTGCCCAAACCATATTCCATATAATAAGCAGGGCCTCCACGATAATTACCTTCGTCATCTTTCGTTTTATAAAGCTGAGCGAGAGCACTTTCTGCAAAGCTCGTTGCCATACCGATAAGTGCAATAAGCCACATCCAAAATATGGCACCTGCGCCACCTAAATAAAGCGCCACTGCGACACCAGCCATATTACCTGTGCCAACGCGTGCAGCTAACGAAGTACAGAAAGCCTGAAAAGAGGAGATCCCAGTGTCAGCGCCACTGCGACTATTTGCCATTACCTTGACCATGTATGGAAATTGACGAAATTGAATGAAGCCTAAACGAAGAGTAAAGAACAAACCTGCTGCTATTAATAGATAGATGAGAACGTGTCCCCAAAGTAATCCACTAATAAAGTTTAAAAAATCAGCCATAACTACAAAGCCTACTTATATATGAACGAATAAATCAGGGCGCGTAATCTAACACATATAAAAAGAAGAGTCTTTTAAACACCGACAAAGAGTTACTTATCCACAGATTTTTGTGGGTAAGTTGTGTGGCCTTGGTGTGCAAATGTGTATAGGTAAAAAGGATTAAAAAAAGTGTGTTTTTCTTAAGAAAAACGCTTGCGCTTTTAATTCGCCGCCCTATAATGCGACCCCACTGACACGGAGCGCTACGCACTAAAGCGAAAACGAAACGAGTCAGGGTCAAGTAAAACTTAAACTTGAAACTTCTTACTAAGAAAACTTCGAATTAAGTGTTGACAAAAAATCGGGAGTGCTTAGAATGCACATCCCTCGAAACAACAAACAGTTTCGAAACGTTCTTTAAAAATATGAAGCAATCATCTGTGTGGGCACTCGTACAGGTTGAGTTCTAACAGCAAAATCTAGCATTGCTAGAGGATGCAAACAAATTTAGAGTCTCAAATGTAACTGAGTGACTTCATAGTCAATTCG